>NZ_JBISHA010000011.1:0-450136 GCF_045064135.1 Pseudoalteromonas sp. Ld19 | reverse complement strand
TCTGCTCGCCTGCTAAAGTTTGCTGAATTAACTGCCCCAAGCTGTTGTACTCAAAATTAGTATTGTGGCTGCTTACACCTTCGTTTTTACGGGCAATCAACTGGTTGATGCTGTCGTAATTGTACGTACAGGTATCAAATAGTGCCTGCGCAGGGTGGGTTAACTGCTGCTGTGTTAAGCGGTTAAATACATCAAATTGTTGGGTAAGGTTTATGTCATTACCAAACTGTTGCGTTTGAATATTACCTTGGCTGTCGTAGCTTAATGTTACAAGCGGCTTTGCTGCGCTAGCTGAATCATTCGTTTTGCTGTTTGCTTGCTGTAAATGAATAGCACTTAGCTGACCAAACTTATTGTAGCTGTAGTTAAGCGTACTTGAGTCTGGCAGCGTCAGTGTTTGGCGTCTGCCGTAGTCATCGTAGCTATATTGTAAGGTATGCGCTTGTTGCTGATTATGTACTTGCTCAGCACGCAATAATCGCCCGCCTTTATCAAAGCGTTGTTTAAGTGTTGATTGTGCGTTGTGGGCACGGGTAATTTTACCTTGCAGATTATAGCCGTAATAATTGGCGTTATTTACTATGTGGGTGTCGGTTGCCAAGCTTGCATGTTGTGCGGTTACGCGGCCTAGGCTGTCGCGCTCTATTTTTACGTGGCGTTTATCGCTTTGTGTTACCGAGACTAAGCGGTTACAGGCATCGTATTTATATTGCTGTAGCGTGCCATCAAATCCGGTGACTTGCGTTGGGTTTTCATTGGCATCGTAACTTATGCGGTATACGTGACCGTCGCTTCGCTCAATGGCAGTTAAGTTACGCTCTTTATCGTAAGTTAAATGCAGTGCGCTGCCATCAGGCTGAATGACACAATGTGGCTGGCTTAGCCCTTCAAAGTGTTGCTCGGTGGTGTCGCCCTTGCTGTTTTGTGAGCTTATTAGCCGCCCTGCTTCGTCGTAACTAAAATGTTGATGCTGTTTATGTTCAGGCTCGTTTTCGTCAAAGGCGGTGGTTTGCGCAAGCTGCCCATGCGCGTTGTATTTGTATTGAGTCAGCAGCCCTGCGTTATTTATGGTGGCGTTTACACGGCCTAAATTGTCGTAGCTGTAACGTATTAGCTCGTCGTTATGGTGTTTTGCTAATAGCTCACCTTGCTCGTTCCATACAAATTGGGTAATTTGGCCGTTTTTATTAATGTGCTGTGTTAACTGGCCAAGCTTATCGTAGCTGTATAATGTGGTACGGCCATCACCAAAGGTTTCGCTTTGCAGTAAACCCGCTACGCTGTATTTGCGCGTAATGGTTTGCCCATCTGGCAAGGTGGTTAATACCCGTTGCCCGAGTTGGTTATACGCAAATTGAGTTTGGCCGCCATCAGGCTGAGTGATGGAGGCTAATTGCCCATAAGGCGTATAGCTGTAACGCGTTATGCTGTTATCGGGTTTAACGTCAGTTACTTTTTGGCCCTGTGCGTTATACGCGTATTGCCACACATGGCCATTGGGGTCGGTGTGTTTTACCAACTTACCTTGTGCATTGTGTACAAAGTGTTCTTTATGGCCCCGTGAGTCTATACAGGTTGTTTCGCCGCGCTCAAGGTTGTATTCAAACTGATAGGTATAAGTGTTGTTATCGCCCCATTGCTTTATACATTTAGCACTCGGTGAATAGCTATCCCACTCAAAATGATGGCTAAAACCGCTGGCTCGGGTTCGCTTAGTTAATAAATTAGCGGCGTTGTAGGCGTAGCGGCGAACATCATCACATTGAGATAATGCTTTTTCAACAGCTTGAACTTTAAATTCTTGTGTAAATCGACGTCTCATTTTATCTGCCTCTATTAAAAGTTAGAAGCGACAACTATCCTGACACAGGGGGTTATCTGCTTAATTAAAGTATTGATATTCAAATTTAACTAATGAAGCGAAAATGGAAAATTTCACCAAACTATTAGCAGTTTCACTTTATATATTTTCTTTGTCTGGCTGTACTTCTATTGGCAGTTACGTCATGTCAAACCCCGATATTTATCTTTCTGAAGCACAGTTTATAAAAGCAAAACCTAGCGACATTGGCTTTGAAAAACATACATTTTGCTCTTTTAGTACCACTCAATGCATTACATATCTGACTGCTGAACCTTATCAAGCAGCTGAATTTTCGCAAGGGAGCTCTGTTTATTATAACCTTCATGCAACTGGTAATAATGTAGAAAATACAATTTCACACAGAATGACACCAGATACATTTAATCGTTTTGAAGGCACTGCTTTATTGCTTCATGGCTATGGGGGCAGTAAAGAAGCAATGATGGCTTCAGCTATCTATTTTAGAGCGCTTGGTATGAACGTTATTATTCCAGATCTTTTTGGCCATGGTGAATCAACTGAAGCATTTGTATTTGCAGCAAAAGAGCACGGCATTTTAAATGAACTGCTTGCTGAATCACTTTTAAATCAAACAAATAACCAGACTGTTGTAGTCGGCCATTCTATGGGAGCACTTACTGCAAGTAACTTATTATCATCAGAATATGTTGACGCTGCTATTTTACTTGCCCCAATGATGAGTTTTGACATTGCAGCTAAGGAGTACTTACCTTATAAATCGCCTTTGCTTAGTCATTTTTTTCATAGCGAGATTGATAATATTGTTAACCAGGCAATGTTTGAGGCAGGAGTAACCATTCAAGAAACAAATTTATTGCCTAAATTAACTGAGACTAAAAAGCCTGTATTGTTAATTAACTCAGATGTTGACTCTCTATCCCCCCCGGCTTACTTTTCATCTATACAAAATGAGTTAGTAAAAAAAATAACTTTTAATGCTCGCTCTCATTCAAGTTTAATGGTGTTTGATCGTGATGATGTTATCGAAATTGAAAAATGGCTAATAACATGGTGAGCCTTCGCTATTTTAGATGACATTGAGTGTATATGTCATTTTTTATTATTGTCGGGTTTCGTTGCACTCTATCCAACTTACGCTTTGTAAACCCCGTTACACTTTGATTAAAAAAGCCGCACACTAATAAATTGAGTTCTTATCTTAGCTCCCAAGATCAGTATTTAGATTCCCATTATTAAACTCTTGCTAAATATATTGATTCTAAAACACACTAGACTAAGGGTTTTTGAATAGATATCATCTGTCTAAATAAATGTAAAAGGAAGAACATTATGACTTGGAAACATACCGGAAAAGCATCCGCTTTTAACCATATTGGGCTAGACGAGGCAACTGCTCAATCATATAACTTAACTTATGACCCTGTAGATCTAAAAAGTACTCGAATTTTAATCACACAACAAGCCTTAGCTATGCTGGCCAATTTAAATCAATTTGACCAACAAAAAGTGATTAAAGAAATTACCTTTGTTTGCAAAAATCCAAATAGTTGTAGTTCGGTTAAGCACAGCACGCTGCCATTTAAACGCTTATTTCGCTCTAGAGACCAATTCAAGTCATATCATTATCTAATAGACTTTAAAATTACAGCAGATAACCAAGTGGTAATTCACGATATATATTTCGATGTTAGTGCCACTGGACCAAAGCCAAGAGCAAGCCTAGAACGAAACATGTTATACAATGTAAAACGCCAAGGTGGTCGATTTACTGGCGCTTGGGATAGTGATGAGTTGCAGCAGAATAAAGACTCATGGGGATTATCAGGTTCTGGAGCTACTCAAGTTTCTAATCATCATGCAGCAGTGAATGGGATGCAGAATAATTTAAATAAAGCGGCTTGGTTAATGGGCGCTCACTTAGATGTAGCTTACCCTAAAGATAGTTTTGATACATACACTTTATTCCACAACCCGACTGATCGCATGCTGTATGACGTTGTTGAATGCATATTTGATAAACGCAAAGGAACTAAATCACAAAATGCACAACATTTGGCGGCCATTTTTTTTCAATCTCAGCAACAAGGAAAGAAAATAAAATGGGTAGTACACAGTCAAGGGGCTATTATTTTTACTGCGGCGCTTGAAGAATTTGCTAAAACTCATACTATTCGACTAACTTCTCAACAAGTAGCAGTTCACTCACCTGGAGCATACCTTCCGCGATTAAAATCCGCAGCAGCGCGATTGGGTATGTTAGTACATCAAGCTAATAGTAACCCCTTTGATGTAGTACCTAATATGGCAGGACAAAATAATCTATCTCCCAGCAGTTTAATTCGTAGCTTAAAGTTTATGGGTCTTACCTTTTTAGGAACAGAATTAACCAGCCCACATACATTACCTTATTTGGGGCTAGAGTCTTATCATACTCAATTGCGCTTAGCTGGTAATCATCGGAGAGCACAAGACGTACTAAATTATATAGAAAAAAATACTTAGAGTGGTTGTATTGAGAGGGATAGTTAAATGCTAATGAAAAAAATACTCCGCGGTTATCGCGGAGGCCCTGATTTTAATAATATTCAAAAAGAGCATTATTACCTAGACGAAGAGCTTAAATTGACCGTTGCTCTTCCAGTTTGTAATCCGTTGAAACAACCTAAAACAAAAATTGTAAATTATCCTTTTACAGAAGCAAATTGGTTTGAAACTAACTATAGTCAGATTCGACATTCTAGATATATTCCAATTCATGAGTCCTATTGGTTTTATTGGCCTCTAATGCGAACGCCGATGTCAGATGAGTTGGGAAGCCTGCGGCTCAATATTACTATTGGAAAGCTCGCATCTCCAGTCACTAGCACTAAAGAACTCGGCCATGCCATTCTAAAGGAATATAACGACTATTATAATTCCTCTTCAATAGGTAAATATTTTAAAGGGCATAATACTGAGCTCATCAATGAAATAGAAGCTCATTCTGCTCGCCGAGCTACACCATTTTCAGACGAAGAAAAGCAACATCACATAGAGTCTAACTTATTAAATTCAGGTTTCCCTGAAATATCTCAATTTGATGAATGTACATTTAACAATATTGAGTGGATAAAATATACAGAGATTCGTTCTAACGAAACAAAGAAAAAATACATTTTTGCAACGCAATTGAATGAAAAATATTATCTTATGGCTAATTTTACATTCGATCTAAATATGTCTCAAAATGATAAACCTTGGTACAAAGACGCTAATGCAGCTATTACCCCTTTAATGGAAGGTATTATGCTTAAGCATATAGAAAGTCTAAAAGAGAATAGTAAATTATTAAATAGCTCTGCTGATAGCTAAATTAATACTACTTAAGAAAGCAAAAGACCAAAGTCATCTTCCAGTAAAGTTTACTCAGGTTCTTGTTATTTAGGTTTAGTATAAGGACATGAGACTTCCTTTCTCAAGGTTAACCTTTACACCCTGCTGTAAACCCCCATTACATTTTGATTAAAAAAGCCACACACTATTTGTTAGTGTGTGGCTTTTTAGTATTTAAACTAACTAATCAAACTACTGATTCAATAGATTCTTCTCAAAAAACTCGGCCATCATGGTGTGATAGTGCAGGGCGGTGCCTTTACCTTCACGTAGGCTATGTGAGCGGTTAGGGTATGAGAAAAACTCAAACTGCTTGTTGTGCTTTACAAGCTCGTCAATTAAGCGCTCAGAGCCTTGATAATGCACGTTATCATCGCCTGTGCCGTGAATAAGCAATAGCTTACCGGTTAGGTTTTTAGCAAAGGTAATAGGCGAGGTGTTATCGTAACTCTCAGGATCGGTATTTGGGTTACCCGCATAACGCTCTTGGTAAATGGTGTCGTATAAACGAATGTCTGGCACGGGTGCAGAGGCAATGCCTACTTTAAATTTATCACCGTGGCGGAACAATAAGTTAAGGGTTGAACTACCGCCCCCTGAATGCCCCCACACACCAACACGGTCTGTGTCTATTACATCCCAACGTTTAGCCATAGCATCAAGCGCGTCTACTTGGTCTTGCACGGTAATTGAGCCAATTTTTTTATAAATTGATTTACGCCAATCGCGGCCTTTTGGTGCACGTGTACCACGATTATCAACCGATGCCACAATAAAGCCTTTTTGCGTTAGTAACGATTTATATAAGTAACTGTTACCTTCCCAGCGGTCTTGCACGGTTGAACCCCATGGTTCGCCGTATACGTAAAACACAATTGGGTATTTTTTACTTTTATCCATGTTCTCAGGGAACATAATGTAGCCGTCAAGCTCGGTGCCATCTTGCGCGTTTACTTTAAAAAACTCATGCTTTGGTAAGCTTTTTTCAACAAGCTTTTGTTTAAGCTTTGTATTTTCAACTAAGGTTTTTACATTACTATGATCTGCCACTTTAATGATCTCTTTAGTCGGTGGCGTACCAAATTTAGAGTAAGTGTGCATTGCCCACGAGGCATCTTTTGACATGTAGTAGCTGTTTGATCCCTCAAACTCAGCAGGTGTGACCCGTACCGGTTTGCTGCTGCCATCAAGCGGTGTGCTGTATAAATAACGCTGACCAGGATCGTTTGGCGAGGCAATAAAATACATTACGTTTTTGTCTTCATTGATGCTCAGCATATCAATAATGTCGTAATCACCAGGGGTTAGGTCGATAATAGTTTTGCCATCGCGCGATACACGGTAAAGATGACGCCAGCCGTCGCGTTCGCTATGCCAAATAAAAAACTCACCGTCTTTTGACCAGTTGGCTTTATAAAACCATTCGATAAACGCATCGTCTTTGTCTTCTAAAATTTTAGTCAGTTGCTGCTTTTGCCAATCAAACAACCACACTTTGTTATGGCTTTGTGGGCGGTTTAAGTCTTGAATCATTAATTCATTACCGGTGCCTGCCCAGCTAATACGCGGAATATAACGGTCGCGGTTATCGCCTTCAAGCTCAGCCCAACGGGTTTGTTTGTCGCTAAGGCTTACCACACCAACACGCACGGCAGAGTTGGTTTCACCCGCTTTAGGATAAGGGAACTCTTTAAGGGTAGGGTACAGTTCGTCAGTGTTGTTGATCATAGTGAAAAATTTAACGTCACTGGTATCAAGCTGCCAGTACGCTATTGATTTGTTGTCTGGGCTCCAACGAAAGCCATCAGCAATGGTGAACTCTTCTTCGTAAACCCAGTCAAAATTACCGTTTACAATAGTGGCGCTGCCATCAGTTGTAAGGGCTGTTACTTTGTTACTACCAACCGCTTGCATATAAATGTTGTTATCGCGCACATAGGCTATTTTTGAGCTGTCTGGGGAGAACTTAGCAAACATTAGTTTTTTAGGTTCAGGTTGTTCGCCGCCAAGCTGCTGTAGTTTGTTAGTTTCTAAATTTAATAGCCAAAAATCACCACGACTACGAGAGCGCCAAACTTGCTCGCTATTGGTAAATACCATTAGCCATTTACCGTCTTTTGACCATTGATAGCTTTCGATTGCAAATGGCTCGTCTGCATCTTCTGGGAGTAATTTTTCAAATTCAACCAGCACTTTACGGTCAGTACCATCGGCGTTGTAAAAAACAATGTCGTTGCCTTTTACGCCGTGTTCTTTTTCGTCATCAGCTTTATCAGCATCGTCTTTTTTATCTTTTTCGTTTTCACGCGCTTCAAGCACTGTGTAACCAGTGCCATCGTCTAACCATTTAAAGTATGTGCTACGCTGCGCTTTAAAGTATTTATCTTTATAAATTTGTTCTAGCGAGAGTGGGGCACTCATTTCGGTTGAGGCTGCAACCGATGTGCTATTGTTAGTTACAGAGCAACCTGGTAAAGACAGTCCTGCCATTACGGACAGTACGAGCCCTGAGGCTTTAAGTAATTTCATGTGAGATCCTAAAGTGGGTGTGTGCTTGTTGCTATTATTTTAAGGGTTATGCAACACGCTTATTGGGTTCAACAAACGGATGTTTAACAGTGCTTACTTTAGCAAAGTTTGCGTTTAATATCAGAACGTTCATTGCAAGCATAGCTACATTAAACGATAAATTGCATGCAATATGCAATACTTATTACATTTGAGCAGCATAAAATATAAAGTAACCAGTACGCCACTATTATATTTCGGATGACACAAAAAGCTTTGCGGGCTAAGTAAAAGCCAAGTAACGAAGAGTAAATAGCCCCCAAGAACAGCGCATGTTTGGCATTTATGCTGCGTTACCTAAACAACCAAACAGTCTGCTGAAAATTCAACCTCAAAAGATAAACAGGTCTTAGGGATTATATGTATAATTTTATCAATGAATAGCTTGCATAACGTTACGTGCTTTTATGTTACCGACAATCAATAATTATTATAATGAGCTTCTTCGCGCATATTTAATGTCTATAAGTATGCGCGAAGAAGCTATGTAAAATATTAAGTAAAATTATAATAAGATTTTAGTAGTGCTGGCTCATTTAAGCTGACATTGTTAATCCAATTCTAGCTGAGCTCGTTCAACACTCTCATTAGGTAACTCTTTTTGCACTGATACACCCAGTTCTTTAAACTCAGAGGCTTGTTTAATTAAGTTACCTTTGCCACGATATAACTGAGAAAATGCTTTATCGTAGCTTTCTTTGGCTTTATCTAATTGTTTACCTACGCCTTCCATACTGGTTAAAAAGCCGTTGAGCTTGTTATAAAAACGCTCAGCTCTATTTGCTAGCTCTTTTGAATATTTAGTTTGCTCTTCAAAGCGCCAAAGCTGCTTAACAATGTTTAAACTTGTAAGCAGCGTAGTAGGTGTAGCCACTAATATGTTTTTTTCAATTGCTTGTTGATAAATATCACTTTGATACTTAAGGGCCTCAACAAAGGCTGATTCTATTGGCACAAACATAACCACAACTTCTGGCGAGTTAATACCAGGTAAGCGATCGTATGATTTACTAGCAAGCTCATTAATACGCGCTGTAACGGCGTTTACATGCTCTTTAATTGCTTGATTAGCATCTAACTCGTTTTCGGCATTTACATAACGGGTATAGGCGTTTAGCGATGTTTTAGCATCAATAACTAAGTGCCGCCCTTGCGGTAAGTATACAACTACATCGGGGCGCAATCTGCCATCTTCGGTGTTAAACGACACCTCTCGCTTGTAATCAACACCTGCGCGCAAACCTGCGCTATCTAACACGTTCTCAAGCATTAACTCGCCCCAATTACCTTGGGTCTTTTTTTGCCCTTGTAATGCGTTACTGAGCTTATCTGCTTGATCAGTAATGGCTTGGCTTTTGGCCTGTAAATGCAGTAACTCGGTTTTAAGTGCGGTACGTTGCTTTATATCTTCAACGTGTATTGATTCCATTTTCTCTCTAAACCCTTTTAACTCACCTTGTACAGGTTTTAGTAGTTGCTCAATACTTTCTTGGTTTAGAGTTTTAAAGCTTTGTGATTTTTCTTCTAAAATTTTGTTAGCTAGGTTTTCAAACTCTTTTTTGAGCATATTTTTACTTTGTTCAATTTGCGCTAGCTGTTCGGTAAAGTTTTGCTGTTTTTGCTCAAGCGTGGTGCGCATATTATTATATTCAACATCGCGTTGGTTGTATTGCTCGCGAAGCGCTGTTAATTCACCTTCAGCTTTACGCCAAAAGTGGTTGTATTGAATGCTTTGTTTTTCTTGTTCGCTAAACCGGGTTTTAAAATGCTGCGCCTCATCGCGCTGCTCTTGGTGAGTGTGCTCAAGCAGCTCATGGTCTTCTAACAGGGTAGTGTGTTGTAGCGCTTTATTATCAAATTGATTTTGTAAAATTGAAAGCTGCTGTTGTTGCTCGCTTATTTTTTGCTGTAATTTTTTGCGCAACTGTACTGATACAACGCCGTAAAGTACAACGCCTAGAGCAACCCCGACGCCTGCGCTTAACCAATCAATATTAGTGAGTATTTGAATAAACATAACAATAAACTTATAACATTTAGTGACATGCCATCATAGCGAATAACTATCAATAGAAGTAGGGGAGCAAAGAAATACAGGCATAAAAAAAGCCAGTTCAAAACGAACTGGCTCAATCATTACTAAAATTAGTAACTAAATAGGGGAATCAACATAAAAACCTGTATTAACTGCAATTAATCAACAAGCATAATAGTAGACGCCCCTTTTTTAATTAAGTTCATAAAGAATGAAAAATTTTAAAGTAACATTTCAATGGTGAGTTTTAGGCATAAAAAAAGCCAGTTCAAAACAAACTGGCTTAATTATTACTAAAATTAGTAATTAAATGGGGAATCAACATGAAAACCTGTATTAACTGCAATTAATCAACAAGCATAATAGTAGACGCCCTATTTTTAATTAAGTTCATAAAAAATGAAAAATTTTAAAATAATATTTCATTGGTAGGTTTTAGACATAAAAAAAGCCAGTTCAAAACGAACTGGCTTAATTATTACTAAAATTAGTAACTAAATAGGGGAATCAACATGAAAACCTGTATTAACTGCAATTAATCAACAAGCATAATAGTAGACGCCCTATTTTTAATTAAGTTCATAAAAAATGAAAAATTTTAAAATAATATTTCATTGGTAGGTTTTAGACATAAAAAAAGCCAGTTCAAAACGAACTGGCTTAATTATTACTAAAATTAGTAACTAAATAGGGGAATCAACATGAAAACCTGTATTAACTGCAATTAATCAACAAGCATAATAGTAGACGCCCTATTTTTAATTAAGTTCATAAAAAATGAAAAATTTTAAAATAATATTTCATTGGTAGGTTTTAGACATAAAAAAAGCCAGTTCAAAACGAACTGGCTTAATCATTACTAAAATTAGTAACTAAATAGGGAAATCAACATGAATACTTGTATTAACTGCAATTAATAAACAAGCATAATAGTAGACGCCCTATTTTTAATTAAGTTCAAAAAAATTCAAACATTCTGAAATTAATTTAATTTTTAATCAGGGACAACATCTGTTGTTCGTCAAACTGAGTGAAACTCATTGATTTATCGGTAAATAATGCGTCAACAAGCGCTTGCTTATCTTCTTGCATTTTAAATACTTTCTGTTCAATTGAGTTACTCATTATGAGCTTATATACAAAAACAGGGTTAGTTTGCCCAATTCGATAAGCACGATCAGTTGCCTGTTTCTCTACCGCAGGGTTCCACCATGGATCAAAATGTATAACTGTATCGGCCTGCGTTAAATTAAGACCGGTACCACCGGCTTTTAAACTAATTAAAAACACCGATGTTTTACCACTGGTAAACTCATCAATTACTTTATCGCGATGGCGTGTTTGGCCTGTAAGTAAGCTAAAGTCTATGTTTATTTCTTCTAGGCGCTTAGCTATTAAGTCGAGTGCCGAGGTAAATTGACTAAATATAATAACTTTACGGCCAAGGCTTAGCATTAATGGTAAATGGGTCGCTAGCCATTCTAATTTGGCTGAGCCAGCCTGCGTATCGGGCTCGATTAATTTAGGGTGACAACAAATTTGTCTGAGTTTTAATAATGCTTCTAAAAAAGCGAGTTTACTTTTTTGTACGCCTTGCTCTGCAAATAAGTCGATTAACTTTTCTTCAAGAGCCTGCGTAATTCCCTGATACATTTCTTTTTGCTTAGGTTCAAACTCAAACTCTTTAGTTAACTCTGTTTTTTCAGGAAGTTCTTGCGCCACTTGTGCTTTAGTTCGGCGCATTATAAAGGGCATGATCAGCGCTTTTAATTGCTCAGCTCTTTGTATGTCTGCTTCGCGTTCAATAGGCGTTTGAAAATGCTGTTTAAAATGAGCTTGTGAACCAAGTAATGATGGCATAGCAAAGTCGAGTAACGATTTAAGCTCAAGCAAGTTGTTTTCGATTGGTGTACCACTTAAACATAATTTAAACTCGGCATTCAAACGCTTAACCAAGCGCGAGACTTGCGCTGTGTCATTTTTAATATATTGCGCTTCATCGAGAATTATATTTTCGAAATACAGCGGCGAATAATAAGCTATATCACGCTTCAACAGCGGATATGTTGTTAATATACATTGAGACTGGGCAAGATGCTGTAATGGCTCGTTTCGGTGAGAGCCAAAAATAGTTGTTACCTTTAATCCTTTCGCAAACTTTGTTATTTCGTTTTGCCAGTTACTAACAAGACTTGTAGGGCATACTATTAAAGTTGGTCCGGCTTGCGGACGGTTAAAGGTGCTTGTTAAAAATGCGATAACTTGCAGTGTTTTACCAAGCCCCATGTCGTCGGCTAAAATACCACCTAATTTGTGGCGTTTTAAAAAACTTAACCAATCGACACCTTGTTGTTGGTACTCTCTAAGTTCTACTGAATCATTTAAGCCATGAAGCGACACCTTCGCCATAGTATGATCGGTATTATTTAACTCTTGTAAGTAAAGCTCTAAAGAATCGTCATGTAGCTCAACATTTATGGCTGTATGTTTTACAAGCTCAGGGAGGTACGAAAGCGGTATATTAAATTCGTCTCGTGTTTTTACAAATTCAAAACGCTGCTTAAATTCACACAGTAAATTTATCGCTGATTTATTTATAACCCCAAACTGACGACCTACAGGATAGTAATGAAATAATTCACTTTGACGATTCAGTGATTGATAGACGAGATCTTCGTTAGTGAAAAGTAACGCGGCTTTAGCATCACCAAGTATTACTTTACAATGCATTTGATGGCCTACGGCTCGATTAGCATAAAGTGTTACTTCGCTTTGTGGATTAGCCACTGTCATTTTGCTAATTGTTACTTTCCAACCCCGCTCTTTAAAGCTTGGAAGTACTTCATAAGTAAGCCAATGCAAGTGAATAGGGGATTGTTTAGTGAAAACAAATTCACTTTGTAAACCCCCTTTACAAAACTCAAAACCTAAATTTACAAGTTCATTTGTAACAGTATTCTCAAATGCATTATTTATTATGCTCGCGGGCGCTTCACCAGCTAAATAGTTTTTGTTTTTATACTTAAATAACAATGAAAGCGCTAAACCTCGCTCTCCCATAGTCACTTTTAACACAGCATTACTTGCAGCTTTAGGGAGCGCTGTTTGCGAATTTGTTGGATGTGGTATTACGCCTGCACCAAAGTTATCAGCTAACTGTTTATATATTCGATCAAAGTTTGCGCTATGTAGCGCTGGCATTGTTTGTAAATGCGAAATTTCGTCAGCACTTAAAGGTGTACGTATACGACCAATTTTTAAATGATCTAAATCGATATAAGTAGGTGGGGTTGTTTTGAGCAGTGCCCAGCTTTTACTTTGCTCTAAATTAATACCCAGCTGAGTTAAGTCTTTTTCTTGTTGCCACTTAAAACTAAGTGCTTGACCGCTTTGTGGTTTAATAGCAACACGAGAGCGTTGTAAAAATAGGCGCTCCGTTGCAATTAACTGCTGCAGCGCATTAAAACCCCATTGGCCTTTAAGCTCAATACTTCCGACAGCATTTTGCGAACGTATCCAACTGTAAAGCCTAAAGTCACTTTCGAGTAAATCATTGGGGGTTATAAAACTATTGAGTTGTTGATCAGTAAGGTTACGGCCTAATGTGTAATTTTGGTCTTTATCGTAATTGGCTATTTTAGGCGATAGAAATACTTTATTATTTTCGATATCTAAGACAAATAGTAAAACCTGAGATGGCACTGCTTGCTCTGCACTTTTAAGTGCACTTAACTCGCTAAACCAATCATTAATAAAATAATCCTCACCGTATTCACCAGAGTGCTCTATCTTAAGTTTTAATAAAATTGCTGCAAGGTGTCGGCATTTCGTTTTTATATTACACGTGCAATGTGTGTCAACGGAGTAACCAGTTGGTAATTTACTGATCTCAATACGTTGATTAAACGGCGTACCGTTATCACCAAGAACCGTTGAATCAACAACAGAAAAGTTAGAAGTATGCTCTAACCAAGTGATTTTTCCATTTTTGTAGTACTCTTTCCCTTTAGCAAGCACGTTAGGCCTAAACAGTTTATTTATAAAGCGTTCGGAAAGAGGAAACTGGGTAGCCTGCTCATTTTTAATTTCTTCAAAAATAGCCAGTAAATCATTTTTTGATAAGTTAGCAGACATGTCACTCTAAGGATTAGTTTTTAAAAATAATTCTGCCAGTATATGCCTTATGTGCTTTGAGCTAAAGCAATATTAACGCTATATAAACTAGTAGGTGTTGATTGGTTGGTAAAAAATCGGTTTATAACTAAATTTAGAATGGATTTTGTTGAATAAATTGTAAAATGCAGCCAATTCAAAAAATAAAAACAACTTATATAATAGTTAGAGGGCTTTATAGATCAGAATTTTACTAACATTTTTTAAAACATGTGGCGAAGAGCTAAAAAAGAGAAAGCCAGTTAGTAAAAAAATGATCTACGCTATAAAATAGGCTAAATAAACGCATTAATAACGTATATAGATCAGATTTTTACTAACTTAATGATATAGCAGATCAATATTTTACTAACTACATAAACCCAACAGATCGCTATTTTACTAAGTAACTAATTAAAAGCACTTAATAACTTAGTAAGTTGATCTAATCGTTTGTCAGTCATCACTTTGTTATTTATTTTTATAGAGACGTCGCCACTTTTAAGGTTTCGTTGCAATGAAACAAAGTCATTTTCAAGTACAGCTTCACGTTTAACAACCATATGCGGCTCAGCAGTTAAGCATTTAGTTATTTCCATAGCGCGCTTGTCATCGCTTGTAATCGCATTAATTTCGTTATTGCTTGCTAGATCAACCACTAACTGATTAAAGGTCTCACAATCGCGCTCCTTTGCATTAACAAGCTTTTTAGCAACTTCTCTACCTACGTGATTAGCTGTTGGGTAAAGTGCTATAACATTTGCTGGAATTTGCTCATAAGCTTTAATCGCATCAGCTATAGCTGTATGAGATACACCTTCTATCGCTGCAATTTCACGATAAGATCCTTTTTTACCTTGCTCAATCAATTCATTTTTGGTTTGTTGATAAGCTTGTCCTAGTTCCCATAAGCTTGGCGCAATATATTGATCTGATGACACAGCTAAAATTTTAGCATCTTGCTCTGTAAAATCACTTGAGCTCAGTACTAAGTAATCAGCATTCCCTAAAATACAAGCCATGCGACGTCGAGAGCCTGCTAAAACTAAGCTTGTATCACCTTGATCCCAAAGTAGAGCAGGATGCTGATTACGGCCATCGTCAGAGATTGCAGGAAGAATATCCGACACTGACTTTTCGTTTAGAAGCGCTTGTACACGACGATTTTTACCATATACACCTGTTGTAGACTCAATATCTGCATGCGGGATCACTTTACAAATAAGTGTTATCTGCCGGGTAGGATCGCTAGGTGCAGGCATTCTTATCACATCACCAGCACTGGCTTGTTCAAGGAGTGCATCGAGGCTGCTAGTACCTACAGCTGTTGCAAAAGGATCTAAGCGGGTGTCATTTTTACGTTTTTTAGCCATTTTTATTTAACATCCTTACTTAGGGGTATTTAATTTTGATTGTGTAGATTGCCAATTGGAGCGAATCAGCATTTCAAGCTCATCAACAACATCTTTTATGTTTTCTTGGGCACGCATAAGTGACTCACGACTCGCTAAGCTATCAGATGCTTTTTGATCAAAAATAGTGTTAAAAGATGAAGAGCTTGCTGTAATTGCTGAACTATGGTTGATAGGATAACTCATTACTTGGCGACCAAATGCACTACGCACATCTTTGACAATATCGCGCTGTGAATGATTACCTTTAACGTAGTTGGTTACTAAAAACTGCATAAAGTCCCAGCCTTCATGACCAAGCGCAGCAACGGTATGATAAATTTCACCTAAACGTTTTAAATATTTGTTATTAGCATCAAAATCCACAGCTTCTGGATGGACTGGAATAAGCATTGCGGTAGATGCCATTAATGCATTATAAAACATAAAGTTAAGTGTTGGAGCTGTGTCAATAAGTAAAATGTCAAACTCGTCTTTTACCGGTTCAATTACTTTTTCGAGTAACTTATGATAATGGCGAGTTTGTTCATAATTTGAGGAATCTTTGAGTATAGTGGCAGTTTCGTGTTCAAAATAAAAGTCATCCATACCAGAAGGTAAAACACGAATATTAGGAATATGAGTAGGTAAAAATGAATTTGATACAAATTCTGGCCATGTTTCACCTTCCTCTAAGTCAATGCAATCACGCATTAAATCGCCAACCGTAATTGGGTCGTGTTCACTTGATGGGAAGAAACTTGATGACGATCCTTGTGGATCTAAATCAATAATACCAATGCGATAACGCTTAATATTTGTTGTAGCAAGCGCTGCAGCAATATTAACCATACTGGTTGTTTTACCACAACCGCCTTTGAGTGAATTTATAACAATAACTTGGAGTTTATCATTATTTGTACGGTGATCTGGCTTGATATCCATGATATCAGCCATGGAAAAAATATTTACAAGTGTGTAAGCATAATGGCCATTTGCACCGCGTTTTATGTTTAAATCGTCAAAATCACCGTTATCATGACGTCTTTTTAATGTGCGATTATTACAACCTAGTAAGTCTGCAGCTGCTTTTTGGGTGTATGTTCTTAATTCTTTCTCTTCTGATTTAAGATGAGCGCGGTAATGTTGAATACGTCCTTCTAGTGACTTTTCTGCAACCTCAGCAGTTGCTTTTAAAAGCCGATAGGTATTTAGCGCGTTATTGTTGATAGACATACTTTCCTTCCTCAAAGTTAGGCAGATAGTATAATGTCCATTCAATTAGCTGTAAACAACTATTTATAGCGACATGCGTTTTAAAAAGTAGACATCTAATAATATTTTTACACCATTAATATTGCTTAGTATAAATAAAGAAGTTTAAAGGTGGTTAAATATATAAGGTAGTAAAGGTTAAGCACCTTAAATTACTATGTAACCTCATGATAAATATAAATAATAACTTTAAAAGCAGATCAGCTTTATACTTGGTTAAGATCAGATCTTTATTAACACTCAGATCACCTTTTTACTAAGCTGTAATTTTGAAAGTGAGTTATGCACAGCTTACTCCTTAACTTATGAACAAAAATACACCGTAAGATCAGTTTTTTACTAAGTAAATTATAAAGTTATGCACCTCCTAGTGCAGCAAACGGTAGCTTTAATTAGTATAGATCTGATCTGTAGTAAGTACAGATCAGATCTATGCTAACTCAATATGCCTTTATCCACAGGGCAACAATTTTTAAACGGTATTTGTCGTGCTTAATTTGGTAAAATAACAATTACAATGGACAAAATAACGGCTGAGTTAGTAAAAAGTCGGTTTATAGTTCGCTTGTTAGTATAATATTGATCTTAAAATATCAAAAATCAACACTACTTAGTATAAAAGTGATCTGAATAGATTATTTGAAGTCGGATCACTTTTATACTAACTTAAACATTTAACTTTTCTTTGTTTATGTGTTGTTATTAGCTGTCGCAATAAAAAATGGAAATAAGAACAATGAGCCGAAAGGTCAACATCTCGGTAGATAACTTGCCTGATACATTAAGAGGCCAAATTCACGGGGTGGAAAGTGCAATTGATAACGAAAGTTTAGCACTATTTACTGATAATAAAGATGTTCGCGTTTCTATTGAAAATGCTGCCCATGGACTACGTGCTTATTCAAATACGTTTAATCATTATGATTTATGGGGACGCTTTGTTCGCTCTGGCCATAAAAAATTGCCGCTTGAAGAAGCTCCGAAAAAAACAATCATTACCCGTAAAATATCAGAAAAGGTAGATGGTATTTTATACGATGGTGAAATTAAAATTACACCTGCCGTAGTAAGTACGCGCAAAGATGGTGAAGATGTTGAATATTTAGTTTGGCCATCAGACAGAGAAGAAAAAGTAGAACGCGCACTAATCCGTTTAGCGTCAAAAGGTAAAATAGTAAAAATTAATTTTAAGTCCGGTATTCAATATGCTGTGGTTTTTTCTATGAACGAGTTAGCGCAAGAACTTAAAGCTGTTGGGCAGTCAATGCCGTACCCAGCAATTAAAGAATCTCTCGAGGCGCTTCAAGGTTCTAAACTTTCGTTTAAATATTCTGCAACAGACACCAAAAATTCAGACATTGATGATTCCTTTTACGAATCAAACATGAACTTTTTATCGTCACTACATTTTAGTGGTAAAAAAGGTCAAGGCGGCAATGTTAAGTGTGTAGCCTGTTTAAATGCGTTTGTTCACAACATGATTGATAACCTTGAATACAAAGGATATTACTTTAACAGCGCACAAGAACTTAAACGTGGATTATCGCGCTGGATGATGCTGCGTTTATATCATCTTTGGCGTTATGCCGCACCAGGCAAAACATATCATTTTAGATTACTTTCTATTATGGAAAAGTACGGCTCTATTTATTCTACCGATAATATTACGGAAAATAAGCTAAAGGCATTACGCCGCGATATGACAACGACAATGAAAGATTTGATAGAAAAAGGTGCAATATCAGAATACAGCATAACAAATGTAAAAGATGATAAAACAGGCAATATTATTGATTACACCTATGAAATGCATCCATCTGACCAATTTTGTGACGAAATACTGACATTGAATAAGCATAATAAACGTATTGAAATTCAAGGTGGTAAACGTATCGTAGAAAACGCTGTTTTAATAGACGAAGACAAACTTGATGAGATAGTAGAGAAGTAGTAGAAAGACTATTTTTTCTTATCTAAGTACTTAACTAAAAAGGCCACATAATGTGGCCTTTTTAACATAACTATTTATCTACTTGTTCTAAGTAAAGCCTATCTACTAAAAAGTCATATTCACGTTTTCGTGGATGGCTTAGTGGTTTTTCGTAATTAGCTAATATACCTAGTTTTACATCAGGTTCTGGGTTAATTAAAATAAATGGTAATGCTGCACTAACGTGATATCTATTTTTTGCTGTATACCGCACATTAACCTGTGGGCTTACGCGAGTAGGGCGGCGTATTCTCAGTTTCTCTTTTTCTCCTAAACTAGCTACACGTACTTTTTCCTGCGCAACAAGCGATTGCCACTTTTGTTGATCTATCATTCTAGGGTTGCGGTAACTGGCTGATTTTTCTAGCATGTCCAGTGCCATTTTTTTTGTTAGCGTTTTTGTAGCGTGTTTATGCATCCAAGTAAATCTAACTGAAAAAGGTGATTCACTTTCACTATGAATTTTTCTATATGCAGCTAATGTAATTAAATTTGGTATAGCATTATGGACTGCTTCAAAACGAGCATCGTTATTATCAATAGCTAAAATACACTCTTTGAAAGTAGATTTTGCTCTATTCACCTGCGCTATTCTGTTGTTTAAAGCTTGTTTATCTGCATTTTTTATCACTAATAAACCAGGGTGTCTTTTTAAAACACGACTACTCAACTCCGCTTTTTTATAAATATCAGAAAAAGAATTTAGTATTGCTTTTTGAGCTAGTTCTCCTGAAATTTTTGTTACTAATATCGATTCAGGCACTTTTTTTTCATCTAAGCTACTAATATCAGGTAACTGATAATATTCTGCTTTGGAGAATTCACATTCTTTTAATTCTTCAATCAATCTTAGAGTTAATTCGTTCATTAAGTCAAACTGACTTCTAATTTGTACTTTGGTTACCATAAAACCTCTAAAGAACACATCTTACTATTCTCATGTTATTACATGTACTTTGCTTTGTCTAAATAAATAATAAATTTTACTCAGTGCTAAATTTGTTATAAATAGCAATTAAGTATGATGTGTTCTTTATTGTAACGGTGAACAAATAAAAACGCTTGAACTCCTAACTTTGTCATATCTTAAAAGGCTATTAAATTAACTATGTGTAGGTGATAAAACTAAGTTTAGAAAATGAGTTAATCGGAGTTATGTAATTTAAAGTATTTATCTAACAGTCTTATTATTTATAATTACTGACTCATATTATACCGTATTGGCGATACGGTGATCTGGCTAAAGCTTACCATGACCTCAATTACAATTACTTTTTGACTTTAGTTGCTCTTTAAAGATGATTCTAGCGGAAGGGATTTTAATTATGGCTAATTGTTAAGTAACACTATCAGTTGGAAGAGAATACTAAATGGCGTAATCTTAGCCTTAAGTTGTTGCGCTTGTGAATATAGTCCCGCATACGAGTATTTTACAAGACTATGCGTCTGAAATTTAAAGCGCAGATAAATGATTACTAAAACGCTCATATCATACATTAAGATCTGCACATAGCACTTGATAATTATTAATTAATCAGTCGCGTAAAGTTAAGAGTACAGAACTCATTTTTTAAGTATGATGTGTTCCTACCTAAGTTGCGTATAACATCCCCTTACGTACAATTTATTCTCAATGCGTTTAAACTGTAAATATTTGCCTTTAACTCCTTGTATTTAAATGTTTTATCTTTATATAATTAAAAATAAAGTGTTTGCTATATAACCACCTTGGTTAAGTAAGATTGCTTTTATACTTATCTCATAACTAAATAATTGGTAAATAGTGAATTTAGTCCTTGAACAAAGGGTAGTGCATACGTTAATTTCTTTGTATCAGGTAATGTAGGAATGAGGAAAAGAACATGCAACCGTGGAACCCAAATAGCTGGAGAGAGCTGCCAATACTGCAGCAACCACAGTATCCAGATCAAGAAATACTAGAATCAGTAGAAAGCCAATTAAAAACGGCTCCGCCTTTAGTTTTTGCTGAAGAAACCCGAAGCTTATTCAAGCAACTTGAAGATGTGTGCGAAGGCAAAGCCTTTTTACTTCAAGGTGGTGACTGTGCCGAGTCATTTAGCGATTTTAACGCTGCTAATATACGCGATACATTTAAAACCATTTTACAAATGGCTGTTGTACTCACGTATGGCGGAAAATGCCCTGTTGTTAAAATAGCACGTATGGCTGGTCAATACGCTAAACCTCGTTCAGCAGACTTAGAAACAATTAATGGCGTGTCTTTACCATCTTATCGTGGCGATATAATTAATAATATCGAGTTTACTGAAGAAGCACGTGTACCCGATCCACAACGTTTAATGACAGCATATCACCACAGCGCTGCAACGTTAAATTTATTACGAGCGTTCGCGCAAGGTGGATTAGCCGATCTTCACCAAGTTAATCGTTGGAATATGGGTTTTGTTGCAGCAAACCCGCTTAAAGAAAAATACCAACAACTTGCAGATAAAATTCAAGACGCACTAGAATTTATGGAAGTGTGCGGAATTAATTCTACAATTGCGCCAAGCTTAAAAGAAACCGATTTATACACTTCTCATGAAGCTTTACTACTAGGCTATGAAGAAGCACTTACTCGTCGTGACCACTTATCGGGTGACTGGTACGATTGTTCTGCTCACTTTGTTTGGATTGGTGAACGTACTCGTCAACTAGATCATGCACATATTGAGTTTTTCAAAGGTATTAAAAACCCTATTGGTGTTAAAGTTGGTCCAGGTATGAACCCAGACGACCTAATTCGTTTAATTGATGCATTAAACCCAAATAACATTCCTGGTCGCTTGACACTTATTACACGCATGGGTGCAGATGTACTTCCTGAAAAACTTCCAGCGCTAGTAAGAAGAGTTCAGCAAGAAGGTCGAAAAGTAATTTGGAGCTCAGATCCAATGCACGGTAACACTGAAAAAGCGACATCAGGTTACAAAACACGTAACTTCGACAATATTATGCGCGAGATCAGCCAGTTCTTCGCTGTACATAAAGCTGAAGGGTCGTACGCAGGGGGTGTTCACCTTGAGATGACAGGCCAGCACGTTACAGAGTGTACAGGCGGTGCTTACGGTTTATCTGATGATGACCTAGCACAGCGGTATAAAACGCAGTGTGATCCACGTCTTAACGCCGACCAAGTATTAGAGTTAGGCTTTTTAGTGGCTGATTTACTAAAAGACGCACGTAAATAATAGTTTGATATAAAAAACCGCTTAGTTGCGGTTTTTTTTATGCTTAATTTAAATGGCTAAGTTAGTACTTACGTCGCTCTAAGTCTGTTTCTATCAATATTTTTGCAGAAATCTCTTCAACAGAGTGATGTGTAGAATTAAAATAAGCAATTTTATGACGCTTATAAAGCATCTCAACTTCACGCACCTCAATACGGCACTGCTTAATAGACGCATATTTAGAATTAGCCATACGTCTGTGTCTAATTGCAGCCAATCTTTCAGGGTCAATTGTGAGCCCAAACAACTTATGTTTATAAGGGACTAAACATTTTGGTAAACCTTCGTTATCCAAATCTTCTTCTGTAATAGGGTAATTAGCCGCTTTAATGCCATACTGCAGTGCTAAATATAAGCTTGTTGGTGTTTTACCACTGCGACTAACACCAATTAAAATAATATCAGCCTCAGAAAAGTTTTTAATATTACCCCCATCATCATTCATAAGTGCATAGTTAACCGCATCGATTCTAAAGTCGTAACTTTTTTCATGAATAGAATGTGTTCGATGCATTTTTGGCACTGGAGCTACATTAAGCTCTTTTTCTATTTTTTCACTGTATGTAGTTAAAAAATCATAGGTAACTGCATTAGCCGATTTAATAATTTCACTCAAACTATGATTAACAAAGGTGAAAAAAACAAACGGCTTCTCGCCTGTTTTTGCAGCGGTGGCGTTAATTAACGCTTTAATCTCGTGCGCTTTTTCTTCTGTTTCTACAAAAGGAATGGTTTTATGATTAAAATCGATAGGAAACAACGATAAAGTTGCATGCCCAAAAACCTCAGAAGTAATCGCTGTTCCATCTGATATATAAAAAGCAGTTCTCATAATTAACCTTTTTATTACGTTTAATCCCTAAAATGGGTTTCTCACGGTTTACGTGAGGACTATTGCCAGTGTAGAATGTGCGTGGCCTTTATAAAAGGTTTTCTTTCTTAACTCTCACAGTTAGACCTACAATTTGTTTTTTTGGAGAAAGATCCGTGCAAGAATACGTTCTCTGGTATCAAGAGCTTGGTATGCAAGATGTTCCTCGAGTTGGCGGTAAAAACGCGTCACTTGGTGAAATGATTTCAAACCTAGCAAACGCTGGTGTACAAGTACCGGGTGGTTTTGCAACTACCGCCGATGCTTTTAATGAGTTTTTAGATCAATCAGGACTCACCGCTAAAATTCACGACATTTTAGATACTCTCGATGTTGATGATGTAAATACACTCGCTAAAGTCGGTGCCGATATCCGCCAATGGATAATCGACACACCATTTCAACCAAATCTAGATCAAGCCATTCGCGACGCATATAGCCAACTCCACGGCGATACAGCAGCAGATGTTTCGTTTGCAGTACGTTCATCAGCTACTGCTGAAGATATGCCAGATGCATCATTCGCAGGCCAGCAAGAAACTTTCCTTAACGTTGTCGGTATCGATTCAGTTATGGTCGCTATTAAACACGTATTTGCTTCATTATTTAACGACCGCGCAATCTCATACCGTGTTCACCAAGGTTACGATCACCGTGGTGTAGCATTGTCTGCTGGTGTTCAACGCATGGTACGTTCTGATAAGTCAGCATCTGGCGTCATGTTTAGTATCGATACTGAATCTGGTTTTGAAGATGTTGTATTCATTACATCAAGCTATGGCTTAGGCGAAATGGTTGTACAGGGCGCTGTTAACCCTGATGAGTTTTATGTTCATAAACCAACACTCCTTAAAAATAAACCTTCAGTAGTGCGTCGTAACATTGGCTCTAAAGCCATTCAAATGATTTACTCAGAAGATAAAGCACACGGTAAGCAAGTAGACATCGTTGATGTTGCCCCTGAGCTTTGTAATAAATTTTCGATTACAGATGAAGAAGTGCAAGATCTTGCCAAGCAAGCTGTAATCATCGAAAAACATTACGGTCGTCCTATGGACATCGAATGGGCAAAAGACGGTAACGACGGCAAACTATATATAGTTCAAGCACGTCCAGAGACTGTACGTTCAAACGAAGATTCTAACGTAATGGAACGTTTTCAATTAAATGGCACAAGCAACGTTGTTGTTGAAGGCCGTGCAATTGGTCATAAAATTGGTAGCGGTGTTGTGCGTGTTCTTGATTCAATCAAAGAAATGGATCAGGTACAAGTAGGCGACATTTTAGTAACCGATATGACCGACCCAGATTGGGAACCAATAATGAAACGTGCTGCAGCGATTGTTACAAATCGTGGTGGACGTACGTGTCATGCGGCAATCATTGCACGCGAACTTGGTATTCCAGCAGTTGTTGGTTGTGGTAACGCAACTGATTTAATTAAAGCGGGTCAAGAAGTAACCGTATCGTGCGCTGAAGGCGATACCGGCTTTATTTACGAAGGTATTTTAGATTTTGAAATACTAACGTCGCGCGTTGATAAAATGCCAGAACTGCCAATGAAAGTTATGATGAACGTGGGTAATCCCGATCGTGCTTTTGACTTTGCACGCTTACCGCATGCGGGTGTTGGCCTTGCGCGAGTTGAATTTATTATCAACCGTATGATTGGCGTTCATCCAAAAGCGTTATTAAATTTTGATGCTCAAACAGATGCATTAAAAGCAGAAATCACAGATATGATTGCCGGTTACGAATCACCAGTGGAGTTTTACATAACAAAACTGGTTGAAGGTATTTCTACTCTAGGGTGTGCTTTTGCACCAGAGCGTGTAATTGTGCGTATGTCTGATTTTAAATCAAACGAGTACGCAAACCTAGTTGGTGGCCAGCAATACGAGCCGGAAGAAGAAAACCCAATGATTGGTTTTCGTGGTGCCGCACGTTATATCTCTGAAGACTTCCGCGATTGTTTTGCACTAGAATGTGAAGCTATTAAACGCGTTAGAAATACAATGGATATGCAAAACATAGAAATCATGATCCCATTCGTACGTACCCTTGAAGAAGGCAAACGCGTAATAGAATTACTAGAAGAGCATGGCCTTAAACGCGGCGAAAATGGTCTTAAAGTAATTATGATGTGTGAGCTACCTTCAAATGCATTACTTGCTGATGAATTTTTAGAAATGTTTGATGGTTTTTCTATCGGCTCTAACGATTTAACACAGCTAACGCTTGGTCTTGATCGTGACTCTGGTTTAATTGCACATTTATTTGATGAACGTAATCCAGCAATTAAAAAGCTACTTTCTATGGCTATTAAAACAGCTAAAGAAAAAGGAAAGTACGTTGGTATTTGTGGACAAGGTCCTTCAGATCATGAAGACTTTGCAGCATGGTTAGTAGAGCAGGGCATTGACTCTGTTTCATTAAACCCAGATACAGTAATAGAAACATGGTTGTACCTAGCTAAAAAATTAGCAAAGTAACAAGTATGTAAGCTATAAAAAATGCCAGCAATTTATTGCTGGCATTTTTATTTGTTAAATTAAAAGTAAATTAGCGTGCTAATTTTTTATCCAAATAGGCACACGACTTAGTTAATGCCTTTTGGCACAGTGATAAGTAATGTCGTGCTTTAGGATAGTAAGGCGAAAAACATAATAAACCTGCCATAAAAAATATGAGTGATGGACCAGGTACAATCGCAAAAAATAATCCTAGCAAAATAAATAACACACCAATGATCTGTAATAGTAATCTTTTCATATAACACGCCTCGCTAATGGTTAACTTGAGTATAATTTAAGCTTGATTAAAATCGACTAAAAAGTGTTACAAACTGTAAAATCTTCAATTTCTATTCGCCATCACCATGATATAATTAGCCAAATGCCCTAAAATATCGCCGTCATGATAGCAACAATTACACAGCAAGATGCCGCGACAGAACTTGTCGCTAATTACCTAAGTACCATTAAAAATAAAGGTTTTACCGGAGATACCGATGCAAGTTATGCAACGCGTATTACTGCTTCAACCGATAACAGTGTGTACCAGCAAATACCGCAAGGTGTTATTTTTCCAAAAAACGAAAAAGATATTCAACTCGCATTGCAAACAACATCTCGTGACCCGTATTTATCACTAACGTTTGGTCCTCGTGGCGGTGGAACAGGCACTAATGGTCAATCGTTAACACCTGGTATTGTTGTAGATTTGTCACGCTATATGCGCGAAATTCTTGAAATTAATGTAGAAGAAGGTTGGGTACGCGTTCAAACCGGCGTCATAAAAGACCAACTTAATGATTTTTTAAAGCCTTATGGCTTTTTCTTCTCACCTGATTTATCTACCAGTAACAGGGCAACTATTGGTGGCATGATAAGTACTGACGCTTCGGGGCAAGGTTCGTTAGTTTACGGAAAAACAAGTGACCATGTTTTAGGGCTTACAACTTATTTAGTTGATGGCACACCTATGTGCACCTCCCCAATAGATATCGACAAAGCACAAATTATAGCTAATCAAGACTCACTAATTGGTAATTTATATAAAACAGTTTTAGATATTTCGATTAATGAACGCGCTGCTATTTTAGCTAAGTTTCCTCGGTTAAATCGTTTTTTAACCGGGTACGACCTAGAGCATGTACTAAGTGATGACTTACTTACTTTTGACATGAGCCGACTAATCACCGGTTCAGAAGGGTCATTAGGCATAGTTACAGAAGCTAAATTAAACCTCACACCTATTGCTGAATTTAAAACCCTTATAAATATCAAGTATGATAGTTTCGACTCAGCATTACGCCATTCACCATTTTTAGTCGATGCACGCGCAACATCGGTAGAAACCGTTGATAGCAAAGTTTTAAACTTAGCGCGTGAAGATATCATCTGGAATTTAGTATCGGACTTAATAACCGATGTACCAAATAAAGATATGCAAGGCCTGAACATGGTCGAGTTTAATGCAGTATCGAACGATGATATAAAAGACAAAGTGGACACGCTTTGTAAGCTTCTAGACGAATGCGTAGCAAATCAAACTAATGGCGTTATTGGTTATCAGTTAACTAGTGATAAAAGCGATATACTAAAAATTTACGCAATGCGTAAAAAATCAGTGGGTTTATTAGGTAATGTAAAAGGCAGTCAAAAACCACTCGCTTTTGCAGAAGATACCGCTGTACCACCTGAAAACTTAGCAGATTACATTGTCGAATTTAGAGCATTACTCGACAGTCATAATTTACAGTATGGTATGTTTGGTCATGTTGATGCGGGCGTTTTACACGTACGTCCGGCACTTGATATGTGTGACCTAGAGCAAGAAAAACTACTTAGAACTATTTCAGATCAAGTAGTAAAACTCACCGCTAAATACGGCGGTTTAATGTGGGGTGAACACGGTAAAGGTTACCGAAGCGAATATAGTCCTGAATTTTTTGGTGAGCATTTATATACACAACTTCGTAAAATAAAAACAGCTTTCGACCCTAACAATCGCATTAACCCTGGTAAAATATGCACCCCTATCGATAGTGAAGACTCACTAGTTAGTGTAGATGGACAAAAGAGATCGCACTTCGATAAGCAAATATCAATAGAAGTTAAAACTAGTTTTAACAATGCAATGACCTGTAATGGTAATGGCATATGCTTTAATTACGATGAAAATTCACCTATGTGTCCATCGTATAAAGTGACTGGCGATCGTCGTAATTCACCAAAAGGACGTGCAAGTTTAATGCGCGAATGGTTACGCCTTCAAGAGTCAAAAGATGTAGATTTACTAGAAGTAGAAAAACAGCTTAACAAGGGTGAAGTAATTACTTGGTGGGAACGTTTTGTTCACAGCCGCGAAAAACGAAAAGGTATTTACGACTTTTCACACGAAGTAAAAGCGTCAATGGATGAGTGTTTAGCATGTAAAGCATGTACAACTGCCTGCCCAATAAAAGTAGATGTACCCACTTTTCGTTCGCGCTTTTTAAATTATTATCATAGTTATTATGCGCGCCCGCTAAAAGATTACCTTGTTGGCAATATAGAAAACAGCGCGCCATTAATGGCAAAGTTCGCTAAAGTAGTAAACCCAATTGTTAAAACATCATTAGTAAGCAATGTTATTAAAAAAACGGTTGGTTATGTTGATACACCACAGTTAAGCATTCCTGCACTTTCAAAACGTATTACTAAAGCACAAAAATTCGATTTTGATTTATTAAATAAATTAAATGCAGAGCAACAAAGTGAATATGTATTAATAGTACAAGACCCATTTACGAGTTTTTACGAAGCCGAACTAGTAGAAAGTTTTATTACTTTAATAACCCAGCTTGGCAAAAAGCCAATGCTATTACCATTTAAACCAAATGGTAAACCTCAGCACGTAAAAGGTTTTTTACATGAGTTTAAAGTAACAGCAAAAAATGCTGCTGAGTTTTTAAATAAATTAAATGATATAAATGCGCCCTTAGTCGGTTTAGATGCGTCACTCGTTATGTGTTATCGCGATGAATATAATACAATTTTAGAAAATAACCGTGGTGAATTTAACGTGCAACTTGCACATGAGTGGTTAGAAACACAATCGTTTAAATTACTAAGCGCAAAGCAAAATACAGATACCGAATTTACATTATTGAGTCACTGTACTGAAACAACTGCACTGCCAAAAGCCGCAAATGTATGGCAAACAATTTTTAATGATATTGGTTTAACATTAAAAACAACAAATACAGGTTGTTGTGGAATGGCGGGAACTTATGGCCACGAAGCTCAAAATCAAGATAACTCACGTGCGCTTTACGAAATGAGTTGGAAACCAATTGTAGATAAAAATAAACCAGAGCAACTTTTATCTACCGGCTTTTCGTGTCGCAGCCAAGTCAAACGTTATGAAAAATTTAAGCCTAAGCATCCAATAGAGTTACTGGCAGAGTTAATTAAGTGAAATCTTGGCGCAAAGTATATTATGCGCCAATATTTGAGTTTAATTTACTGTTCTAACAAGCCTAGCAGCTTGTGGGTATTCTATATACGCAGTATTACCGCCGCCGATGTCGTTATACTGGGTGGCTAATGTACCTGTAAGAAAATCAACTTTCCATGCAATTGATGAATAATTAGAATCTATAGAGGAACTCCAATACATAGCTATAAATCTTGTTTCATCGATAGAGTCTTTTCTAGATTGAATTGTACCAGGGAAAATATATTTATTTATAGCTGGACTATGACAACTATGCTCTATAATTGTCTCTAGTTCTTTTACATTTGGTAAGCGCCAATCTGTGTAACTAGCAAATGTTTCACTTTCAGCTATATTTAAAGCATTCCTCCATGTTAGTAGGGCTGATGAAGTATCACCTGAACAATTATTACTATCCCAAGTTTGACCTAAGCTGCATCTCATCCACATTAAATTTGTTTTTTTGTCAGTAACTGTTCCATCACCATTGATACTAAAGTGCTCATTTGGGGTTGTCTTAATAATGCTTTCTGAACATTCTTGTGCTTTTGCTATAGAAAACGTAAATATAGTTATAAATACAATTAGTAGCGTAGAAAAATTTATTTTTTTATTCATGTTATATCCCTTTCATTTGAATTTGACTTATTGATTTGTAACCAGTCGAATATGGCTTGCTTTTGTTTTAGACGTTTCTACTATAAAGTTATCTAAAGAATATTCATCACCAAAATTTGGTGGTGGTAGGAAAAAAATACCTACAGCAAAGTTTTGTTCGGGATAGGGAGTCACCTTAGAGGTCGCAGTCCAAAAAGGAAGATTAAAAGAAGTACTTGGAAAAAATGAGGTATCTATATTAGGAATGTTATCAGCTGCGGAAATTCCAAAGTCTCGAATTGATAATAATTCAGTTTGCGTTGGTAATCGCCAATCATTTTTCCCACAGAAATTTTGTTCATTAACCATATTAATATATGAATAAGAATCACAGCTATCAATAGAACACACACCTTGGTTCTTTAAACCAGGATAACCTGCATTTTTTGAAGAGTCTGGATCGTACCAACTATATGTATGCTTTGGATCATGAAGAGTCATTTCACTCGATTTAACCTCCCATACTAATCCGGTAACGTTATCAAGTACACAAGACCAACTCTGTGAACTATTATCGACTGGGTCTCCATTACTATCAAGTTTAGTAAAACTAAAACCAGCCTTTCCATCTTGATTATAGTTACTACTAATATCACGTCCAGATTGAGCATCTTCACCAACACTAGATTGACAATTCGGTAGTAACTGCCCCTCAGCATCGAATTCCTTAGCGCAGCGCAATAGACCAGTGTCATTTATTTTACTGTTAATCAATGGCTTTATTGCTATATTTACAGTAGATATATCTGTTAGTCCTTCAGCATCTGTAACTGTTACTTGAAAAGATAGAACTGTTGATACAATTACAGAAGGTGCTATGAATTTTGCTTTTTGTTTATTTGAATTATTTAATTCAATTATCAACCCTGAATCATCAATTTGACTCCAAGTGTAAGTTAACAAAGAAATGTCATTATCATCACTGGTCAGTGAAGCATCTAATTCAACTGTTTCACTACTAATTGCAAAGTACGATTCACCTGCACTTGCTGTTGGTGGTTCATTTATATCGTTTATTGTAATTAATACAGTATCTTCGGTCGAATTATTAAAATTATCACTAACTGTAAATTTGAACTCGAACACTTCAGTATCACTAACAGCAGGAGCTACAAAACCTGTTATTTTTTTATCATTCTCATTAAGCGTAACGGGGGAACCTGATATTTGCATCCAAGAGTAGGTGTGTGCATTATCATCAATATTAGTTGAACCGATTAATTGCACTTCTGAACCTTCCTCGACTATCTGATTGGAGCCTGCATCTACTGTTAAAGGAATAACTGATTTTTTTACAATTATTTTTACTGTATCGCTTGTTTGTGCATCAGAGTTATCTGTAACAACTAACTTAAACTCTAATTCAGTTTCTTCCTCAAAACTCGGCAGAGTAAAACTTGTTTTTGAGGTATTATAATTTTGAAGATTAACTTTTTTACCCTTAATTTGCTTCCATAAAAATGAGACAATATTACCGTCTTTATCCGAAGCAACGCCATTTAGATTAACTACTTCATTGCTATTTACAACCTGGTCTGGGCCTGCGTAAACAGTTGGAATTATGTTACTATTCTTAGGCTGTTCTTTATCACCTCCACCGCTACCACAAGATGCAACAGAAATAACAATAGCTACATTTAAAATAAACTTAACAATTTTATTCACTTAAATATCCTTATAAAAATAATTAGAAAATATGGTACCACAATTTTAATAGTAGTGTTTACGTTTTTTTATTTGAAAAACTATCAGCAATAGGTTTAGTGCTAATGCCATGTATAAATACACTAAAAAAAATAGTCGTCATTGCTATTGTCGCAATTTGATATTTATTTTCTATTTGCGTATCTATCACCATCAATGTAAAAACAATTGACGCTAATCCTCTTGGCCCAAACCACGCAAATGTAAAACGCTCTTTAATACTCAATGCCGTAAACTGCAGAGACAGCATAACTGGAATTATTCTAATCAATGTTGTACTTAACAAAGCGTAAATTATAATTTCAGTATTTAATTTAGGAATAACTAAGTAAGCACAAACAACCCCGAACAAGCACCAAATCATTAACGATGTAAAATCTGCGATATGCTCTGAATCTTCAACTAATTCTGTTCTAACTTCTTCGGTCGAAAATTTATCAAATAATAAGCCTGCAATAAACACCGCAATAAATCCACTGCCATGAAAATACTGCGTTACAGAAAATACCGCCATAGCAAAACCGAGTAATAAAAATGGACTGGTATTTTGTGCAAAGTAATGACGTTTCATTGCAAAATTTAAACACGGAATAAAAATAGCGATACTCGTAATAGCAATTAATAAAGCTAACCCAAGCTCTCGGCCAAACACACTTAATGTTTGTGTTGCGGTAATAGCCGAGTCAGGATTTTTAGCGAGTAATATAAATATTAAAAATATGGGTACGCATAATCCATCGTTCAAACCACTTTCAGTATTTATTCCTTCGCGTATTTTTTCAGGCACTTGTGTACTTGCTAGTAACCCTTTACTTAATGCCGCATCGGTAGGTGTTAAAATAATAGCGAGCAACGCTGCTTGAATAAGTGAAAGCTCAGCAAAGAAAAATAAAGCAACAGCAATACCAAGTAACAAAGTTAAGGGTAGGGCAACAAACAACAGTAAACTAGGATACTGAAAACTATGCCTTAATACACTCAACTTTGATTTAGCTGCATCAGAAAATAAAAAAATACTTAGCGTAAGCTCTATAAATGGTAATAAAAGATCAACGCCTTCTTTTATTTTATGCCCTTCGTTGGGTAGCATTAAAGCTAAACATATTCCGCCAACAACAAAAAACATCGGTCCCGTTACTTCGGTTTTTTCTAACTGACGAAGTGTTAAAGAATAAATTAAAAATAGTCCGCCTATAAATGCTATTACTAAATACTCCATTAAATTTTCCTTTTAAGTCCTGACTTTGCTCGCTCTTTAATATTTGTTTGAATATAAATTTGATCGGTAGTCGCAATTTTAGAATGACCTAAATCTTCTGATAAATGTTTAAGTGGTCTAGTTTGCGCATCATGTGTGGCACCAGTATGACGAAGCCAATGTGCAGTTGCAGCGCCAAGTTGTTCAGCATCATCTTTAAAACCATCATCAAGTAATGATTGCTGTGCATAATCAAAACTTTGCTGAACCAAACGCCTAATTTGCCTAACGGTCATACCACCTTGACCGCGAATTTTATGAACCAGAGGATCTGATTCATCAACACGAGGAAGAGCAGGTAAACCTCGGTATAATCTATAACGCTTTAAATATTCAACAAAATCATCACTTAAGGTTACATCTCGTAATTTATTACCTTTGCCCATAATACGTAAAAACCAGAAACCATCATTATCTTGCCAAAAATGAGACATCACCGGCGACCATTGCGGGCGCTCAGATAATTCTGAAATTCGTAAATAAAGGCCTTTTAAACACGCAAGCGTAAATAGATTTCGCTCTAACTCTGGGTTTTGTTCGCATAAATCACGCGTTACGCCAAAAACGTATTCCCACTGTATATCGCTTAACGTATCAGGAATTTGAATTTGAGATTGAACAACTAGATACGGACTATTTTTTTTAACAACAGGGACAAAATTCGCGAATGTTTTTTCTTCCAATAGGGCAAACTTATAAAACACATTTAAAGCCGTAAACATAGACGATAAAGTTTGCTGACTAGCAATGGATTCTTTTAACATGAAAGGGCGCCAATTTTGATTTAATCGACGAATTCCTTGCTCATCTTTATAGCGCCATTGCACTGAAGTTGCAGCCCATGCTTTATCGGGTTCGACCATAAAATCAACGTAGGCTTCAATGTCTTCACGCTTTAAATCGAATACTGATTTTTTTGCTATTAACCACGACCATAAATAAAAGCGTTCGAGTTCATTTCGAAAACGACTATAAGTGGCTTCTGATTTTCGGCCATAAACATATAAAAACTGATATAAGAATATCAGATCGGCCTTTGATTCAGTTACAGTCAAGCCAACTTCCTGTATAAAGGATGCAAGTTCTGGGTACTCTGAATTTAGAGTACCGTCATCTAGATGGGCAATTTGATATCTTAATTGTTTTAATGTATCAACCAAAGCAACAAGCATAATGTATAAATATTCAATTAAATAATAGACTTACAGAATAACGTTAAAGTCCGATACTGTCTAGTATTGGACATAGTAAAGCTCTAATTATTTTAACACTGTAATTATTCTATGGTTGTTGGTTGCTATATCTTATTAAGGAAAAGTTATGAAAAAACTAATTATACTAAGCGTACTTGCTTTAACTGTTGCTTTAACTGGTTGTGCGACTACGGGTAGTGCATCACCAAGCGAAAAACGTTCACTTGTACAAAGTATGAAAGCAAACACGTTAGATAAATTATACGCTGAAAAACCTGATGTTAAAAAACAAATTGCTAATTCTGCTGGTTTCGCCGTTTTTGATAACGCTAACGTAAATGTTGTTTTAGCTAGTTTTGGTGGCGGTTACGGCGTAGTTAAAAATAATCTTACGGGTAAATCGACTTACATGAATATGGGTGAAGCCGGTTTAGGGCTTGGCTTAGGTGTAAAAGATTTTAATGTTGTAATGGTTTTTCATAATCAAGCTGCATTAAATAGATTTATTGAACATGGTTGGGCATTTGGCGGAAACGCTGATGCGGCAGCAAAATATGAAGATAAAGGCGGTGCACTGGTTGCTGAAGCAATTGCAGATCAAGTTACTGTATATTCTGTAACCGAAAATGGCCTTGCACTACAAGCCGTATTAAAAGGAACTAAGTTTTGGGTAGATTCAGAGCTTAATTAACCACCAAATTACTCTCCTAAAAGCGAGCTGGTTTGTATAATCACGCTCGCTTTATTAAAAGTAACGCAATTTAACATAACGTAACTTATGGGCTATATCTTAGTATTTTACCTAGACAGAAAAAATATACTTTTGGTAAGTTACTTTCTGAAACATATTTGTTATTTGCGTATTGAAACTAAAAATGGGAAAATTATGAAGATGTCTAAATTATAGATATAAAAACAGTATGTGTTTTAGAAAAATAAAATTTAGTGATTTTAATCATTACTTACTAACAAGGAAATAGTTGTGTTATTTGAATGGGATGATAATAAGAATAGTAAAAATATAGATAAGCATGGTATCGATTTCAATGATGCTGTGACTATATTTGATGATGATGAAAGAATTGAAGCTATAGATGACCGTAATGATTATGGTGAAGAGCGGATACAAGTTATTGGAGAAGCTAAGCCCGGTGTTTTAATGGTTGTCTATACATGGAGAAAAAGCGGCACTTCAAGACGAATGATTTCTGCTAGAACTGCCAGTCAAAAAGAACGTGTTGTGTATCAAAGTATGAAAGCGAGATAAATTTATGTCAGAAACTCATATTAAAAGAAACAAAGATGACTCTGTAGATGGAAAGACTGACTACGAGCGCCTAAAAAAAATGACTGAAGGTGAGATCGAGGAAAATGCAAAAGATGATCCCGATGCTCCACTCTTAACAAATGAAGAACTGAAAAAATTCAAAAAAATTAAAAAATCAAAGGATTGATAATGGAAAATAAAATTACTAAAAATTATATCAAGGGCAATAAATCTACGGGCAAGACTAACTGGTCAACTGTAGTAGTAAGTTCTAACGAGCCGAAAATAGATGAGGAAAATCCCGAATTAGTTGGTAAAAAACAGTTTAAGAAAGTAATAACAAATAAATAAAGAGCGCTTTATGAAAGTGCTTAATTTGTACAACGGTTATCATTTCGACAATTTTATTTCTAAATTAATACACTAAAATAAAAGGGCTTTCTGCCCTTTTATTATTAATAGCAGACCTTAATTTATGGGGTTATAGTTCATATTTTATATCCACCTCAATTTGCTATAGAACAATAATTCTAAAGTTTTCATTCAGTGTAAATTATCAATACTATTTAATATCAAACTTTAAATTATTTAATTTCTTGTCAAACGCCTCAGCCAACTTTTCAGTTTCACTAAAAACAGTATTCCAATATTTAATACGTGTGTCTGCATCAAGATCGGTAAAGTCGTTTCTGTCAGGGATTTTTCCGTAAGGTAAGCCGGCTATAAATTCTTTTGATGGGGAGATCATCACCACGTTATCGTAATTTTGTGGTGCTACTTTACGTTTTAAATTTTTATCAAACCACCCTGCTTTTGGCTCGCTATTAAAATGCGGATATAAAATAAGTCCTGGGTTATTAATTTTTAAATCAAAGTGGTAATCAATAATTCCGCCATCGCGGTATATTCCAGGTGGTGAGCCTGCAATATTTTTTATGCCCTGCATAACAAGTGGTATAGAACCCGATGCAAGTAATGCATCTTTTAAATTATGTTGAGTAAGCGCTATGTTTTGCGTTTTAAAATTGTAGCTGTCGGTAATTGATAAGTCGCTTGTTGCTGGGCCAAATATAAAACGCTCATACTGTGAGCCTAATAATTTTCGGTTAACGCGGTTTAACATATAACTTTTTGATAAACCCATTAACTGTATTAATTTATTTTCGCTAGCAATAAAGCCATTCGATTTTGCCACTATAAAGTGCGCTTTAAATATTGGGTTAGTTATAATTTCGGTTACGCCGTTATCGCCAAAAACATCTTCAAGTAATGCGCGCGCTTTTATTGTGATTTCACTTGGTGTTGGTTTATTACTTGTGTACCTAGTTTGCGAATACGATTTTGCTAATCGCTCAATGGCAGCAACGGGATCGTTTTGTGCAAAACACGCAGAGCGAAAAGCGCCGGCAGATGAGCCAATTAAATTAAGTGGTTGGGTACGATTTTTAAAAAATTCACCAAAAATATATTTATCTAAGCCAAATAAAGTAAACCATTTAGGGCCGCCACTTGCACCTAAAAAAGAGGTGAAAAGTTCAGGTTTAAAGCCCTGTTCGTTAATAATTTTAGTCGCTGTTTTCCCTGCGTGAATCTCGATCATCTAAAAAATTGTGCCTTAAATTTTAGTTTCTTCAGTTATTTTCACAATACTGAAAGTGAATATTTATGCAAAAAAAGCGGCTTTATGTTGCCATAAAACCGCTTTTTATAGTTAAGTGTGCTTGAGTTAGTCCCAAATGCCGTCTTCGCATTTGCCCTGTACTTTTACATCTTTTACTTTAAATTCGGGCTCTAAACCTTTGTCTCTTTGTGCGTGGTAATCGCTCGTGACAGACAAAATAGTCGGCGTTAACAGTATAATAGCGATAACGTTAACCACTGTCATTAACCCTAAGGCAATATCGGCTAAATCCCAGACTTCTTTTAAAGTGGCCGATGCGCCCCAAAGCATCATTGATAAATAAAGCAAAGTGTAAATGCCGCGCCCTACTTTGTTGTCGAGCTTAAATAAGTGCAAGTTGCTCTCTGCATAGGCGTAGTTTGCCACCACCGATGTAAAAGCAAACAAGGTAATAGCGGCTGCGACAAAATAAACACCACCTTGTGCTAAATGAGCGGTCATCGCGCTTTGTGTTAAACGAATGCCTTCCATTTCACCGCTAATGTCTATATCGGCCAATAGAATGATCACAGCGGTACAGCTACACAGTACGATTGTATCGAAAAATACGCCTAGCATTTGTATGTAACCTTGCGTAACAGGGTGATTAGGAATTGGGCTGGCACTTGCTGAAGCATGCGGAACACTGCCTGCACCGGCCTCATTAGAATATAAACCACGTTGAATACCGTTTTTAATGGCTGCGCCCATTGCACCGGCGCCTGCTTCTTGTAAACCAAACGCTGATAAAAATATATCCTTAAGCATGGCGGGTACTTGCGTGAAATTTATAATAGTAATAATAACGGCGGCAAGTACAAACACAATGCCCATTATTGGCACAACACGCTCTGCAAATCGGGCAATTGCTTTAAAGCCACCGAGTATAATTGAGCCTGCTAGTACGGTAATAACTAGGCCTGAATAAAATGTAGGAACTTCAAACGCGTAATTAAGTGCGTCGGTAATTGTGTTAGTTTGCATTGCGCTAAACGTAAAGCCGTAACCTAAAAACAAACACGCGGCAAACACAATTGCGAATGCTCGGCTACCCAAACCTTGTTGAATATAATATGCAGGGCCGCCTCTAAACTCGCCGCCACTATCGCGCACTTTATATACTTGACCAAGTACGCTTTCAGCAAAGCCTGTAGCCATACCCAATATGGCTATTACCCACATCCAAAATATAGCGCCGCTGCCACCAAGTGAAATTGCCACTGCCACACCGGCTAAATTACCTGTGCCTACTCGTGCGCAAAGCCCTGTACACAATGCTTGAAATGATGAAATGTCGTCTTTTTTACATTTGCTACTGCCTTTTAAAAGGCTAAACATATGTTTAAATTTAAGTATTTGAATTGCTTTTAGTCGTACTGAAAACCATATTCCTGTAAACAAGAGTATATAAATAAGTACCTGACCTTCTCCCCACAAAAGGTTGTTTACGCTTTTGACGACGGTATCGAACATTGCTAATTCCTTCTTATATTTTTTATATTAGTATCCGGTTGCGGATATAACGGCTTTTGCTTACGACATCGACTTAAATTTTATACTAATAAGGCAGCCATACTTTTTGCTGCCTTAAAACTATACATTATTTGTTTTGCAAATGAACTCCTGCAATCATGCATCTAACTGATCCACCAGCCGACTCAATGGTAGGAATCGGTAACGGTACAAGCTTAGCCGTTTTTTGTATGGCTGCTATTTGTGCTGTTGTGAGCGCATTAAATGCTGTTTGCGATAACGCTAAAATACGGCCATTGTTACCTTGTAACTCTATGGCGTTACCACAAAATTGATTAATTTGATCGAGTGATAAATCAATTACTTCGTGATGGCTTTGTAAAAAATGAGTAACTAGCGCTTTACGCTCTTCACTTGGCACCATGTTTAAGCCAACCATTACAAACTCAGTTGCAACGCACATTAATACATTAGTGTGATAAACCGCAGTGCCTTGTTCGTCATATGCATTAAATATAACGGGTTTTAATGCGAGAAAATTACAAACTGTATTAACAACCGATTGAATTGTTCTTTTAGATTTTGCTGCATAAGCCAGTTTATATTGATGATCGAGAACCAGTGAGCCAGTGCCTTCTAAGAATGAATTTTCTTTCGCTAAATGCGCATAATCAGTCACAACCGTCACTTTATAGTGATCCGTTAAAAAATCAATAATATCTTTTCGATATTCTAACCTTCTGTTTTCTACAAACATTGGGTAGATTATTAATTCCCCACTTTGATGAGTAGAAAACCAATTATTTGGAAACACAGAGTCGGGAGTCTGTGTTTGCTCATCTTCAAAAAGGTGAACTTTTACCCCTTCATTTTTTAATAATTTTACTGCATTTGTGACTTCGCTATATGCTTGTTCACTTTGATTTGGTGCTAAGCATTTACTTTGAAATGCATTGTCGAGCATTGTTTGTGGGTTAGACGTAAAGTGATGCGGACGTACCATAACAACCGCACTCGGAGCTTGATTTACGTGGCTCATGCTACGTGCTCTTGTGCTGATGTTTGCTCTGTATTAAGTACCGAAAACAAGTTGCGCGGATCGGCTTGCTGTGTAATTAAATCGAGCAATGTAAATTCACCGCTTTTAATAAGTTGATCGCGTACAAATACAAGCGCTGTAAAGTCTTCGCTCGCAAAGCCTACACCATCAAAAATAGTTAATTCGTCTTGGCTAGTACGGCCAAGCGATTGCTTATTAACGACTTTATGAAACTCAGTTACAACAAAGCTTTCACTCATTTGTTGTATTTCGCCCTCTATTCGAGTTTGTGGCTCGTACTCTACAAATACATTAGCGCGCTCGAGTAATTTAGCATCTAACTCTGTTTTACCTGGGCAATCTCCACCTATTGCATTAATGTGCACACCTTGTGGGATCATGTCGTTTGTTAAAATTGTAGCATTGGTTTTATCGGCGGTGCAGGTTGTAATAACGTGCGCACCTTGCACAGCTTCCTGTGCGCTATTACAAATAGTTACGTTTAACCCATAAGCACTTAAATTAGTAAATGCTTTTTTAGACGCGTTTGCATCTATATCGTATAAACGAATATGTGTTATGCCCAATACAGCTTTAAATGCCAGTGCCTGAAACTCAGACTGTGCCCCATTACCAATTAATGTAAGTGTTGTTGAGTTTTTTGGTGCTAAATACTTAGCCACCAGCGCCGATGTAGCCGCTGTACGTAGCGCTGTTAGTAGGCACATTTCGCTGATCATTACTGGATAACCACTATCTACATCGGCTAAAATACCAAATGCAGCGACTGTTTGAAGTTCTCGAAAGGTGTTTTTTGGGTGACCGTTTACATATTTACAGCTGAACATCTGGCCATCACTCACAGGCATTAGCTCTATTACACCCTCTGGTGAGTGTGCTGCATAACGTGGTGATTTATCAAACTCTTTCCAACGGGCAAAGTCGGTTTCTAATTTATGTGTTAGCTCTAACAAAACGTTTTCGATACCTAAGCTATTTATAAGCTTAGCCATTGCCTGAACGCTAACAAACGGAACGCCTTGTTTTGGCTGTGCTATAAAATGACTCATGTTGAAACCTCTTAAATAAATGTATTAGTTAATTTAAAACAAGTTTAGCGAGGCCGCATGCAATTTAATATGGCAATTAGTTATACAAATTTTATTGATTTTTATCACTTTGCTATGCAGGTATATACAAATTGTGTATTTTAGTAGGCTATGCTCTAAAAGGTTTAATTTATGACTCCTTATATTTACGATTCCCTTGATAACGCTTTAATTGCTGAATTACGAAAAGACGGTCGCGCCTCTATCTCTGCTTTAGCAAGTTCTTTAAATGTGTCACGCGGGACAGTGCAAAATAGATTAGATCGATTAGTGAGTTCAGGCGCTATTTTAGGGTTTACCATAAGAGTGCATGAACACATAGAAACCGAAGCCGTTCGTGCAATTATGATGGTGGAAGTGATTGGTAAATCAACTTCTCAAGTTATTAAAACTATGCGTGGTATACCCGAACTTACAAAATTGCACACTACCAATGGTGCTTGGGATTTGGTAGCAGAGATACAGGCCGCGAATTTAAGTGAGTTTGATGGGGTACTAAGGCAAGTACGTGAAATAGACGGTATTTTAAATAGTGAAACAAGCATATTGCTTTCATCAACTTAAGTTATTTTTAATATTTCAATTTAAAAACTTTTGAATTAATAATACTGCAACTTCAAGTTCCAGTATTATTCATGATCTAGGTATCCGATTTGCTTAATTATAACAATATTCGCTTACCGCATAGTCGTGTGTGCTAGTACTCGCATTTAGGCTTTGTTGTACTAAATAGCTTCTGCCCGCTTCAAGGCCTAATTTATGATCAAAACGTAAATCGTTATTCGAGCTGCCTAATAATTTGCTGTGTAGTTTTTCATTTGCAAAAATTTGTATTATTTCTACATCATCCGGTGGACTTGCAATAAACTCAAGCCCATCTAAGTAAGCTTGTTCGTGCTGTATTAAGTAGTCTAATGTTTTTGGACAATAACCTGCTGCAGAGGTAAGCAATCTTAGTTTTTGAACCCACGCAGATTGCGCTTGAAAATTAGCGTCAACCGTTCTTATTACCACAATCTTACGAGCACCTCTGTTATAAGCTTCTCGTACTGGTAATGGCGCGGCTAAGCCGCCGTCTAGATAGAAATCGCTTTGAGTTTGTTCTTCAACTAAGTGGGTTTCGTTCGCTGCTTTTGCATTTAACCAAGGTGTTAATTTTACGCCTTGTTTGTATAAAAACGGCAGTGCGCTGGAAGCCTTTAACAAATCACGCCATTGCTGACTTTCACCTGTTGGCGATAAAAAGTAAGCTTTTCTATCTCGTGCATTAGTAGCTGTTATAAGTAGTTCACGCTCACCTAAACTAGTTTTCGCTGTTTTGAAATCTATGGCTCTGTTTACCTCGGTGGTTTTGTCAAAGTACCAATCTAAATCAACTATATGCTTACCCACTAATCCGCGACCAAGCTGAAAAAAACGTTTGTTACGCGAAAGCCCTCTAATTAGGCGTTTGGCATAGCCTTTCTGACGCGCTAAGTAACTAGTTAAATTTTGCGAACCTGCAGAGGTCCCAATAAATAAGTCGAATGGGTCATACTCTTGCTCTAACCAAGCATCAAGTACGCCAGCTGTGAAGATCCCTCGCTGCCCGCCACCTTCAGCAATCAGTGCAACTTTTGGTTGCGCTGTTTTGTTAACTGAATTAGCTGTTGCGCTATTTAGAGACTTCACGGTGAACCTACCTTTATTTAATGATGTTTGGTTTAATACACACATTATAAAAAATAAAAGTGATATCTTAAAATTGATTGTTTAAATTAGTTCGATTGATAAAATAGAACGGTATGTAAAGCAAAATAAATGCTAAAAATAGCAATCAATTTTACTTTGAATATTTAAATAACAAATACAGACATCACTTAAAGTTAATAAAATGAGTTAAAAAAGTTTAACTTTTGATGATGTCTGTATGTTAACAAGCCCAGAGTGTACGCTTGCTTAACTAACTATATTTTAGTGCTTTATTTCCATTAAAATTTCGAGTGCACGGTGGCGTTTTTCACTATCGAATACGTCGTTAGTAAATATAAACTCATCAACTTTTAGCTGTTTCGCTATCATCTCTAACTTGTGTTTAATACTTACATGTCCGCCTACTACGCTTAGACTTAAAAAGTTATCTACATGAGCGCGTTCTTGTTCGCTCCACAACCCGTCCATACTTTCAACAGGTGGTTTTAGCCACAGCTCGTTACCCCGTATAAGTTCGAGCACACGTTGCTTAGAAGTAGTCGACAAGTATTGCGCTTCATCGTCGGTGTCTGCTGCCACTAAAGGCAGTGCAAGCATGACGTAAGGCTTATTAAGTACGCTTGATGCTTTAAATTCGCGCTTATACAACGCTATTGCATCATGCACAAAGCGCGGTGCAAAATGCCCAGCAAATACATACGGTAGCCCTTTTTGCGCCGCTAGCTGCGCGCTAAATAAACTCGAGCCTAATAACCAAATAGGAACGTTTGTATTCTCACCCGGTATAGCACGTATAGGATGCGTACCATTGTAAGGACCTAACAATGTTTGCAGCTCAGTTACTTCACCTGGGAAGTTTTCTGCGCGGCTCATATCGTTGTTTAGTGCACGACTCGTTACAGGATCGCTACCTGGGGCACGCCCTAGCCCTAAATCTATTCGCCCAGGATATAAGCTCTCTAATGTACCAAATTGTTCAGCAACAACTAATGGGGAGTGGTTTGGCAGCATTATACCACCTGATCCAACGCGTATCTTTTTGGTATTACCCGCTATGTGACCAACCAAAATAGAAGTGGCCGCACAAATTATACCTGGCATATTATGATGCTCAGCAAGCCAAAAACGGTTAAAGCCAAGCTCATCAGCACGTTGGGCGTATTTAGTACTTTTATGAAGAGTGTTAGTAACGCTGTCCCCTTTGATCATGGGGGCAAGTTCTAATAACGAAAAAGGAATGGAATTTAACAAAATAGCAGCTCCTAAAAATGCATGCTAATAATGGATTACATCATTAACATAAAACACTTAAATGGGTTTGCAATTAGCTCAATTCAAGTTACGCAGAGGTATTAAAGCAAAATAGGTATATGTTATTTTGCTCTAAGGTATTCAGGCAAGCTGTGCATCACGTTGGCGCTGCTTTTTATAGCCTTCTGAATCCACGCCTTTTTTCCAATAACCTGAGGAAACAATATTACTGCGCGGTATATTAAATTGCTCTATTAACAATGCTTTTGCTTTGCGAACAAGCCCAGCCTCTAATGCCATAAATACAATGGGAGGCTCTACTGTAATGTACAAACTTTTAAGTGCGCTTAGCATTGCTGTATCAGCACTATCGGTGATTACCCAGTTTATGTCGCGATTTGTTTCTAAATCAATAATATCTTGCTCAGTAGGCGCATGTACAAAAGCATCAATTTTTGAAGTTAAAGGTAATTGCTGCACATACCCTTTTATTGCATTTACCGATGTTAAATCGCCTAGTAATACATAATGCGAATGCTCATAATTATCTAGCTTTTTAGGGCCTGGCCCTGCAATACCTAGCTCGTCGCCTACTTTTGCAATTTTAGCCCAGTCAGTTGCAGGGCCTTGGTGCATATTTATAACAAAATCAAGTGTTAGCGCACCTGTTTGTGCATCTACATGCCTTATTGTATATGACCGTACACAGGCTGTTTTTAAGTTAAAATCCACTTCACCATTTTTTGGGAACAGTACTTTTACATAGTTACCAATGTACTGTGAGGTTAAGTCTTTAAAATCATCAGAGCCTACAACAATACACTGTAGGTGGGGTGTGATTTGCTGTGTACTTAATACGTTGGCTTTGCGAACTTGTTTACTCATGTATTACCTCGTTTTACAAAACTTAGACTTTAATAGTTGGCTGCTATAAAAAAGCAGGTATTGCACAACGCCCCATTGGTTGATAAAATCAACTATAGCAAACTAATTGACTTTGTCAACTATATTGAGAGTTCTATGAATACGCCTTTATCAAATACGCTGTTTGAATTAATGCAAAATTACCGTGTAACAATTCGCGAAGCAATTAACGCAGGCGAACTTGGTATTAATGCTATGCACGTACGCTGCATACATATTATCGCAAACGTAAATAACTGTACGGCTAACGATATTGTTACTAAAACGCAGCGCGATAAAGCGCAAATAGCACGTTTAGTGAAAGAGCTTATTGGCTTAAATTTAATTAATAAACAGGCGAGCGAGCACGATAAACGCTGTTTTATTTTGTCGCTTACAGAGCAAGGTAAAGTTCTTTTTGATAAGTTATTAGCCTCAGAGCAAAAAATAAATAATCAAATGTGTAAAAACTTAAATCCTCAACAAATCAAAGACTTCTTAGATACCGCACAACAAATGATCAAAAATATGGATTGATCAGCCATACATTTCTTGGCATAACTTACACAAAACGCATATACTGTACACTTATACAGTATATGCGTTTTAGGTTGAGTTATGTTTGTCATTCCCATTTATATAGAAGCAGGCGTGTGCGGTTTTGAATCCCCTGCTGCACAGTATTCTGTGCATGGTGTATCGCTTGATCAACTGTTAATAAAACATCCCGATGCAACCTTTATAGGTATAGCATCGGGATGTTCTATGCAAGAAGTGGGTATTTTTGAAGGCGATTTACTGGTAGTCGACCGCGCAGAGCAAGCTAAAGATGGCGATGTAATTGTTGCTAATTTAAACGGTTTATTTGTGTGTAAGCTGCTTGATAAGACAAATGTACGGCTTTTATCGGCATCACCTTTGTATCAACCAGTACAAATAACACCCACTGACGAGTTTCAATTAGAAGGAGTGGTTAGTTTATCAATAAGAATGCACCGCCAAAACTCTGAACTACTGTCATGTATGCTTTAGTTGATGCCGTGTCGTTTTATGCCAGTGCTGAAAAAGTATTCGATCCTGCAATTCGTTCAAAACCAGTGGTTGTGCTTACTAATAACGATGGTTGCGTGTGTGCAATGTGCCCTATTGCACGGCATTTAAATATTCCTAAATTTGGCCCGTACTTTAAAGTTAAGCATTTACTTGAGCAAAACAACGTTGTTATTCGCTCTAGCAATTACGCGCTTTATGCTGATTTAAGCGACAAGATGATGAATATTATTGGCCGCTTTTGCGATACACAACACATATACAGTATTGATGAATCGTTTTTGCACTTTAATGGCTACACATCGTTAATTAAAGATTGGCATGAATACGGCCATACAATAAGACGCACTGTGTGGCGCGAAACAAAGCTTCCTGTAGGTGTAGGTTTTGGCCCAACCCCTACTTTAGCAAAAGCCGCTAACCACGCCGCTAAAAAGCTCAGTGGCTTTAATGGCGTCGCCGTTATAGACAACGAAGCAAGTAGGCAAGCTATTTTGCAAAGAATGAGCTGCCAAGATGTATGGGGGATAGGTAAACGCTTAGCAAAAAAGCTAAAAATAATGAACATACATACTGCATGGCAACTAGCACAACAAAACCCTAAGACTATACGCCGTGCTTTTAGCGTTGTAGTAGAACGCACAGTAAATGAGCTTAACGGGATAACTTGTTTAAACTGGGATGACGTACGACAAGACAAGCGTGAGATATATTCAACGAGAAGTTTTGGAGAGCGTATAAGCGAGCCTACCGCACTTAAAACGGCGCTAATTAACCATGTAACCACAGTGGCTAATAAACTAAGAGCGCAACGTTCGCTCACTCACCAGCTTTATATTTTTGCAGCCAGTGGCGCGCACGAAAATAGATATTATAAAAGGTCGTTTGTGTATAAGTTTCCCACACCCACTAACGATACCTGCGTGATGGCTAATGCTGTATCTAAGGTATTTGATCAAATATACCAACCTACAGTTAGATTTTATAAATGCGGTGTAGGCGCTTTAGAGCTAACTTCACAGCAATTTCAGCAAAGTGATTTGTTTGATCAACGCAGTGACAACCCACAATTAATGAACTGCCTAGATGCCATTAATACACGATACGGTAAAGGAATGCTTAGTTTAGCTAGTAGTAAACTAAATGAACGCTGGCATATGAACAGAGATTTTTTATCTCCTCAGTACACCACTCGCTGGCGTGATATACCCAAAATATATTGTGAATAATTAAAGCTACTTTATTTACTATTACTTTGCTTTTTAAACGTACATTCAACACTTGGCTCACTTAACGTATATTTAAGCGTGTTGTTAGCTAAAAATTGAATGTTTTGTCTGATTGTTTTTTCATTTACGGTGTCTTCACAACGGCTCATTCTTAAGCCGTTATCTAGGCCGTCACTTTTGTACTTTAACGAACTAGTGATAAAACAAAAATTCGGCTTTTTAACTGTTTGTGTGCCATTGTGTAGCGAACCAAATATAATTTGTTCACCAAGCTTAAAGCCTGCACTTGGATTATTTTTCTCTAATAAACTCAACTCACTATCAACGCACAATGCAGAGTTAGTTGATAGCACCTCATAAGCACCCAATTTTGATTTTAAAAGTGGTATAAAGCGGGTTTTATTGCTTGGCTCAGAAAAAGCATTTGCGCTTGTAAAAGCAACTGTTAATAAAGCGAGTGTTATGTATTTCATTTTGTAGATATATCCTCGTGAGTCAGCGTGTTAAATAATAGCAAAATGCCTAATCACTTAGCTTTTATAACTTTTAACAACTATAACAGAGATTTACTATAAAAGGAGAGAAGTCGCACTACAGGAAGTAGATACTGCATTAACAATCATTTTGTTGTTGGTACTGTTTATATACGGACTCGAACAACAAAATGATTAACGTGCTATTGCTACTGCCAGTACTTTGCAAATAATAAAGGGTAGCTTTGCTTTAAAAACTTAGGTTTGTCTTTAAAACGTTTACCGTTGGGTTCATCGCTGCCTGATGGAATAAACGGTAATTCATCTTCATTGCGATCTTCAAATAATAAACCAGCAATTAAGTCATATTCATCGATGTATGGATAAGGTTGCTCGTTTAAATAGTAAACAGGCGTACACTGTGCAATCGAGTCGGGATCCACTAGCGCATTTTCAAAAACAGTTTTACCTCGAGAAATTAACCAACATCTAAACTCACTAAAACCGTAGTCGTCATTACATCCAGCCATTACAAAAGCGGCACCAAACAAATCCCAGGTAAAACATTTACGCATATGTATGCCAAAGTGCTTATCAAAATCAATAAGGTGTTGATCGCTTAAATCATTAAGTTTAGTTTTTAGGTTATCGCTCACACTTTGTGGGTCGAGTCCTAAATCAGGTGTTGTTACTAATTCCCAAAAAGCCTGCTCTGTTAACGCTGCCATTATAAAATCTCTTTTACTCGGCCAACTTGACCATCTTCTAAACGTACTTTAATGCCGTGTGGGTGATTTGGTGATTTTGTTAAAAGGCGCTCAACAACACCTTCGGTTAATGTACCGCTGCGTTGATCTTCTTTTAATACAATATTTACTGTTATGCCTGGTGAAATTTGCGAACGCGTAGGAACGGCCATAATTGAAACCTTTAAAGTAATTTATGTAATTATAAACATCACTGTGCTGTCAAACCAACTAAACCACTATTAATTGGCAAAAAATAAAATCTGTGCTGGTTTAATATTCAGTTTAATACTCGCCAACTCCGTAAATATGATATCCGCTAATTCATCAAGCTGAGGTTTAGCAGCGACAAGCGCAATATCGTTATTAAAATAGCACTGCACCTTTAACGTGCTCTCCTCATTACTTAAATCGACTGTGTGTGTTAAATAATTAAAGCCAACTACTGTTTCTTTTATTGCTTCACACGCAACAGTTAATGCTAAGCGAATTTGTTTCTCTCGCTGCTTTTGTGTTTTAGTCATAAATAATCACGCAACTTATTTCGTCTCTGCTTTTTGCTTTTTTTTAAACTCTTCGTAATTAGAGTCTTGTTTATTTAAGCATTCATAATATTCTTTATCTGCTTTATAGTTACATTCATTAAGCCGCGCCGATTGAAACTCATGAAAGCGTGCGTCTGAACTGCAACCAGCTAACAGGCATAATCCAATAATCGGTAATGCACTATTTTTTAGTTTATTGATAAACATTAAATTTCCTTACACTTTCGATATCAAAAAAGCGTTAAATTATGGCAATATTATTGTATATTAGCGCGATAAAACCTTACTTTTCACAGGACCCCTTATTATGATGTCGCAGTTACAAACGTCGTTTCAGCGTATAGACAAAAGCAAGATATTTCAATCATTTGTTATAGCTGTCATTATTGTTTCTGCCCTTACTGTAGGTGCACATACTTATTCACTCCATCCAACCGTAGAGCTTGCCTTAAATTGGATGGACATTGGCATTACCGCCTTTTTTTTAATTGAGTTAGTAATTCGCTTTATTGCAAGTAAAGGTATAAAAAACTTTTTTTCTAAAGGATGGAATATATTTGATACCATTATAGTACTTGGCAGTTTATACCCTGCTGCAGGCTCTACTATGTTAATTGCGCGATTATTACGAATATTTAGAGTGTTACGGTTAGTCTCTATGATCCCAGAGTTACGCTTATTAGTAAACTCACTACTCAAAGCAATTCCACAAATGGGCTATATAGCGCTGCTCATGTTTGTTATTTTTTATATTTACGCCGCAATGGGCAGCATGATGTTTGCTGATATTAACCCTGTCCTTTGGCAAGACGTATCCATTTCAATGTTAACTTTGTTTAGAATCGCCACATTTGAAGACTGGACCGACATAATGTACGAAACAATGGCGGTATACGAGCTAAGTTGGGTTTATTACCTAACGTTTATATTTTTAACCGCTTTTGTCTTTTTAAACATGATGGTAGGTGCCATTTTAGAAGTTATGGGTGAAGAGCATCGTAATGCACGAGAAGAACTTGCTGATAATGACTCGCTGCCCGCAACACAAGGGCAAGTAAACGAATTAAAAACGCAAATTGCGGAGTTAAAAGTAATATTAGAGAAAAAGGCCTAGATCTGTATAAGTGGCACCTGTCTCTATAAGGTTTGGTGCCACTTAAGATCCATTAGAATAAACCGCCCTATTCATATTTGCTATTTTTCAGCTTGCTGCTTTTTTGTATTTTCAAATGATATAACGTCATCTATTTTCATATTAAATGCATCAAAAAAGGCATTTTTTAAAACCGATACAACAGCTTGAAAAGTCGAAACATCAGTATTATTTAATTGCCCTTCAATAGGAATACGTGCTGCAACGAGCTTTGATTCATCGCTTTCAAGTATGCTGCTGAGTAAATCAACACTCCCCTCAAATATGGCCGTAAATACCCCATCATCATCTTTTTCAATGTCTTCACGCCAAGAGAAGACTCGTAAGTTTTGAACACCTGCTTTTACGTAACCCGTTAAATTATTATCTTTAGCCACAAGTTCCATAGCGCCATCTATTCCACCAGCTTCAATATCAAATGGTGTGTATACTTTAAAGACAGTGTCGAGGTTTTTAACTGAAAAGCGTTGCACTTCAGCATTTAAATCAAAATTAGCCTGTTTGCTAAAAGGATTAAGCTTGCCACTGAGCTTTAACATCGCCTCTCCCATTAGTTTTCCTTCAATGTTTAACGATGTTACAAGAGGATTTTCTAAATTTTGTGCATTTGTGATATTTTTAATGCGAGCATTAATATTTGATACAAAAGTGGGTTTCTCCGTATTGTTAGTCATATTAACTAACGTTACTTTTCCTTGTTTAACCATCAAACTATCAATAGAAAACAAAACTAAATTATTTGCAAGTCCAACCCATGTTGTTTCATCTTTTACTTGTTGATTTTGCTCTACTGTATTGGGATCTTTATCATAAATAACAATTTCTGGGCGAGTAAACACCATGTTAGTCACTACATTGCCTTTAAGAAGTGCTGACCATGCAAGTGAAAAATTAAGTGTTTCTACACCAAGTAATGGTTTAGGGGCAGAAACGGAATCGACAGCATAAATTTTTATATCATCAATGGCATAGGGCCCTTTGTATAAAAACAAATCAACATCGCCTACATGTCCAGTAATACCTTGAGTGTGTTTAAGTTGATAATTTACATAATACTGAATCGCATGAGGTGCAGCGATCCTGATAATAAGGGACACCAATAAAACAACAACCAAAGCATTAAACCATTTACTGAATAAAAATTTAGAAGATAAACTCATTTTAATTTCCTTTATATGTAGCTCAGTAAGTAATTAAAATATGTAAAAACAACATACAATTGTAAAAACACCACGTATACACCGCTTTAAACACCCCAAAATAAAGTTATTTCTTATCAATAACGGCTTTACTAAAATTTATAGCAAGCGCTATACCAGTGTTATAAATAGCTTTAGACAGTTAGCTATGCTTAGCGGAAATAATTGCGTGAAAGTAACTCGAATAAATAAATATACTCAACTAAAGTTAAGCTAACGCGTCTTAAAATAGAGCATATATGAACCCACTTTCTTACATATTAGTTACTCTTCTTTTGACCAGTATTATCTGGGCTATCATTTTTTTAATGTCTTGGTTCACTTTAGGTAAAAAGCAATATGCATTACTTTGGACTGGTGCTTTTACTCTATCAGTATGTCAATGGGCAACTATTTTAGGCAGTTCACTGTTCTCCTCAGATATAACTGCATGGATGCTGGCAAGTAGTTTCTCAGTTGGCTCAGTGCTACTTGGCACGTGGGGACATTGCATTAGAGTAAATTCAAGCATACGTATTCGATATTTAATTTTTTTTGCCATAATCACACTTACAGCCGTTTATTACTTTAAAGCTGTAAATGTGCATGTGGGCCTGTTTATGTCCTTGTATATTTATTACGATGTTATTTTGTTGATGCTCAACGCTGCGATCATTCTAAAGCATAAGCAAAAATCACTCCCTGCAGAAATAGGTGCCTCTATTACTTATATTTTATGCGGAATATTTTTATTTTTTGCCGCCACGGTAGCGCTTATGCAAGGCAGTCAAGTTAATCGTGAATACATTGAGTTATACAACCTTATTAATTTTCTTACCGTCCCTACAGCACATGTTGGTATGGCTGTATTTATCATATTTATTATGGCTTCTGATCTGGCCGACGAAATGGAAAATTTAGCAATGACAGATGTACTAACAGGTTGTTTAAACCGTCGAGGATTTTATCAAAAAAGCCAAGCCAAATTAGCTGAAAAATGCACTGAGCAATACATGAGTTTAATTTATTGGGACATAGATAACTTTAAAAAGATAAATGATGATTACGGCCACGCTAACGGCGACTCAGTGCTCATTGAAGCGGTAAAAAGAGTCACTAGTCACATAAATACGAATGACTTATTTGGTCGAATTGGTGGTGAGGAATTTGTTATACTCGCAACCAGTAACAGTGAAGAAGAAGCTAAAGCAATACCAGAACAGCTAAGACTTGCGTTAGCAAATGAGCCTTTTGATCTTAACGAGCAATCTATTAATGTCACAGCAAGTTTTGGAGCAATCAACATACAATGTCACAACATGACTGTTGAAAGTGCAATAAATCAAGCCGATAAAGCCTTATATAACGCTAAACATAAAGGCAAAAACACCGTCGTTTATGCATAGTGTAAAATTAAGCCTGTAAGTTATTAACCTTTACATTAAAAAGGGTTAGTGTTTTGCCAACCCTTTTTAATGATGCTTAATTATTAAAATACATTACGACTAACCAACGATAATGCGCAGCATACGACGAAGTGGCTCTGCTGCTCCCCATAAAAGCTGATCGCCGACTGTAAATGCGCTAATATATTTTGCTCCCATTGCTAATTTACGAATACGGCCAACAGGAATGTTCAAAGTGCCTGTTACTTTCACTGGGGTTAAATCTGTGGTGCTAATTTCACGTTCGTTAGGGATAACTTTTACCCATTCATTATGAGACGCTAATATTTCTTCAATTTTTTCAACGCTAATGTCTTCACGTAGTTTAATGGTCATCGCTTGACTGTGGCAACGCATAGCACCAATACGTACACACAAGCCATCAATTGGCACCGGTTGTTTAGATGAGCCCAATATTTTATTTGCTTCAACTTGCGCCTTCCATTCTTCTTTAGATTGGCCGCTTGGCATAGGCACATCAATCCAAGGAATTAAGCTCCCAGCTAAAGGGACACCAAACTGATCGTGAGGTAAATCGTTTGCTGCCATTTTTTCACTCACTATTTTATCAATTTCTAAAATAGCGGAGCTTGGATTGTCAAGCTGCTGTGCAACACTTGCATGAATAGCGCCCATTTGTGCAATAAGCTCTTTCATATTACGCGCACCTGCGCCAGAGGCCGCTTGATAAGTCATTGGGCTTACCCACTCAATTAGCTCTTGCTCAAATAAACCACCTAAAGCAAGTAACATAAGTGATACCGTGCAGTTGCCCCCAACAAATGTTTTAGCACCTTGCGCTAAACCTTGTTCAATTACATCTTTGTTTACAGGGTCGAGTACAATAATACTGTCGTCGCTCATACGCAGTGCAGAAGCGGCATCAATCCAGTAACCATCCCAACCCGACTCGCGAAGTGCTGGGTATACCGCATGGGTGTAGTCACCACCTTGGCAGGTAATAATAATATCCATTTTAGCAAGCTCGCCAATATCGCTTGCATTAAGCAATGGTTTTGCATCACCCGCTAAATTGGGGCCTAATTGGCCGGTTTGTGAGGTGGTAAAAAAAGTAGTATCGATTAGTGCAAAGTCATTTTCTTGTTGCATTCGCTCTAATAAAACAGAGCCAACCATGCCCCGCCAACCAACCAAGCCTACTTTTTTCATTGTTTGTTCCAAAGTTTGAGTCATAAAAATTACCTAATTCATTAAAAATTAAAATTCATTGCGTGAGATTTAATTTTCATTAACGTCAAAATAACACCACCAGCAGCCTAAAACTAGTGAATAAACTGTAACTCAAATATTTTTCATGGTGCGAAAAAATACAATGATATAAAGCGATTATTTTAAACTTTAATAAAAGCTTAACTTTGTTGAAACCTGTATTTACCAAGCTTAGTAGGCACATTGAATAAAGACGTTTTGTGTAATTCTATATTCAACTAAAGGAAAAGATAATGAAGACACTTACTTTCGCTCTACTCGCTTTAAGTTCAGCATCACTTAATGTATTTGCAGATACAACGCTTTCAGCAAGCACAATGACATTAAAAGAAAATGAAAAAGTCTCTTTTAAACGCGCAGAAATAAATATGGAAGAGCAACAAGGCGTACTAGTCAATACTGCAACAACCTATTACAACCCAAAGGTATGGATAAATGGGCGCTTAGAGCAGTTTTTTGTGGGCTCTACAAATGGGAACCAATTTTGTGAAGAGCGCGGCCACAACCAAGAAATATCTGGAAGCACAATTACTTGCGGAGAGGATGAAAGCGCCTATGGAGACTTCGATTGGTATAACCAATCATGGGGCATGAAAAGCACGGGCAGTAAAAACCAATGTTATCAGCTCTATGCAGCTATAAAATGCCAATAAAATATCAAACTAACAAAGCCCTGTATTAAATGCAGGGCACGTAACTATGTTAAATATCTCTGTATAGCTCACAGAAGGTAATAACATCAGTAATAACGTCAGTAATATAATCGCTATTTTTCTCAAGGTAGCGTTCATATAACTCTAGTTTATTGACGTTACTTCGAAGTTGAATCTACCTTTATTTTGTTTAATAAGATTTGCTATTTTACGATGTAAAAATAGAACGCTTGGACAAAGCAACAAACAGGAATTTTCTTCCTTAAATATAATTACCTGACACATATAATGAAAATTCATTAAAGATAACAACTATTAGAAGAAAAATACCCCCATAATTTGATGTTCATCACTTCCTCGTCTATTCATATATGAGTAGTTTTTAAATAGGTATGCAAATGCGTAAAACTAAAGTTGATGGAAGGCTTAATACCTTAAATACTGATTTTAGAATAGACAATGCGTTTTTAGCGCAATTGGTTGATTGCTTGCCCATGGGTGCAATGATAGTGAATGCTAAGGCTCAAATTCTTTTTGCAAATGACCAACTGTCTGAAATACTTGGCTACACTGACTCAGAGCTTATAGGAATGAACATAGACAGTTTACTTCCTTCACAATTTAAATCTAATCATACACATTTAATGAGCCAGTTTTTTGCAAAGCCTAGAAAACGTTTAATGGGTGCAGGTCGTGAATTGTTCGCTAGCCAAAAAAATGGCGCTCAAATTCCAATTGAAATAGGCTTAAACCCCATACGAGGAAAACAAGAATTAGTATTAGCAACGCTGGTAGATATTTCACAAAGGCTTCGCGCTAACAATATGTTTCAACGCTCTATTCAGGCTGTACCACATGGGGTTTTAATAATAGATAAAAATGGCATTATTCAATCAGTGAATAAATCGATTTGCTCCTCTTTTGGTTACAGTGAAGAAGAGTTATTAGATAAAAAAATGGAAATGCTATTACCAAAACGCTATCAAGGACATCATGCAGGGCTGCGTCATTCATTTCATCAAGCGCCCAGCATAAGAAGTATGGGAGTTGGAAGAGACTTAACCGCGCTACATAAAGACGGCAAAGAGTTTCCTGTAGAAATAGGTTTAAGCCCTTTTGAAAACACGAATAATGAAGACATGGTATTCGTCTCGCTATTGGACATTAGCGATCGAAAGAGAATGGAAGTAGAGCTAAAGGAAAACAATACTAGCCTAAAGGAATTTACTTATGTGGCTTCCCATGACTTACGTTCTCCATTGAGAGGCATTTCTAATTTAGTTGAATGGATTAAAGAAGATCTGGGGACAACGACAGATGAGGTACAGCACAATTTAACGCGTATTGATGAACGTATTTTAAAAATGGAAACGTTAATCGATAACTTATTAAACTATGCAAAAGCAGGTAAGGCCACACTGGATACACAAAAAATCGATATCAATAAGTTGGTCAATAATGTAGAGGAGTTATTAGAATTTCCTGTTGGCATAAAGCTTAAAAGAGACATTCAACTCGACAGTATTGTGTCTGCATGGACACCACTTGAAACTGTTATTCGCAATTTGGTGAGTAATGCCATCGGACACCATGACCGTGAAGAAGGAATTATTTTAATTCGATCTGTTGCAGAGAATACTCTCTGCCATTTAACCGTTTCTGATGATGGACCGGGAATACCAGAAGCAGCTTATGAACGTATTTTTAGCTTATTTCAAACGACAACTTCAGGCGAAAGACAAGGGGCAGGTATTGGCTTATCCATAAGCCGACGGCTTACAGAAGCGCACGGAGGAAAGCTTAATGTTACGTCGAATCAACCACAAAGAGGAGTAACATTCCATGTTTGGTGGCCTCGTTTTGCAAGGAAAGAAATCAATGATTAAGAATCTGACAATATTACTCGTAGAAGACGATGATGTGGCTGCAGAATCAGTTATGCGCAGCTTAAGAAAAGTGGAGCCTGCAATTAAAGTCAACTGGAAACAAAATGGCCAATTGGCCCTTGATGCATTACGAGAACAGGATCAATCAGGAAGGATAGCTGAACCATATTTGGTATTACTAGATTTAAATATGCCAGTGATGAACGGGTTCGAATTTTTAGAGCAGATTCGCCTTGATAAAAAGCTGCACGATACTGTGGTATTTATTCTTAGTACGTCAAACGAAGACAGTGACCGAACCCGAGCGTACCACAACAATGTGGCAGGCTACATGGTAAAAAGTTCTATAGGCCCTCAGTTTGCTAAGTTAGCAAAACTTATGGATGCATATATGAATGCGATTGAGCTCACATAGATCGTTTTGAGAAGAGCTATAATTATGATGAACAGGATAAATACAATGGAAAAATTTGATCTGTCCGATAGCGTTAACCTTCTCATTGTTGATGACGATAGTATTGATAGGGAACTAATACGTCGTATGGTCTCTCGTTCTAGTATGCAAGCTAACATTTTTGAAGCCTCTTCGTTAGAAGATTCTATGTCTTGTCTAGAAAAAAAAGAGTTTGATTGTATTATTGTTGATTATCGGTTGGGGATCAGTTCAGGGCTTACCTTACTCAGTAACATTAGAAAGTCTGTGAATCATCATTGTGCCGTTATAATGGTCACGGGCCTAGGCGATGAAAATATTGCAGCTGAAGCTATGCGACTTGGTGCAAGTGACTATTTATTAAAAGATAAATTAAAAAGTACTCAACTTCTGCATTCTATATCTAGCTCAATTCAACGAGCCACGTTAGAGAAAAACCTCCATAATATGGCACATTATGACAGTTTAACAGGGTTAGCCAGTCGGCCAACCTTACTCGAACAGCTTAGCAATGCGATCGCTTCTGGGCAGACTCTCGCTGTTGCCTATCTAGATTTAGATAATTTTAAACCCATTAACGATAAATACGGGCATGAAATAGGAGATTTTGTTTTAACAACCATCGCCAATCGACTAAAGCTTATTGCTCGTAAAGAAGACACCCTTGCACGTATTGGAGGTGATGAATTTGTCCTGCTATTAAAAGGATCCTTACACACAAATCAAGAATATGAAGATCTTCTGCAAAATGTTCTTATTGAGATCAATGACCCTATTCTATTAAAGGAATACGCTTGCTCAGTACAAGCGTCAGCAAGTATTGGAGTGGCTCTTACCAATGATGCTGGTTTAAGCTGTGATGATATTCTACGCAGAGCAGACCAAACCATGTATCAAGCTAAGACCTTAGGCACGAATAAAGTTTTATTTTATGATCCAGAAGAAGAAAGCCAAAGACATGCTAAACATACTCTACTAATGGCCGCCGAAAAAGGGATTGCCCGTAACGAATTTATTTTACATTATCAACCAAAGGTAGACATGACAGACCAGCGTTTAATAGGCGTTGAAGCATTAATACGCTGGAATCATCCAACTTTAGGTTTGCTATATCCAGCTGATTTTTCTGATGCACTAGAGCATCCCTGTATTGGAGTTTTAATGGGTGAGTGGGTGCTATGCGAAGCCTTAAAACAACATGAAATTTGGCAAAATACACAGCTAACCATGAGTGTTAATATCTCTCCAGCACATTTACTCAGTGAGGGTTTTGTCGAAAATTTAAACGACCTATTATTAAGTACACATAATATGGTACCTAAGACACTAGAATTAGAAATTCTAGAAAGCACAACAATTGGAAACATTAACCAAGCTGTAGACGTGCTTGAAGGTTGTCGTAATTTAGGGGTTAGTATTGCCTTAGATGATTTTGGTACAGGCTATGCCTCTTTAAGCTATTTAAAAAAATTACCATTAGACACTTTAAAAATAGATAAAAGTTTTATCAAAAAACTCCTATCAGACGGTGAAGATAAATCCATCGTCACCTGTATTGTGGCGCTTAGTCAAGCGTTTGGCTATAAACTGATTGCAGAAGGAGTAGAATCTTTAAAGCATGAACAGGTCTTAATTGATATGGGGTGCCGTCTCGGGCAAGGGTATTATATTGCCAAACCTATGTCTGCTGATAATATGGCCGTATGGATCCAAAATATGGTAAAAAAGCCTACCCATTAAATATCTACCCTATATTTTGCTTAACAACACAAATTTTTTGAATAACTGAACAAGCATAAACTAAGTGTATAAGATCATCGTAGCCTCAATTACGCTATCCATAAAATAAAAATATTTTATAATGTAATGTAACTTAAAAATTGCGAGTAAAGCATATTGTTTGAAAGAAACTAGCCACTGATTATCAGTTCAATTTGGCATCGTGTTAATTACACGCAAAGCCTAAATCTTGCAATACCCAAACTAGGTTAAAAAATAATTAGCGGATTCTCTAAAGTATGAGCCGTAATCGGTCAAATTAATGCTCATTCACTTAGGCACATAACCAAAACACTATTTAGACCAATCTACTTATATATGGGGTCTATTTAACGTTAAGAAAATTACGCTAGAACTAGGCAAAGATTTATGCAGGTTGGTATTACCCCCCTTACGGCACTATTATTGATTTCATAAATAACAAGCAATAAAAAGCCCTACACTTGGTAGGGCTAAGTAATGCTTACTGTAACTGCTATTTATTAGAGAGTGTTAAAATTCATAACTAAAGCTTAAGCTCAACTCTCTCGGTGTTTCTTGAGAACGTATTAACACATCATTTTGATTAACTTCAAAATTTTGTCCTAACATATTCTTCACCTTAAATGTCAGCGTGGTGTTAAAGGTAGGGTAATAACTATAGACCATGTCTAACGAGTTTAAAGGTTGCTCGTAAGCATCATCAAAGTTATTAACACCCGCAGCTAAAATACGATCACCAAATACATTATAGATAACAGAGGCTTGATGCATGCCATCATGCGAATCGTAATTCAATTGTAAATTAGCAACGTATTTTGAATGACCTGTCATGCGTCGTTTTAGGTTTGTCAGATCGCCGCGCTGCTCCTGTGCAATTTCAACTTCTGAATCACTGAGTGTTAAGTTACCAGAAGTAAAGAAAGCACCGCCAAGAAAATCACTGTGCAACTCAGTTAACCATTCGGCTTCAATACCATAAACATAGGCTGTATCAGCGTTATCAAACTGCAGGGTGAAACGGCCATCGCTTTCAGTTAACAGTGCTTCAATTGGTTTATCGATATCTTTATAAAAAGCGCCAACAGAGTAGTTATCGCCATTGTCCATATAAAATTCGATACGCGCATCAAAGTTATCTAAAGCGCTAGACTCTAAGAATGGATTACCTAGAGTACGGTATCCTGTAAGCGGATCTTGGAATTGAACAGGACTTAGCTCACGTAAATCAGGGCGAACAACCGTACTGCCATATCCAAAACGAATTTGATATGCCTCTTGGCTATACGTCATAGATAGTGAAGTAAAATAATCATCTTCCATGACACTTGCTTGTTCTATCGCATCTGCACTTAGCTTGTCAGCTAGCAAAGCAGGATTAAATGCTGAGCGAGAAAAAGCTAAAGCAACTTGGCGAAAATCTTCATAGCGTACGCCACCACTTAAGCGCCAATCTTGAGCAAACGTTATGTCAAAAGAGCCGTAATAAGCATCAATCATTTGCGCTGCAAGATAATCATCGGCTGTTGGTTCTTGGAATAACAACTCGACATCAGTTGAATCAATAACAGAGTCATTAGCAAAAAAACTGCCGATTGACAGTGCTTCATCTTCACTTTGCGCGAGCTCTAAAGCTTGAGTTTGGCTAAAGCGATAGTTAAAAAAGTCGGTACGGTAGTCACGTGTTTTTTCTACAAAATAACCGCCACCCGCAATTTCAACTTCGGCATTGTCAAAGTAAAAAACTTTATTTACATTAACGCCCCAGTTTTCTACATCGTCTTCTAACTCAACAAATCGATACAAATAGGGATTGCCCCCTAAGCTACCGTTGTAAAATGTGCGTTTATATTTACCATCAAGATATTCATCACGAACCGTTACTTTAAGCTCGCCTGGGATACTTGTTGTTGCTGTAGAATCAGTGTATTGCCAATCAACACCTACACCTTGCAAAAATCCCCACTCTAAATTATGCGTACCACGAAGCTGAAGTATTTCTAATTCGCGCTCTTCAAAAGAGGTTAAGTGGCTGCGCTGTAATTGACCAGCATCGATGCTTAATGACTTTGATGGCTCTTGGTACAATGCAACAGAGGCTTCATCTTCAGTGTCTCGCAACATCATGTAGGTTGCAGTTAAATCATGGCCCTGTATTTTATACCCTAAATTTAAAGAGCTATTTAACTTTATATTATGCTTTGTCGACACTTCTTTTTCTGTTGCAGAGTAGCAGGTAAAGTCATCTTGTGAACAAGCAGACTCCGATGCGTCAACTGAAGAAAGGACTGCGCTAAACTTTTCAGCATTTGACCATTCATTTTCATAAGCAACTGACGCTAAAAAACCAAAAGATCCATCTAAGCCAAATAAGTTATCAAAACGATCGCCGTAGACCGCTTTAATACCGGCATCAGGGTTCAAGCTTTCTTTTTCCAAGCCAAAGTCTCTTGGCAACGCTTTAGCTAAGCTTTTATTTAAATCAATCGCTGCAGCTTGACCTATATCAGCTCCCGTGCGCTTTGATTCTACGTCTCTGATATTTCGGTATGAAATATCAGATAAGCCATTAATATACGTATTTAACGCTGTTTTAACGCTATTAGGTAATGCTCGCGTGCCATCATCTTGGCCAAGCCAATCATCACTGCCGCCATTATATGTATAGCCTTCGTCATTTGTATCTTTATAGCTTGCGCCAATTTCGACTTTAAATAACGTATCACTTGGAATGCTTTTTGTTCTAATGTTAACGTCACCACCACCAAATGCTGCCGGCATATTAGGTGAGTAGGCTTTTTGAACAGCCAAAGATTCAATAATACTTGATGGAAAAATATCAAGTGGAATAACGTTTCTCGTTAAATCAGGGCTTGGCACTACAGCGCCATTTAAACGCACACTTGAATAACGCTCACCTAATCCACGTACATAAATAAACTTATCATTAACTAACGACAAGCCTGTAACACGACGAAGTGCCGAAGCGGCGTCACTGTCACCCGTTCGAGAGATTTGCTCAGCGCCCATTATATCAGCGACGAATGCCTGATTTTTACGCTCATCAATAACTGCGCTCGCACTCCCTTTAAGACGCGTGCCTGTTGCAACAACTTCTTCTATAGCCTCATCATTTATTATTTCTTGTGCCTGTTCAGCGAAAGAATGAAATGAAGAAAAAAGGGAGAGCAGCGATAAAGTTATTAGATTAGTTTTAAACTGCTTTTGATGTTTCATATTTATATCCTCTAAACCTAAAGTTCCCTTAAAAAAGGCGCCGTAGCGCCTTATAATTAGAGCCGGTCTAGATTAATTACTAGCGCGTTGTAAAGATGCAGCTACAAAACTAGCCCACTCGCTTGACTCACCTTCTTTAAGCGCACCAATGTAGCCTGCGTTAGTAAAGAAAGCGTTAACTTCGCTCATGTCTTTAGCCGTTGTTGCAACAGCAGTACCTTGTGAATCAGTAATAGTTGCAGCAGTTGAAACACCATCGGCACCAAGCACATTTGCAAAATCAGCAAAACCAATTAACTGGTTATTATCGCCACCTGTAAACCAAGTGCTTACATCAAAACTAGCTAATGAACCCGTTAAAGCTGTATTTACGTTTTCAAAGTTTTTACCACAGGCAAAAATTGAGCTCATAAATGCAATATCGCCTTTATTTGCATTGGCATGCACACCTGCATCGCCTGATTTGTCTTTTTCATTGTATAAATCAAAACAACCGGCACCATCTACAGATGACGAGTTTACAAACAGCATGTTAGCTAATTGCGCCTTACCCCATTCTTTCATTTCCATACCGGCACCAGTACGGCGTCCATCTGCGCCTTGGTCACCCGTAGTTACAACCGTTGCATTAGCAATCGTTGGGTTAGAAACGGTTGTTACTAAATCTTGAGCGTCTGCTGATAATGGATCTACCTTTGCGCCATCTGTTTCAAAGCCATGGTTACCATATTCATTTGAACGAACAAGAATAAATTGTCCAAAACCTTTCCAGCCTTCATCCCAGTCAATGCCGTCATCGCCTGTATCAGTAACAACAATATGCTTAAGGTTAACGCTGCCACCAAATAGCTCAATACCATCATCGAAACCATTATGTACATGCACGTAATCAATGGTTGTACCTGAACCGACAGCATTTAGAGTTAAACCATTGAGTTCATCACCTTCAACACCAAAGCCCGCATATTTAATAACGATATGCTTAAGGATACCGCTGTTATCTTGCGGATCATTACCACCGTAGTAAGATACAATACCTTCAGCAGAGTGATTACACAGGTCTTGTGCAGCAGCTGCTGTTGTACAACGAATCGAATGGCCACGACCATTTACCTGTACGCCACCCCAGTCACCAATTTGTGCTGTAGTTGAATCATCGCCATCAACTTCTTTGATACTTGTGAAAATAATTGGCTTATCTACTTCACCAATTGCTTCAATATTTGCGCCACGTGCAACACGAATAAAACTCTCAGGCTTAGTAAAAGCAATTGTCGCACCGGCTTCAATAGATAATGTAGGGCCATTGCCGTCAATTGTAGCGCCTGTTGATGTGTCTACATCATCACCAATAAATAACGCACCTTCAAACACATGCGCACCATCGTTATCTAATGCAGAAATGACAAAAGAGCTGGTAATTTCTTTAGCATTGCTTGCAAATGCTTGGCTATAAAGACAATTAACGCCTTTGGCCTCACCTGTAAATGTCGCGCCATCTAATGTGTATGTAGCACACGTAACAGTTTCACCACTGTTACCACCTGGGTTAGTCACCGAATTGTCTACACTATTGTCTACACTGTTATCAGCAGTTGTAGGTGTAACGTTAATATCACCACCACAACCAGTAAGTGAGATTGCAGCAGCTACTAGGCTGACTTTAAATAAACCAGATAATTTCATTGTTCACTCCGTTAAAGTATTTAATTATTTTGTTAGCGTTTTATTAAACTCAAGTCACCTAAGTACATAAGTTGATGTATTTAGGTCACTTGAGTTCTTAGCTGCGACTACCTTACGGGAGCTGTATGACAGCGCCGTTACACTTTAATAAACATAAGATGACAACGTTAATTTATTAAATTCAAATGGTTACTTAAAATAAAACGAAAAAACCGCCTAAAATAAATTTAAGGCGGTTTGCATAGTGCGATTATGAAATTGGTTTTTTGCTATACAAATAACGTGTTAAATAGGGATCAAAGTAATGCCGTTCTAAGTGTTTCGGCATGTACTTTTTCACGCTTTACATACTTGATCCATTGCTGCGCTAAACGCTGAGATTTTTTGTGTTTCTCAGCTTGTTCAAACGCTAAAATTGAGGCATCGAAATTTTGTAAATTATACTGCGCCATACCAAGAGCAACAAAGGCATTTGATTCAAAATCAAGTGAGCCTTTATAGAGTGCTTTACGCGCAGCGTCGGCTGCCTCTTCATATTGCTCAGTATTGACATACACTTCCGCTAAGCGTTGATCGTACTTGCCATTAACCGATAAATCGGCTGCCTTAACAAAGTATGCAATTGACTTATCGTCTTCTTTAGCTTGGATCATGGCTTCGGCTACAAACGCGTAATTTTTTGCCGTTCTCTCAGCAATACCCGCCTCAATTGCTTTACTCATAACTACGCCTGCTTTGTAAGCTAAACCATTGTATAAGTACACTTGGGCAAGTTGACGTAAATCAGATTTTGAGGTTAAAAACCCTTGTTGATAAGCAGCCTCAATAACAGCAAGTTGCTGTTTCTCTTGCCCTGTTTCACCATACATACCCGATAACTGAATCCAATATTCTGGCTTGTTATACAGTTTTACCATACGCTCTAATACTGCGACTACTTTATCAGTTTGATTAAGCGAGTAATGCATTGCACGTTGTAATACCAACCAGTTTTCTTTAGGTGTTTTACCTTCATCATCACTTAATTTTATTACTTTAGAAATGTACTCCAACCCTTTATTGTAATCTTTTAGCTGATAGTAGGTTTGTGCTCGTAATAAGTAATAACTTTCGGTGATGGGTTTAGTATTAATGTCATCCCATTTATCTAAAAATGAAATTACTTTTTTGTAGTCACTGTTAGCCATTGCTAATTGCGCTAAGCTAAATGTAGTGCTTATACGTAATGACTCAGGAATTCCTTCCTCTGCAACTACTTTTTCAAACGAGGCTATTGCTTTTGGTAAATCGTTCTCGTTGTAATAAATAAACCCATAAAAGTTATGCATCATCGCAATTTCGTATGAATTCATACTTGATGAGCGCTCATTGATGGTATCTAATGCCTCAAGCCCTGCTTTAACGTCGCCATCATCAGCTAGTTTTTGCGCTCGCGCCAATTGGCTGTACACCTTTTCACGCAATGCAGGCACTCGTTTAGTTTTTTGCTCTTGTGCTGCATTGGCTGTAGCTACATCTACACTGGGTAAAATGCTCAACGCACTAGGAGCAATAATACTTGTACTTATCGCTGCGGTGCAAAACAGTGTTAATTTCAAAAGTTTTGCTACAGGTCGTAATGTTGTCATTGATTTCATAATCATCTCACTTTTCGAACCATTTATTCGTAGGTTTAATTAATCGCTAAATTAACCACTGATCTGGAAAGAAATTTTATTCTGAACACCCGCAACTTCAACGGCTTCCCCATTCACTACGCGTGGTTTGTATTTAAATTTAAGTGCTGCATCCATAGCCGCTCTGTCAAACAGTGACTCTGGCTCTGCTTTTAAAACATGTGGTTCACGCACAGTGCCTTGCTTAGTTACTGTAAATTCAACAATAACGTAACCTTCTATACCTCGAGATAAAGCACGGCGTGGGTATACAGGGGCTACTTTTACAATGGGTAAATATTCACCGTCACTTGAGTCCAGTGATAAGCCACCTGATAGGTTTACATCCGCATCCACATTTGCTCCAAAGTCAAAGTTATTAGCATTTGCAGTCGCATCGCTACTTTGCATCTGTGGTGATTCCATCGGCGGCGGTGGCTCCTTTGGTGTCGGTGGTTTTTGTGGTTTTCGTTCTTTCTTTTGTATGCTCTCTTCTTTTTTAAGCCTTACAAAATCAAGTACATTGCCCTTAGCAGGCTCACTCATTGCCCCTTCGCCACCGGTGATCAGTGCTTGCATGCCTAAAAACAGCATAAAAGTCACTACACCGGCTACAATTAATGCTACTAAATAACGCATTACTAACCCTTATGCTTCTTGAGCTGCAATCGACACATCAAACACACCAGCGGCGCGTGCTGCATCCATTACTTTAATTAAAGTATCGGTTGTAGACTTTTTGTCTGCCTGAATAACAACACTACCTTGTGGGTTTTCAGCTTTTAAGCGTTCAATATTTGCTTGAACTGCACGTATATCAATTTGACGCTTGTTGATCCAAATTTCACCTTGATCTGAAATAGCCACTAATATGTTTGCACGTTCTTTTTTTACTGCTGTTGCAGCTTCAGGGCGGTTCACATCTATACCGGCCTCTTTTACGAACGACGCTGTTACAATAAAGAAAATAAGCATAATAAAAACAACATCTAGCATAGGTGTCATGTTTATTTCTTCAGCCTCATCTTCTTGCATTAAATTACCTAAAGGTGCTCTCATTTTATTCTCCTAGAATAAGCGACTGTATATAGCCGCTTATCAAAATATACTTAATGGTCTAATACCATGCTGTCTTCAAGAAGTTCTACTTCGCGCTTTGCTTTACGTTGTAAATACGTTGAGGCAAATACACCTGATAACGCACCCACCATGCCCGCCATTGTTGGAATAGTTGCTTTAGATACACCCGATGCCATTGAACGGGCACTGCCCGTACCTGTAATTGCCATAACATCAAATACTTCGATCATTCCGGTCACGGTTCCTAACAACCCAAGTAGCGGGCATAACGCAACCATTACATTAATTAAGGGTAAATTAGTGTTAAGTCGCATGCTCGCTCGCGAGATCATTGCTTGGCGTATTTGCTCAGCATTCCAACTGTTACGTTCTTGGCGAGTAGTCCATGTGTTTTTGACATCTTTTTTATAGCTACGAAAACCATTAAAAAAATAAATAAATCGCTCAAGTATCAATAACCACATCGCGAAGATTAACACCCCAATGACCAAGAGAACTTGGCCACCAGTGTCGAGAAAATCACGGATAGCATTGATTGAGTCAATCAATAGCACCATGGTTTATTCTCCTTTCTCACTTCGTTGGGCTATAATTCCCGCGCTCTGCTCTTGTAAAATAAGCAATAAACCTTTTGAGCGAGTATTAAGTAGTGTGTATATAAATACAGTAGGGATCGCCACAACCAAACCCAGTACCGTAGTGACTAGTGCTTGAGAAATACCACCCGCCATTAACTTAGGATCCCCAGTACCAAATAATGTGATTGCTTGGAATGTGTTGATCATGCCGGTTACTGTGCCGAGTAAGCCCAATAGCGGTGCAACCACTGAAATAATTTTGATAAGTGTTAAATTTCGGGTGATTTTTGGCATTTCACGTAAAATGGCTTCGCTTAATTTAAGTTCAAGCGTGTCGTAGGCTACATTTGGGTAATCGTCTTTTACTTTCATAACTCGACCCAATGGATTGTCATCTCGCGCTACATTATCCTTTAACTGACGACGGATTTTGCCACCTACCAGTAGTAAAGATACAAAGCGCTCAATCGCAATTAAAAGTGCCAAAATACCCACACCTAAAATAACGTAACCAACGGCTCCACCCTGATGTACTTGCTCAACGGTGTCTGGGGCTTGCACTAATAAACCTAAGATTGAACCACCCGTTGGGTCTAGCGCAAACTGCACAACACCACTTTTGGCATTTTGTAAATCACCCGCTGTCGTGGTATAACGAGATACAGGTTGGCGAGTAAGCTCACTTAGCGTATTTGTAACTGGGCTATACTCTACATATTTACCGTTCGATATTAAGTTAAAAGCACCTACTCGCATTACTTCTTGCTCTGCTTTATTACCACCTTCAACTATAACCGTGGTAGTAAAGCGACTTACTTTGCCCTGCTCTGTCATTTCGCGTTGCAATTCGTACCATACTTTTTCTATATCTTCGATTGATGCAAGCTTTGAAGTCGATCCCATCTTTTGAGCAAGGTCGTCCATAAATGCACTACGACCTGGTAATTGTGCAGATACCACAGACGTTGCGAACTTATTGCTCGAATCACCTGCAACTTGCTGCAATACACCAAATAGCTCTTTGAGTGAGCCCATCCGCTTAGATAAAGTGTCAGTTAAATTTGCAAGCTTAACTTCATTTTCTTCAAACTGTGTTTCTAGTCGCTCAGATTCAACAAGCATTTGATTACGCTTTGCTTGTGTGTCTTTTAACATTTGTACTTGTTCGTTTTGACGTGTTGCAAACACTTGTTCACGCTGTTTATTTTCTGCAGTTTGAACAGATTTTCCTTCTTCTAGCGTTTTAAGGAGCGAATCAAGGTTCATTGCCTCAGCAGCTACACTGGCACCCGCAAAGCTAATACTTGCAGCAAATAAAGCCATTTTTGTCATTTGTGTAAACAATTTCATTTTTAACCTCTTATTTTGCTGCATGTACTGGCAGAGTTAACATATCTGGGGCAAGTTGCTTGCGCGCTATGCGTAAACCTTTGTTGATTTGGCTTATTGTTGAATCAGCTAATGCTGTAAACGATTTTGTTTGTGCATCCCAGCTACCAGCTTTTTTACCATCACGTGTTAAATAAATAAGCTCTAAACGGCCGATGCGTAAAAAGTCCACTTCACGCTCTTTTCCACTTACCTCTAACAACGCGGTATACGCTTCAATTGTACGGCCGTAATCAACTTCGACCTGGTAAGCTTCAAGTACGCGACGAAATTTTTCGCTTGACGTAATATCAGCGCGATCCATCATGGTTTTTAAAGAGGCTAACCGTTTTGCGCGCTCATCTTGTAAAAATGGCACATCAAGCGATACAAATTGCTCAAGGCCTGTGATCATGCGCATCATTAATGGTGTAATTTGACGTTCAATAATAGAAACCTGATCCATTGACAGATTTAAAGATTCCATTTCTTCTATTTGATTATTTAACTGCTTAGTTAGCTGGGCGTTGTAAACAGCTAAGCCATCAATCTCTTTATTGAGGGTTTTAAATTGCTGTAAACGACCTTGCATTGAATCTGCAATCTTGTCTATTTTTGTTTGTGATTGCGCAGCTGATTTATTAATTTCACTGCTTTTATCAATAACCTTATCTAAATCGTTTGCGTGTACTGCTGCACTTGCGGCCACAATACCAGCTAAGATTAATGGTTTAACGCCTTTCATCGCATACACCTTTACTCGTTAATTAGCGGATTTGCTAGTTTGTTTTTTAAGGTCATAAACTTTGTAATATAAATAATTTATGACTTTAGAATTTCAATGAGCAGGAGTTTATAGATAAAACATGACAAGGATGTTGCGTAAAAAAGTCGCTTTTGTGACAGTGGTAACAATAAAGACTTACAAAGGGGATTTGACAAAAAAAAGGATATTAATTAATCAAACACCCTTTAATTTATGTATTTTAATTTAAAATAGAATTAATCTCAGCGAGGGAAAGCTGCCAATCGGTGTAACTTATTTCTATTGGGTGTGCTTTATTTTTATGAATAAGTACAAGAGAAGGAAACCCATGAATAGGAAGTGTACGGACCAGAGCCAGCTCTTGTGTTAGTTCAATATTAACAGCAGATGATGTTAGCTGCTCAGCGAACTGCGCTTTGTTTAAGCCTATTTGCTGGGCTAAGTCTATTAATGTGGATTCATCGGACGGATTTTGCGCATTTAAGTAATATGCATGTTGGATTGCTGCAACCATTTCAACCTCTTTACCAGATTTACGCGCAATAAGTGCGGCTCTACATGCTGGATACGTTGAACGCCTTGGTTGGCAATTGCGCCAAAAATCATGATTAAATGTTGTTCCCAGCTGAGCCGAAATTTTGTACCACGTACTTTCAAGCATATCTTTCATATTTTGAGGCATAGGCTGTTGATTATCCGGCGCTAAACCGCCGACCTTATATTCAACAACTATGTTATCTTCAAGCTGTACCTTTAACTTAAGCCAAGTAGGTACGTAGCCCCAACACCAGCTACACATAGGATCATGAACATAAATAAGCTTACTGTTTGACATCGTTTTACCTTATATAACTGGCCGTATAACGCTTTATAATTGGGACTTATCCGATTTAACAAGAGGTTAATTAAAACCTATATTTAGTTAATGCTTTATTAAGAAACTTACTAACATATTGAATCATTGTGATATTTAAATTTATTTACTCTAGCCAGAGATTTTCAGTGAAAACAAGGCGAACTTACGCGTCAATAGCGGGCCTATTGCAAGTAAATTCAACGCAGTTAGCGCTAAAAATAGCTGCTCGAGATAGATTTATTATCCAGAGTTCAGGTTAGTTACTAATAGATATCACTTTATTTCGCCCAAGCGCTTTAGCCCTATACAAAAATTCATCCGCTTCTTTTAAGCCTTTGCTATAGCCTTCCACTTCATTTACTTGTGCAACGCCAATGCTACAGGTGATAGTCACTTTTTTATTGTCGTTAGTAATCATTAAATACTTTGCCACACATTCACGAAAGTCATCGGCTAATAAAGTTGCTTCAGCTGATTTGAGTTTTGGTAAAATGACCACAAACTCTTCCCCACCGTAGCGAGATTTTAGAGCAGACGTTGAAAACTGTGATTCGAGTAATTTAGTAAATTCAATCAAAACGGTATCACCAAAGTCATGACCATGTGTATCGTTCAAGAATTTAAAATTATCTAAATCAATTAATAAAATTGAGAAGGGCAAATATTGCTCAGGTCGAGTTTGCGCAAGCTTTAAAAAATGCGAGGTTATAAAACGCCTATTAGCAACACCTGTTAGGGGATCGGTATAAGCGTCTTGTTTTTGTTCAAGCGTAATGTCAGCAATAGCCAAATGACTTTTATGCCTAAAATACTCACCAATAAACGAAAATAAAAAAACAAGAGAGAAAGAAGCTATAAAACGGGTTTTTTCTACATCACCATAACTAACTTGGCCAAAATTGGGACCATATAAAAGCGCAATACAGCAAAGTAGTAAACTTAGGCCCAACCAACAACCAAGCCGCACACCTAAACTCGCGAAGGTTACCACAGGGTAAAACATCAGCCAATACAAAGCAGTGTTTTCTTTTCCACCAGTATAAGTAAGCGCAATACACATAATGAATACAATGATCATACTGATCAATGCGACAATTTCGAGTTTACCTGTTTTTATAAAGTAAATTGCACAACTTATAATTGTAAAGTTCACTATCACCAAAGCAACGGTTAGTATTGGTGGATAAACGCTATAATTTAAAAACACCAGCAGCGTGATCACCACGATTGCAATGCCTATCATAGTAAATAAAGAAAACGCTTGGCGTTGCTTATCTGAACTATAAACACTGTCGATGTTTATTACATTGAGCCAATTTTGTTTATTTACCATGTTTTATGCATTACCTATACTTTAAATTTTTTAACCATGCTGTCTAAATTACTAAACTGTTGCTTAAGCTTAGTGCATTCATTAAGTGTATTATTTAGATTGGCAATACCTTGCTCAGATAGTTCGCTGATAGTGCGAATATCAGTATCTAATATTTTAACAACCTGATTTTGTTCATCTGTTGCATTAGCAACGGTATGGTTGGCATTATTAATTTGTTTTATCGCTTCAATAATTTGTGACATTACATCGCCAACAGCATCCGCTTGTTGAACACTTTTTTCGCTATCCTCTAAACTGGTTTTCATCAGTTCAACAGCTAAATTTGAGCCCTTTTGCAACTGACCAACGGTGTCTTCAATTTCTTGAGTAGATTGCTGAGTTCTGTACGCGAGTTGCCTTACTTCATCCGCAACGACTGCAAACCCTCTACCAGCCTCACCGGCTCGAGCCGCCTCAATTGCAGCATTGAGTGCCAGTAAATTAGTTTGCTCACTGACCCCTTTAATAACTTCGAGAACTTGACCAATACTTGCTGTGTGAGCATTTAGGCTATTTATCGTTTGCTGTGCTTGCTCAATATTGGCAGATAGTTGATGAATACTTGCTACATTATTATTTAATGTTTCCTGGCTCTGCGTGGAGTGTTGATTTGCATCTTTTGCTAACTGAGAGGCATTGCTCGCATTATGAGATATATCCAACGCAGTAGCTGAAAATTGGTTAATAGCTGCCGCTACATTATTAGTACGTTTACTTTGATCATCAAACATTGATAGCGACGAGTGCGTTTGCGAAACCAGACTTGTTATTGCCTCCTCTAATAGTGCTGTTGTGTGTTTTACTTGCTCAATAGAGTGCTGAATTTTTTCAATAAACATGTTAAAAAAATGACTTAGTTCGCCAAATTCATCATCATTTTCGACGACCAAACGGCGTGTTAAATCGCCCTCGCCTTGCGCTATATCTTTAATGGCATCGTTTAATCGATTCATCGGTTGCATTAAATAACGTAACAGCATTTGCATTAAAAGCACAATAACGGCAATACCGATGACCATATATAAAGCCGCCATTTTTCCAAAGCTTGATACACTTTCGAATGCTTTATCTTTATCTATAACCACACCTAAGTACCAGTCAACGTTCTCAATACCGCGTATCTTAGTAAATGAGATTAATTTAGTTTGGCCTTTAACCTCATACTCTGTAAATGTGCTTTGCAAAGGCGTAGCCATACCGAATAATTCAATCGTATTTTTTAAATTAAGTGCGCTATCTGGGTGGCTAAGGACCTGCGCGTTTTCATCAAGTAAAAAGCCATACCCCAAACCTAAAAAGTCAATATCAGCAATAATTTTAGAAACGGTTTGCATATCAATATCAGCACCCGCAACACCGCTAAATTGACCGTTATCTTGTATAGGTACAACGGCTGAAATGGTTAACTCATTTGTAGTTACGTCGATATAAGGAGTGGTAAAAGCCGTATTTGATTTATTCTCTACTAACTTATACCAAGGCCGTGTTGTTGCATCAAAGTCGGGGGGTAAAACAACCGTTTCATCATTTAAAATAAATACACCACTGGATTTACCAATATACGTGTTTTTAAAACTACCGGCTAATTCTGCTGTATTAAGCTGAGATAAGGTAAGTGACTTAGAATCGCCAATTTTATACGTCTTAGCAACAGAGACGACAATTGCAAGTTTAGCATTGAGCCAGCTCGCTATATTTTGTGAAACAGATTCTGAATTTTGCTGTAAAACGAGCGCTAACTGTTGCTGTGTTTCATTGCGCATCGATACATAATTATTAATAGTAAAAAGACCAAGAACGAGCACTAGCACTAGCGATGCTGCAATCGTAACCTTACTTGTAAATTTCAATGAGTTGAACATAAACGCCCTTATTTATTTTTATCTTTATAAGCATTTACATTTTAGCAAGGTTTAGCAAAACATCTTAGTTATTGGGACTTATAAACGTGTAATTAATTAAAAATAAGAATAAAGACTTAAAGCAAGTAACAGGAAACTTGCTGGTCAGGTGTATAGCTTGTTTTGCTCACCCTATTGGAGCGTTCCAAAAATATGTTGTTTTATAAGTGACTGAATACGTATTCAATCACTTATAAAAAAGTCCGTATTTACCACTTTTTAGCTAGGCGTACGACGTTAAATCCGTACCAAGCAATAAATACATAGCAGATCATGGGTATAAAAAAGCTATCTTGTATACTTATCGTATCTGCAATTAAAGCTTGAGCTAATGGTACGAGTGCCCCCCCTACAATCGCTAAACATAACCAACCCGAACCTTTACTCGTGAGCGGCCCAAGTCTTTCAATAGCAACAGAAAAAATAGTCGGAAACATGATCGAATTAAATAAGCCAATCGCAAGTACGGAATATAAAGCAACATCGCCTTGGGTAAAAATAGTGGTCAACAATAATGCAATAACGCAGCAGGCATTAAATGCTATCGCTTTAGAGGGGGCTATTTTTTGCAGTAAAGCTGAGCCTATAAAACGGCCAACCATAGCGCCTCCCCAGTAATAGCTAATCAAAGTAGCGGCTGCATGTTCTTCTAGTCCTGCAATATGAGCCTCTCCAAAATAATTAACTAAAAAACTTCCTATTGCTACCTCACCACCTACATAACAAAAAAGAGCAATAACCCCCATTTTTAAATGTGGTGCTTGCGCCAAAGAGCGTGCTTGATCTCGCTGATTATTTACTTCTTTGTGCGACTCTATTTCAGGAAGTTTAATAAATGCAAATACAATAGCAATAATAAGGAGTGCAGCCGCTAGCATCAAATAAGGGACTTTTACCGATTCAGCTGTAGCTGCAGAGGCCGCAAATGTGCCGGCTGTACCGAAAAACAATAAGCCACCAACATAAGGCCCTACGGTTGTGCCTAATGAATTTAATGCTTGTGCTAAATTAAGGCGTGATGAGGCTGTTTTTTCAGGTCCTAAGGCAGCTACATAAGGGTTAGCTGAAACTTGCAAGACAGTAATACCAGAAGCGAGAACAAATAAAGCGCTTAAAAAGATCCAATATTCATGCACCACTACAGCAGGGTAAAATAATAAACACCCTATAGACGCAACGACGAGCCCTGTTAAAATACCTTTTTTGTAACCTAGTTGTTTAACTAACATCCCTGCCGGAATAGAGACAATAAAGTAAGCCCCAAAAAAGCAGAATTGAATTAACATTGCTTCAAAGTAGCTTAAGTCAAATACCCCCTTTAGGCGTGGTATTAGTACATCGTTTAAAACAGTTATAAACCCCCATAAAAAAAAGAGGGTTGTCATCGCAGTCAGTGGGAACAGGTAATTTTTATTTGGCTGCTCATTGACCGCGAATGGTTGATTTGTATTTAGTTCACTCACGTTGTTTTCACTCCATTAACAAGTTGAAAACGATTTTACATGTTTATCAGCGAATTACACACAAACTAAAAAAGAACGTTCCAATTGTGTGTGGATTTTAATACTAACCTGCTTATAGATGGGGTCTATTTAACGTTAAGAAAATTACACTAGAACTAGGCAAAAGTTTTGTATCCTGGGCGTGTTGACCTTTGTGGATTGAACCCAAAGGGCAGCGCATGTTTGGCATTTATGCTGCGTTATCGCCTATTTATGGGGAACAACCACACTACATGGACTCTGCCTTGCCTAAATACCAAACAGTCTGCTGCAAAATTAATCACGAAAGGTCAACACGCTCTGGTTGTTCTAAATGAAAATTTTTAACGACGTTATAGTGCAATTTAATTCGTTAAATTGATCAAAGATTTATGCAGTTTGGTATAACATCAAGATTGGCATTCATGACTCAAGAAATTGATTAAACGTTCTGTTTCGCCACTATTATGAAACTGATACAAACTGGTATTAATATTATCCAAAATCAGCAGCCAATCGGGAGTCAATTTACTGATTGCAAAATAAAGTGGGTTATATTGCAGCGGTATGGTTTCTTGCGCTAGCGAGCTTAACAAGAATTTTTTTTCAGAGGGGGTTAACGAGGAATATTCTACAGAGAACTTGAGCACAGTCGGATCACCTATAATTAAGTCAACACGTTTCGCTGCCAGTAATTGTACCAGCTGTAAATCATCAACTGCGCTAATAATTTGAAATTCATTATTGTCCATCATAGCATCAAACTCGGGGGTATTTTGGTAACCGCGTACAACCCCTATTTTTTGACCCTTAAGTGATTTTAAATTACCTGAGAACCGATCAACTTCACCTTTTCGTTTTAAAAAAGCAATTTCACCGCCTTTAAATGAATTTGATAAACCCAGTAATTCACGGCGTGTTTTGCCCTGCACATAATCAGAAGGCGCTGTATCTTCAATAAAGTATTCGGGCATGAGTATGTCCGCTTTACCCAGCTCAACATTTCGTACCGCGCGTGCCCAAGGTAAAAACTCAATATAAACGCTGTAACCTTTACTATTTAACAATGCGACTGCAAATTGATAAACCCAACCCTTATTACATAAATGATCGCCAATGTAAGGAGGCCACTCCACGGTAGCAATATGAATTATTTTCTCGGCGTTTTTAGCCTCAAACAGTAAACCCGATTTATGGTTATAGCCAGCTAAAACACGCTTAGTGTTATCATGATAATAATTGATCGACAGATCCGCATAGCTATTAAAGCTAATTAATAAAAAAATAAAAGCTAAGTAGTGCATATAAATCCTAGGGTCTATTGGCCTGTCAGGATTGAAATTTGTTCTATCCAAGGGCGACTAATCACGGCGCAAGGTTTCTAGCCCTGTGGGCTCCATAACCGTTCCTGCGTCACTCTTATGACTTATATCACTATAAGCCCGAGCAAAACTTCCGCGTTCTACTCACATCTTTCACCTACATTCATATAAGCAACAAAGAGTAAATAACCTTTAGATAGAACCCAAAGGGCAGCACATGCTTGCCATTTATGCTGCGTTATCGCCTATATATGGGAAGTAATACCAATCTGCTTATATATGGGGTCTATTTAATGTTAAGAAAATTACGCTAGAACCAGGCAAAAGTTTTTGTATCTAGTTGTTCTAAATAAAAAACTTTTAACGACGTTATAGTGCAATTTAATTCGTTAAATTGTTCAAAGATTTATGCTTATTTGGTATAACCACACCAAATAATCACTGCTTTACCTAAAAGGTCAACAGGCCCTAATATAAAGCGACGTTTTTAGTGTAGATCGTAATAAAATTTTTGCAGGAATGTGCTTGGTTATATTTTCAAAACTGAAGAAATCAAGGCTTTCATCAGTCAAATAATAATTAAGGCAAGCCCTTTGCTTGATTAGCCAAAATATTTCATATAATTACTAGACCGTGTTGACCTTTGTAGATTGAAATTTGTTCAATCTAGGGGCGATTTAATCGCGGCGCGAGGTTTGTAATCTAGTGGGCTAAGTAAAAACCGAGCAAAGCTTCCGCATCCTGCTCACGCCTCTTACCTACATCCATGTAGGCAACAAAGAGTTAATCGTCCCTAGAAAAAACCAAAAGGGCAGCGCATGTTTAACCTCGAAAGATAAACAGACTTAGCCTTTGTATTTAACCGAAACGGAGGGCAAGAGCTAGTACGCCCTACTTTTTTTGCCATTTCATTTTGTTATTGGTATCACGGGAGCTAATAATAGTTGTGTCGCTACTTTCAACGCCGCCTAATTTAGCTAAGCGATCATATAAAACAACATTGCAAGTAGCAGCTAAGTTCATACAGCCGATAGTCGGAATATAAACCACTTCATCGCACCACTTTAAAACCTCTTTGGGGATAGAGCCATCTTCAGGGCCAAATACATAAAATGCGTTTTTAGGATGCACAAAATCAGGCAGCGGTGTAGCACCTTCAATTAGCTCAATAACAACAACTGTTGCACCCTTTGGCTTCACTTTTTCTAAACTATCCGTTTCAGTTAAAGGGATACGCTCAACCACATTTTTTGTATCGGTATGAAATTTTTTAGCGTTTAAATAACGATTACCTGTAAAAAAAACTTGGCTCGCGTTGTAACACCCTGCAGCACGAAGTACACCGCCAACATTAGTAGGGCTTTTTGGATTAATTAAACCAATTACAGCTTGTTGTTTGCTCATTAATCAGCGTCCTTTGTAGGCCACTCTGCAATGTATAAATCAAAATCATCGAGTTTTACGTCGCAATCTTTTACTGTTTTATCTTTTACAGAAATACCTAATTGATGCATCTTCGTTTTATCACCACTGTTTAATAGCGGATGCCAAGAAGCCAAGCCGCGACCTTCGTGTAAGCGTCGGTAACTACAGCTTTGAGGCATAAAGAAAATGTCTTTTAGGTTTTCTTTGGTAAGCTTTACACAAGAAGGTACAAGGGTTTGGCGGTTTTCGTACTCGCTACAACCACACGTGTTGTTATCCAGGTACTGGCACACAATATTAGTAAATATTAATTGCTCGCCTTCACGTAGTTGATCGGTTGCAGTAAATTCGTCTTCATCTTCACTATCAATAAAGGTATTTAAACAACATTTACCGCACCCATCACAAATGGCTTCCCATTCGTTTTGGCTCATGTCGCTTAAGCTTTTTTTAAGCCAAAATTGTGTATTTGCTAATTGTTGATCAAACATAGTTTACTCGCGCCCCCTAAAGAGCGCGCATTCTAACGTATTGCTGCAAATGGCGCAAAGCCAATACCCTTTAAAAATACTATCTTTGCGCTACAAATTAGCGTTGGGATTTAACCCAACGCTTAATTTTTTCTTCTAAAATTGGCATCGGCAATGCCCCATCGATTAATATTTGTGTATGAAACGCTTTAATATCAAACTGATCACCGAGCTCTTTTTTACAGTATTCACGCAGCTCTTGAATTTTAAATTGCCCTAACTTATAAGAAAGTGCTTGCCCAGGCCATGCGATATAACGTTCCACTTCAGCAACAACGTCGCTTTTTGCCATAGACGAATTAGCAAGCATGTAGTCAATCCCCTGCTGACGCGTCCACCCTTTTGCATGAAAACCGGTATCAAGCACTAAACGCATAGCACGTAATTGCTCATCAGATAAACGGCCATACCACATATAAGGGTCGGTAAATAAACCAAGCTCTTTACCTAGACTTTCAGCGTACAGAGCCCAGCCTTCAGCAAATACGGTGTAACCACCAAATTTTCTGAAATTAGGTAAACCTTCTATTTCTTGCTGTAGCGCAATTTGAAAGTGGTGTCCTGGGGCAGCTTCATGAATCGATAAAGTTTCGAGTAAAAATTTAGGCTGTGCTTTTAAGTTAAAGGTATTGATATAAAAAATGCCTGGACGAGAGCCATCTGGTGCGGGAGATGAGTAAGACGCCCCTGCAGCCGACTGTGCTCGGTATGCTTCAACCGGCTTCACTACATAAGGTGCTTTTGGGGCGACATCGAACAATAAGGGGACACGTGCATCTATCTTTTTCTTAACGTTTTCGTACGCTGCAACAAGTTCATCCGCTGTATCAAAGTAAAACTCATCTGAATCTCGTAAGTGAATAAAAAATGCAGCTAAGTCATCTTTAAAACCGACTGTCTCTTTTACTTTTTTCATTTCACTTAAAATACGCGACACTTCACTCAAACCAATTTCATGAATTTCGTCAGCGGATAAGCTCAGTGTGGTATTTTTTTTAATTTTGTGTTCGTACCATGCCTTTCCATTTGGTAAATCGCTATAGCCTACTGTTTCTCGGCTATTAGGAATATATTGCTCAACTAAGAACTGACTCATGCTGTTATAGGCAGGTACTAAACGCTGCATAATTAGCTCACGATATTGTGCGGTAATATCTTCTTTTTGCTGTGCACTGAACGATTCTGGTAGGTTTTTAATTGGCCCCCAAAATAACGAATCCTCGGCTTTTGTCACAACATGCGCTTTAAACTGTGGGGCAAGTTTTTGTGCAAGAGGTTTAGGCAACACCACCCCTAACTCAATGCCTTGAGCCATTGATTTCTCAACACTTGCTAGCCACTTAATAAAACCATCGCTACGGGTTAGAAAATGAAGATAGTCATCGGGCGTTTTAAATGGCTGTGCACTTTGTCCTGAGCCAAAGCCCGCATAGGTATTATGTGCGCCCGACATTTGATTAATAGGCAATAAATAATCAGGGAATTGCATACCTTCTAGCTTCAATGCTAAATCACGATTTAATATTTCGTAACTTAATAATGCTTGCCCGCTTAGCTGAGCTTGATCAATATATGCTAATCGTTGTTGATATTTTTTATAAAAAGCCGCTTTTTTATCACGATTGTGTTGTGAGATTTCAGCAGTAAATTTATCGTTAAATTCACTACGACCATTATAGGTTGCGCTGATTGGGCTAAATGTAAGAGACTCATCGTAATATTGTGCAACAAGCACATCAAGTTGTTGCTGGGCAGAAAGTTCTGAAATAATACTTGCTGGATCGTTTGTTGTAGTTGGCGCAGTACTGTTACTAGCACTTGCGTTAAGCTCTGTATTAATGCAACCAGTTAATGTAAACATTACACCGCTGGCTACTAAAGCTAATTTAATTAATTTCATGATAATCCTTTTAAAATTTGCCCGCTGATTATGAGCATTAATAGTGACTAAATAAAGAAATTACGACAGATTACGTTCATCGCTATTTATTTGCTCTTTTAATTAAGCTTGGTACAGTCAAGGAAGTTCCTACTTTCTCTATAAGAAGAATAAAATGAAAAAACACCTGCTGTCAGGGTAATCCCCCCATTTTTAATGGAGGCTATCTGTAGAATTTCCGTTGTTTAACTTTTCCAGTTTTTGTATGGGTGTTATCCCACCTATGCCCATGTTAGGGCGTTCATTATTATAAGTCCATAACCATTCTGCTTGTTTTAAAATGGCAAGGATCTGACTGTCTGTAAAATGTGCTTTTTTCATAATTTTCTCCTGTGTTTACAATAAGAGAAAATTCTACATTTGGCATCTATTATTTTTAGGGAGGATTACCTCAGCTTCTATCACATTATTGTGTTTAACGAGCTTGAATGTGCACGCCGTAACTTATATATCGGCAAAAGCCATGCTAGATGTAGAAAACGGTACGTTAATACAATCGCCATTAATTACCATTGATAATGGCATGATCATATCCATAGAACGCAATAAAAAACCAACGCTCACCAAAACAGATAAGTTAATTGATTTACCAGCGCTAACGCTACTTCCAGGTTTAATGGATATGCATGTGCATTTAACAAGCGATCCTACGGTTCCTCGCAGTGAACGGTTAGGGCAGTCAGTGCCACGTATGGCGATTAAGGCCGCTCATTTTGCAAAAAAAACTCTCGAAGCCGGATTTACAACGGTGCTTAATGTTGGCGCTGAAGGTTATAGTGTAATAGCAGTACGTGATGGTATAAATGCAGGTGATATTGTTGGCCCACGTATTTGGGCTGCAGGACCAGCACTGGGCATTACAGGTGGGCATTGTGATAACAACCGCCTTCCGCCAGAACTTAAATATACATCAACCGGTATAGCAGATGGCCCTTGGGCTGCACGTATAAAAGTGCGTGAGAACATAAAGTATGGTGCAAATGCGATTAAGTTTTGTGCCACGGGTGGTGTGTTTTCAAAAGGCACTAAAGTAGGCGTACAGCAATATTCTTTTGAAGAAATGAAAGCCATTGTCGATGAAGCTCACATGCGAGATTTACCCGTAGCCGCGCATGCACACGGAACAAGCGGAATAAAAACGGCTATTAAAGCAGGCGTTGATAGTGTTGAACACGCCAGCTTTTTAGACGACGAAGCAATAGCGCTTGCAAAAAAGCACGGTACTTGGCTCTCTATGGACATTTACAATACCGAATACACGCTGAGCTTTGGTGAGCAAAACGGCGTTGACGAAGAAAACCTCAAAAAAGAACGCCAAGTATCTAAAAAACAACGCGATAGCTTTAGCCGTGCGGTTAAAGCTGGCGTTAAAATGGTGTTTGGTACCGATGCTGCGATTTACCCGCATGGAGATAATGCAAAACAGTTTAGCCGCATGGTTGAATTTGGTATGACAGAGCTGCAGGCAATCCAAGCATCAACGATTAATAGCGCGAAACTATTAAAAATGGATGATCAGTTAGGACAAATTAAAACAGGCTTTGCCGCAGATTTAATTGCTGTAAAAGGCAACCCATTAAAAAACATCGCCTTATTAGAGCAAATTCCTTTTGTAATGAAAGCAGGCATTATTTATAAAGAAAATAAATAATAAAATAAAGGCGGTGTACTCTCAGTGCACGCCTTTATTATTTTTTAAAGCCAGCGTGTTTATTCCCTTATATACATCTCAACTTGAACTAAATGTTAACTAGTTTAAATTAAAGTTGCTTAAAAAGCGTTTAAAGCTCAAATATCAATCAAACAGTTCTATTTTAAAAAAATAATTGAACTTTTTATTCACTTTAAAAATAATAACCATTATCATTCGCGCAAATTTGTTAAATGCGAATAATTATCACCCCATGAAAAAATTTAAATACTCACTACTTACTCTTGCATGCTTAAATGCACAGGCAGCTATTGCAGTTACCACAGCGGAAGAAGACATTGAACGTATAAGCGTGTACGAAAAACAAAACCGCGTTGTTATGAGTTCAGGACTTGCGACTAAATCTGACATGTCGTTAATGGAAACGCCAGCACCGGTTGTGATTATTGACCGAGAACTCATTGAATCTCAAGGCGTTGACAATTTACAAGATTTAGTAAGAAACGTGAGTGGCTTAACACAAGCTGGAAACAACTACGGCATTGGTGATAATTTAATCGTTCGTGGTTTAGGCGCTAACTACACCTACGATGGCATGTATGGTGGTGCAGGACTTGGCAACACATTTAACCCTACGCGTTCGTTGACCAATGTGGACTCTGTCGAAATATTAAAAGGCCCTGCAACGGGTTTATACGGTATGGGCAGTGCCGGTGGCGTCATTAATTTAATAGAAAAAAAACCTGAGTTTAACGAAAATCACAAAGTGGCTGTCGAGCTTGGTCAGTGGGATAGTTATGCACTGTCTGTTGATAGCACAAATGCGATTACCGAAGATTTAGCGTACCGTGTTGTTGCTAAAACAGCATCAAGCAATGGCTTTCGTGATTTAAAAGAAAACCGTGATGAAATTTTTACGTCATTAAAATATGTATTTAGTGATAAGCAAAACATCATGCTTTCAGCTGCATACATTAAAGATGCGATTGCGGTTGACTCTATCGGTCACCCTATTCGTATATTCAACTCTGCGTCGGTAAATGGTCTAACAGCAGGAGAAGTAACTGGTGCCGATTTAGTAAATGATACCACATCAGCAGGTTTACAACTCAATGAATCACAACGCGACCAATTAGCAAGTTCGTTATCTGCATCAGATGGCTTAACGCCTTATAGCTTTGGCACAAACGGTATTATTTCACCGATGGCTAAAGATAACGAAGGTGAAGAACTGCGTTTTAAATTAACGCATAACTATTACATTACCGACGATTTGTTTTTAAATCAGCAGTTACAATATCGTAATTACACATCAAGTTTTGCACGCCAAACAGGTGCTTATAACTATGTATATTGGGATCGTAGAGGGGTAATTAATCAAGATCCAAGAGCGCCATTAGTGGTTGACGATGTACTTTACCCTTTTGCAGCTCGCCGACAAGAATATCGTCAAGTTGAAGCGGATGAAAAGTCGTGGCAATATTTTGCTGATTTACGCTATGACTTTATGTTGGGCGGCGTAGACAATGAGCTACTTTTAAACGCAAATTATGAAGATCGTGATATCCGCTTTGAGCAATATTCAATTTACGATAAAGACTATATTATTAGAGATAAAAACAAAGCAATTAGTTACCAGGGTAAGCTTCCGTACATTTTTGATATTAGAAACCCAAACTGGCCAACAGGTAACTTTGAAGATTACGATCCACTTAAAACAAGTAATTACAATAAAAAAGTACAAGCATGGGGCTTAGGTATTCAACATGTAGCGTATATAAATGATCAATTTACTACGCGTATTGGTGCGGCCTATAACCAAATTAAACAAAGCTATGAACACCTTGGCGTTGATGCGCGTTATAGACAGAGCCTTGCAGCACCTAAGCCTAAAGCGAATACCTCTGACGGAGGTTTGACGTATAACTTAGGCGCAACATATCAACCTAATGAAGACCTATCTATTTTTGTCAACCACTCGAAAGGCCGGACGGCTTATAGTGTTTTAGGCACAGTGACAGGTAACGAAGCCGACCGAAAAGATTCTGAATCATTAAGTAATGATTTAGGGGTTCGTTTCAAGGCATTTGATGATCAATTACTTGCCTCAGTTGTTATATTTGAAAGCGCTCGTACAAACCTACAATACAGTAACCCACTGTATGAAGCTGGCGTATCAGCCCCGAATGTCAGCGAAAACTTTTTTGACGGTAAAGAAGAGACCAAAGGTATTGAGCTTGATTTAAACGCGTACTTAAACGATAAGTGGAAAATCAACTTAAACAGTGTTTACCAAGATGCCCGCGACAAAAAGAATCCAAATAGCAGCAGCTACGATACGCGTCAAAAAGGCGTACCGTATGTAACAGCAAGTACGTGGGTGACTTACTACGCGAATATGTTTGACTTACCTCAAGCGATAAATATTAGCGGCGGTGTGTCATATGTTGCACAGCGTAGCACTAACTCAACATCATTTGGTATTCCTGATGGTTATGTACCAAGTTACATACTTTACGATACCGCTGTTTCGTACACTACAGACAAATGGCATATACAATTAAACCTAAATAACCTATTTAATAAAAAGTATTATTCAAAAGCAATGTTTCTAGGTGGTATGCCAGGGGAAGAGCGCAATGCGAAGCTAAGCTTTAGTTATACACTTTAATAGTTTAAACAATTAAAAAGCACGGTATGCTAATTCAGACACCGTGCTTTTTTGTATGTAAAAAGACTTATACCAATCTGCTTATATATGGGTCTAATATTAAATCGTAACTACTATGCGACCATTAATTTCACCTTTGATCATATCGTCAAAAATTTCATTAATATCCTCTAAGCGTTTTTCTTCAATAATTGCTTTAACTTTGCCCTGTGCAGCAAACTCTAAACATTCTTGTAAATCTTTACGAGTACCAACAATAGAGCCAACTACCGAGACTCCATTAAGCACGGTATCAAAAATAGGCAACGGCATATCCTCTGGAGGTAACCCCACTAATACACATTTACCACCACGGCGTACACTCTTATAAGCTTGTTCAAACCCCGCTTTTGATACCGCAGTACACACAACGCCGTGCGCGCCACCTACTTGCTCAAAGATAGCGTCGCTCGGAACCACCTTTTTAAAATCGAGTGTTATATCGGCACCGAGTTCTTTAGCAAGCGCAAGCTTTTCTTTGCCGGTATCAACGGCTATAACGTTAAAGCCCATCGCTTTGGCATATTGCACAGCTAAATGCCCAAGCCCGCCCACACCAACAATAGCAACCCATTGGCCAGGTTTCGCATCTGATACTTTTAATGCTTTATACGTTGTAACGCCTGCGCAAAATAGCGGCGCAGCTTCAGAAAACCCAAGTTCATCGGGTATTTTTACAGCGTAGTCTCCGTGCGCTAAACAATACTCTGCATAGCTGCCATCAATAGAATAACCAGTATTATGCTGCGATAAACACAGTGTTTCTTTACCATCGAGACAAAATTCACAGTGCCCACAAGCACTGTATAACCAAGGAATACCAACTCTATCCCCTACTTTAAGATGCTTTATATTACTGCCTAGCTTTTCAATAACCCCAACACCTTCATGGCCTGGTACTAATGGCATTTTTGGTTTAACGGGCCAATCACCATGACACGCGTGTAAATCTGTGTGACAAACACCGCAGGCTGCTATTTTTACCAGTACATCATTAACACCCACCTCAGGAATAGGCAGATCTGTGATTTCTAATTTACCTTTAAATTCATTATTTATTGCAGCTTTCATAATCATTCCATCCTGTGTAAGAAATAGTAAAAAACATGTATTCGTCACTTTTTTACAACATAACTTAACCTAGAGCGATACACGTTAATCTAAATCAAACTTTAGTAATAAATAATGTATTTAAGGGACGCTAAGATCTTGCTATCCAAAATCAGCGTGCTAGCATTTAGTTTCTGAAATTATTGAAAGTTAATAAGCTATGAGTTTATCCGAAAAGAATTTTGCCTTTGTAATGCATTGTGGTGAAATGGGCAGCCGCTGGGGGTTCAATCGCACAATCGGGCAAATGTGTGGCTTGCTGATTATCACTAAAAACCCAATGACAGCCAATGAAATTGCCGACGCATTAAGTATTTCCCGTGGGAATGTGAGTATGGGTATTAAAGAATTACAATCGTGGCAGTTAATTAGAGTGCAGCATATTCCAGGCGATCGAAAAGAATACTACGCCCCAGCGGGTGATATTTGGGATATGGCCAATCGTGTATTTGAAGAGCGAAAAAAACGAGAAATTGAACCTACACTTACTTTACTGCGCGACAATTTATTAGACAAAGCTATCAATGACGATGAAATTTATGCTCAAAAGCAAATGGGCGAAATTCATAACCTACTTGAAACCGTGACCAAATGGTCATCCGAGCTACAACGCTTAACGCCTGAGCAGCTTAATAAACTGATGAAGCTTGGATCAGGAATAGGTAAAGTTATTGACTTAAAAGATAAAATATTTAAAAAAGAATAAAGCCGCCACTGCGGCTTTATTTATTCATGCATTTAAATAATTAAATTTTTGGGTAAGCAATTTTATCTGATAAATAACCTACGCTGGTTGCAAAGTAATAAGAGCGATTCCAATGCATAAACACTTTGTAATTATCGTAGGCTAGATACATGCGGCCATTAATGTCATCAGGCATAACAAGTGCAGCACGCACATTAACATTGGGTAGGTCGCGCCCATCCGCTCTGCGAACACCTAAGGCTTGCCAATCGGCTAATGAACGCTCAGAATCATTCCAGTATTCTAGCCATTGTTTACGTGTTTTTGTGCCACGCACCAAAATATATTTACTATCAAAATGGTCAGGCAATTGAACTTGGCGACCCCATGTAAGAGAATCGTTCCAACCTTCTTGCTTTAAATAATTAGCAATTGAAGCAAACGCATCTTCTTTTGTGGTCCAAATATCTTTGCGGCCATCATTATTGTAATCAACCGCATAGGCATTAAATGAGGTAGGCATAAATTGCGTTTGCCCCATAGCACCTGCCCAAGAGCCTTTAAATTTATCTAATGTAATATGACCTGATTTTAAAATATCGAGTGCTGCCCATAGCTGGCGTTTATAAAGCGCTTCTCGGCGACCATCGAATGCAAGCGTAACAAGCGATGAAATTACATTGTGCCCGCCTTGTATTGCACCAAAGTTACTCTCAAGGCCCCAAAGAGCCACGATAAAACGTGCCTGTACACCATACTCTTTAGCAACTTGTTCAAGTATGTCTTTATTTTCAGCATACAGCTTTCGTGCACGATCAATTTTCCACTGCGGTACACGTTTGGGTAAATAGGTTTTTAGTGTTTCTTTGACTTCAGGCTGATTTTTATCAGCTGACACTACTTTTTCTTTGTATGCTGCTGTTGCAAACGCGTCATCTATAAGTTTGGCTTCATAGCCTTTTGCAATAGCTTCTTGTTTTAAATTAGTTATATAGTCTTTAAATTCAGCTTGTGTTTTTGCCATTACAGATGAGCTTAGGCACAGTCCACATAATACGACTACCAGTTTTTTAATCACTATCGACTCCATTTTGTTTTCGTAGTTCACTTAACAGATTTTGTTCCGGTGGGGGAAGTTGTAAATAATAGCCCTGATCAGTTAATGCACTTTTAACTGCTTCTAAATCAGACCCCCCTAAATGGTCACGCTTTGCTAAGTTGATGATCATTACATAATGAGGTTGACCGAAGGTAGCCATTAAAGGTTCAGGTACTTTGCTAAAATCATCTCTTTTTTCGACAAATAAGAAAGTATCCGCTTTTTTCTTACTTTTATATACTGCAGTGAGCATTATGGCCCTATAAATTCTTGCTTAACAATGCTGCACACTATAACATGAGAGTAATAATAAGTTAGAAATATTAGATTATAAATTTCAATAAAGGCCTTATTCAGCCTGCGTTTATCTAAAATTATTTTCTGATCAGACAATTCAATTGAGCGTGTATGTCAGACCAAATTTTTGAGCTAAAAGGAAATCTTTTTACGTTATCAGTTTTACATCTTTATAGTACTGATATAAACCTATTAGCAGAACAACTGTATATCAAAATTGCCCAGGCCCCTAAATTTTTTGAAGGTGCGCCTATCGTTGTCAATTTAATTGAGATAAAAAACAGTACTCTTGATTTTGTACATTTAAAGTCATTAATAGAACGTATGAGTTTTAATGCTGTTGGTGTGTGTAATGGCTCCGACGAGCAACATGCACAAGCTAAAGTAGCGGGCCTATCTGTATTAAATTATTCACAGGATGTTAAGAGTGAACCTGTTAAACAGGAGCCTAATACATCAATTGTCGAAAAAAATGTAATATTACCGGCACAAATTATTAACGGTACAGTGCGTTCTGGTCAGCAAGTATATGCAAAAGACAGGGACCTCATCGTATTGGGTGCGGTAAGTCATGGTGCGGAAGTAATCGCCGATGGCAATGTACACATATATGGAACCCTTCGTGGACGAGCGATTGCCGGCGCGAAAGGATTAAAAAATGCACACATTTTTTGTCAACGATTAGAAGCAGAACTTGTTTCTATAAATGGCAATTACTGGATCAGTGATTCGCTTCAAGGTGAACACTGGGGAAATGCTGTGCAAATACAACAAAAAAATGATTCATTAGAAATTTCAGCTTTGGTTAAAGGATAAATCTCATGGCAAAAGTAATTGTCGTTACCTCGGGTAAAGGCGGTGTTGGTAAAACAACATCAAGTGCTGCAATTGGCACCGGCTTAGCGTTAAAAGGCTATAAAACAGTTATTATCGACTTTGATATTGGTTTACGTAACTTAGATTTAATTATGGGTTGTGAGCGCCGTGTGGTTTATGATTTTGTGAATGTGATTAACGGTGAAGCAAAGCTTAACCAAGCATTGATTAAAGACAAACGAGTGGATAAGTTATTTTTACTTCCCGCTTCGCAAACACGCGATAAAGACGCACTAACCCGTGAAGGTGTAGAACGTGTTTTAAACGAGCTCAAAGAAGACTTTGACTATATTGTATGTGACTCACCAGCGGGTATCGAAGCTGGAGCAATGATGGCAATGTACTTTGCGGATGAAGCAATTGTAACAACTAATCCAGAAGTATCGTCGGTGCGAGATTCAGACCGCATTTTAGGTATTCTACACAGTAAATCAAAACGTGCTGAAGAAGGCCTAGAAAATATCAAAGAGCATTTACTATTAACACGCTACAACCCTGAGCGTGTTGCTAAAGGGGAAATGCTGTCGGTTGAAGACGTGCAAGATATTTTAGCAATAGATTTATTAGGTGTGATCCCTGAATCACAAGCGGTACTAAGTGCATCTAACTCAGGCCAACCCGTTATTCTCGATAGTGAGTCTGACGCAGGGCAAGCTTATGCAGATGCCATTAATCGCTTACTCGGTGAAACCGTCGATTTTCGCTTCTTAGATGTAGAGAAAAAAGGCTTATTTAAACGGATTTTTGGAGGTTAACGTGTCTTTACTTGACTACTTCCGCTCAGAAAAGAAAAACAGTGCGTCATTAGCAAAAGAGCGATTGCAGATCATTGTCGCGCACGAGCGTTCTCAACGAGGTACGCCGGATTACTTACCACAATTAAAACAAGATATTTTAGATGTGATCCGTAAATACGTGAACGTAAGTAGCGATGCAGTACAGGTACAGTTCGATCAGAACGAAGATGATTTAGCCGTACTTGAACTAAACGTTACGTTACCCGATGAAGAAAAAAAATAATTAAAAAACGGACGCTCTAAGCGTCCGTTTTTATTTAAGCTATTTAAAGCTTCAAGCATTAAATATGTTGCTAAAAATAACCCCCCTGCCGATACCCCCTGCCTTAATAATATTAATCTACAGTAATACTTAATCAATTTGATGGCTTAATACAGCAGCACAATAAAAAACTGAAAATAAAAAAGACCAAAAACGTTAGTTTCTGATCTTTTGTCTGTCAAAATTAATTTTTCTCTAGCCAGAAATTTTCAGTCAAAACAAGGCGAATTTACGCATTAATAGCGGGCCTATTGTAAGTAAATTCAACGTAGTTAGCGCTGAAAATAGCTGCTTTAGATAGATTTATTATCCAGAGTTCAGGTTATTTATCTAAGCCAAGTAACTCTATTTCGGCAATTTGTAGTAGACCATCATTATTAGCGTTTTTGCTAATACTTAGGCGATAGCTCAAAAACTCAAAGCCATTATTAAAATCAAATGAACGCCTTTGTAAACGCTCGTCCCAGCTTTCTCCTACCCAAGTAGAAACCAGCGTCCAACTTTCACCGCCATCGTTAGAGCCTAACAAACTAAAGTTTTCAGGGTCTCGCTCTGGCGCATCGTTAGCGCTTGTAATAGCAAGCCCACTGACAACATGTGGATCACTAAAATCTATTTGTATCCATGCTGGGTTTTCGGTTGATGGCGCGCCCTTCCAATCATTATGGTCAAGCCATTTTGTATTGGTATCGCCATCAAATGCTTTATCGGCGCTTTCTGCGTCCCCAATACTAAATCGAGCACTAAATGCGGTACTTGGATTGGTTGTTAAATCCTTAAACGCATAGTTTGGCCCAATCATACCTACCTCTGCTATTTGTACTAAGCCATCATTATTAGCATTTTTACTTATCGCTAACCGATAATGTGTATAAGGTAATGCATTTGCAACACCAAAAATACGCTGTTGTGATCGCTCAGAAAAGCCTTCACCAGCCCAAGCACCTAAGCTGATCCAATTTTCTCCATCATTTGATGCCAGAAGTTCGAACGACTCAGGATCTCGTTCTGGTGCGTCACCCGCACTGGTAATGCTTAACGTATTAACCGCGTGTGCTTGAGGCAGAGCCACTTGCAACCAAGCAGGATTTTGTACTGTTGGGGCACCTTTCCAATCGTTATGATCGAGCCATTTAGTGTTTATGTCACTATCAAAAGCTTGGGCTGCGCCTTCAGTATCACTTATACTAAAGCGAGCACTGTAAGTCGCTCCAGTAACTGTTGCATGGTTTTGCCCAGGAACTTCAAGACCCACGAAGTCAATATCCGCAATTTGTAATAAACCATCATTATTTTTGTTTTTAGTCACTTCTAAGCGATAGCTAGTAAAAGCCAGTTGGTTTGTAAACGAGAACGCTTTTCGCTCACCTCGTGCATCGAAAGATTCGCCGACCCAACTTGCTAGCTTTTGCCAAGTAGCGCCATCATCGCTAGATGCTAAAATAGAAAAATTTTCAGGATCGCGCGCTGGTGCGTCATTCGCACTAATAAGTACTAACTGATCAACCGCTACAGCTTCTGTAAAATCCATCTGGATCCATGACGGTTTTTCTTCTGTTGGTGGACCTTGCCAATCATTATGATCGAGCCATTTTGTTGTCGGGTCATTATCGAACGCCTTATCTTGATTTTCAGCGTCCCCAATACTGTTACTTGCACTGGCAATACCTGCGACGCTATTAGTGTGATCAAGACTCGTAAATACCGGACCCACTAATTGAATATCCGTGAGCTGAACTAGAGTGTCGTTATTCTTATTTTTTGTGATGTTAATTCGATAGCTTAGGTATTTTTGCCCATTAGTGAATACAAATTCCTGACGAGAAAGGCGTTGTTCAAACGACGCCCCAATAATAGTTGCTAACGTAATCCATGTTTGTCCGCCATCATTGGATCCCAGTACTGTAAAGTTTTCTGGATCTCGCTCTGGTGCGTCATTTGCGCTGGTAATAAAAACGCGGTTAACAGCTTGTGCTTGAGCAAAATCAACTTGTATCCAAGACGGTGACTCTTTACTTGGTGCACCTAGCCAGTCATTATGATCGAGCCATTTAGTATCAAGATTCGAATCAAATGCCTTACTTGCACTTTCTGCATCACTAATTGCGTTTCGAGCAGAAAATACTGCGCCTGCGAGGTTACTCGCCGTGGTGACCTCTATAAGTGGACCACTTGATGAGGCTTCATCAAACAGTGCTAAGGATAAATCAACGACAGACTCAGCTGTCAGCCCCAATTCGCTCGTTAAAGGATGTATTTTTATTGCTTCAAAAATACGTTGGCGAAGCGCCATTAACGTATCCGCTTTACCTTCTAATGCACTACCTAAGTTTGAGTATGCTGCATCCATCACTGACTTTAAACTTTCATCGCTAGAAAACTGAGCAAATGATGCGTTTAAAAGTGAAAGTTTAATCGTTGCTTCATCTATAAACTGTGTTGAGCACACTTGTTCGCCGCTGTCATTGTCTTCACATGTTTCGCCCTTTACAAAATTCTCTAATTTATCAGCGGCTACAACCGGCATTGTAAATACATTAGTATTGCCAGTTTGCCACCCAAACACACGTAACAGTAAAGCAGACATATCAGCTTGTGCGATTGCCATCAAAGCAGGTGTCGATACATTACGACCTTGTGAAATTTGCAGCTCCACTAATCGTGTTGCAAGAGTTGTTAATACATTTACTTGTAACGTCATATCCTCAACACCATCGGCTTTATTGCCAAAAGGTACTTTAAGATGCCCTAATGTTGAAAACACAGTGCCTGCTATTGCAGTTGCGTTAGTGGTCTGAGCAAAATCAGTATCACCACAACGAAGGGCATCACACTGCATGGCCGAACTATCTGTTGCGGCCACGTTAAGCTTAACGATTGTATTAATCCCAAAGCCAGCATCACTGGTTAGTTCAACCAAAAAAACACCATTTTGATCCGTACTGTGAGCTGCGCCTATGGTGAGGTGACTACCATTAAGTGCAGTTACTGATACATCTGCATTTCTAACCGCGCCCTTGATCATTGCACCTGCGACTTCTGCAACTGTAAACTCGGGGACCACAGGTATGTTATCTATTTTAGGATCGTTGTCCCCACCACCACATGCACTTAGTAAGCTTGCCGCTATGAGTGATGTGCTTGCCAGTTTAAACATATTTAATGTATTCATAATATTGCCTTATCTGCTCAACGTTGATGACACGCTAACAAATCCTATTTAGCCTATATTGAGATTATTTATTGATTTTTATTTGCTACGGATTTTTAGTTAGCGAGTTAATTTAGCTGCTTAATATTCATCATTATGAATATTAAAATCGGTAAGTAAGTCCAGCATAGTAGCGTCTTCCGCTATAACTGCTGCTGCGTAACCTTGCTTCACTATCAGCGCCATAGAATGTTCTTGATTCTTCTTTTGTTAAATTGATCACAGATGCTGAAAAAACTAAATTGTCGAACACACTGTACGACGCATTTAAATCAACTTGCTGAAATGGTTCTTGTGAGACAGTTAAACCATCGGCTAGTCCTAATGCCATCTTTCCACGACGGTTATAAGATGCTCTTACGCTATAAGTATCGTTTTCGAAATAAGCCGAAAAATTAAATTGGTTATCAGCACTTCCTACTAAAGCTGATTCGCCAACCTTTTCACCATCAACACTAATATCAGCTTGATTGGTATCATTAAGCGTGTAATTAACGTTTAAGCCAAATCCATTATCAAATGCATGTTGAGCAAACAATTCAACGCCACGAGAAGTCGCATTCGTACCATTTGCTGTGGTCGTAAATGGCGTGACCGTGATATTGCCAGCAGGTACAATTTCAACCCCTGTATTAGGGTTGGTAAAACCGTCAAATGGTCGCTCTGAAGTAATAATTAAAGGAACAATAAAGTTATCAACATCTTTATTAAATAATGCAATACCAACAGCTGAGCCGTTGCTATAGTAATACTCGGCAGATAAATCTAATTGAACTGATTCAAATGGTTTTAACGCTTTGTTCCCCCCTGAACCACTCCAACCTTGATCAACTGGGTTACTCCTAAATTCAAGCCTATCGTCTGCCCACTCTTGTGAAATAAAGGTAAGTTGCTCTGGGGCGCCTAAATCATTAAAAGGGGCACGAGACATAGTTTTGGCTGCCGCTGCACGGATAACGAATGAATCGCTAACGTCCCATACAAGATTAAAACTCGGTAAAAAACGTTGATCTTTTACTGTACGCTTTGTGGTTGTTTCAATATCAACTAAACGTGCGCTACCTAAAATATCTTCACCAGTTGCATCTTCTATGTCATCTAAGAAATAGTTGATTTTATCGGATGACATAATCTGTGTTTGCGTTTCAACATAACGTACACCTATATTCCCCCTAAAATCACCAAACGAAAAATCAGCTTGCAGATAGGCAGCGGTAATTTTCTCTTCAATATCAAAAACGAAATCGGGTTCACGACGGGTATATTTAACATACTCATTGGTGACAATATCGCGATATTGATCCCAATTTATGGTCGGCATTGTATTGACTTCAAAACCACCTGCAATATTTTGCTCCGATTCACGGTTTAAAACATCGTCAAGATTGGGCATCCCGCCAATCCATTGATAAGCAACTTCGTCAATAGCACCTTGGCTAAATGGATCTAATTCACCGCTGGCAATTCTGTTTGCGCCATCTTGCGTTATAAAAAAAGTATTATTCGTTTCTCTATGCAGTGATGCTTTTCGATGTTTTACACCCACGCGCAGTGTATCTATGATGGAATAACTAATATGGTAATCTAAGTCTAGCTGAGCGTAATCTTCGTGTAAGTCACTCACTACAAAACTAGAACCTGTTGACCCTGGATCTGGATCGCCGGCAATTCCTGCCTGTAAGTTAGTCAAAAGAGCAGGATCGGCATACAAAGCAACGCGCTCTCCTAAACGCCAGCCTGCAAATGATGCTGCATTTTCGTTGTTACCTGAATCACTTCGACTGGCAGGTTGACCACTTTTGTAGGCTGCATTCCATGACTCTGATGGCCCTCCACTTGCTTTTGTTCTGCCGAACTTTCCCTTTAAATCAAATACGTTCCCAGAATATTTAAATGCTAAATCGTAGGTATCTGACGTGTCTTTTTCTTTTGTATAACCTCCTATGATCCACGGAAACTCTAAGTTACCTTCAGCGCCTCCTGCACCACTTGTAAAGTCCATTCCAGTGACAATCGTTCCGGAGTCATCAAGTGTTACACCAATTAAGTAATCTGGATTGTATTTCCACTCAGGGATCATTAGCTGAGATGTTGTGCGGTCTTGGCCCAATTCAAAATGAAAGTGATTAAAGGTTAGCTCTAAATCCTCGCTGACTCGCCATTGAATCGTGCCTTGCAAACCTACTCGTTCTCGTTTTTCTTTTGTTACTCCAACACCGGCGACTTGTGGTGCCCATACTCCATCGTAGGTATTGCCATATGCATCTTCTAATGCACCAAAACGGCGCGTACTATCAGCAATTTCCTTGCCATTAATATCACTGGCAGGTAAATCAGAACCCGTTGCCCAACGCCAGCCTCCACCACCTGACATATCCCCGGTTAAAGAGCGATTAGTACGCTCTTGCTTGGTGTAGCCGATTAAAAAACCAAAGTCTTCGTCATCATTTTTCCACGAATAAACACCACTGAAATTAGGTTCATAATCTTTAGTCACATCTGCATAGGTGTATTCAATATTAAAGGCACCTGAGTTTGCTTCCATATTGAGTGGTGTACGGCTATGTAAAATAACGCTTCCCCCAACGCCACCTTCATCTAAACGTGCCTCAGAGGATTTAAAAACTTCAACCGATTGCACCATCGTCGATGGTAATAATGAGTAACTAAAAGAGCGCGATGGTGAGCCCGGTGACGAGGCAATAAAATTACCATTGAGTTGTGTCAGCGTTAAATCTGATGAAAGGCCTCGAATACTCACGTTTTCACCTTCACCACCACTTCGGGTTATAACCACCCCAGGTACTCGCTGTAACGAGTCGGCCACATTTTTATCAGGGAACTTGCCTATATCTTCTGCAGTAATCGCATCAACAATAGAATTAGAGAGGCGCTTAATGGCTAGATTTTCAGCCATTGAGGCACGAATACCGCGTACTTCAATTATCTCAAAGTCACTTACTTCTTCTTGTGCATAAACGCCACTACATGCGCTCATTAAAGCAAGAAGCAATGTCGATTTTTCAAAACGTCGTGAAAGCCGTATTGATTCTCGGCTGTTATTATTATTAGCCATGCCTATCTCCAATTTTAATGTGTTATGTGCAATTGTCAGTGTGTGAGTTAACATTTTGTTAAACTGCGTTTTAGAATAGGGTTATGAGTAAAAAAGTGATAATAGAAATTCGGTCGCTACTAAAACAAAATCGGCGTTAAGGCTAAAAACAACACGATATGAGCTTTAGCCGATACAGCGTAAAGGTATTAAATTAGGCTAAACAAGTAATCTCATTTATAACAGCAATTAACTGCCAACCATATTTTAACCACTTGATTTTAATTAATATTTTTAAATAACTGAACATATATGAATAACACCTACCTGAAGAATAAAATAAACTAAATAACAACATGATGAAAAAAAACATAAATGAGCAGTTAATTACTGATAATTTATCGCTTTATAAAAAGTGATAAAACAATAGTTAGGGTGAGTGAAATAAACAGAACTTAAAATAAAAATGCTAAACAACATCTCTCTGCGCAGGCTAAATAACGTACATATCACTCTATTTGGGTGCGCATTTGTGAAGGTATCTCGCCAAATAAGCGTTTAAATTGTTTACTAAAATAACTTGGCTCTGAAAAACCACACTCGTAAGCGATTTGCGACACGGGTAATTGTGTTTCAACCAGTAACCTTCTGGCATTTTCCAAGCGTATTTCATTAATAAACTGATTTGGGGTTTTCGCTAAATGCTTTTTAAAGCGACGCTCTAATGCACTGACTGAAAGGTGGGCGAGCTGTGCTAATTCCTCAATACAAATATGACGATGATAATGCTCTCGTATATAATTAACAGGCTCCTCTATTGCTCTTACATGCAATAGTGCCTTTGATGTTTTTTGCAAATGCCGTGTTATCCCATAAGTACCGAGTATTTGATTACTCTCATCTGTGATCACTTTTTTAGATGTTGAAAACCACGCTAATTCACCATTTGAAGTCTGATTTAGCTCCAATCTATCTGTCACAATGTAACCGCTCATCACCCGCTTATCATCATTCACATATTGGAAAGCTAAATGCTTAGGTGAAAAATCAAAATCTGTTTTTAATAAAATTTGATCTAATGATTTATAGCCTTGATGCTCAATAAAATGTTGATTAGCATATAAAACCCTACTTTCATTATCTTTTACCCAAAAAAGAATGTCATGTAATAAATCAAAAGCCGCAATCAACTGATTAACGCCTGCTCTGGCTATGATCTCATCTATTTTCATACTTGCCACCCTGATATAAATATAATTAACAGCTTTGATTAAAACGCCGATTTTGTTGCATTGTCAACCGAATTTTTGCTATCCCCTTTTCAACTCACTCCCTATTATTAATAACATGATATTAACTAATGGAGTGTTGTATGAATAAAGCCAGAATCCGAATGGGCATGATCGGAGGTGCTGAAGGCGCTTTTATTGGTGCAGTTCACCGTATTGCAGCACGCTTAGATGGTTTGATTGATTTAGTGGCTGGCTCTTTTAGTTCAGATCCAGCCCGTAGTCAGTCTACAGCAACCATGCTTGGGATAGATCCAGCAAGATGTTACGACACCTACCAAGATATGTTTCAAGAAGAGGCAAAGCTTGCAGATGATCAACGCATTGATTTTATTGTTATTGTAACGCCAAATCATCTGCATTTTCCTATCGCCAAGCTCGCGATAGAGTTAGGCTTTCATGTGCTATCTGACAAGCCAGCGACATTAAATTTACGAGAAGCACGCGCATTACAAACCCTAATTAATAATAGCGACTGCCTGTATGGGTTAACCCATACCTATACAGGTTACCCTATGGTAAAAGAAGCCTGTTATCGTATTGCTCAAGGACAACTGGGCGCAATTCGTAAGGTAGTCGTTGAGTACAGCCAAGGCTGGCTTGCTACACAAGAAGATGAAGCTGGCAAACAAGCGCAGTGGCGCTTAGATCCAGCAAAAGCAGGGATCAGTTGTTGTATAGCCGATATTGGCGTACATGCAGCAAACTTAGTCGAGTACGTTAGTGGCCTTACAATCGAGGCTCTGTGCGCAGACTTAAATCATGTCGTGCCAGGTAGGACACTCGATGATGATGGCACCGTTTTGTTGCGTTTTGATAATGGCTGTAAAGGCGTGTTACTGGCCAGCCAAATAGCATTAGGTGAAGAAAACAATCTTAATCTACGTATTTATGGTGATAAAGGCAGCCTAGAGTGGTCACAAATGGAGCCAAACAGCTTATGGCTGAAATCACACAATGCACCGACAACTCTACTTCGTGCTGGCGTTGCTTTACAAAGTGAAGCCGCGCGCAATGCATTACGCACTCCAGCTGGGCATCCTGAAGGATACCTTGAAGCGTTTGCCAATATATACGTTAATTTCACAAAATTGATTGAAGCAAAAAAAGCAGGACGCGCTGTAAATAATCATCAATTTGATGTCCCTGGTATTGAGGATGCGATCCGTGGGATGGCATTTATTGAAAATGCAGTTGAAGCTTCGAGCAAAAATACAAAATGGCATACTTTTAAATTGGATGAACGATGAAAAAAATAAAAGGCCCGGCTATCTTCTTAGCGCAGTTTATAAGCGATGAAGCGCCCTTCAATAGTTTTGACGCTATTTGCCAGTGGGCAGGAAATTTAGGTTACAAAGCAATTCAACTCCCGACATCAAATCCACAAATATTTGATTTAGAAAAAGCAGCCCAAAACCAAGATTATTGCGATAACGTGCTGCGTATTGCCGCAGATGCAGGGCTTTGTATTTCGGAGTTATCCACTCACTTGCAGGGCCAGCTCATTGCTGTGAACCCGACATATGATGAAATGTTTGATAATTTTGCGCCACAGACTGTGCACGGTGATCCAATAGCAAGAACACAATGGGCACAAGCACAACTGATGATGGCCGCAAAAGCCAGCAAGCGATTAGGACTTAAAACGCACGTCACCTTTTCAGGCGCACTGCTTTGGCATACTTTTTACCCGTGGCCACAGCGACCTAAAGGTCTTGTTGAGCAAGGATTTAAAGAGTTAGCATCACGCTGGCTGCCAATTTTAGATTACTTTGATGAAATGGGCGTGGACGTCTGTTATGAACTTCATCCTGGTGAAGACTTACACGATGGTATAACATTTGAGCGTTTTTTAGCTGCCACAAATAATCATCCACGCGTTAATATACTTTACGATCCTAGCCATTTTGTTTTACAACAGCTTGATTACTTATCATTTATTGATATTTATCACACTAGAATTAAAGCCTTTCATGTAAAAGATGCGGAGTTTACGCCAAATGGTCGTTCCGGCGTATACGGAGGATATCAAGAATGGCAAGACAGACCAGGGCGGTTTCGCTCTTTAGGTGATGGGCAAGTTGATTTTAAGTGTATATTTAGCAAACTAACACAATACGGATTTGACGGTTGGGCAGTTTTAGAGTGGGAATGTTGTATTAAACACCCTGAAGATGGTGCTAAAGAAGGCGTTTATTTTATTGAAAACCACATAATACGCCCAACCGATAAAGCATTCGATGATTTCTCAGCGACAGAGACTAATAGCGAACGAAACAACCGTATTTTAGGTTTAAGTTAACAGGATATTTAGAATGAATAATAACAATAACATTATATTTCGGCTCTGTTGTATAGCGCTCATTGTTACCTCAATGACCTTTGCTATTCGTGCCGGTATCTTAGGTGAATTAGGTGAACAGTTTGGCCTCAGTGGCACTCAATTAGGCTGGGTTAATGCAATGGCATTTTTAGGATTCCCAGTAGCGACGATGCTAGGTGGGATTATCTATAATGTTATCGGCGCTAAAAAGCTGGTTACGTTGGCCTTTATCTGTCACTTGGGCGGGTTACTTTTAACTATCACGGCAGATGGTTTTTGGGGATTGCTAATCTCAACATTTTTAATTGGTTTTGCTAATGGCTCTGTCGAGGCTGGTTGTAATCCGTTAATAGCTCAAATGTACCCTAAAAATACCACCACAATGCTAAATCGTTTTCATGTGTGGTTTCCAGGCGGTATTGTTATAGGTGCACTGGCTTCAAATGCTATGACATCCGTTGGTCTAAATTGGCAATGGCAAGTATCGCTTATTCTTATTCCTACTATTGTATATGGCGTGATGGTTGTTAAATCGCAATTTCCACAATTCGATAGTCAAGAAAACTCAACTGCCACGAATGTAAAAAATCTAATCTCGCCACTGTATTTATTTCTCATTGTTTGTATGACGATCACAGCTATTACTGAATTTGGAACACAACAATGGATAGAGCAAATTTTAGGTTCATCCGGCGCATCCCCAATGGTTATCTTAGCGTTGATCACCGGCCTAATGGCACTCGGACGATTCTTTGCAGGCCCTATAGTACATAAATTTAGTCCAACGGGTGTGTTACTCGGATCAGCTATTTTTTCAACACTTGGGATATTTTTAATGAGCCAAGCTCAAGGTGATGCGATTTACTTTGCCGCAGCCATGTTCGCGCTTGGCGTGACTTACTTTTGGCCCACTATGATCGGCTGCGTTGCTGAATATGCACCAAAAACAGGCGCATTAGGCATGTCACTGATGGGAGGTACGGGCATGTTTGCTGTCAGTATGTGGAACCCTGTTATTGGTCATTGGATTGATAATGCTCGCCTTAACGCACAAACAAATAACATCACCGTAGAACAAGTAGAAATAGTGGCAGGTCAGGCCGTTTTACAAAATTTACTCATTTTTCCAATCGTGTTAATTGTTGTTTTTATTGGTTTACACCTATTTATAACAAAAAATAAAAGCGTTGAAAAAACGTATATTAGTAGCAATAAGTAAAAGAATATAAGAGGTTACATATGTTTAAATCAATCCAAATTCTATCACTTGCAGTTGCTCTTAGTAGCAGTGCTTACGCCCACATTGTTGATAATCAACTTACCAACGAAGAGCAAAAAACAGGTTGGCAATTGCTTTTTAATGGCCAAGATATGTCTCATTGGCGAAATTTTAAAAGTGATGAGATAAGTCCGCAATGGGTAATTACTGACGGAGCAATGATGCTCACTAAAGGTGGCGGTGATATTTTAACTAAAAAAATGTACCGTAACTTTGATCTTAAAATAGATTGGAAAATTTCAACTAAAGGAAATAGTGGGATATTTGTGCTCGCGGACGAACTGGGAAGTATGATTTATTCTCACGCACCTGAAGTGCAAATAATCGATAATGAAGAACATCCCGACAATAAAATAGACTCGCATTTATCGGGCTCTATCTACGATCTGTTTGCAGCGCCAAAAGCCGCGCATAGGCCTGCAAACACGTGGAATAAAGTCCGTATTCAAATGCGCGATAAACACCTACAGGTTTGGCAAAATGGGATTAGTACGTTAAGTATTGTTATAGGCAGTACCACGTGGGACACGCTTGTTAAAAATAGTAAATTTTCTACATGGCTAAATTTTGCAACTGCGGATCGAGGCCATATTGGCTTACAAGATCATGGTGACAAAGTATGGTTTAAAAACATTAAAATTAAGGAGCTGTAACATGCCAGCATTAAATCATAAAATTTTAGTGGTCGGCTCGGGTGCTGGTGGTGCAATGGCAGCTTACACCTTAACCAAATTAGGTCATAAAGTACTGTTACTCGAAGCGGGCCGCGATTACGACCCAAAAAAAGAAAGCCCGATGTTTCGTCGTAACAGCGAAGCTCCCTTAATGGGCGCAGGCAATAAAGATAAAAACTTTGGTTTTTACGATGCAACCGTTGATGGTGGCTGGCAAGTTCCTGATGAACCTTATACCACTGCAAAAGGCAGTGATTTTTATTGGTGGCGTGCCCGTATGCTCGGCGGTAGAACTAATCACTGGGGACGCTATTCATTACGTTTTAGTGAACATGATTTTAAAGGAAAAAGCCAGGACGGACACGGTGCAGATTGGCCGTTTGTTTATGAAGACATAGCCCCGTGGTACGACAAAACAGAAGAACTAGTCGGTATTTGTGGTACTAATACCGGCCTGGAAGACATGCCGCCATCAGCGCCTGGCGTATTGCAGCCGCCGCCAACACCTAGGGTTCCCGAGCTATTAATTGCAGCAAGCGCTAAAAAATTAGGGATTGCAGCTGTACCCATGCACCGAGCCGTATTAACACGTAATAAAGACGACCGAATGGCCTGTTTTTATGCAACACCTTGTGGACATGGCTGCTCTATTGGTGCGGCATTTCAAACCACAACGTCGCTTTTACCTATGGCTAAAGCAACGGGGAATTTAGAAATAATTACAGATGCTATGGTTAAGTCTGTTGCAGTTAATGACGATGGCAAAGTCACTGGAGTGACCTACATTGATAAAAAATCCACGAGTGAGCATTTAGTATCCGCTGATATCGTTATTCTTGCTGCAAGTGCCTGTGAATCTGCACGTATTTTATTAAATTCAAAACACACAAAACATCCAAAAGGACTGGCAAACTCAAGTGGCCAAGTTGGAAAAAATTTAATGGATTCTACCGGTGCATGGTTAGGCGCACAAATACCCGCACTTAAAGGCCGACCACGGTATAACGAAGATGGGCATACGGGAAATCATCTATTTATTCCTTGGTGGGGACACCAAGCACACGCTAAAGGTGAACTTAATTTTCCACGTGGTTATCATTTTGAAATAAGCAGTGGTTTTAATCAGCCTGGCTCTGGTGTATCTGGTGATAAGCGGGGTTATGGCGTTGAGTTAAAACAGCAAGTGCGCGATGCGTACGGCTCTTATGTAGGGTTTGCTTTGCGAGGTGAGATGTTACCAAACGATGACTCGTATATGGAAATAGACGAAAACGTTAAGGATAAATGGGGGATCCCCGTCTCAAAATTTCATTTTAAATGGTCTGATCGTGAACTTAAGCAAATTGAGCATGGTTTAAAAACAGCGAAAAAAATATTAGAAAACTTAGGGGCAAAAATAGATAAGCTCCCACCTGCTGAAAAAGCAATTTCAAAAGGCGGTGAAATCATTCATGAAGTGGGTACCACTCGCATGGGTAGCTCGCCCAAAGAATCTGTTACTAATCAATGGGGGCAAACATGGGATTGTGACAACCTTTTTGTAATGGATGCCGGTGTATTTGCCTCTAACCCACATAAAAACTGCACATTAACAATTATGACATTGGCAATGCGCAATTCTACGTGGATCGCTAAACAGATTGAAAAAGGAGTGCTTTAACATGCATTCACAAAAGAGTGTTGACTCATATAAATATAGTTCAGGCATGACACGCAGAGAGTCCCTTAAATGGTTAGGCCTACTCGCTGCAGGCTCTGCCGTTTCACTAACAGCCGGTTGTAGTAAAGTACTCGAAGAAACGATTAGCACCCAAGGCCATTGGCCAAGTTTAGAGCTGCCACCCATTACAGCGAAAGGCTATGGTACTGATCCTAATATGTTGCTACCACCTGAGTCGCCTTGGCCACTTACCTTAACAAATGAACAACTCACTCTCGTGGCAATACTTGCAGATTACATTGTTCCCCGAGAAGGTGATTCACCGAGCGCCTCAGACGTTGATGTACCGAGTGTCATTAATGAATGGGTTAGCTCCCCTTATAATGGTCAACAAAAAGACCGGGTAACAATTTTACATGGGCTTGCGTGGATTGATGACGAATCAATACTTCGTTATAAAAAGATTTTTGCGAAACTTAAAGCTGTGGAACAAAAAGCAATATTAGATGACATTGCTTATTTTGACGATAATACACCGGCACAATTTCAGCGTATAGGTAATGCGTTTTTACGCTTCAAAAATTTAATTTTAGGCGCTTATTTCTGTACACCTCAGGGGTGTAAAGATATAGGTTATTTAGGAAATGTGCCTATTGCCGGTGACTACCCAGGCCCTACAGCGCAAGCAAAAGCTCACCTTGATAACGTTTTAGCTGAACTTGGCTTAACCCAATACGCCTATAAAGATTAATAAAAAGCAGGGAGTATTCTCTGCTTTAACAGGTATTTGATAATGTTTAAAAATACACTTTTACACACTACATTTATAGTTTTAACCACCCTAATTTTTACTCTCTACTCATTGAGCGCTTTCGCTACAATGCCTAAACCAACGCCACGAGTGAGCGTGCAGTTATGGTCGGTAAAAGAAGCACTTAAAAAAGATTTTGATAGTACACTGCAGTCCCTTTCTGAAATGGGATTTGATGGGGTAGAGTTTGCCGGTGATTTAGGGAGTTATAAAAATAGCCCTAGTAAACTTAAAAAGAAACTAGCTAGTCTCAATCTTGTTGCAAGCAGCGCGCATATCGGCTTTGATTCACTCACAGAAAAAACACTTACCAACACCCTACTCTTTTACAAAACATTGGGTGTAAAGGTATTATTTGTACCTTGGGATGAAAGAGCGTGGCATCCAACGGGGGTTACAGCCCTTACAAAACAACTGGCGCATATGAACGACATAGCACAGCGCTATGATATGCATATTGGTTTTCATAATCATGATAAAGAATTTAATCAATTTAACGACGCTACGTATTGGGACTATATAGCAAAAAACACACCGCAATCATTGCCGCTTCAGCTAGATATTGGCTGGGTGCATTTTGCTGATAAAGAGCCTACTCATTACATAAAGAAATATCCAGGGCGTACTTTTTCTACACATTTAAAAGTAAGAACGCATCAAGGCGATGGCCTAAGCCCAATATTTGGTGAAAATGACTATCTATGGAAAGTAATAATAAATTCGCTAATTATGGACGGTGATCTGCAGTGGCTCGTCATTGAACAAGAGGAATACCCTAATAACTTAACGCCGCTTGAAAGTGTTGCTCAATCAAAAAGTAACTTAGATAAAATTTTAAAAGAAATGATAGAGTAAGCTTGCTGAAATTTCAAACAAATGGGGGCCATATATCGCCCCCGTTAAATTAGCAGTAAACATCCCGTTATTAACTCACACTAAAGCAATACTGTTTAGCTGTCCCACTCTTTTAGTACGTCTTTAACGTATGTATAACGCCAAGAACTCAATAAGTCGGGTTTTATATATTTAACTTTTTGCTCTGCTGTTAACTTCCAATTCCAACTTATCAATTGATTGACTTGTTTTTTAGAAGCCATCACATCATCAGGAATATTATGCGCTTTTGCTACTTTAGTAATTTTTTGTTTAACATCTTTTGCTACTTTTTTATAAGTAGGAAAATCAATTAAGCGCTTTAACACAGCAGGATGTTGCTCTTGCGGTATCAACTTAGCAATCTCGATACATTTTAAAATTTCTACACCTGAGCGATTAACTTCAATCGCTTCAACACCTGATATTTGTCTAAGTGCATTTAAACTAGACGGACCGCGTTTAGCTATTTCCGCCATGTTATGCTCTTTTAGTACAAAATTAAGTGCTAAATTCTTTTTAATGGCTTTATTTCTGCGCCAAGTAGCAAGCTCTTTTAATACTGCTAGTTCATGCGGTTTAAGCTGCCACGCATTTTTAATATCTTTATATAAAAATTCATCTGGTGTTTGAAATGCGCGCTTATTTGCAATTAATTCACTTTCGTTGATAACGATGTCAAATAAATCAGCCGCTTTAATACGCTCAATAATTAGTTCAAAGCATGGTAATAAGTGAAATGTATCAGCTGCTGCATAATCAAGCTGTTTAGGGGTTAATGGACGCTGTAGCCAATTAGTGCGAGACTCACTTTTATCTATTTCTATGCCTAGCAGCTCTTTTACCATCAGCGCAAAGCCCATGCAATTCCCTTCACCAAGTAATTGCAAAGCAAATTGTGTATCGAATAATGGTGCGGGTACAAACCCTGCGTACTTTTGAAATACTTCGATGTCTTCTGAAGGAGAATGTAATACTTTTAAAACAGCAGGATCTTTTAAAATTTGCCAAAAATCAAATAATGATAACTCAGCCAGTGGATCAATAAGCGCAAGATGCTCACCATCGTATACTTGAATAAGTGCAACTTCAGGATACAGCGTACGGCGACGCATAAACTCAGTATCTATAGCTAAAACGGGTTTATTTTGGATCTGCTCAACGAACGTATTAAGCTGGTTTTGTGTTTGGATCAATTGGTATTGCACTTAGTCTCCTACAATAAAAAAGCCGGCATATGCCGGCTTTTTTATAGGTTGCTAATCTTTCAAGGCTCTTCTGAGTATTTTACCTACATTTGTTTTAGGTAACTCATCCCTAAACTCAACGAGTTTTGGAACCTTGTAATTAGTTAAATTATCACGGCAGTGCTTTATTATATCTTTTTCAGTTAAAGATGGGTCTTTTTTCACAACAAAAACTTTAACTTGTTCGCCGCTTGCATCGTGAGGTACGCCAATAGCGGCTACTTCAAGTACACCTTCGTGCATCGCAACAACTTCTTCTATTTCATTTGGAAATACATTGAAGCCTGACACAATGATCATGTCTTTTTTACGATCAACTATAAAGAAGAAACCTTCATCATCGTATGTGGCAATATCACCAGTAGCAAACCAACCATCTTTTAAACATTCAGCAGTTGCATCTGGGCGATTATAATAACCAAGCATAACCTGTGGGCCTTTAACCCATAACTCTCCAGGCTCTCCTTTAGCGGCTTCTTCACCATTATCAAGCATTAACTTAATATCAGTATTCGGCGCAGGTAAACCAATTGAACCATTATATGCTTCTAAATCGTATGGGCTAATAGTGACCAAAGGGGCGCACTCTGTAAGGCCGTAACCCTCCATAAGTTTAGAACCCGTCACTTTTTGCCATTTTTCAGCAACAGGACGTTGAACAGCCATTCCTCCACCAAGCGACATTTTTAAATGGCTAAAATCTAGATCTGCAAAGCCTGGTGTATTTAATAAACCATTAAATAATGTATTAACACCCGTAACAGCAGTAAATTTAGCTTGCCCTAACTCTTTGACAAAGCCCTTCATATCGCGAGGTTTGGTAATAAGTAAATTCAAACCACCGTACTTCATAAATGTTAAGCAATTAGCCGTTAAAGCAAAGATATGATAAAGCGGTAATGCAGTAACCACCACTTCCTTACCACGCTCTAATACTTTATCTAAACAACCAGACACTTGTTCAAGGTTACCTACCATATTGCCATGGCTTAGCATTGCACCTTTAGATACACCTGTCGTACCGCCAGTGTATTGCAAGAATGCTAAATCACTTAAGTTCATTTCTGGTCGTTTATATGCAGTTTCATCCGCATCTAATAAATCAGAAAACTTAATTGGATTCGGTAAGCTGTACTTAGGGACCATTTTTTTAACGTGTTTAACGACAAAATTTACAATGTGCTTTTTAATACCACCAACCATATCACCCACTTGCGTTACTACAATGTGTTTAACATCAGTATGCGCAAGTGATTTCTCGAGCGTGTCTGCAAAGTTAGCAAGTATAAAAATTGCTGCAGTGTCCGAGTCTTTAAGTTGGTGTTCTAATTCACGAACCGTGTATAACGGGTTAACGTTAACAACGACACAACCGGCTCTTAAAATACCTAAAATTGATACTGGTGTTTGCAACAAGTTAGGCATCATGACGGCCACTTTGTCGCCTTTTTTAAGACCTAAATCATGTTGAATATAAGACGCTACTTTTTTCGTTGCAGTATCTATTTCGTTGTAAGATAGTGTTTTACCCATATTAGTAAATGCAGGTAGATCTTTGTAATCACTAAAACTTTTTTCGAAAACTTCGAGTAACGAGTTGTAATGCTCAGGATCGATTGTTTCAGGCATACCCTCTGGGTAGCGCTTAAGCCAGATTTTTTCCACTCTTAGCCCCTGTTTATAATTATATTTTTATTAACCTTAATCTAAGTAAGGCACTTTAACAATTGAGCAAATACTCTAATGTGCGAATAATCCCACATTTAGCGTTAATATACAATTAACATGCACCACTTTGCACCATAAATGCATGAATGTGTTCAAAACATAGCTCACTACTTTGCATATGGCAATGATGACCGCCGTCTACGTTTATTACACTCAAGTTACTGTAATAGCTAATATACTTTGCTAAGTTTTGTTTTACAAACGAATAACCTTCGTTCCCTAAAATTAACTGACATGGTGCAGATAAATCTTTTATTGCACCAATGCATTGCGCCTCATCAAACCTAAAACCTGAGTGATTTTTAAGCTTTGGGTCTGTTGTGAGCACAAAGCCATCATTTACTGGTTTTATGTTTCGGTCCATTAATAGCGCAATTAGCTCATCATCTAAATCAGTTGTTTGTGATCGCGCTTCGTAAATAAGCGCTTTCGATTTATAAATTCTAGATTTTTTATTTTTTAAACGCGCTCTATTTAATACTGCACTTTTTAGCTGCTCACATACCGCTTCACTGGGGGTAGTAACACAACCGATCCCTTCAATAAAGCTGACCGACTTAACATAATCGCTAAAACAACTCGCAAAAATCCCTGCGACCATAGCCCCCATCGAATGACCAACTAAGTGTACTTTTTTAACCCCTAATGTATTGATAAATTGATACACATCATCAATATAGTCAACAAAGTAGTAATGCGCATCATCACTTTTCCACGAAGACAACCCGTGCCCAACAAAATCAATGCAGTACCAAGTTTGACTCGGTTGCACCTTATTAAGCATAGGAAAAAAACTGTTGCTATTATCAAGCCAACCATGAAGCGCAATAACAACATCACCACCGGAGCCTTTCTTTAAGCCATGAATATTTGAATTATTGATTTTAATATTAAATGGCTGCACACCCGACCTCTTCCTACTTTTAGCTTATTTATAACATACTAGTTGTCAGACCACTAACATATCGTTAGCCATTTTTATAACTGATAAAAATATATTTTAGCTAATATCCTTAACTGAATAAAAAATTTTTAACGACGTTATAGTGCAATTTAATTCGTTAAATTGATCAAAGATTTATGCAGTTTGGTATTAGTACATAAAAGCGATATATTTTTTAACTATAGAGATTATAAATACCAACCCAATACTCTTTTAAAAACAACATCACTTATTGTAATTCATCTCATATATTAATTTATTTATCATGCTTAAGGTATACAATAACGCAGGCTTTTAAATAAGGTACACTCAAAAGGTACAACTATGAAAAAACAGTTCAGCTTATTAGCACTTTTGTGCTCTGCATCAGGTGCTTACGCAGAGTCAGCGCCTAAAAATGTAATTTATATGATTGGTGACGGCATGGGTCCGGCATACACCACAGCTTATCGCTATTTTAAAGATGACCCTGCAACTAAAGAAATCGAAGGTACCGTTTTTGATACGATATTAAAGGGCATGGCGCATACCTATCCGGATGACCATACGTATGTAACCGATAGTGCAGCAGGTGCGACAGCACTTAGCAGCGGGCATAAAAGTTACAATGGCGCTATAGCCGTAGATACACACAAAAAAGCGGTTAAAACCATGCTTGAAATTGCAAAAGAGCGCGGTATGACAACGGCACTTGTTGCAACATCACAAATAAATCATGCAACGCCTGCAAGCTTCGCTTCGCATAATGAATCGCGTAATAATTACGATGCGATTGCTAACGACTACATAGACAATAAAATTGTTGGTAAATTACCAGTCGATTTAATGTTAGGTGGTGGTACTAAATACTTTATTAGAGACGATCGTAATTTAGTTGATGAGTTTAAAGCCGCTGGCTATCAATATGGCGATGACATTAGCAATCTCGGCCAAATAACTCAAATACCCGCTTTAGGTTTGTATGCGCCAAAAGGTTTACCTTTTGCACTTGATGAGAACCCAACTCGCCTTACGCAACTAACATCCAAAGCGCTTGATTTACTAGATACTCAAAACAAAAGCGGTTTTTTTGTGATGATTGAAGGCAGTCAAATAGATTGGTGTGGTCATGCAAATGATATTGCTTGTGCGATGGCTGAAATGGACGACTTTGCAAAATCAATTGAAAAAGCAAAAGCCTATGTCGACAAAAATAAAGATACTATTTTAGTAGTAACAGCCGATCACTCTACAGGAGGATTAACTCTTGGGGCACACGGTCAATACAAGTGGGAAACTGAAGTAGTTAAAGGCGTTAAAGCAACCGCAGGTAAACTTACTCAGTTATTACTTGATGCAAAAGATTTAAAATCAGTGTGGACGACTAACACGAACATTGAATTCACAACTGAAAATCAAATTAAACTTGAGCAAGCTAAAAAAATGGGCGACAAAGCGCTTAATTTAGCCGTTAAAAGTATTATTAGTGATACTAGCTTTACTGGCTGGACAACAGGCGGACATACAGCTGTAGATGTTCAAGTATTTGCCTATGGTAAAGGTAGCGAGCATTTTATTGGATCACAGAACAATACTGACATTGCTGATAAGCTGATTGGCTTTATTGAAAAGTAAACTTTGACACTGTAATAAAAAAGCCCGAATGTGTGTTCGGGCTTTTTTATTCTGTCTTTAAAGCGTGCTAATAAACTTTATGCGTAAATATCAACACCTATTAAATTTTGCACTTCAGCACGGCGCTCTAAATTAGCAAATTCAGTATAAGTAGAAATTGCTTTGCTTACTTGAGCTGATGGTTGGTCGTAAATTGTTTGACTGTATTCGTTGCTTTTAGCGCTGCTTTTAAACAGTTGATTGGCAAGCTCTTCGCCTTTTTTACTGCTTTTTACATAATCGGTATTCGCTTTTTGTGTAGCCGGTTGCTCTACTAAACTCTGTGGTTTATTAGTAACGACTTGAGTAGAGCTAACCCTCCCCGGAATATCTCCGGTAAAAAAACCTGAACCAATAGGCAGCGTCATTACGCGTCTCCAACCTTAATATTGTTTAAAATTATGATTTAAAAACAAACAATATGCAAATAATACGATTACTCACGCCCAGGTAGCTTTTTCCACGTTACCGTATCTCGCACATATTTAGGTTGAGCGTCACTCGCTTTGACAATATTACCCGCTAAAAGCGCGGCTTCAACATGCGCTAACATATAACGCGCATCAGGTAATGTAATCTCACTATTAATTGTCACGTTTTCAAAGTTATTAAGCGCACCTGGGTAGGTTTTAAACCCAGTGCCCACTGCGATAGATGGCTCAGTAGAAGTAATATAGTCATCGCTTAATAGGTCCGGCTTTATTACACACTCTTGATTGACCAGTTGCACTAAATTATTTTTTGCTTGGTAATGGGCGAAATATATTTCCCCCATACGCGCATCTATACTAGGGAAAACACTAAGGCTGCCGTTTTGTTCAAACGCTTGTTGCGCCATAATAGCAAGTGTTGAAACGCCAACTAGTGGTAAGTTTGTTGAATACGCAAGCCCTTGTGCTATTGCAACACTAATACGCACGCCAGTAAAACTACCGGGTCCTTGACCAAAACCAATCACATCTAAATCTTTCAATTTACAGTTAGCTTTGGTTAACAACTCATCCACGAGTGGAAGTATTTTTTGGCTGTGCTGCTGCGGGCATTCTTCAAAATGATGAAATGTTTGGCCCTGAAAATGTAAAACAATTGACAGTGCTTCAGTAGAAGCGTCGAGGGCGAGGATATTACTTTTAATCATTTTATTACTCTAATTAATTTGTTGTAAAAATTTATTGGCATCTTCTAAACTCCGCGTGCGGCGCATTGGCGGTAAGCTCTTTAAAAACACTTGCCCATACTGACGTGTAACTAGGCGATTATCACATATTACAAGGACGCCTTTATCTTTGCTATCACGAATTAAACGCCCGACACCTTGCTTTAGTGCAATCACCGCTTGCGGTAATTGTATGTGTGCAAAAGGGTCTTTTCCTTGCATTTGGCAATCTTGCATTTTGGCTTGTAATAAAGGGTCATCGGGGGCTGCAAATGGTAATTTATCAATAATAACACAGCTTAGTGTGCTGCCACGTACGTCAACACCTTCCCAAAAAGAAGCTGTGCCGAGTAACACCGCATTACCATGGCGGGTAAACTTCTCTAAGATAATACGCTTAGACATTTGCCCCTGCATATAAACTGGGTAGTCTATTTGTGTGGTGAGTCCTTCAGCGACCAAATGCATCATTCGATAACTAGTAAAAAGCACAAAGCAGCGCCCTTGTGCTGATTTTATAAGTTCGAGTGTGAGTTTTACAATTGCGTGGGGCATGTTATCAGCGTGTGATTCAGGTAAATAACGCGGCAAACATAACAGTGCCTGATTAGGATAATCAAACGGGCTGTCTACCATCATGCTTTGCTTTGGTTTTAAACCCAAACTTGCGTTAAAGTGCGCTAATTTGTTGTCGACCGAAAGCGTAGCTGATGTAAACACAAAGCCTGCGCCAGTGTCTTGCATCATTTGAGCAAATTTAGCGGAGACATTAAGTGGTGTTATATTAATCGTTAAATAACGACGTGTTGTTTCATACCAATAACTAAAACCAGTTTGAGCCGTGTCAAACACACGCTCTAACTGGCCTTTAAAAGCAAGTGTTCGCTCAAACGGATGCTCTATTTTATCGCTTCTGTCTAAACACAGTTTCAGTACCTGATAAACAAAATCTAAATCACTGATCACACGATGAAGTGCTGCACAAATTTGTTTGTCGCTCAGTTTTTCTCGCCAGTCACCTCTGCTACCATCAACACCAAACTGCAATCGTAAATCTGCAACACTTGTCTCTAGCTTATTTAAGCTTTTACCGAGTTGCAGCATATCGGGTATTTCAGCTCTATAAATAGCACGTAAGTCATTAATTAAATCCACCAGCTTTTTAGTGCTAACACTCTCGCCAAAATAATCACTGGCAATTTCGCTTAACTGATGGGCTTCGTCAAATATATAGGCATCTGCTTTTGGCATCAATTCAGCAAAGCCGCTTTCTTTTACGGCCATATCGGCAAAAAACAAATGGTGGTTAATAACAACCACATCGGCATCGGCCGCTGTTAAACGCGCTTTGCGTATATAGCAGCTTTGAAAGTCGGGGCATTCTTTGCCTAAGCAGTTATCTGCCGTTGAGTTTACATAAGGCAGTACTTTGGCATCATCTTCTATACCAATGCAATCGGCTAAATCACCTGACTGTGTTTCACTGGCAAATTTAGCGACCATAGCTAATTGATGCATTACGTCTGAATCATCAGTAGGTACATGGGCAACATGCTGGTTAAGTCGGTAGGTACATAGGTAATTGGCACGCCCTTTTAATAAGGCGGTTTTTTTAGAGGCACTAAGCGCTTTAACAAGCTGCGGTAAATCGCGGTGGTATAACTGCTCTTGCAAGGCTTTAGAACCGGTGGAAATGATGGTTCTACCTTTTGATTTAAGTGCAGGCGCTAAATAGGCAAACGTTTTACCTGTCCCCGTGCCCGCTTCAACTACCAATTGCGAACTGTTTTTTAATGCATCTGCAACGGCAACAGCCATATCTATTTGGGGCTGACGTGGTGTATATCCATCTAAAGATAACGCCAAAGGCCCAGTTGCACTAAACAGTTGTTTGATAATACCAATCACTTTACAAGAAATAATAGCGCGATTTTACGTAAGCTAAACATCAAGGGCAAGTAATTAAGTTATATAATAAAAGGGGCATTGCCCCCTACTAATTATTATTGTGCGTTAATAGATAAGGTAATTCCACTTGCTGAACTATAGCCTTTTAAATCTATGTACCATGTACCCGCTTGCGGGTTATCAATACGACAGGTTTCGGTATTGCCATTTTTAAAAGGTCTACATTGATATACAGACTCTGTTGATGGGCTTGCAAAACTCAAGTACAAATCCGCGTCTCCACTACCGCCGGTCATATTAACCGTTAATGCTGAATATCCTGCATCAAGATCTTGTGTGTATCGAGCCCAATTGTTTGCTGTTACAGAAACATTATTTTCTACACGATTGATTGGCTCAAGTTCACTACCTTCATTATAGCTACCAGTCAAAGAAACATTAGTAATCGCATCCCATGCTTGGACCATGACATAATAAACTCCCGTTTGAGCGTTACTTATTTCACAACGCTCATTACTTGAAGACGTTGTGCTTTTACAGTCAAAACTAGTGAGTGTCGGCACTGAATTAAACTTAACGTATAAATCGGCATCACCCGTACCACCTGATGTAGCGAAGTTCAAATTAGTTGCATTACTGGGTACTTTTAATGTGTACACACGTTCCGCTTTTGCATTTTCAGTGATACCAGACACTGCAACACCATTTTGTAGTTCGTTATCGATTGGTGGTACTACGTCGCCTGCATTTTTTGCCATTTCAGATGCATAACTCACAGCTAATTTTGCAAATTTACTCGCATGATCAGCGTCAAAGTTAGTGTCGTTAACAGTGTGAATTAATCGATTTATATCGGCCATTTTTGATTCAAATGGCATCGATGCTGTAAACCCCTGTTGATACCAAGATGCGTGATCCGAACATCCATATCCACATTGATCAAAACCGTAGCTAATAGAAGGCAAATAAGTATCAATAAGCTGACCCAAAAATTGATTTTGAGCATTGGTCGTGTAATCAGTCATCATCACAATGTCTTCATTGCTGCCGTTGTTGCCCGTCATATCAAACTGCACCATACCTACAACATTTTTGCCTTGTGATTTATATGCAGAGGCAATCGCCTTTGACCCTCTTAAACCCACCTCTTCAGCTGCAAACCCCATTATATGAATTGTTCTTTGTGGCTTGTAGTTATTATCGACAATTGCTCTTAGCACTTCTGATAATACAGCAATACCTGAGGCATTATCATCCGCACCTGGAGAGCGTCCATTTGTTGGATTTGATTGGTTAATCGAATCTAAATGTCCACCTATAACAACAATCTCATCCGCTTTTTCATCCCCTGGTATTGTGACTATAATTGAAGATTGCGCCCAACTATGTGTAAAGTATTCAACGCTAATATCACTGCGACTTGTGGCTAATTGTTGCCAGTAGTTTTTTAGCCATTGTGATGCATCTATTCCTGTTTGAGCTGTATAGTAGCGGTTGTAGAAGTTGCTCATTGAATTAACAGTATTTGTTAAATTATTTGGGCTGACACTATTTATTAGTTGCTGTGTTGTTTGCGCGTTATCAATACTATAGTTAAAAGCCAAAGCACTTTGATTTTGAACAGCAGCTAGTTGCTGCGTGTATTGCTTAGCTTCATCAAGCGATTCATGCGCTACAAAACCACCGCACCGGTGGTAATTACCATGCATAAATTCACTCAGGCCTGCTATATTTTCGGGCTTTACCTGCAAAAAGTTAACCGTATCTAATTCAGTTGTACGCATACTTAATGATTCACGTGATTTGCTTACTGTTTTTTGAGTCTGCTGGTAATGTTTTGCTGCAATAGGATCTATTGTCACCCAAATATTTTCGTTGTCTTGTGCATACAGTGGTTGAACAATTAATGTACTGGCGCTAACTAACGCGACATTTAGTAAATGTTTCATAAATTGATTCCTTTTAAATCGAGCTATATTCATAGAAAGTGACATTACTAAGATAAAAAAGGGAGCGGATGCTCCCCTGGAATGAATTTAGTTCGCTTTAATATCTAGCGTTACACCACTTGCAGTGCGAAAGCCTTGTAAATCGATATGCCAAGTTCCCGCTTGTGGATTATCGATAGTACAACTTTCGTTATTGCCATTTTTATAAGGGCGACAAACGTAAGCATTTGCACCCGACTCTGTTCCAAAGTTTACATATAAATCAGCGTCACCACTGCCTCCAGCAATTGAAACATTAAGTGAGCTGTAGCCTGCACTCAAATTTTGAGTAAATCGAGTCCAGTTTCCAGCATTGACACTCACATTTTCTTCAGTTCGATTGATTGGTGTTGTGCCACCCGTATCGCCATCAAAACTGCCAAGTAACGAGACTCCTGAAATTTGATCCCACGCCTCAACCATTACATAATAAGTACCCGCTTGAGCATTACTAATAGAGCAGCTTTCGTTACTGGTTGAAGTTGTGCTTTTACAATCAAAGCTAGTAAGCGTTGGCTTAGTCGCAAATTGTACATATAAATCAGCATCACCTGTTCCACCTGACGTGGAAAATGCTAAATTACTCGCACCTGCAGGAACATCAAGTGTAAAGAATATTTGCTGTTTCGCTGAGCCACTGATGTCAGGACGAGGTACGCCATTTGAGAGTGCTTCGTCTTCAATTGGAGGCACTGAATCACATGAACTTCCAGCACTCAAACTAGAGGTAACACCAACAGCACTTAATGCCGCTTTTACGTCATTTGGCTCATAATTTAAGTCACAGGCTGCATCCATAACCCCATTACCGGCAAGATCCCAGTTTGTACTTGCTGTCCAATATTGTTGATTTGCACGCGCCATGACTAAAAATGCTTTTTTCGTATCCCAACCTGGTGTTGTTGCTAAGTTATAAAACGCTTTATTAAATACTCCTGAGCTATGATGTACATCCATTCCTGAAGAATAACTACTTTGATTGTCTATTGAGCGCCCATCTTGTGTCGGATTGTTCATATAGCGCAATGCGCCATTGCCCTTAAATATCTCTTTTCCGACTAACCAATCATTACTGCCCTTCATGTAAAATTCAGCAGCTTCACCCGCCATGTCAGAAAAAGCCTCGTTTAAGCCACCTGATTTTCCACTATAAACTAAGCCAGAATTTTGCTCAGTAAAGCCATGGCTCACTTCATGAGCAGACACATCTAAGCTCACGAGTGGATAGAACGTATTTAGACCATCGCCAAATGTCATTGCACGACCATCCCAAAATGCATTCTCATAGTTGCTGCTATAATGCACTCGCATTTGTAGTTGAAATGAAAGTGGTGGCGAACCAATCCAATCGTTGTACATGTTAAAAATTACGTTGCCAAAAAAGTGTGCGTCATTAAGTGGTGAATATGCACCGTTGATTTCTTTAAACGTATTTTCAGGGCAAGTAAATGAATATGCGCTTGTACCACTGGTGCCACCATTCAAATTAATGGTTTTTACATTGCTATTATTCATTGTGCAGTTATCACCAGACTGCGTAACATCTAGGCTGGCAAAATCAGTACCATAAATATATTTGCCCGTTTTTAAATTACCGCCTGGGCCAGTTGCATCTGCATGTTGAAGGTTGTCTAAGCTAAATAGTAACTCACCTGAGTTCGCATCAATGATTTGATATGGACGAGATGGATTACTTCCATAAGTAACATAAGATACTTCATAAACAAGATGCGCCTTACCTTGCTCATCAACCCAAATTGCTAATTGCGATTTCTCGTCATGCTTTTCTAAACCGACAGATTGAAGCGCCTGAGGAGATTTTTGTAATCCCTTAGCTACCGCTAACTGTTTATTTATCTTTGGGATTACCGTGTTTATATCACTTGAAATGTCATATACCGCAGCACCGTGAGCATGTTTAAACTGCCCGTTGCTGTTAAAGGTTAAACTCACCCTGTCACCTATAACAGGTAGGCCATTGTATACTTGTTGAAATAATCGAGTTGTGTCGCCGTTATTACTTTTTATTTCTTTAATTACAACTAATTTGTTCCCAGCCTCTAAGCCAACTAATTGATCTGGGGTCGCTGTTGATGCAGACAACGTATTATTAGTATTTACGTGTTCATTTAGGTATTTCTTATTTGCGGCTACTGCGCTTGATGCTTGCATTACTGTAAAAGCAGCAAGAGTTGCAATTGTTATTTTTGATAATTTCACGTTTACGCTCCATTAGATTATTTAATTTTAATGTACTTTGTTAATCGGCACTACCTGTTCCCGATTAAGGATCAGCCTAGGTTACAAATAACACAAATGAAAATGAAACAATTAATTTACAATTAAAGTATGAGGCAACAAATTAAGTTATTTATATTCAATATATTGGTATAATAGAATTAAGAAAAAACAAACTAGTCGGTAACATTCTGTACACATAAGTTTACTTTTTGCTTTATTACTGCACATTCAATTAACAATAAAGTTACATTTAAAATTACATATACACATTAAAAAAGGCCCTATCTGGGCCTCTTTACTTTAATTACGGGATCTTCATTAGGCCCATGTATCTAAATGTGGGGGATCGTCGTCATCAGCGCTAGTCTTTGTTTTTTTTGTTTGATCGTCGAGGGTATTGAGCTTTTTCTTCTTTTGTAACTCACGCTTTTTTTTATTTTCTAGATCAACTTTTTCAGCTGCGGCTCCACTTTGTACACCCGCAATATGAAATGCCCCTTTAGATTCAACAGCTAAACGAGTGATAGTTCCTAAGTAAGGGATCATGATGTCCATACGTACTTCCTTATTTAACTGTTTGACTAATAAACAATTACATTATTAAAACTACATGTATTATCTTCTATAGTATCGACAGTTATAAGATATACTTTAATTTAGCTAAATAAAACTTGCCATAATCAGGCTATTTATGTTTTTATAAATGCGAAATTTATTTAAACAGATAACAACTGAACGTTAACCAAATGACGGGCAGTTACATAGGATAAAAAATGCGCATAAACCTGACAACAGTACATCATCACCACCATTCATCGGAATAACCTGTCAGGTCTTTCGCTGAGAGGTTATTCCTAAAAGGAACCTCTGGCGATTCAAAACATATTGATTCATTTTCGCCCTGAGGTTCCCTCGGGGTTTTTAGTTTTTAAATTAAAGGAAAATGAATAATGAACAACAGTAATCGTCTACGTATCGCCATTCAAAAAGGCGGCCGCCTATCAAAAGATTGTCAAGATCTGCTTAAACAGTTAGGTGTTAAACTTAACCTTCGTGAACAACGCTTAATTGCACACTCAACTAATATGCCAATTGACGTACTACGTGTGCGCGATGACGATATTCCGGGTTTAGTTATGGACGGTGTATGTGACCTAGGCATAGTTGGCGAAAACGTACTAGTAGAAGTTCAAGCAGAACGTGAACGCCAGGGTGTTCCAAGTGAAGTAGCCAAACTTTCAAAGCTAGACTTTGGTTACTGTCGTCTTGCACTTGCATGGCCACAAGAGCTTGGCGCTCGCGATAAGAGCTGGTTTGAAGGCAAACGTATTGCTACTACCTACCCAGAAATTTTAACTCAGTGGTTAAAGCGCGAAGGCATTAACGCAAGTACAGTAATGCTTACGGGTTCTGTTGAAGTAGCACCGCGTGCAGGTTTATCTGATGCAATTTGTGATTTAGTATCTACCGGCGCAACACTTGAAGCTAACGGCTTAATTCAAGGCGAAACAATTTTAGAATCAAACGCGTGTTTAATTCAAAATAAAGATCTTCAAGATGCTGACAAACTAGCACTAATCAATAAGCTTATGCCGCGCTTACGTGGTGTTAGACAAGCTAAAGAAAGCAAATACATCATGCTACACGCACCAAAAAACAAACTTGATGAAATTTGTGAAATTTTACCAGGTTCTGGTCAACCTACTCTACTTGCCCTTGCTGGTAACGATGAATACGTAGCACTTCACATGGTAAGCAGCGAAACATTATTTTGGGAAACAATGGAGCAGTTAAAAGCCCTAGGCGCTAACTCTATTTTAGTTATGCCAATTGAAAAAATGATGGAGTAAGTGCCATGCTTCGTTGGAATGAGGAATCTTCACAAGTACAAGCAGCGGCGCTAATGCGCCCTGCAGTTTCTGCCAGTGCCAAGGTTGAAGCTATATGTAAAACTATTTTAGCTAACGTAAAAGAGCAAGGCGATGAAGCCTTACTTAGCATGGCTAAAGAGTTTGATAATAGAGCTAACCCTCGCCTATGTGTTCCGCTTGATGAAATTAACGCATCAGAGCAAGCACTAAGTGCAGAGCTTAAATACGCAATTGATACCGCTTATGCAAACGTTAAACGTTTTCACGAAGCGCAATTGCCAAAAGATATTAAATTATCGACCCAACCAGGCGTTGTATGTGAACTGAAATATCAAGCCATCGAAGCAGTCGGTATTTACGTACCCGGTGGCAGTGCTCCACTGCCATCGTCGGTTATTATGCAGGGTGTATTAGCGCAATTAAGCGGCGCAAAAACCGTTGTACTTGCTACACCAGTACAAGGTGATAAAGCGATTAACCCTGCTATTTTATATGCAGCTAAGTTATGTGGCATTACTACTTTAATAGAAAGTGGTGGCGCAGGCGCAATTGCAGCAATGGCGTATGGCACCGAATCGGTTCCTAAAGTGAACAAAATATTTGGTCCAGGTAATAGCTTTGTAACAATGGCTAAACAGCTCGTTGCGCAAACTATTCCAGGTATGGCCATTGATATGCCAGCAGGTCCATCTGAAGTATTAGTTATTGCAGATGAACGTGCGAACCCAGAATTTATAGCCGCCGATTTACTCTCACAAGCAGAGCACGGCGCAGATTCGCAAGTTATTTTATTATGTAACAGCGAAAGTATAATAGAACAAACACAGCAGGCACTTACACGCCAGTTAGCTAATTTGAGCCGCAAAGAAACAGCTGAGCAAGCGCTCGCTAATTCTTCACTTATTTTAGTTGATTCAATTGAGCAAGCATTTGATGTATCAGCGCAATACGGACCAGAGCACTTAATTTTACAATTAGCTGATGCAACACCTTACCTAGATAAAGTTAAAAACGCAGGCTCTGTATTTGTGGGTGACTACACGCCAGAATCTGCAGGCGATTACGCATCGGGTACTAACCACGTGTTACCAACCTATGGTTATAGTGCCACTTACTCGAGTTTAAACTTACTTGATTTTTTCCGCACGTACACAGTGCAAACAATTACTAAAACTGGTTTAACGCAGCTTTCAAAAGCAATTTTACCACTTGCAGATGCAGAAGGCCTTGATGCCCACGCTAATGCGGTTTTAATTCGTTTAGAGGCAATTAAAAATGAGCAATGAGAGCGCACAAGCGACAAGCTTATTACCTAAAAATATTGCAGCCCTTGCTGCATACAGCTCGGCAAAAAGTGAAAAGCTAACCGGTACTACGTGGCTAAATGCTAACGAAAGCCCGTATGCTAAAAATCTTGAACTGAGTATTGAAGATTTAAATCGCTACCCCGATCCACAACCGCAACTGGTTATTGACAGGTACGCAGATTATACAGAGCTTGAAAGCGAAAATGTACTAATGACCCGCGGCGCAGATGAAGGCATTGAGCTTTTAGTGCGCACATACTGCGAGCCAGCTAAAGATAGTATTGCGCTATTTTTACCCACCTACGGTATGTACAAAGTAACCGCCGATACACACAACGTTAGTATTAACGCGCTTACCCAAGAATTATTATTAAGTGGCAGTGCTGACGAAATAGTTGCAGCTGTAGGCAGCTCAAAACTGGTATTTATTTGTAACCCAAATAATCCAACGGGCAGCTTAACGCCACTTGATAAAGTGAAAGCGATTGCAACAGCACTTGCAGGTAAAGCACTGGTTATTGTTGACGAAGCCTATATAGAGTTTTGCCCAGAGCAAAGCGCCACTCAACTTATTACTGAGTTTAGTAATGTAGTGGTTTTGCGTACGCTTTCTAAAGCCTTTGCGCTAGCTGGCCTCAGAACCGGTTTTACCCTTGCACAAGCAAGCGTTCTTGCGCCAATTCGTAAAGTCATTGCCCCGTATCCGGTATCGGGCGTAGTAGCAAGTATTGCAGCGCAAGCAATTGCACCCGATGCAATTACATCGATGCGCCGCCAAGTGACTATTTTAAATAGCTTAAAAGCTAAGTTAGTAGATTGGCTAAACGCCTCCCCTGCTGCATTAAAAATTCTCACTGGTGAAGGTAACTTTGTTACTTTAAAATTAGCCGATAAAAACTACTTTAAAATTGCACTTGAGCAAGGTTTAGTGATGCGCGCTTTTACGCTATACGGTGAAGACGACTGGCTACGAATTTCAATTGGTAGTGAACAAGAACTTAAACAAGTAAAAATTTGGTTAGATGGCCTGCAATTGCCAACTACCGCAGCATCTTTAGCAGGAAACGAAGTATCATGAGTAACCCCTATTTATTTATCGACCGCGACGGCACTATTATTGAAGAGCCAATTACCGACAAACAGGTAGATAGCCTTGAAAAGCTTGCCTTTTTACCTGGCGTTATCCCAGCTTTATTACAATTACAAGCTGCAGGTTACCGTTTAGTGATGGTATCTAACCAAGATGGTTTAGGCACAGATAGCTTTCCTACTGCTGATTTTGACATTGCACAAGACAAAATGATGGACATAATGCAAAGCCAAGGCATTAGCTTTGAGACCGTATTAATTTGCCCACACTTTAACGAGCAAAACTGTGATTGCCGTAAACCTAAAACTGGTTTACTTACCGAGCTTATGCGCTCAGGCAAAGTAGATTTAGCACGCTCTTTTGTTATTGGCGACCGTGAAACTGATATTGGCCTTGCTCAAAACCTATGTTGTGAAGGTATTTTATACGACGGCGATTGGAGTGCCATAGTAACTAAATTGACCACCGCAAACCGCGAAGGTCGTGTTACACGAAACACTAAAGAAACCCAAATTGATGTGGCAATAAACCTAGATCAAACTAAAAATGGCAGCATAGACACCGGACTTGGCTTTTTTGATCACATGCTTGATCAAATTCGTACCCACGCAAACATTGGTTTAAACATTAAAGCCAAAGGCGATTTACACATAGACGAGCACCACCTTGTTGAAGACATTGGTATTGCTCTTGGTGTTGCACTTAAACAAGCCCTCGGTACTAAATCGCAAATTGCGCGCTATGGTTTTGCGCTTCCTATGGATGAATGTAAAGCTGAAGCACAAATTGATTTATCGGGTCGTGCATCATTTGTATTAAACGCTAACTTTAGCCGCGAAAAAGCAGGCGATTTAGACGTACAAATGGTTGAGCACTTTTTCAAAAGCTTAAGTGATAACGCCGCGATTAGCCTTATTTTATCGGTAAGCGATGGTAACTGTCATCACCAAGTAGAAGGCTTATTTAAAGCGTTTTCACGCGCTCTTCGCATGGCAGTGGCACAAGACACGACCCAACAAACAGCCAGCTCTAAGGGATGTTTATGATTGCCATAATTAATACCGGTTGTGCCAATATAAATTCAGTACGCTTTGCGTTTGAACGCTTAGGCCAAACGCCAACAGTAATAACATCACCAGAGCAATTAGCGGGTTTTGAGCGCGCTATATTGCCAGGTGTAGGTCACGCGTCGGTTGCTATGAAACGCCTAGTAGATAACGGCTGGCAACAAGCTATAAATGAATACCAGCGCCCGCTTATGGGTATTTGTTTAGGTATGCAGTTACTGTGCGAAAGCACCGAAGAAGGTAACGTACAATGCTTAGGTAAAATACCAGGGCAAGTAAAAGCGCTTGATGTAGGCAATTTAACGTCGCCGCATATGGGTTGGAATAACTTAAGCGTTAATAAAGAGCATGCATTAACTAAAGGGCTAACATTCGATGAGCAAGTGTATTTTGTTCACAGCTTTGCGCACACCGTAAACGACGCCACACTCGTGAGCGGCGAATACGGTCAAACCTTTTCAGCCATTGTTGCTAAAAACAATTACGCGGGCATGCAATTTCACCCAGAGCGCAGCGCAAAAGTTGGCGCACGTTTATTACAAAATTTTGTTGATTGGCAGTTGTAAGCTGTCCATTAACTAACAAAAAAGAGATTATTTGTGATTATTCCAGCATTAGACGTATTACAAAATCAAATTGTGCGCTTGTACCAAGGTAAATACGACACAGCACAGTTTTACCCTTTCGAACTTGGCGCGCGTTTAAAAGAATACGCCAACAGTGGCGCAGGTAAGTTACACCTTGTTGATTTAGAAGGTGCACGCGATCCAAGTAAAAAACAGTGGCAACATATTCAAGCTGCAACCAAAGCACTTAAGGTACCGTACCAAGTAGGCGGCGGTATTCGCTCAGAGCAAGATGTAAGTGATTGGCTAAAAGCCGGTGCAAACCAAGTTGTTATTGGTTCAATGGCAGTAGAAAAACGCGAGCAAGTAAAAGCCTGGATTGAACAATTTGGCGCAGAGCATTTTGTAATTGCTCTTGATGTAAATAAAACAGCCACGGGCTGGGCACCTGCTACGCACGGTTGGTTAAGTGAATCTGAATTTGGTTTACTTGAGCTGGTAGATTTTTATGTGGGCTTAGGTGTTATTGACTTTTTATGCACGGACATCAGTAAGGATGGCACCATGACTGGCCCTTCTTTTGCACTTTATGAAGATTTAATTAATCATAATGCAGATATAAAAGTGCAAGCCTCAGGTGGGGTAAGCTCGTTAGATGATATTAAAAAGCTCAATGAGCTGGGTGTGGGCGGCGTAATTTTAGGTAAATCATTGCTTGATGGCGCATTTAGCGTTGAGGAGGCACTGGCATGTTATCAAAACGCATAATCCCGTGTTTAGACGTTAAAGACGGCCAAGTAGTTAAAGGCGTTAAGTTTAAAGGTCATGAAGTTGTTGGCGACATTTTAACAATGGCTAAAGCCTACAGCAAAGCTGGCGCCGATGAACTGGTTTTTTACGAGATCAGCGCAAGCGTTGAAAAACGCCTACTTGATGTAAATTGGGTAGAGAGCATTGCACTTAATATCGATATTCCATTTTGTGTAGCGGGCGGTATTAAATCAGTCGCTGATGCAGCGCGAGTACTTGAGCGCGGCGCAGATAAAATAAGTATTAACAGCCCTGCTATTGCACGCCCTGAACTTATTAAAGAATTACACGATGAGTTTGGTAAGCAATGTGTTGTAGTCGGCATTGACAGCTTTTTTGATGAAACGACCGGTGAATATTTAGTGTATCAATTAACCGGCGATCCTAATGCATCAAGCCGTACGCGTTATAAAACACAAGAGTGGGTTAAACGCGTACAAGACTTAGGCGCAGGCGAAATTGTATTAAACTGTATGAACCAAGATGGCGTTCGTAACGGTTACGACAACGAGCAACTAAGTAAAATTCGTGAGCTATGTCACATTCCTTTAATTGCCTCTGGCGGTGCAGGTAGCATGCAAGATTTTGTCGATGTATTTAAACAAAGTAAGGTAGATGGTGCATTAGCTGCCAGCGTTTTTCATAAAAATGTGATTAACATTGGCGAACTAAAACAATTTTTAACCGATAACCAAGTGGCAGCAAGATTATGCAAGTAACACAACAAAACCAAGCTCAAGTCGATTTTGCTAAAAGTGACATGATCCCTGCTATTATTCAAGATGCCCGCTCGGGTGTTATTTTAATGCAAGGCTTTATGAACAGCGAAGCACTCGCTGTTACGCTTAATACCAATAAGGTAACGTTTTACTCGCGTTCAAAGTCGCGTTTATGGACTAAAGGCGAGTCATCAGAAAACTACTTAAACGTAGTATCTGTTCATACCGATTGCGACTACGATTCAATTTTAGTGCTTGCCAACCCGGAAGGCCCAACGTGCCACTTAGGCACACAAAGCTGTTTTGGTGATGAAGCAAAACCAAGTTTAAGCTTTTTAGCACAGTTAGAAGATGTGATTGTTGCGCGTAAAAACGACGACCCTGAAAAAAGCTACACAGCGTCATTATTTGCAAAAGACTTAAGCCGTAGTTGTCAAAAAGTAGGTGAAGAAGGCGTAGAAGTAGCCCTTGCCGCTATGAAACATGATAACGATGAGCTAACAAACGAATCTGCTGATTTAATTTATCACCTTACCGTATTGCTACAACGCCAAGGCTTAGCCCTTGAAGATGTAGTTAAATGCTTGCAAGGTCGTCATAAATAGCATTAGTTGTGACTAACAAAGAGGCTCATATTTATATGGGCCTTTTTATTTTTACAGTAAATCACGTGTGATATAGTGCGTGGCTAAATTAATCGGTTACTGTGAACTATGAAAAACTATATTACTCCTTCTATTGTCGCATTCATTTTAGTCGTCGCGTTTATTTTAGCGGGCTGTACCAGCAAAACTAATCAAACGCCTACAACTGCACAGCCTGCAAAAACCACAATAAAACTCAATGAATGCAGCACCATAAATAACCTTATAAGCAGTTATGAATCTGGTTTTAATTCAATAAAAACAGATAAAGTAAACAACCAGTTTACTGAACAGTGGCGCACTAATACTCATATTATTGGAACAACCTGTACGGTTACTTTAAATAAATCAGAGCAAGCAAGTTACCAGTGCCAAACGCAAGTTAAAACACAAGCGCAAACAGTAAAATCTCATCAAAAACTGGCTAAGCAATTGCGCCAATGTTTAACAAAAACAGGTTGGTTTGAAAGCCAAAAAGAAACAGCAAGTTCAATTTACAGCACCTTTGTACTTGATACTAAAACCCCAGTCATTACACTCTCTACCAATCAAGAAGGTAGTGGGTTCACTACTCGCTTTGAAATTGCACCACCGTTAGGGCTTTAATAATGCGCCAATTAAATCAAAACAAAAAACCGTCTAAATTTAAAACTGATTGCTTAGGAATATGTGAGCGCCGCAGCGGTTACTGCACCGGTTGTGGCCGTACCAACCAAGAAATTTTTGATTGGATTATATTATCTGAAGATGAAAAAAAATCGATTTTAGAAACACCACGAGCCGATATCACAAAAGCGTAATAGAGCTAAAAGCCTCGATACCTCAAGGCTTTAAATTAACGTTATGCTTTATCGAGCGCTTGGCTTACATCGGCAATTATATCTGCAATGTTTTCAATACCAACCGACAAACGAATTAAATCGCGACTTACGCCCGCATTAGCGAGTTCATCATCATTTAATTGGCGGTGTGTGGTTGATGCAGGATGACACGCAAGCGACTTGGCATCGCCAATATTAACTAAGCGTAAAATCATGTTTAGCGCATCAATAAAACGAGTACCCGCTTCTAGGCCACCAACAATACCAAAACTTAAAATACCGGATGCTTTGCCACTGGTAATTTTTTGACTCATTTCGTTATACGGGTTTGATTTAAGCCCTGCGTAATTAACCCAAAGCACTTTTGGATGATTTTCTAAATACTCAGCCAGATGCTGTGCATTTTCGCAGTGGCGATCCATTCTCAAGCCTAAAGTTTCAAGGCCAATTAAAATATCAGAGGCGTTTTTAGGCGCAAGCGCTGCACCGGTATTTCTAAGTGGTACAACGCGGCAACGACCAATAAACGCCGCCTCAGCAAATGCATCGGTATACACTACATTATGGTACGACGGATCAGGCTCATTCATCATCACAAAACGAGTCGCATTGGCTTTCCAGTCAAACTTGCCCGAATCAACAATCATACCGCCAATCGCGGTTCCATGGCCGTTAATGTATTTAGTGAGTGAGTGCACCACAATATCTGCACCTAACTCAAATGGCCGACATAAATACGGCGTAGCCACAGTGTTATCTACAATTAAAGGCACCCCTTTGCTGTGGGCAATTTTCGCAAGGCGAGCAATATCAACTATATTCCCTGCAGGGTTACCAATCGACTCACAAAAAACAGCGCGGGTGTTGTCGTCAATCGCATTATCGAACGCGGTAAAGTCATCAGCTTTAATCATGCGTGCTTCAATACCTTGCCTAGGTAAGGTATGCGCAAATAGGTTATACGTGCCACCATATACTTGGCTGGTGCTCACAATATTAGTACCTACTTCACACAAACATTGAATAGCATAGGTAATCGCCGCCATACCCGAAGCCACAGCCAACGCACCAATGCCGCCTTCCATCGCCGCAATACGCTGCTCAAGTACCGCATTGGTCGGATTCATTATGCGGGTATAAATATTACCCGGCACTTTTAAATCAAATAAATCAGCGCCATGCTGCGTGTTATCAAATGTATAAGAAGAAGTGTGATAGATAGGCACGGCTGCCGATTTGGTCGTAGCCTCAGATTCGTAACCGTGGTGAAGTGCTAGTGATTCTAATTTCATAATTATTTCCTTCAATTAATTTACTACTAAGCTAGCACTTCTTGGTTACAAAATGCACATGAAATATATTAAAGGGTGTTGAGGCGGTTCGATTTAAGCTAAAGGTGGCTAGGCGCAAATACCGGACTACTTTGCTAACTTGGTTTTTGTGTATTTTTCATTATTTCTAAATATCGCCCTTCAATGAATTTTTTTTCTTTTGTAAGGTGCTTCAGTGCATACTGCGTTTTTTCTAGCTCTTGCTTAAGAGTGTCTAATTCCTCACTACTTTCAGGCCCGTCAGTTTGTAGCTGCAATTGCTGTAGTAGCTGATCTTGCTCTGCAATTTGTCTTTTATATTCGTTTAAAGTGTTAAGTAGCTTAGTTTGATCTTGCGTTGAAGATACATCTACGTTTAGTGTTTTATCACTATTTTCGCTCGCTTTTTTAAGCGCTTTATAATCTGCTTGTAACTGCTCTTTTTCTTCTTGAAGCACAGTCACTGCATCATATTGTGCATACAGTTTTTGACGAGTTACTTTTAATTTTTCGACACTTTTGTCGAGATCCCCTTTAAGTTTGCGTATTAAGTTATGCGAGCGTTTTAATTTATTATTAAGCTCATCGATTAGCTGTTGTTCTTTTTCAGTAACATGATCTTTGGTTGATGAAGTAACCTCAGTTAATTGCTGCTGTAACAGTATTTGTAAATTAACTAACTCAGCAATTGTCTTTCGATTATCGTTAACATAGCTCATTGCATTGTCAACAGATTCCCTACACATAGCTAACGTAGCATCATCCATCCCCCCTGTACTTTTAACCATGCTAAGCGCAAACGACCTAAACTCTCTGAGTATCAATAAAAGAATATAAAACCAAGCAGCTAAAATAAGTAGCCCAAAATTTATAGCAATATACTGATAAACCTCAGGAGGAAATACGACGTATGGCATTATTTAATTATCTTAAATTAAGTGTCAATTTACTAGAGTTTAGCGCTGTCAAAATAATATGCCATAATAACAACAACATTTAAAAAAAAGTAACGTGCGTGAAAATACTTATCGTTGATGATAGTCAAGCAACACTCGCAATAGTACGCCGGGGGTTGGAAAAATTTGGCTATCGAAAGTTATTAATAGAGAAAGCCAACAATGCTAAATCTGCGTTGACACTTATTGGCAGCTGGCATCCGGATATTGTTCTCACAGATTGGCATATGCCTGAAATGTCAGGAGTGATGTTATTGCGTGCTATTAAGCAACGACAACTTAATATAATAGTCGCGATGCTCACCACTGTTGATGAAAAGTCTAAAATTGAAGAAGCTATTAGCTTTGGCGCATCTTTTGTTCTATCAAAACCTTTTACCGACGAACAACTTCACGATAAATTATTACCTCTGGTGCAACTTGTAGAAAATAACGAAATAATCCCCGATGAAATTGAATTAAACAGTGATTTAGCTTTACCAAAACTGTCGCAATTAGAACGCCTATTTCATAAACATATAAGTCCATCTTTAATAGTCAACACAATACAACCACAAGTATTTAATGAGTCTAAAGTTCCTTGTGTAATGGCCGTTTATGAGGATCCAAAAAGTCAAAAAGTGCGTGCCATTGCCATACTTGATATTTATGCAGCCTGTGTAATGGCTGGCGGATATAATACCTTGTCTACTGACGATATCAGTAACTTAATAATATCGGGCGCAGTATCGAATGCGGCATTATCTGCATGTAAAAAGGCACTTAGCGAAACTGCTTTTGCCTTTTTAGACAAACGAACGCGAGTTAGTTTACAAATTAAAACCGTCAAAGTTATTACAGCGCCTTTTCACAAACTCACTTTGCTATATAAAACTCCTGCAGAAAAGCGAATTGATTTTAGTTGTCAGCTTGAGGGGATGGCACAAGGTAAAATCATGTTAGTTGGTATTTAACCAGAGTTCAGGTTATTTAGTGTTTTTTATTTAGATGGCCGTTATATTATAAAAAGTATCAAGTATTTAAGAGACCACAAATGTGTAAATCAAAATCAGCGACTTTATCTTTATCTTTATCTTTATCTTTATCTTTATCTTTATCTTTATCTTTATCAAAGAAGCTAAAGCTTTAAACGTTGCGCCATGTTATGTTTCTTTAAAGGCGCAGCGTCTCTTTGCCCTCTTTGTGAATTAATCACTAATAATATTTACATAAAAAAGGCACTTCCATTACGGTAAGCGCCTTTTTTATCTCACTGATTACTTATTTTACTATTTTCATTTCGTCTAATAAGTTTTGTGCATTATCTACTTTATCCATTACCCATAGCATGTAGCGCGAATCAACGTGGATTGAGTATGAATAAAGATGACATTAAAAAGCGTTGTTGTCATGAAGCGATGTTTTAAATTTACTATCACGTAAAAAAGATAAACATCAAGTGATGTTTCAGTTGACAAAATATTATAATATTAATATTTTAGTTAACGATATATTATACATATTAAAAGGAATTATAATGAATACATTAACACTTAGAACTCAAAGATTATCTCTAAAAAAGAAAAATTAAGAAGCAAATCAGCACATACTATTAACTTCCTTACTAATGATTCGGCTACAAAGTGGAAATTGGAATGGGGGACAAATAAGACAAGGTGGCTATGTACCATCTGCAGTTTTAGTAAACTTTGTTACATTAGGAGCTCTTACGGGCCCTGTCGTAGGTATGCTGTCTAACATACTTCAAGGTGAGTTTTTAGCAAACGTCCCATACCCAAGAATGGCAAGGGGCTGGAGCTATGAAATAATTTTCGAATACGACTTTTCTTGGTCACCACATCCTTATTTTGGAAGAGCATTAACACAAAGAATCACAGGAATATCTAGGGACCATCTTAGTAATGAATTTGGTCGACATATTAGTAATAAAAAGTATGCTCTTGATCAACTCCCTGATGGTTTAGGTCGGTTTTTAGCCAGTACGCCTCCTAAAAATACATCTTCGGTCTATAAATAATATGCAAAAAAAATCTAGCCAACTTATTTTTTTATGGTTTCTATTAATTTTTTCAGTTTCGTTGCATGCAAAAGACATTGATATTCAGCATAAATGGAAAATAACTGAAATTATAGATTCTGATGGAAGTATTGTGAAAGTGGAATCGGGTAACTTTATTGTAATCGATAAAAGTACCATATTAGAGATAATGAAAAAGTATGGAAATAGAAGCTACCCTTATTACAGGGAAGCGGATATTTTACATGTAACTTCTGGTGACACTGTTTACGAATGGAAAATACTTTTTCTGGACTCTGACAGGTTTCATTTAGAAACGCGGCTAGGTACATATATACTAACACGTTAATTATATCTTTAATAAATCACGCCTATTATATATGGACTGAATTATGATGCCTAAATGTTTAAATTGCTCACTTAATCTATCTTTTTCGTGGTTTGCATGGGCAATGTTTTCTACAAAGAACAGATGTGTCAATTGTGGTGCTTTGCACCAGTTTACTCCTAGGCATAAAACAGTTTACCAAGTATCGACTATATCAATGCTTTTAGGCATGAATTTATTAGGTTCTGTAATTTCTGGGGATATAGTAAAAGTTGTTATTTTATGTTCGATTATCTTTCCATTCATTATTTTTGTACCTGGACAATACATATTGGCATCTCAAGATAATTTAGAGTTCAAAATAAAAAATGAAAAATGTATTCACTTCAAATTTAGCCTTTAACTAAGCTATGAGAAGATTGACATTACTCGCGAATGAAAGTGAATACGTAAAGCCAACTGCATTAAAAACCTGCAAACTGAATCACACTCAATAAAAAAGGCGCTTCCATTACGGTAAGCGCCTTTTTTAACTCACTAATTACTTATTTTACTATTTTCATTTCGTCTAATAAGTTTTGTGCATTATCTACTTTATCCATTACCCACAGCATGTAACGTGAATCAACGTGAATTGAGCGATTAAGCTCAGGGTTGTAATCCCAATCACCAATAATACTTTCGTACACACCATCAAACAGTAAGCCAACAAGTTCTGCTTTGCCGTTAAGTGTAGGTGAACCTGAGTTACCACCGGTAGTGTCTACATTTGATAAAAAGTTAACGGGCACTGTGTTCATGCCGCCCGTGTAATCACCAAATAGTTTTGCTTTAATTTGCTCTTGTAACTTTTTAGGTGCATTAAATGGATCAACATCGGTGTTTTTAGCAAGTAACCCTTCAAGCGATGTAAACGGCGTTGCTACCAAGCCATCTTGAGGTGAGTAGCCACCTACCGTGCCATAGGTTACACGGAGTGTGCTATTAGCATCGGCGTATACCGGTTTGTTTTTAGCTTTATTAAACGCAATTATTGCGCTCATTAGCTCTGGGCGAGCTGCTTGTAATTTACCTGCAAGTGCTTTTGATTTATCTTCCTGTGCTTTCATTACTTTAAATATGGCTTTAGCGTACTGCACAAATGGGTCTTGGCTTTGATTTAGCTGGCTAAATGTTTGTTCAAATAATGAATTGCGAACAGTGGCATTATCAAGTCTCGACTGCTCATACATGCTATCAAGTAACGCGCTTTGGGTTGCTTTATCAAACCCATTTTGTACGTTAAATACGTTATCAACGTCGCTAAAACGCTCTTCTTTTGGAAGTGCTGCATATAGCTCTAAAAAGTGCAGTAAAATAGCTTTATCTACTTTGCTATCATAACGGCGCGTCATACGCTCAAGGCCTGCTTTAATGCGGGGCAAGTCACGTTCTTGATAACCCGATTCACGTTCGCTATTTGGCTTTTGCTTTTCGTAACCTAAGCGGTATAAACGTCGTGCTGTGCTGATCATCTGTGAGCGGTGCACATAACCTAACATACGATCGCGTTCACTGTGCTCTTGTGATTGCGCAATTAGCTCTGATAGCTCACCTAGTACACTTCCGTATTGCTCTTTACGTGTACTATCGCTATTGATCCAATTAGTTAGTTCTTGTTCAAACTGTTTTTTACGCTCAAACATAGTACCTTTTTTAAAGCTTTCGATCATCGAACCATAATTTTTAATGTAGTTGTTGTAACCTGCTATGGTGCTTTCGTAAGCAATACGCGCTTTACTGCCGTCTTCTGAATTTTCTTCAATAAGCGACACGTATTTTGAATTATGTACACGTGCTTTTGGGTAGCTATTGTTAAATACATTATCAACTTCTGCGGCTATGCGGTAACGATTGGTACGCCCTGGATAGCCTGTAACCATGACAAAATCGCCCTCTTGTACGCCTTTAGCACTTACACTTAAGTAAGAGTCTGGTACGTAAGGTACATTATCTACGTTATATTCTGCTGGTTTGCCGTCTTTGCCTACGTATGCACGGTAAAAACCAAAATCGCCAGTGTGGCGCGGCCACATCCAGTTATCTATATCGCCACCGTACTTACCTACGCCCATAGCGGGTGTATATGCTAAGCGTACATCTTTAATTTCAAGTGACTTAATTAAGTAAAACTCCAAACCACCATGAAAAGAATACACATTACAACGGTAGCTTTCATCAGCTTCACACTGGGCTACTAAGGCTTTTTCGTTTTTTTCTAGTGCGTCGTAGCGTGCTTTTGCGCTTAATGTTTCAGTGCCTTTAATAACTTGGTCGGTGACATTGGTCACAGTTTCAGTCACGTATACGCGAGCACCCGGTGCAGCTGGTAAGTCTTCAGCTGGCGTTTTGGCTAAAAAGCCGTTTTCTAGAATATTATTTTCAGGTGTTGAATTGTACTGAACTGAGCCATAAATACAGTGATGATTTGTCACCACTAATCCTTTTGGCGATACAAACGATGCCGTACAACCACCTAAACTAATAACTGCATTCATTGGAAATTCGGTTAATTTAGAAATTGAATCAACACTTATCTCCAACCCTTTGGCTTTTAAAATTGATTCTAATTCTGGAAGCTGATGTGGCTGCCACATGCCTTCATCGGCAACCACACTGCCCGAGATGGAAAGTGCAAATGTAGCTGCTAACGAAGCTACTAGGGGTTTTAAACGCATTACAGAGTCCTTTTTATTGTTTGTACGGTAGTAACATAGCAACTTATTAAATAATTGAGCCATTACTACGATGGATAAATGACAAAGTAAAGGGAGCACACACTCCCTTACTTTAAATTAATGTATTTGAACTAAATTCAAATCACTTTTCGTCTTTTTTAACATCTGCTGGGTGTTCTACACCGATCCACGCTTTAAATAGCGCTTTTTGTTCAAGCGTTGCGTCTTTATTAGAAACTACTTTTTTTGGCTTATCAAAATCTTCTGATAAGACAATACTGGTCGTTGCTAATTCATCACGACGTATATAGTCAATTGTTACTTTATCGCCGGCATTAAACATTTCTAGACTTGTTTTTAAGTCTTTACCTACTTGATGCTTATTTATTGCAACGATTTTATCAGCGGTTGTTAAGCCCGCTTTCCATGCACTACCGCCTCTGCGAACATGTGATAAAGTAAGTAGCTCGCCGCTTGATTTAGCTAAAGCGTCAATACTTGCTAATGCTTTTGCTTTTTCTGGGCGTTCTAGTTTAAGGCCTACTTTGTCAAGTAGTTCATCAAAATTTAAGTTTGCTGGAGCATCAGCATTTTCTTTCCACCAAGTACTGTAATCGCGCCCAGTAAGATCGTTTAAAATTGTGAGTACATCTTGCTCTGTGAATCCTTCTGGCATTTTATGAGCGTTATAAAGTGCTTTGTGAACGTCGCGGTAGCTAATTTCGCCTTGGCTTTTCTCTAACAAATCAATGTCTAATGCCATTGAAAGCAGCGAACCTTCAGAGTAAATGTTAGTGCCGTAATTACGCGCATGATCGCCACCTTGATTAATCCATTTATCAAAACTTGTTTCGCTTGCACTTTGCACTTCGCGACCCGGTGTTTGTAAATGACGATTAATCGTTTTAGTCATCACTTTAAAAAACTCATCCGTGGTTTCTATGCCAGAACGAACTAATAAATGATCTTCAAAGTAGCTTGTTGAACCCTCTGCTATCCACAATAATTTTGAATAGTTCATATTGGTATAATCGTAAGGAACCAATCCTTTAGGACGGTACGCTTTAACGTTCCACGTATGAATAAATTCGTGGGCGGCGGTGCTAATAAAGCCTAAGTAATCTTCGCGCTTTGCAAAACGGTCACGTGGGCGTTGGATAATGGTCGAATTTAAATGCTCTGTTGCACCGCCTGCTCCCGACGTTGCATGTATCATAAATACATAACGCTCATACGGATAGCTATCCCAAATTACGTTACCTGTCGCGACGAGCTTTTTAAGATCGCTAAGCATAAGGTCTATATCGTAATTACCGTTGCCCCACACCACTAAGTCATACTCTCGTCCGTCTACTTCAAAGGTATGCAACTGATTAATACCCGTTTCAATAGGCGAATCAACTAATACGTCGTAGTCAGCTGCTTTAAAAGTGTTTTTACCTTTGAGGTTATCCATCCCCGATACAGAGCGCCATTTTTTAGGCACATCTAAATTTACAGTAACTGGCTCTTGGCGAAACGACTCGCTAAACATAAAAAAGCCTGAAGCATCAATAAAGGCATGACTGTCATCAATATGACGGGCACGTTTTCCTAGCTCGTTTGCATAGACTTGATAGTCAAGGTTTACTTCGGTTGGCTGATTTAAATGAACACGCCACGTACTGTGATCTATTTTTTCCCATTTTAACGCTTTGCCATTTTCATCTTTCGCGTGGAAATAACGCACACCATTGGCAAGATTAAGAATTTCGTAACGGCCAGTGCGCCAAGCAGGAAGCTTTACGTCAATATGCGCTTGTGCTGTTTTTGGAAACTCAACACTTACATTTCCTAAATGATGTTCAGGTTGAGATATGCTTAATACGTAATTTACATCGGCAAAAGCAGATGTTGAACAGGCAGCTAAAATAGATAACGCTAATAATTTTTTCATAGAAACTCTTAATGGAAACTTGATTGCGGTAAGACTAACAATCCCCAATTTAAAAGTGAATTAAAAGCGATAAATGACCCTGTATATAAGTTTATACGCAATAGCCTACTAAAAATTGCTAAGTTTTTAGTTAGATAACTACACTTAATAAGAATTTGTTGTAAACTGAGGATAATATAACTAACTCGATGGCGGTATGCTTAGGTGTCTGAAAAATCTAACGCTACAGATAAAAAACTCAAACAGGCGATCGATGCGCGTATGGCTGTTGAGGATGCTCGTAAATATCAAGTCGATACCCTGACTAATTTTTCAGCCAAATTATCATTAAGCTGTAAAGGACTTGATACCGAGCTGGACAACCGGTTAGCTAAATTTAGAAATGCGCTAACTAAAGGCGTTAGCTTTGAGCACTTATCGCCACTGATAGATGAAACAATTGTTTTATTAAAAAACCAAGAGTCGGTGCAACTAGCTCAACAGCGAGATTTATACACCAGTGTTTTAAATGCAGGAAAACAACTGCAAAAAACCAAAGGCCTACCTGATGACACGCGCAGAACATTACGTCATCTATTAGATCACGATATTAATAATGTTCATTCAACTCATGATTTTATTCCTTTACTCGATAAGCTGGTTTCTTTTTATCATCAAGCACTAAATACAAAACTGACAGGCACCTCCAGCGAACAATGTGATGCGACACCTGAACTTGCAAAAAAATTATTAGAACTTGCTAACGATTTAATGCTTGAGGATGAAGCAGCTGAAGAAATTAAATACATTAAAAACAATATTACTGAAAACGATAAATTGGACGCTCTGTTAAAAGCAGCCATAAATATAATTTCGGTCGTCGTAAAAAACATCACCAAAGAGCGCCAGTCTGCACAGAGTTTTTTGGCTTCACTAAACCAAACACTTGAAGACTTGCACCACTCGATTGTTTCTACGAGCAAACACTCAAAATCGATGGGCGTTGAGTTTGATTCGTTGAATAAAAGCATAGAAAGCAAAATAAAAAATCTGAATATACAAACGCAAAATGCAACCTCAATTTCATCTTTAAAAGAGCTCGTTGATAACGAGCTTAAATCGCTAAGCCAAGATTTTATCGCAAAAGAAAAGTTAGAACGTGAAGATAGAGAAACGCTGATTTCAAGCTTTGATCAAATCAATAGCAGAATTGGTAGCCTTGAAAGCAAACTGACTAAATACAAAAAACGTTTAAATGAACAGCGCTTTAAAAGCCTTCTTGATAGCTTAACAAAGTTACCTAATCGTGCTGCATTTGACGAACGTTATAATCACGAAGTACATTTATTTAATGTGCAAACATCCGATGTTACCCTTGCCGTTATTGACGTAGACCATTTTAAATCAATCAATGATAGGTTTGGCCACACCGCAGGTGATATCACGTTACAAGTTATTGCTAAAGCATTATTAAAATCAATAAGAAAATCAGACTTTATTGCACGTTATGGTGGTGAGGAGTTTGTACTACTAATGCCAAATACCACGATTGATAGTGCAGCAGCACCGCTAGAAAAACTTAGAAAAGTGATAAAAAGCATTCCTTTTAAATTTAGAGATAAACAAATAGAAATTACGATTTCATTAGGTGCAACACAATTTAAAAAAGGCGATACACCTATTATCGCTTTTGATAGAGCGGACGATGCGCTCTACGAAGCTAAAAATACAGGTCGGGATCGCCTTTGTATCAGTAAATAACGCCATGTTTGATAAATGCTAAGAATTATGGCTAAGCAGTTAATTTACATAAATAAGTAGCAAGGAGAACGCCGATGTTAATACAGTTAAACCCAACTGGGGTTTTAGATTTACTGTCGCAATTAGAAGTTGATTTATTAGAGCAATCCTCTGCGAGTGAACGCTATAAGCTATTTAGAAATTGTGCGCTTGCGGTTCTTAATGTCGGTAGCCATACCGATTCAAGCAACGAAATTTACGACAAATATAAAGATTTTGATATACGCTTAGTCAGTAGAGAGCGTGGCATAAAAATAGAACTTGAAAACCCACCAGCAACAGCATTCGTCGATGGCGAAATAATCACAGGTATTCACGAACATATTTTCTCTGTTATTCGCGATATATTATTTATTTGTCAAAAGTATGAGAAAAACCTTAAAGAGCAAAAAGCCATAACCCATATGGTATTTGATATGCTCAGAAATGCAGACGCATTGCGTGTAAATATTGAGCCCAATATGGTTGTTTGCTGGGGTGGACATTCAATAAATGAACTTGAATATAAGTACACTAAGCAAGTAGGTTATGAATTAGGTTTACGCGGATTAAACATTTGCACAGGTTGTGGTCCAGGCGCGATGAAAGGCCCAATGAAAGGTGCCACTATTGGCCATGCAAAACAGCGCATCAAAGATAACCGTTATTTAGGATTAACTGAGCCAAGTATTATTGCCGCTGAGCCACCTAATCCAATCGTAAACGAATTAGTCATTTTACCAGACATTGAAAAACGCCTTGAAGCCTTTATAAGAACAGCTCACGCGATTATTATTTTCCCAGGTGGTGCGGGTACAGCAGAAGAACTGCTGTATTTATTAGGTATATTACTGCACCCAGATAATACCAAGCAATGCCTGCCGGTTATTTTAACGGGCCCAAAAGAAAGTGAAACGTACTTTAAAGAATTATGTAAATTTATACAAATGACTCTTGGTAAAGAAGCATTAGGTAAATTTGAAGTCATTATTGATAACCCTGAACTTGTCGGTCAAAAATTAAAGTCAGCAATGACTGATGTACGTAATTACCGTAAAAGTGAAGGCGATGCTTATTACTTTAATTGGACTTTGAAAATCGATAATGATTTTCAACAACCTTTTGCACCTACGCACGAGAATATGGCCAGCCTTGATTTACATCTTGATCAACCTAAACAACAATTAGCCGCAAATTTACGCCGAGCATTTTCAGGTATTGTTGCCGGAAATGTAAAAGATGAAGGTATAAAAGCCATAAAACAAAATGGCCCTTACATTTTAAGTGGCGAGCCTGCCTTAATGAAAGATATGGATAAATTGCTACAAGCTTTTGTTGAGCAAGGGAGAATGAAACTCCCAGGTAGTAAGTATGTTCCGTGTTACAAAATAAAAGCATGAGCCTTATAGTTTGAAACCCCATTTACTTCTTATCGATGCGCTTAATTTAATTAGGCGCATTTACGCAGTCGACATGAATCAAAAGCATCACAATGACGAGCAAATGATACAAACCTGCTCTGCTCGTGTTGCCCAAGCATGTAAAAAACTCTTAAGTATCACTAATGCAACCCACGCTATTGCCGTTTTTGACGGTGATAAAAGTTGGCGTTACCACTTTTATAAAGACTATAAGCATTCTCGTGCACCGATGCCCGATACATTAAAAGAGGCATTAGTCCACTTTAAAACCGCAATTGAAGACATTGGAATTGTAGTATTTGAACCCGAAAATGATGAAGCCGATGACATTATTGCCACACTCGCGTGCAAAGCGGCGAGTAATCAGGTATCGAATACAATTGTCTCGACCGATAAAGGCTTTTTACCACACCTAGGAGCTGATATTACTGTTTATGATTATTTTAAAAAACAGTATCTTGATGAGCACAGTATAAAGGAACGCTTTGGCGTTAATAAAAACAAACTTGTTGATTTTTGGGCTTTAGCGGGAGATAAAACCAATGATATTCCTGGTGTAAAAGGTATTGGAGCAAAATCAGCTCAGCAGCTTGTTAATAATTACAACACAATTGAAGATGCGCTTGAAGATGAATCACTTAGTCCAAGTATTCATAAAAAACTAGACGCTAATATGCAAATGTATATTATTTCAAAGCAACTGGTAAGTTTACGCTCAGATATAAATCTAGGTTTTAGTTTAAAGCAGCTAAGGCTTAATTAAGTGATTTATTTTGAGGCAAGAAAATCGTGTCGATAACAAGGCTAAAATTTCGTTATTTAGTTGTTCTGTATCAGAAATGTTTAACGCCGTTAGCGTCATCTCAAATTGATTAGATATTATTGCGGATTGGTATTAATAGCGCGTACTTATTACAATACGTATACTATTGTTAGTTATGGCAGTTAGAGTAGTTCATGTTGAAAAAGTTTTCTCGGTATTTAATTTTAGGTTTGGGACTTTACGCACTTATTGCAGCCTTAGTGATCACTTTTTACAAAGACGATCCACAAGCAATGATCTGGCAAGACCGTGAAGCATTTAATAAACGCTATATTGAAAAGCTAACCCTTAAAAAGCAAACAACTCTCAATAGTGTACTTGATTATTTGGGCAGCCCCGATCTTACTTATGCAAAACGTGAAGGTGAACAAGTACTGCAAATTATTTTTTACCGTACACAGCATATTGCATCTGATGGCATTACCACTATTGACGAATGCACTGGGCTTTTATTTAAAAATGGACAGCTTATTTTATGGGGACCCAATGCCTACAAAAAGTATCAGGAAAATAATTAGGTGAGCCATAATGGATGAACCTATCTCAATAAAATTAAACCAGCTGTTTGAAAATACCCAGTTGTTTTTAACTTCCTATAACAATAAAAAGCAATGGCAAACACTCTACCCTGTCATTTGCAAAATAGCTGAACAATTTCGACTGTTATACAACGAAAATCCATTTTCACTGCAAGCACAACTGGCGCTATTTAATCCAAAATATGACTATTCAACAAACCTCGTTATTAGCCAATGTGTATTAACTACAGCACTTTGTTCAAGTCAGCATTATAATAACGAATTAAGCGAACTTTATATAAGCGTCGCACTTGTTGAGCACCTGTGCGTTTGTAAGCAACTCAATAAACTTGCTGAGCATACTGACTTTAATATTAATGACAAAAAAGTATGGCAGCTACGTCATCAGCTAGCGGCTAAAATTATTTTAAGCGCAGGAGAGTCAGCAAAGCCAATAGCACAAATTTTAGCTAAATTGAGCAAATACAAGCAGGCACTTGTTAGCACGCCTAAGATTATGCTTTACGATGGGGGTATAACGCTTGTCGCACTCGCGAATATCATCGCAATGAATACGACTTATAATGCTGAGAAAAAACATATTGACCTTTTTAAAGCACTCGGCGATTTATATATAAGAACACCAAATTTATTTGCTCAGCAATTAATAAAAGCGCTGATTGCATATATAGGACCGTTATTACCGGGTAGTCAGGTGCTATATTCTGAGCAATCGATGCTCTATTTAATGACCAATACATTGCAACGCCACATTCTAATAAGCACTAACGAAAAAAATAAAATAACATGGTATCGCGTAAAAGCATCGCTTAATGACAATCCGAAGCAATGGTATTGCACAAATCAAAAATTACACTTAATGGTTTGGAATAGCGAACATATTAAAACAACAAATGATGTATCAGCGAATGAATCGTTGCAGTTACTTGATTTAATAAGTCGTATTAAGTTACAACATGAATACAGTTATAAAGGTTTGAGCCAAATTATGGCTGAGCATCCCCAAATAATAGTTAATTTGTGCGAAGCAGTAAGACCTTACAACAAAGAACATCAACTCGCTAAAGATTTAAAACATAGTTTGTCTATGGTTGGTTACTTAAATGTGCCGGCGATTATTCAGCGTGTCGTGTTTGAGCGACTTGTCAATGTAACACCGCATCCACTACAGCAATTTGTTTTAAAGCGCTTAACTTGCTTAGTAAACATTATGGAATTAATCGTTAAGCACAACAAAAACTATCAATTTGAACATATTGCTTTGCCTTTATATGCTTACACGTACTATTTATTAACTCAATGCAGTACACAGCTTTCAAGAAAGGTTTTAATAAGCGAAACGCCAAATAATGATTTAAGCGATCCATTTTGTGTATTATTCGGCGTCGATAGAATTAATCAAGAACAATTAAACGCTCAACTTAAGCAATTATTGAGTGATAACCCATGGACTCACGCGCTTTTAGAAGCAGAGCAAATACCTAAAAAGCAATTTAATAGTCAACACAAGCTTTGGATAACATTAAAAGTAGTCGCGCAGAGTGCATTTAAACCCGAATTAGCACTAACGGTATGGCAAAAGCAAATATTAAATGAGCAATTAAAATTACAAGGTTGGTCAAATCAATCTACTTTTAATCAGCAGCTGCTAGCGCTAAACTTATCGAATAGCATTTAATCTGACTCAGGCTTAGATTATTTAGTAAGCCTATTATGACTATAAACACAGCTTATACCCATTATTTGTGGTATAAACTGGCAAAATGGGCGAGATATTGGTATAAATGCGCCCTTAAAATTTTCAACCCTCAATCGCATAAATGATCTAACAAGCAGTTGCTCTCTCAGAGTAATAGTTTATGCGTAAATCAAACTCTTTAAAGGAAAAGTTAATGGCCAAAAGAACCATCACAGTGATCAAAGGCGACGGCATCGGTCCGAGCATTATCGACTCAGCACTTGAAATACTAAAAGCCGCAGGATGCGATTTTGATTATGAATTTGTTGATGCTGGCCTAGCTGCACTTGAAAAAACAGGTGAGTTACTTCCGCAAGACACAATTGATACCATTGCTAAAAACAAAATCACACTTAAAGGCCCTTTAACAACACCTGTGGGTGAAGGTTTTACGTCTATAAACGTGACTTTACGTAAGCAATTTGGTTTATATGCAAATGTTCGTCCTGTTAAATCATTTGTAGGCACTAAAGCACGTTACGATGATATTGATATCATTACGATTCGTGAAAACACACAAGGTATGTACTCAGGTGCGGGGCAAATTGTTTCTGAGGACGGTAACGAAGCAGAAGCTAAATCTGTCATTACCCGCGAAGGCGCTGAAAAAATCGTCACATTTGCATACGAGCTAGCTGTGCGCGAAGGTCGTAAAAAAGTAACTGCTGTTCATAAAGCAAATATTTTAAAATCAACATCCGGTTTATTTTTAAAAGTTGCACGCGAAGTGGCTGAACGTTACCCACAAATTGAATCAACGGAAATGATTGTTGATGCAACGTGTATGAAACTAGTAATGACCCCAGAAGAGTTTGATGTAATTGTTACTACAAACTTATTTGGTGATATTTTATCAGATCTTTGTGCTGGTTTAGTCGGCGGCCTAGGCATGGCACCAGGTGCTAACATTGGCGAAGATGCAGCAATATTTGAAGCTGTGCACGGCAGTGCACCCGATATCGCTGGTAAAAACTTAGCTAACCCTACATCTGTAATTTTAGCGTCAATTCAAATGCTTGAGCATTTAGATATGGGCGACACTGCAGAGCGTATTCGCAGTGCCGTTGCTGACGTAATTAAGTCAGGCGATAGAACGACTCGCGATTTAGGCGGTAGCCACGGTACTACAGATTTCACTCAAGCTGTGATTGATCGTCTGTAATTGATCGTACATTTATTATGAAAAGCCAGCAATGTTGGCTTTTTTTTGTTTTTATATATTCCTGCACTACCCAATCTAAGCTGCATAATCTCTTCCTTATAGACCAATAAAAATCACCAACTTTGCAATTTAAAATTAAAAAAACAATATTAAATGAAATTTCAATGCAAAAAATGGGTTTATCGGTTGACATGTGATCTAAAAACCCTTAAAAATAACTTCATAGAGAATTTTTAATTTAAAGCAATGTATTGCTTTGTAACACAGTGATAAATTATGAAAATGCAAATTCGCCTTTCTGTCGTACTCGTACTGGTCTTAGTGATAAGCCCAGCGGGGATGTATTGAAAAGTGATACTGCTTTTTAAAAACCCTCGCACTACGCGGGGGTTTTTTTATGCATAAAATACAGCACAGAGGAATGAGGATGAGTAAACAACATTATAATGGCTCTGAACTAGTCGTTCAGGCATTAAAAGAATTAAAGGTTAAATACATATTTGGCTACCCCGGTGGCTCGGTATTAGATTTATATGATGCACTTTTTCAGCAAGATGATATTGAACATATTTTAGTTCGCCACGAGCAAGCAGCCACACACATGGCTGATGGCTATGCGCGTGCGACAGGGGAAGTAGGTGTTGTACTTGCAACTTCAGGCCCTGGAGCGACAAATTGTATTACCGGTATTGCTACAGCCTACATGGATTCTATTCCAATGGTTGTGTTATCAGGCCAAGTACCTACAAACTTAATTGGTGACGATGCATTTCAAGAAACCGATATTGTTGGCTGCTCTCGCCCAATAGTTAAACACAGCTTTAACTGTAGGAGCGCGAAAGAAATTCCAACAATCTTAGCTAAAGCGTTTTATATTGCCAGCACAGGTCGCCCAGGCCCTGTTGTAGTTGAACTACCTAAAGATATGCTTAACCCTGCTATTAAGTTTGAATACCAATTCCCTCAAACAACAGAGCTCAGAACGTACAACCCCAATACCAAGGGGCACTCTAAACAAATTCGTAAAGCCGTTACTGCCATTTTAGAGGCTAAAAAGCTCGTTATTTACTCCGGTGGCGGTATTGTTATTTCTAATACATCAGAGCAGCTAACTCATTTAGTTGAGTCGCTAAACGCACCAATTACCAATACCTTAATGGGTCTTGGAGGTATATCGGGTGTACATCCTAACTTTATTGGCATGCTGGGGATGCATGGCACGCTTGAAGCCAATAAAGCGATGGCAAATGCCGATGTTATTTTAGCGTTAGGCGCTCGTTTTGATGACAGAGTAACCAATAACGTTAAAAAGTTTTGTCCAAATGCCACCATTGTTCATGTTGACGTAGATCCAACCTCTATCTCTAAAACTATCAAAGCACATATTCCCGTTGTAGGCTGCCTAGCAACAGTACTTGAACAACTACAAGCAGGTATTGACAAAAGCCCAATTCAAATTGATCGCAGCGCGCAAGAGGACTGGTGGCGACAAATTATAAGCTGGCGTGAGCAAAAATGTTTAAGCTACAACACGGATGGCGAAAAAATTAAACCGCAAGCAGTCATTGAGGCTGTTTATAAAGCCACCAATGGGGATGCATATGTAAGCTCTGATGTTGGTCAACATCAAATGTTTGCAGCGCAGTACTATCCCTTTAAGCACCCTCGTCAATGGATCAACTCAGGCGGCTTAGGCACTATGGGCTTTGGTTTACCTGCCGCTATGGGTGTAAAGCTTGCATTTCCTGGTAAAGAATCTGTCTGCGTTACAGGTGATGGCTCTATTCAAATGAATATCCAAGAGCTATCTACCTGTTTGCAATATAACTTAGCTGTAAAAGTTGTGTCTTTAAACAACCGCTCTCTTGGCATGGTACGCCAATGGCAAGACATGGTATACGGTGGTCGCCATTCATCATCTTATATGGACTCTCTGCCTGACTTTGTTAAGTTAGTTGAAAGCTACGGCCATGTAGGTATTAAAGTAAACACACTTGATGAGCTGCAGCCGGCTATAGATAGAGCAATGAGCATCAACGATCGTTTAGTCTTTTTAGATATTCTTGTTGACGAAAAAGAACATGTGTACCCAATGCAAATTAAATTAGGCAGCATTGACGAAATGTGGTTACGAAAAGGAGTAAAAGCATAATGCGTCGTATTTTATCTATCTTATTAGAAAACGAACCTGGTGCACTGTCGCGTATCGTTGGATTGTTCTCACAACGTGCGTACAACATAGACAGCCTTACGGTAGGCACAACTGACGATAAATCATTATCACGGATCACCATTACCACTATGGGTGATGACAGAGTTGTGGAGCAAATAACTAAACAAGTTAATAAACTTGTAGACGTGTTAAAAATAATAGATTTAACCGAGATGAGCCATATTGAGCGTGAGCTGCTATTAGTTAAAGTATTTGCACAAGACGAAACGACACGCGCAGCAGTAACTCGTGTAGTTGATGTTTTCCAAGGGCTTATTTTAGATATGGGCCGACAAAGCTATAGTCTACAACTTGTAAGCAGCACAGATAAAATAGAATCGTTTTTGGATACCTTGCGCCACGAAACCGACATTATCGAAGTTGTACGCTCAGGAGCTGTAGGAATAGGTAGAGGCGATAAAGCACTTAAAGCCTGACAAAAAACATAATAAGCTACCTTTTTAAACATAAAAAAAGGGCTAAATAGCCCTTTTTTATTTAATGCATAAAACCTATTAAAGGTTTACTTGGTCTTTAAGACCTTTGCCTGCTTTAAAGCTTGGGATAGTTGCCGCTGCGATTTGGATCTCAGCACCCGTTTGCGGGTTACGGCCTGTGCGCGCTGCGCGTTCTTTTACTGAGAAAGTTCCAAAACCAACTAATGCTACTGAATCGCCTTCTTTTAAAGAAGAAGTTACAGCGCCAGTGAACGCGTCAAGTGCACGAGTAGCAGCGGCTTTAGAGATTTCTGCATCAGTAGCAATTTTTTCAACTAATTGAGCTTTATTCATTTTAGATTCCTATTCGTTATTATTTTGCCTTCGCAAAACCTATCTTTATGCATTTTTGAAGAGTTAGCAACAGCAAATTGCATTTTTTGCTTAAAATCTTAAAAAACACGTAAAATTTAAATAATTGTCGGTAAAATACAGCGTGTTGGGTTAACAAAGACTTAATTTAAGTTCAATTTTGGCGCATGTTAAGTAACATTTAAATCAACTATATTTTTTCGATAACTAAGGTCACTTCCCCAACCTCGACTCCAAACTTAACAATAGATGTGCGGTTTATCAAGCGTGTTTGTGTAACCAAGTACATCCAATCGTCAAAATTCACCTCAAGAGTTGATCCATCGTATGGCAACTCAACATTATAATTCCAGTGAAATACACTCCCCTGACTTTTTCCTTTGGCTATACCCAAAACATCATCAGCTGTGCCTGTTAATGAGTTATCATCATTTAGCGTTATTTTCCAAATGCGTTTCTGTGTTTGTCCGTCATCATAAATAAAGTCTTCCTCAATAACGCCTTCGCTACCATCCCAAGTCGCCTTCATGTCTACGACAAGCTTACGGGTTAATTCACCTTTAAAATCTTGTACAACGCCGTAGGCTTTCAAATCTCCATTAAAAAACGTTTTGAAGTCAAAGTTGGGTGATGTATTTTTATAATGTTCGACATTAGGCGCAGAACAACTCACCAAAAGGAAAGCAAGTAAGCTAACAGCAACCAGTTTTAGCATATTTGATACGTTCATCTTAATTCCCTAATAATTGTTTACGTAGTTTTGGCTCAGATGTATTTTCATCAAGCCAAATGGCTAAAAAATCGCTCGAAAATTCAGGCTCTTCGATCTGACCCGTTTTTTTATCGTTATGATAAAAAGTGCTTACGCCTTGCTCATTTGTAATAAGAGTTAACGAGTCACCTTTTTTAATATCAGGCCAAATAGACAATAGCTTAGTATCGTATTTGGCAGACAGCTTTGATTTACCTAAATGTGTCCATTGCTCGTTGGTTGCTTTTACAATTTCTTTAGCATCAAAATTACGTAAATAAGTGAGCTTAAATTTAACAGGATGTGTCCCAGCACTGTAATCACCTGAATGAGTAAATAATTGAGCGTCATACACATCCCAAAATAAATACTCCATTCTTGCCTCGCCTACTTTATTAAACTCAGCACTTGCATATGCCAAGGGCGTTGTAAGTAGATAAAAAACAATAATTTTAAATAAAACGTTCAAAATAAAATCCTTTCGTTTAGATGAATTATACCAATTGCACTAAATTAGTGGTCTATTATAGCGATAAGAAAACAGCTCAATAACAAGGCTAAAATTATGATACATAGTTGTTCTATATAAATAATTTTTAACGTAGTGTGTGAGCTATTTAATACGCTAGAACGATCATGTTTTTAATAAAATTGATATTACATTACGGCTAATGCCTTAGGTTCGATCAATGGCTACCGATGACTTTATTTTTTGATTTATAAAAACAATGAGTGTGAATACTGATGACCAAAGTAAGCCATATGCAAGCCAAAATTGCCATAGGGGTAATCCAAAACTTATTACTCCAAAGCGTGCTCCAGCCCAATAGCTTGCAGGCGCAAAAATCAGGCAAACCAAAAATGACTGCCAGAGTTTTAATTTACTTAGAAAAAGCATGGATGTATTTAAAGAAAGTAACAGCGCGGTCCATAAAAAAACGAGCCATAGCGGAAAGGGATAAACTTTAAATTCTAACAAACCTACTTTAACAGCAATAAATTCTAAAAGCAGGGCTAAGGGAAGTGCCTTAATTAATAATAAGGTGTCTTGTTTTTTTTGTTTTGACAAAAAAAACATCAAAATAACAATCAATCCACTGAAAATAAGTGAATTAGCTTCAAGCAGCAGGGATAAAAACCAGACTGCTTGAAACAAAGCAAAATTAATAAGCGAGTGCAATGTAGTCATTATTACTAACAAAACGAGGTTTACGAGCCATTAGATGTACCGTACTTGTTGAGCGTGTTCTAAATGCTCCTTCACAATAGGCAAAGTAGAATAACCACAAGCGGTAAAAGCGCTCATCAAATTTAGAACGGTCTAAATCAGGCCAACTTTGTATAAAGCGAGTGCGCCAATCAGCTAGTGTTCTCGCGTAATGCGCGCCAATATCGTTAACTGTATGAATAACCATATCGGTATTATTTTTGATTTGCTCGCTCATCTCGTTAAGGGACGGCAAACAACCACCTGGGAAAATATACTGCTGAATAAAATCAGAGTTTTTTAGGTAATGTTTATAACGCTGATCGCCAATTGTTATCGCTTGAATAAGCATAGCACCGTTATCTTTTAACAGCTCACCGCATTGAGTGAAAAAACTTGGTAGATAATCATGACCAACCGCTTCTATCATTTCAATAGATACCAACTTATCGTATTTCCCCTTAAGCAGCCTGTAATCTAGTTTGAGCAGTGTTATTTTACTATCAAGACCAAGCTCTTTAACTTTTTTGGCCACATAATCATGTTGTTCGTCTGAAATAGTCGTGGTGGTTACATGACAATCAAAGTTAGTGGCAGCATAGATTGCAAATGCTCCCCACCCTGTCCCAATTTCTATTACTGAGTCACCATGTTGTAACTCAACTTGCTCACAAATACGTTTAAGTTTGTATTGTTGTGCCTCTTCAAGTGTCGCTTCTTTTGTAGGATAAACGGCACTTGAGTAAAGCATTTCTTTACTTAAAAATGACTCATATAAGTCATTGCCTAGATCGTAATGAGCGACGATATTTTTTTTCGAACCGGATTCAGAATTTTTATTTTTAATGTGATTAAACCGGTGGGCAATATTACTAAGAAAAGCGAACTTTTTTTCGAACTCATCAAGCTGCTTTTCGTTTATTGCAAATATTTCTATGAAGCGTGTTAAATTATCACAAGACCAATGCCCTAAAATATATGCTTCACCAGCGCCTACGCTGCCAGACAGAGCAAATGCTTTATACATTGCTCTATCATTAACCGTAACAGTTACTTTAAAATCAGATAATATATCACCAAATACGGTTCGTTCATTATTATCATCTAAAACAATCTGCCCTGTTTTAATTGAAGAAAATGCTCTAATAACTAATTTTTTATATAAATTGGCGAACCAGCCAGTACTTTGTTCACAATTTAAGCTCGACACTTTTTCCATTTAAATACCTATTTATTTTTCTAACTATCTGTATGTGATTTATGGTTTGCCCGAATGCCCCAAAAAAGGCACTTTTTTTATGAATAACTTTAATGCTTGATGATAAATACCTTTAAAAATTGACAATGTCATCGCCGGAAAGCGCTTTAGTAACTTACTCACTTCTTTGTTGGTGAGCTCTATACGCTTTAGGCGTAATGTTGCATCAAACAATAACTCTTCATCGCGCTTATTTTCAATATGTATCAATGTTTTATCATTTGAATGTTTGATATGCCAATGATAGTTCATATCCAAATTCATAAAAGGTGATACGGAAAAAACCTTCTTAAAGTTCACTTTTTTTTCTAGGGGGACTAAATAGTAATGGCGTTCATTCCAAGGTGTATTACTTACTTCAGCAATCATGTACGTAAAGCTATTATCGCTATTACCAAAGAAGTAGAAGTTCACGGGGCTAAAATAAATACCTAAACAACGCAATTGTCCGAGCATATAAACATGGCTAAATGTTTCACTTACCCCCAATACGGCAAGTTGGTGATGTGCACGTTCAATAAGGGAGTATGTATTTGGCTGTGGTACGTGTGTTAGATAATCGGTTTGCTGAAATTTTAGCGCTTTAAAACCACATGTTCCTAACTGCTTATGGATACCATTTAATTGTTGAGGATTATTTATATCTACCCACATCATATATAAAGGATAACTAAAGCGATGCTCTTTAACAGCAAAACGGCGATGTTTTACATCGCCTAAATAGACTGCACTAGTCAAACTCGACCCCAAGTTGTTTTGCCACATCTACACCGCTGTGTACGCCATCTTCATGGAAACCGTTGTACCAATAGGCACCACAAAAATAGCTATTATTATGGCCATCGATACTGTGTTTAAGTTTTTGCGCTGCGATAGAATCTTGATTAAATACGGGGTGATGGTAGGTAAATTCGCGCAAAATTTTGCTTTTATCTATCCCTTCAAGGTGATTAAGCGTGACACAAAATTGGGTACCTGATTGGATACCTTGCAATATATTCATCTGATAGGTAACAACGGCCGCTTTATCAGTATTATTATTAAGTAAATAATTCCAACTAGCCCATGCTGCTTTCCTATCTGGTAACAAGTTTGTATCTGTGTGCAGTACCACTGAGTTTTTAGTGTAAGGAATAGCGCCTAATACTGTTTTTTCTTGCTGCGTTGCATCGCCAAGCAATGCAAGCGCTTGATCTGAATGACATGCAAATATTACTTTATCAAATTTACTTTGCTCACCATTTGCAAATTCGATTATAACTTCATCGTTTTCACGAATAACCGATTTAATATCTGTATTAAGTTTAATTTTGTCTGCAAAGCCTTTAATCAATGGATTAATATACTGGCGAGAACCACCGGGTATTACATACCATTGTGGTCTATTTGTTATATCGAGAAGACCATGATTAAAAAAGAACTTAACAAAAAATTCAACCCCTACATTTTCCATTTCTTTTATGCTTGTGGACCAAATAGCTGCCCCCATAGGGAGAATGTAATGAGATTTAAAAAAATCGTTAAACTTATTTTTGTCGAGTAATTGACCTAGTGATTGTTCACCCTGGTAATCATCTTTTTCATGCAATACTTTACATAACTTATTAAATCTTACAATGTCGGATAATAAGCGCCAAAACTTAGGTCTAAAAATATTTCTGCGTTGAGCAAATAAACTCGTAAACGTGTGTCCATTGTATTCAAAACCAGTGGCTTCATTATGAACACTAAAGCTCATTTGTGTTTCTTGTTTATTAATGCCTATCCGAGAAAGTAGTTTTTCAAAATAGGGGTATGTTCTATTGTTAAAAACTATAAAACCAGTATCTACTGCGTATTTAACGCCTTCTACAGTTACATCTACAGTTGCAGTATGGCCACCAATGTAATCATTTTTTTCAAACAATGTGACGTCATAATGTTTTTGGAGTAAATGTCCACATGTTAAACCAGATACACCAGTCCCTATTATTGCTATTTTTTTCAACGGGTTAATCCTTTTGCTATTTTAAGCCAAAGCGGTAGAGGTAATATTCGTAATGCTTTTAATATAAGTGTAAAACGATACGGAAAATGTACGTCTTTGCGGCGTTTGTGTATTCCTTTGATCATATAGTCTGCGGCTTTTTCGGCCGTAACTGCCATAGGCATAGGAAAATCATTTTTATTCGTCAGCGGGGTTTTTACAAAACCAGGGTGGACCAAAGTCACATCAACATCGTTTAAATCCACGGCTAAACTTTTAGCTAAGTAACTTACGCCCGCTTTTGATGCGCCATAGGCTTCTGAGCGCGGCAAAGGAAGGTAAGTCACACTTGAGCTAACTAACACAAGCTGTCCACCCGCATTTATTTTATGAAGTAGAGCTTCAAGGCAGTACCCCATTGATAATAAATTTACATTTATGACACGTTCGAAAAGTGCACTATCAAAATTTCGAGCATCATCAATGTATTCACAGCTACCCGCATTTAAAATAACGCGGTCAAAATGAGGAAAACCGATTGTGGCTTCCTTGATCTCTTGTAGGTTGGTAGCGTCAAATTTGCACGCTTGAATGTTTTCGTGTTTAGCAAGCTCTGCGAGTTTTTCACTATTACGCCCACATGCGATGACAGTGTCTCCCATTTGTGCGTATTTAATTGCTAACTGCTCACCAATGCCTGAGGTAGCACCTGTTATAAGTGTGATCATAATTAGCCTGCCCTTTTATCTATTAACTTTATAACACTGCCGAGTAAGGGAATATGCTTGTACAACAGCTCACCCACATTAAAGTAATCTCTGTGCAAAATAATTTTGCCACCTTCAAAGATGAGTTTACTATGTCCTTCAACCGAGATGGTTTTACCAGAGGAAAGCTTTGGGTGTGCGTAGTACATAGTCCAGTAAATGAAAGCGTGATTATCACTGTGGAACGAATCACTAATATCAAACTGGCAATGCTTAACATTGCAATATAAATTAGCAAAATATTTACGTAATTCTACAATGCCATTTATTCGATGCATAGGGTCAATAAATTGTATGTTGTCGCAGTAAATATCATTTAATAAATCAAGATTGGTACTGTTAAGCTGTTGGTATATTGAAATAAACTTATCTACTGGTAACTGGTTATCCATATCACACCTTAAATGCGCTAAGCGCACGCTCTCGTGCTGCTTTATGATCAACTATTAATGGCCAGTAACACTCCTTATCTTTACCCGTTGCGGCTAGGTAAGTATGTGGGAAATGAATGTGTTTATCTGGCACGTTTTCAAGCTCTGGCAAATACTTACGAATAAACTTGCCCGTTGGATCAAAGCGCTCACTTTGTCTGATTGGATTAAAAACCCTAAAGTAAGGCTGTGCATCGCATCCTGTACTTGCTGCCCACTGCCACCCACCATTATTTGAGGCTAAATCGCCATCAATTAGGTGCTGCATAAAAAAACGCTCGCCTTCACGCCAATCTATTAATAAGTGCTTAGTTAAAAAGCTTGCAACCACCATCCGTAAACGATTATGCATCCAACCAGTTTGTTTTAGTTGCAACATAGCGGCATCAACTAATGGGTAACCTGTACGTCCTTCGCACCACGCTGTAAACTCGCTTTCACTTTTGCGCCACACAACTGCATTGTACTTTTCGTTAAAGTTGTCGCCACGGGAAAGCTTGGGAAATTCAGCAATGAGATGTCTGTAAAATTCACGCCAAATGAGCTCATTTATCCACGTAAAGGTTTTACTTTTTGATGTGGTTAGTATGTCTGGGTAACGCTGCTGAATATTGATCAATAATTGCTTAGTGCTCACTATACCCAACGCTAAATAAGGGCTTAACCCTGAAGTGCCTTTTATACTTGGTATGTCACGCTGATCATCATAACTGGTGAGTTTGTCGCAGATAAAGTTATCAACCACAGTTGCTAGTGTTTCATCGTCAACTGGCCACTTTTCAGAGCTGCCATCACTTTTTAATAAGCCACTTTCATCAAACTCAACGGGCTCAGAACTTAAAGGCCACAGCGGTAAACTAAAATGTGTATCTTGGTATTGTTTTAACCATGCTCGTTTAAACGGAGTAAATACTTTATACATTTCGTTACTTTGGTTTTTAACCGAACCAACGGGCGCTATTAAATCGCCTTCATACAAAGTAAATGTAATACAGAGCTCGTCGCATTTATCTAAAATCGCCTTATCACGATTTACTTCGTTAAGCTCATACTCTGCATTAGCAATTATGTGTTTTACATCATTCGCTTTACAAAAATCAATAAGCTCACGCTCACAATCAGAAAAGCTTGGTGCTTCTATAATGTGTAAAGTAATACCATAATCTGCAAGCTGAGATTGAAGATAAGAAACCCTTCGTTTTAGCAAGTCAATCTGAATAGGCGCGGCTTGATGTTGTTGCCACTGTTTTTCAGACACAAAAAAAATGGCGTGTTTAGCGCCATTATTGAGCGCTTGAATTAACGCTTCGTTAGAAAAAAGGCGCAAGTCGCGCCTAAACCAAAATAGTGTATCCATTAAATACCAAATCGTAGTTTTAAGTCATGAGGGTAAGGGTTAAAAAACACCTGTTTTTCAAGGTATTCATTTGGATGAACCTTCAAGTGATGTTTTAACAAGGTAAGTGGAACGTATAGAGGCACCAAACCTTCGCGATATTCGTCGATTGCATCACGAAGTTCTTGTTTTTCTACTTTCGATAACTCTTTTTTAAAGTAACCTTGTAAATGCATCAACGTGTTGCAATTGTTTCTGCGAGAAGCTGGTTTTTTAAGGCCGGTCATTAAACCTAAAATATACTCATCGGCAAGTGCGTTAATGTCGTCGCCGACGTAAGTTCCCAATAAGTTACCTAAATCACGGTAAGCTTGATAATTATGAGCCATTAACAAATACTTATACTGAGAATGAAATTGGGTAAGCTTATGAACCGTAAGCGGCTCTTGGACTAACTGTTGCCAATTTTTAAATACGTAAATTCTCATTACAAAATTTTCACGTAAATGCATGTCGTTTAAGCGACCGTTTTCTTCACATGGCAATAACGGATTATGCTTCATTATCTGCTCAGCGAAAAAACCGATGCCTTCAGAGGTATTCCCTGTTCCTGCTTCGTTATATATTTTAATGCGTTCCATGCCGCAGCTTGGGCTTTTAGCACAAAATACAAATCCGCTTAATTGTTTGGCTTGTTCAGTTGCAATTTTTTTACCATATTCGGTGAGTTGCTGACCAACCTCACCAGACCCATCAGGACGGCATACTTTAATGGTATCGCCCACTCTCACTTGACGAATGGTTGGACGAGGGATCGGTAAACCTACCGCAACTTCAGGACAAAACCGCGTGTATTCAACGTGTTTTCCTAGCTCGTCCATACAAAAATTTGATTTTTTATGACCCGTATCAAATCTAACTTTTTCGCCTGCTAAGCAGGCGCTTATACCTATTTTTATTGTATCTGTTAGCATAGATTCTCTTAATAAATCAAGTTACCAATTGGATTAAGTAACTTACTGAAGCCCTTATTAAAATGTAGTGCACTACTGACAACTGTAAAGCACAAACACCCATCTTTTGTTAAAGGGGTATGTTGGTGACTACCATCTTGCCATATAAAATCACCTGGAACGTAGCTATCTTCTTCATCGCTAAATTCACCATCTAATAATAATGTGACCTCAAATCCTGTGTGTGTGTGCTCTGGTATTTCGCCACCCGCATCAATATGCAGCAAACTAGAACGTAGAGCTCCATCGTCAAGCGCAACACGAGATCGAGCTAATTTACCTACTTGCGTAAATTTGCTATGAGAAATACGTGTTAAAGCACGTGGCAGTTGGTATTTGTGCTCATTGACTTTAATAGACACAGGTGCAACTTCGTAGACTTCATCAATCGAATTGTCAGATGTGATCATGTCTAGTAGGTTTAATTCAAATTCTTCAAATGACTCAGATTGCTCGGTATGAGATTTCTCAAATTGAGTTGGCTGTTCACTAAATAGCTCATTTGCATTACTTGCTTCAATTTTAGCAACTTTTGCTTGACATACAGGGCACATATCAACGTGTATAGACACAGCTAGGCTCAAAGAAGCGCTTAACGATGCTGAGCAATACTCTGTAAGTAAAGTTTCACTCGGGTGATGTTTAATCATGCTTATCTCCCATTTCATTACGTAATTTCTGCAAGGCTAAACGTAATCGTGATTTTACCGTGCCTACTGGAATATTAAGTTGCTGAGCTAATTGCTCTTGCGACATGTCTTGAAAATAAACCCCTCTGACTACCTCTCTTTGTGCGATTGGTAGTTTATCAAGGTAGCGTTTAATTTGTTGATCTTCTAAGTGATCACTGTATTCATGGTTTGTATCTTCAGAATCATTTAACAGCGGCCAAATATCTTCGCTTATATTTTCTTCTTTATTACTCTTCATTTTACGAAGCATATCAAACGAGGCGTTGCGCATAACGGTGTAAACCCACGTAGTGGCAGCCCCTTTCTCACTGTTGTACAAATGCGCTTTGCGCCAAACAGATGTTAGTGTTTCTTGCACAAGTTCCATGGCTTGCGCTTCAACACCAAATTGCTTTATCCCAAAGCGTTTAATTTTTGGCGAAAAATACTCGAATAAATAAGCGAATGCTTTCTTATCACGATTTTGTGCAACCGCTATTAATGCTTGCATCAGTTCAGAACTAGGCGTTTCTGGCATGGCAGTATACTTACCTGTATTAGGTTCACAACGTAGTGTTTGTTGTTGACTTACCATAATAATTTACCCCGTTATTGCTTTTGTGTAATGTAATACGGGCAATAATTAGTTAAGGATCATAAAAATTTAGGCAAATTCGTTATTAATTACAGTATGGAGGAAACGGAGTAAGTTATCAAAGTTTGTCTCAAACGCAAGTTGCTGTTTTTTCTCAATAGATATAGGTAACAGTTCAAGCCAGCGGGCGGCAATCCAAGGCAACTTATTGAAGTGTGTTTGCTTATACAAAGTGTTTAATTCTGGGCTACTCAAAAATACACTTTTTAGCGCATCATGTAAGCGGTCGTTCTCACCAATTTCGTTGTTAGAATCTTTGTACCAATAAGGCGTGTTACATTGTGAAACCAGACCATGGCGTAGTTCGTCCTCGTCTTGGTAAACATCGTCTATTTGCACGCTTTGTGATGCAAATACATCAATTAAAAGCACGTCGTTATCGTCTTGATCAAAGTCAATAATATCAACTAGGCAGCCTTGTGCGCTGATATTAAATGGTGTGTCATGCTCAAACGTGCAAAGCACAAACCCTGTATTATTTTTTAACGCGGTTTTAACCATATTTAAATAGCGAGGTTCAAATATGCGTAGTCGCGTGTAGCCTTCTGGTAAAATAAAAATCGGTAATGGAAAAATCGCACGTTTCATAAAAATCTACTTATTTCAAACACTCTTCCTCTATTTACGTGCGCTTTTGCTAAGTCGATCAGCTTTAAATGATTCGAATTAATTACCTGCCATATAATTAGTTAAATATTAAACCAACCACCCATAAATTTAAATATTTGAACCGAGTAATAAGCGCTGATCATGCTTACTACTGGTGCTAACATTAGTGCAAATAATCCAAGTTCGCTGCTCATCGTTTTAATCCTTTAGATGGTTTATTTGACGTTTTTAACACTAGCGTCAGTATTTTCAGACACTGTATTATTCGTTAAAGTAGGCGCTTCTAATAACCCATCTAAAATAGTTTTAGCATCAAAATAAAGCGCTTCTTTTACAGATTTTTCAAGCTCAAATGTAGTTTGATTAACGTAGCTAGCTACACTTTGAGACACTATGCTAGCTACATCTAGGTCAACTTCTGTTGCGTGTATTTGCGAAGAACCTAATACTAATAAACTAGCCATAGCGATTTTAATTGAATGTTTCATAATGGTATTCCTTGTTTGTGTATTGTTTGGACATAGTTATACAATCAAGGGATATGCCAACATCAAAATAAAATATAACCAATTGTAATTAAATAACTTTTAGTAAAATCACTTAATTACAACCATTCACCTCTCGTTAATTTAGCCACATATTTTAATTTTTTGACTATTTTTTAGTTAAATTTCACATCTATTATTTGAGTTCCAATTAAGGAGCTTATTTTTTAACGGGCAGCACTTTTTTACCTAAACGATATGCATCGACAATACTCAAGACCCAAACCACAATCATTAACGGTAAATACTTATATTCTGCGAATTTGGCGCATGCATCTGACGGTTCATGTGCAGCATTTAAAATAGCCGTCACCGACATGGGAATTTTACCCGAAACAATTTCATTTGCAGTGCACTGAGCAATCGCAAATATATCCTGAAGAGTTAAAATTAACAGTACAGAAAATACCCCCGCAAAAATGGCGCCTATTAAGTGTTTTTTTAAAGAAAAATGCCCAGCCCCAGGATAAACAACAGCAGTAAGTAAAGCTGCTTTTAAATCTGTTTTCATGTTTATTTCAACTCATCATTTAGATTATAGTAGAGGTAAGCATAGTGAATTAATTTTCTTTAAAATCAAGTGAAAGCTAAATCGTTTATTAAATAAGGCGCTTCAGTATGACTCAAAACTTAGATTGAAAATTTCAGCGTACACTTGTACACTAAAATCCATTCCAACAGTGGTAGGATCTGTTATGTCGCTAGAAGCGCCCTATTCTCGTAAAGAAGAACAACTCAATGTTATTAGTCATGCGCTAGGTATTATTTTTGCCGTATTTGTTATCTGGGACTTATTTAGCCAAGCCACCAGCACTAAAGCATATGTTAGTACTGCAATTTATGGCAGCAGCCTATTTGTGCTGTTTTTGTCATCCACTTTGTACCACGCCAGTATCCAACCAGGCTTAAGAGACTTTTATAAAAAGTGCGATCACTGCGCTATTTATTTACTTATCGCGGGTACTTACACTCCCTTCTTATTACTCTCATTAGACGGCATGTGGTCGTGGGCTACGCTTACATTTATTTGGACAGTAGCACTTGCAGGCGTTGCTTATAAAATACTTGTAAAAAACGGTAATAAAAAAATATCACTCGCCACCTATTTGCTGATGGGCTGGTTTGCACTGGCCATTGTATACCCACTTTATTCGCGTGTTGATGCAAACGCACTTTACTGGTTACTCACCGGTGGTATTTTTTACAGCGTTGGTACTTTATTTTACAGTGCTAAAAGCACCCAATTTAGCCACGCAATTTGGCATTTATTCGTTATAGCTGGTTGTGTTTGTCACTATATCTCGATTAGTAATTATGTATATTAGGCTATGTGTAATTTCTAAAAATGTAACTTACAGCGATATACTTATTTTTCGCTAAATAAAGTGGTACATATGCTGATTATTAGAAAGTTTCAAAATGGTGATGAGCTAACATTAAGAGAAATCTTTTTTAACACAATCAGGAACGTGAACATTAAAGACTACTCAGAGGGACAAGTTCAAGCATGGGCTCCTGATGATTATGACCAGCCTGAATGGTATAAACGGATCAGCGCTATTGATCCTTTTGTAGCTATTTTAAATGGTGAAATCGTAGGTTATGCCGATGTTCAAGATGATGGTTATATCGATCACTTTTTTTGCCATTGCAAACATCAAGGCAAAGGTATTGGTAAAGCACTAATACAAACAATAACCTCTACTGGACGTAAAGAAAGCATGGATCGGCTATATTGCCACGCAAGTATTACCGCTAAACCATTTTTTGAATATTTCGGCTTTAAAGAAGTTAAAAAACAGCAAGTAAAAATTCGTGGTCAAGTACTTACTAATTACGTGCTGGAAAAGTGGCTATGAGTTATGCTAACTCCCCAATAGCTCACTGAATTTTTTTCAAAGCGCCGTCATTGCGAGATATTTCAAGCGCCCTACTTCTACCTATTATGATCCCTGCATTTATACCAACCTACATAGATCTTTGTGCAATTTAACGAATTAAATAAGCCCACATATAAGCAAGATTGCTATTAACTTTTTAATAACCATTTAAGCTTTCACACATTTTATTTTCTTAATCATATTGTTGTCATAACAACGCTATACGTTAATAGCTTATTTTGTTGATCTTTGTATTAATTGACTCCCAATATAACCAAAGTTAAGGATAAAAATGATAAAGCAATATAAATTATTCTCGATACTAATCGTGTTATTAATTCCTTTTTATGGCTTAGCAAATCAAATAGCCTGTGAGATTCAAAAAAAAGAATTTACACTTATAAATTGGAATGCATGGGAAATGGGACAGAAAAATAATTATCCATTTTTACAAGTTAGGGAGCAGTTGCTTTCTTATAAGCCTGATATTATTGCTTTACAAGAAGTTAAGCGCTGTGGTTCTGGATTTTATAACCTATTACGTCCTAATATTGATTTTGATATACAAAAGATGTGGTGTGCAGAAAATAAGGCATACCCCGGGCGTGGAGAAGGCTCTGCTGGTAGCTATGGAATTGGATTAGCCAGCAAATTCAAAACACTCTCTGATAAAATAATTAGAGAGATACACGGCCGTACTGTTTTAGGGGCAAAGTACTTAATTAATGACAAGCCTGTATGGATTTGGTCTGCACACACCGCATTTGTAACAAGCCCCACTGATACAACAAGACTCAGTGATTTTGAAACAATTGCAGAGCTTATTAATCACCATGTTTCTGACTCGGCTCCTGTTATATTGGCCGGTGATTTTAATGCTGATAGAGATAATCCATGGGGGAATAACGATCCAGAGCGCGGCGAAATGCAGGTTTTTTTTGACCAAGGCTTTATTGATTTATGGCGAGAGAAATATCCAAACATCGATAATAAACCGGGTCATACATACTACGATAAAAGCCGGATTGATTATATATTGGTCCGAGATTTGCCGCTGGATTGGCATGTTAAGGAATTAAAAGTACTAGATAATATTTGGTGTGATATTGGAATGGATAATCAAGGGAAAGCGATAGGCTGCGCCACTAACGCACAAGTAGATCATAGCCCCATTTTGATTAGAATAGCGACGGAAAAATAATAGGTATCAAGATGTGTATAGGCCTTGTATCGATGCTCATAGAAGTTAGAATGAAGCTGCTTCTAAATCGTTAATTTAAACAGGGCAATCACTGTATTGCCTTGTTCACAATAGTAAAAAGCTACAAAGCATGGTGTATTCAGAATGGGTAGCCTTTGGCCCTAAAATTTAAAGTGGATGCCTTTGCTGTTCTTGGCAACAATTTAAATAACATACGTATCAAAAGCTTGGCTGAAGTTACGAGCGGCCGAGTTTGGCACTCTGGCGAAGTTCGGCTTGAAGCGAATTGCAGACGGTCTAATCAGTTGTTTTCTACTAGCTTACAAGGTAGCTTGTAAAGCATTCATAAAAAACATGGGCGCACTATGAAAACTTGTTTTTTCATTTTTCTGTTTGTCTTTTCTATTAGTTGTCTCGCTGTTGTGAAAAGGCATGATATTCCCCCTGAGAATTATGTGTTGAAAGAAGCTCCTGACTTCTTAGTAGATATGCCCCATGAGGGACATGGCGCTTTAATCAACCCGAGTTGGGTTGTAACTGTCGCACATACCATTTTTTATAATTATATTGGTAAAAGTTTAAGGATTGGATCAAATACATATCAAATTAAAAAAGTGTACATACATCCTGAATTTGAAAAGCCTAGCGAAATTTTGTTGAAAGGAAATTTAGCGCCTTTAATGAGCTTTTTTAAAGCAAGAAGTGATATTGCATTAATTAAATTATCTTCACCTGTGAACGATGTATTACCGATTGCTCTTTACACAAATATAAAAGAACAAGGCAAAACAGTTACAGTTTTTGGTAAAGGTGCTACAGGTAATGGGCTTATTGGCGAAGAGTCTGATACTAAATCTTTGAAACAGCTGAATCACTTCCAAAATATTATTGAAAATGCAGAAACTAATTGGCTGACATTCAAGTTCGATAAGCCAACTAATGGATTACCTCTAGAGGGGATGCACGGTTCAGGTGATAGTGGTGGAGCCTCTGTCATTTATCAAGGTGGTAAGCCCTTTCTTGTAGGGCTTTCAAGTTGGCAACTGGCGCATGGCGATATTTCTGACTTTAAGGGTGGGTTATATGGTACAACTGCATATCAAGTGAGAATCTCCAATTATAGTGAATGGATTAAGGATGTCATAGCTGACGAACTAAAAACTGTCAATTAGCGTCTGTTTCGGGACTGTAATGAAGTTCAACTTAGAGCGATAACCGGTACATTGAGGTTGGCTAAACAGAATAATAAAGACATCCATCCTAAATTTTGCCTCTCAAAACGCCAATTAAAACACCATTAAACCCTCACTTATATTTCTGATTAAATTAAAGTAACCGATTGAATCCAAATAGAAACTCAGCTATGGTTTATTAATATTAATAAAAAGCGAGCTAATCTACGGCTCGTGATATTTACCCGAGGTTTTGTGCAATTATTTAGCATCACTCGCATCAATACAGATTTTGGTATTTTCCGTATTTCTGGACAATGGAGTATTCAAAAACCTACTGTAAATAGCATTACCCTTAATTCAATTGAAATAATGGGCACTGATGGTTGGGTTTTGTTAAATAAAACAAGTAAAAGTAATACCCAGATAATTAGTTACTTGTTGCCACTTTTGTTGTCTCATTTATTATTAAAAAATAATACAGTATAAATATAAACAAGAGTTTAAGGTTTTCAGCGTTTACTCACAGCACTTATCCGCCGATAAAAATCATATTACTCCCACCGGCACTCACGCATATTCACTTTGTCGTTTTTAAACAATACACCTTCTGATAATAGCTTTTCTCGCTGCTCTTGGTATTTTTCGCTGCCCGCTGGGAACGCTATTTTGCCTTGGCTATTAACTACGCGATGCCAAGGGATAATAGAGTCGCTTGGCATCATTTTTAATAAGCGCCCCACTAACCGTGAATTTTGAGGGTATCCCGCAAGGCTTGCTATTTGTCCATAGCTTGCTACTTTCCCCATTGGTATACCTGCGATAACAGTATAAATAAGTGTTTCTTTATCAATAGCCATTGTTGCTAGAATACTCCTTACTTAATTTCTTAAATTGCTCCCAAATAGTGCGTGCTACAGGGCCGTGATGAATAGCATGCTGCCTAAAGGCTCTAATTTGCGCACTAAATTGATGCTCTCTGTCGGTTATTTTTATTTCTTGCAGTAATCCCGCTTCTATTTCAGGCGCGCAATGCTCTAGGCTCATCATTGCCCAACCAGCTCCTGAGAGTAAAAATGACTTTAAGCTTGATACGTCATCAATTTTCATCATAGCAGCGCCCTTTGAGTAGGATAATCTTTCACTGTCTATACTTAAATCACTTTCAAACATAGCTAAACACGGATAGGTTTGTAACTCGCTATAACTAAGTGCTGAAGGGATGACCCCTTTGGCACTTACAATACCGATGTCGAGCTTGCCTATCGGTAAGCTTTCTAAATCACCTGTCGCATGAAATAAATCAAACCAAGGGCCAATCCCTAGCTCGGCTTGACCACTATTGACATGCTCTAATGAAATAAAGCGTTTACCACTTGTTAAGCTAAATTCTGTGCTTGTGAATAATCTAAAAGTATTGCTTATGATCTCATTGTAACTTTGCATATGACAAAGCTGTTCGTAACAAATTCTAAACTGGGGTTCGTTCCCTAATGCTAATTCTTTAGCGAGTTGCGCTAATTCATCATTTGCATGAAGAAGCTGTTGTGCTTCACGGTGAAAAACACGCCCTTTTTCAGTAAGCTGTAATCTGTATTTGCTTCTATCTAGTAATTCAAAGCCAATTTTTGCTTCTAAATTTTTAATCGCTAAAGTAAGCGCTGGCTGTGTTTTATGTAGTTTTAATGCCGCACCACTTAAACTTGCGCTTTGCACTATGGCATCTAAAATTATTAATTGATTCAGCTTCATATACCACTTTGCAACATCATAAATAAAACTTATTAAGTTTCTAAGATTTAATGATTTTTATTTTATATGTTTGCAGCGTATGCTGCACTCAATTATTTTGCCATCATTGCAACGGAGAAAACATGAAACTCTTTCGTCTATGTTTTTTAACAACTATATTACTTAGCTTAATAGCTTGCTCTGAACCAGAAAAGCAAGTTAAAGAAGACCCTATTCGTCCTGTTAAATTGTTCAACATAGGCCATGATTCACAAATAAATATTCGCAGTTTTCCCGCTGAAGTAGTTGCTAATCAGGGCTCATATCTTGCGTTTAGGGTAAATGGTGAGCTTGTTAAATTTCCGGTACTTGCCGGCGAGCATGTTGAAAAAGGGGATTTATTAGCAAAACTTGACCCAGAAGATTTTCAACTGCAGTACGACGAACGTAAAGCACGGTTTGAGCTGGCAAAATCACAACTTGGTCGAATTGAGCAACTATTTGAGAAAAAAATAACGAGCCAATCAGAATTAGATCAAGCCACTGCTAATATGCAAATTGCTGAATCAGCATTTAAAATTGCACAAACAAATCTTGAATATAGTGAGCTTAGAGCGCCATTTAGCGGCACAGTTGCTAAAGTGTTTGTGAAAAACTTTGAGAACATTCAAGCAAAACAAAATATATTGCGCTTAGAAACACGTGACTTAATGGATGTAGAAATTCAGGTTCCTGAGAAAATAGTCGCACGTTTCAAAAAAGGAACTAACTATCAGCCTACCGTTAAATTTGATGGCTACGACGATAAAGAGTACACACTGACAATTAAAGAATGGGATACTCAGGCAAATCCTGCAACGCTTACCTATAAAGTTGTCTTTTCACTGCCAGTGCCTAAAGATTTTAACTTACTCGCGGGGATGACTGGTCGCGTTTTAATAGATTTAAGTAAAGTAACGCGCTCGCAGGTGGCTTACACTATTTTACCTATCGAATCAGTTTTTTCTGAACCGCAAGAATCCACAAAAGACAATGCCTATGTATGGCTTTTTGACTCAGCAACTGGTGAAGTACACAAACAAGCGGTTAAAATTGGCCAACTTCACCGCGATGGTATTGAAGTACTCAGCGGTATTGAGGAAGGTCAAATTGTTGTTTCAGCGGGTGTGCATTCGTTAAAAGAAGGTATGAAAGTACGCGCATGGAACAAAGAGCGAGGCTTATAAATATGAGCTTTGCACAACTCTCCATAGAGAAAAAAGTCATCAGCTGGATGTTTACCTTACTGCTATTAATTGGCGGTAGTGTCTCGTATTTTGATTTAGGGCAATTAGAAGACCCAGAATTCACACTTAAAAAGGCTATGGTGATTACCATGTACCCGGGTGCTTCGCCGCAACAGGTTGAAGAAGAAGTCACCTTTCCTATCGAAAATGCAATTCAACAGTTACCCTATGTTGACTACGTTACGTCTATCTCTTCAAATGGTAAGTCGCAAATTTCGGTAGAAATGAAAAGTACGTACCGTAAAGAGCAACTTCGCCAAATTTGGGACGAAATGCGACGTAAAATTAACGATCTTTCGCCTTCTCTGCCAAGTGGTGTTTACCCTAGTACTATTTTGGACGATTTTGCCGATGTTTACGGTGTTATGTACTCGGTAACGGGTGATGGTTATTCGTATGATGAACTTAAAGATTACGTAGATTACTTAAAACGCGAACTCGTCCTTGTTAAAGGGGTGAGTAAAGTAACAATAGCTGGCGAGCAACAAGCCCAAGTGCTCGTAGAAATATCTACCCGAAAGCTAGCTCAACTAGGGATTGCGCCTAGTCATATTTTTCAATTACTGCAGTCGCAAAATACGGTATCAAATGCAGGAAAAATTCGCGTCGGCGATGAATCCATCCGCTTGCACCCCACTGGTGAATTTAAGGATGTAAAAGAACTCGAAACCCTTCTTATTTCAAAACCAGGTGCAAGCGAACTTATCTATTTAGGTGATGTGGCCAAGGTTTATAGGGAATACGCTGAAGTACCAAACAATGTTATTCGCTTTAACGACAACCAAGCACTTTTAATTGGCGTATCGTTTACATCTGGCGTAAATGTAGTAGATATTGGCAAAAATATAGATAAACATTTAGCATCGCTTGAGTACCAACGTCCTCATGGAATTGACATAAGCTCAGTATATAACCAGCCAAAAGAAGTGGAAAAATCGGTTGATGGGTTTATTGTTAGCCTGTTAGAAGCAATTGCGATTGTTATTGTTGTATTACTATTATTTATGGGCTTAAAAAGCGGTATTTTGATTGGTGGTATTTTACTGCTTACTGTATTGGGTACCTTCATCTTTATGAAATTGTTTGCTATCGACTTGCAACGCATATCGCTGGGCGCACTCATTATTGCCCTTGGGATGTTGGTTGATAACGCGATAGTGGTAACCGAAGGCATTTTAATAAACCTTAAGCGCGGGCAAACTAAACTAAAGGCTGCCGTTAATATAGTCGAACAAACAAAGTGGCCATTACTGGGAGCAACCGTTATTGCAGTTACGGCTTTTGCCCCCATAGGTTTAAGCTCTGATGCCAGTGGTGAATTTGCTGGTAGCTTATTTTGGGTGTTATTTATTTCTCTCTTATTGAGCTGGATAACAGCCATTACGCTTACACCATTTTTTGCCAACTTAATGTTTAAAGAAACTGAGTTTAAAAATGAGGAAGGCCAAGAAGAAGACGATCCGTACAAAGGATTTATTTTTAATGGCTATAAAGCTATTTTAGATGGTGCAATGCACTTTAGAAAAACCACACTTATTTTAATGGTTATTTTATTGTGTTCTGCTGTGGTTGGTTTTGGATCTGTTAAACAATCGTTTTTCCCTGCTTCTAACACCCCAATGTTTTACGTTGATTACTGGCAAGATCAAGGTTCTGACATTCGCTCAACCTTAGAAGGTATTAAGCAACTTGAAGCATATTTACAAAGTAATGAATTAGTAGAAGAAATTACAAGTACTACAGGTCAAGGCGCGCCGCGCTTTATGCTTACCTACGCACCTGAAAAGTCATACCCCGCATACGGGCAATTGATTATTCGCGTAAAAGATAGAGAAGCCGTTGCAACAGTAATGCAAAAAGTACGAGATTATTCAGTAAATCATGCGCTCTCTGCTCAGCTAAAAATTAAACCTATGGAAATAGGCCCATCTACTGATGCTAAAATAGAGGCGCGTTTCTCTGGTCCTGATCCCGTTGTTTTAAGACAGCTCGCTGCAAAAGCGCAAGAGCTGATTGGTAACGATGATGGTGCCTATAATATTCGTGATGACTGGCGTGCACGTACCAAAATGATTCGCCCACAATTTAATGAACAAAAAGCACGTCGCTTAGGGATCAGCAAATCAGATCTTGATAATGTATTACTTACCAGTCTTTCGGGTAAGCAAGTAGGTGTATACCGTGATGGTACGCAGCTGTTGCCTATTATTGCACGCTCCCCAGCTAACGAGCGTTTAAACGTAGAAAGCGTGCATGATTTACAAATATATAGCCCTGTTCTGGGTGTATTCGTGCCTGTAACTCAAGTTGTTGATGAGTTTATTGTGCAGTGGGAAGATAGCCTAATAATGCGCCGTGATCGTAAACGAACCATTACCGTAATGGCAGATAATAATGTATTAGGCGACGAAACACCCGCTAAGCTATTTGCTCGTATTCGCGGCCCTATAGAAAACATGGTATTACCACGCGGTTATGAGTTGGAATGGGGCGGCGAGTTTGAATCATCGAGTAAAGCTCAAAAAGCAATTTTTGGCTCATTACCACTTGGTTACTTAGCGATGTTTGCAGTGACTGTTTTGCTGTTTAATTCAGTTAAGCAACCTTTGGTTATATGGGCAACGGTGCCATTAGCTATTATTGGTGTCAGCGCGGGCTTACTCATTATGAATACAGCGTTTAGCTTTATGGGGTTACTTGGCTTATTAAGTTTAAGTGGTATGTTAATTAAAAACGGCATTGTGTTGGTCGATCAAATAAACTTGGAGCTACGAGAAGGTAAATCACCCTATGAGGCTGTATTTGACTCAGGCGTGAGCCGTGTAAGGCCGGTAGCAATGGCTGCAATCACGACAATTTTGGGGATGATACCTCTGCTGTTTGATGTGTTTTTCCAATCAATGGCAGTGACCATTATGTTTGGTTTAGGCTTTGCCACCATTCTTACCTTAATTGTGGTTCCAGTACTTTATACCGTTATCTTTGGAATAGATTACGAACCACGAAAGTAGTTGAGTTTATAACTAAGCGAGCATAAAAAATGCCACTGATTAAAACTCAGTGGCATTTTTAATACTATAAAAATAAGAAAGGCTATTTATAAAAATCGTATTAAACTAAGCACAACACTTTTTATACTTTTTCACTACCGCATAAACATGGTGCGTTACGTTCTAGGGCCTGTTTATCTTTCGAGGTTAAATTTGCAGCAGACTGTTTGGTATTTAGACAAGGCAGAGCCTATGGTGTGTGGTTATTCCCCATAAATAGGCGATAACACAGCATAAATGCCAAACATGCGCTGCCCGAAGGGTTCTACCTAGGGGCAATTAACTCTTTGTTGCTCGGTTTTTACTTATTCTTACAGGGATGTAAGCCATTAGAGTAACGCAGGAGCAGTTACCGAGCCCACTAGGTTACAAACCTCGCGCCGCGATTAAATCGCCCCTAGATTGAACAAGTTTTAATCCTGAAAGGTCAACAGACCCTAATACTTTATCAAATACTTGTGGTGTTGACTTGCTAAGCGCAAAGTCAAGTTCCCGAATATCTTCTGGTACTTCTGCTTTAATTTCAATTAAAGCAAGCAGCGAATGCTCTTCTAATATGGCTTCTATTTCTGATTGTCGTTCAACTGAGTTTACAATTAACGTGAGCGGGTATAACTCTGTGCCTGGCTTTGCTGTACGTTTAGGCGCAAACCCATTACTGTTGTTTTTGCCCATTATGTCGGGCTTACCCATAATATAACTAAGCCTAAGCCTGTATAAACAATAGCTTTAGTAAAAAGGCTTAACTAACCTGAACTCTGGATAATAAATCTATCACTGCTATTGATTCCTGAAGTTTAATTCACCAAATTACTATTAAAACTTGTTTGTGATATATAATCTGACGTCAATTTTTTCAATGTTAGTAAAGTACATACGAGACAAGTTCCCTTGCTTCTCCATTCTTATTTTAACAGTATCACACCCTTGCGGTATGGCTTGGCGTTCGCTGCGAATTTGAGGCTTAACTATGTAGCTAGCGCGTTCGTATCGTACGCCATACGAAAGGTCACTCGCTAACGCTATATCATTGCAATATACAATAACCTTCATTGCAAAGTTTGAAGAATACCACGCCGAATTTATACCCCCAGTAAGCTCAATGTCTATTTCATTTAACCCGAATGTTCCATATATCGGGAATTCCACTTCATAAGCTACTTCTGCGTATTTATCGACCCCATTATCTTGTCTATAAAATTGTGTTATTACTTGCATATCGGATTTATTAATATGCATAGCTTCACCAATAAAATAGGTCGGTAGAGCCAAAGTATTATTTGCAATCAAGCAAGCGCACAACATTAAAAAATATTTCATGGGTTGTTCCTTACGATACCATTTTGATAAAATATTAATCTGTTTTACGAACTAAAAAACCCACTCGCCTTGTTAAAGTTCACTTAAACATGGCAACCACATAATGTGATTTATACTTTATTGTTGAGTTATTTCTCTGTCGTGGTAACTGATTATTTAGCGTGTATATTAGAACCGGTTAATCTTTAAGGACTAAAATTTGACCTTGAAAGATATAAAGCCATACTGAAAAGGCACTAAATAAGTGCCTTGCAGTGATTAAAATAACTTTTCTATTATTTGAACATTAAATTCAAGATTTGTGACACGGGTATAAAATTGACGACTTAAATGTCCTTCTTTATCTATTCGAACAGTCAGTGCTTGGCAATTTCCACCCGTATTTAGCGTATTAGCAAAACTTGGCTTAGCTAAGTAAGAAATATTTTGGTATCTATCACCATAATCAAGATCTTCACCAATAAATATTGGTTGATCTATATATGGTGAATCACAGGTAGCAGACAAACTCACCGCCATGTTGCCTGCAAACCACCTTGTTTCCACTTTTCCACCAATGCGGTACGTTAAGTCCTGAGCATAATCACCGTCTACATTAACTTTTGCTTGGTAAGCTATAACCGCTTCGCTACCAGCATAGGGTACTTTTATTGGCAAGAAATCACTAAATTGCAGTTCATATATCGCTCCCCCAACATCAACAGGTTGTGCAATAGCAGCAGAGCAAAAAAATAAGCTAGATATTAAAAGTAGTGCCTTCATTTTATAAGCTCATGGTTTTCGTTACTCAAACCAGAAGTACTGTTCAACAAGTTAATTCGGCCTTGGATAATAGCGGCATTATCACCATGCATAGTTTGAATAGTAAGCTTAACTTCATTGCAACTTAACGAGATAGTTTTTACTAACGATTTATTAAATGACAAGCGGCTGCTTAATGAGCTAATTTCTTCATTTGTGAATTCGCTATTATTTTTTCTTTCTTGATATAACAGCTCATCATCACAATAAAGCGCTACATCGACTTCGTGCAAAAATTCATTGTGTAGAATATCTTTATACGAACCCGTACACATATTCTCTTGCCACTGAGTGCAAACCGGTTGCATTTGTGACATTAACTCACCATTACCCTGCACATCTAATTTAAGGTCTACCACTGCAGCACTTTCAAACTGTTTTGGGTACAATACTAGCTCATATCGATTATTTTGTTGTTCCATATCGACATTAGAAAATACTTGGCCAATTTCTGAGGCAAAACTCATTGAATTTGCGGTGAGTAAGCCTACACCTATGATAATTTTAAACATTTTTATATCTCTCCTTGAGTTATATCAAGAGCTTGGACTGAAATAGACAATGAAATACTTTGAATTCGCGTATAAAACTGACGACTCAAAGACCCTTCCTTAAATAATTCAACCTTTAGCTGCTCACATCCGTCAAGGTTATGTCTCAATTCAGTAATAGCAGGCTTTGCAGGAATAGATTGACCTGCTTTTCGCTGACCATATACTTTGCTCATACCTATTGGGATACCATTACAACTGAGCTTAGTTGTCATAGCAAAATTAGAAGCAAACCATCTAGCAGATATTTCACCATTTGCATTAAAAATAAGTGAAGACTTAGTGCCCGTAATATCTATTAATGCTTCATAGCCAGTTACAACATCCCTATTTGCCCAAGATACAACAACAGGTCTAAAATCCGTCTCATTTAAAATAACCATTTTTTGGTCAACATTGAGCGAATTCGTTTGCTCTTCGGCATAACTACTGCCAGCACCTGTAATTAAGGCGATAGCTATCAGTAAATTTTTCATTCTACATCCTTATTGTTTATTAAATGTGCTTCACTTAGCTGTAAAATGAAGCACTGAACCCACTAATTTATAACTCTTCAGAAATAGAAAGGCTCAAATCTAGGGTGCGAGGCTGAGTTGCCGTAGCAGTGAAATCAAACTTCATTGACAATGTATTGCAACTTCCGTTTGTTACTACTGATTGCGAGATATAAAATTTATCCCCCGAGTCAGAGGCGCTAAACGTTCCACAAGATACTGTTAAATTCATATGTCTGTCTGTTCGACCTGCAATATCAAAAAATATTGGCTGGCCAAAATCATTATAAACAGGCAGTGATATTTCAAACCCCGTATATTTGCGTACTACGAGTGGCTCCAACCCTGGACAAGTGTAAACAACCGTCGTAAAAATGGGCGTGAAATTCTCTTTATTCAATATATAGCGTTCCCCACCTATATAAATAGGATCAGGTGTTTGCATTTGGCTAATATATTGCAACGGGTCTAAAATTGGATCTTTAATATATGCGCAATCCACTGGAGGCCTTGGTGGTTTTGGGGGACCAATAATTACCGTTTTCATTTCCCCATCAACTTTTGCAAACACTGCACTACTTAAAGTAAGAGATATGACGACTCCAATCAGGAAGCTCTGTATTTTCATTTTTAAGTCTCCATTGAGTCTGAAATTAAAGTTGTTCCGATATTGTTACTGTTAAATCTATAGTGGCAGGTGCCGAATTACTTGGAAACGTAAATTTCAATTTCATATTTTTACAGCTCTGCGCTGTATTTTGTTGTTTAGAAATAACAAATTTATTCCCTGAATCACTAGCATTAAAAGTACCGCACGAAGCGGCTAAGTTCATTGATTTATTTGAGCGGCCATTTATATCAAAGAAAAGCTCTTGACCATAATCTCCATCTACAGGAAAAGTAACTTCATAACCAACCAAAGTGTTGATAATTATAGGTTTATCTACAAGGCAAGGTCTATAGATCACTCTTGTGGAATAAACTGGATTGAAATCTGACTTATTTAAAGTATATCTGGCACCCCCAACATATATTGGAACACTCAAGTTCATAGGTTTGGCAGCTGCAAGCATTTGCTCCTCTGAAACAAACTCTTCTAAGCGCGGGTATTCTTCGCAGAATCTATCTCTAAAGTCACAACATCGTACAAGAGGAGATTCATCAAAGGCCATTACTTCTGATGAAAGCATACTCAATGCACAAAAAATTAGCATTACTATTTGTTTTTTCATATTTTTATTCCTTTAAATTAAGTTTAAATAAATGATTAAATTAACGTTAAAAGCATCTATTGTTGCTTCATTGTCCAAGGCTGAAGAGCCCATTTTATTTACTTTCAGTTTTAACTTTTTACATTGCCCATCTGTTTGTAGTCGCTTATAAATAGAAAAACGCGCTGGTGTTAGTTTACCTCTGCGATTTAATATCAAATCTGCATCATAACCAACGTCAATACCCGAACAGGAAACATCCATTTCAACTTTTAATGGCTGCCCACCAATTGAGCCAGCGGCACCACCACTAATATCAAAAATCAATTCAGGGTAACCCCCTAGATATTCATCATATTCATCGAGTAAAACATCTATTTCGGCTTCATAACCCGTCACGCTTCCATTAACGAAGATTGGCTCGAAATCACCATCTGTATAGCTATATTGGGTGCCGCCTACATAAATTGGTTCTACCGCACTGGCTCCAAAAGTAAGTAACATCAATAGCATTAAAGATTTAACTAACTTCATTTTTTAATTTCCTTTTTATTGGTTGCAAATGGTTATAATATTCATAGCCCCTAGAACTGGTGCATAATAGATGGTCACTCTCGAGCCTGGTGCGGTGATTTCTAAGCCCTCATCGACCATTAGTTCAAACGTTGCTGTTGAAGGGAGTGCAATTATTTTATTCGTATCAACAGTATGGCTAAATGTTTGATCAAATGTAGGAACGAATTTTGTTGCCTCAGGAAAAGTATCAACCATATTAAAGCGCAAATTAACATTCTTAGATCCACTGTACTCAGCACAAGTCCATAGGTAAGTATCAACGTCCTGCTTGACCGGTACAAATGAATCCCCCATATCAATAATAAAATCTTGTTGAGAAATGGCCGCAGTGACATATTTAGACTCAGCTAAGCGTTCATCCTCTGTTGTTACCGTAATTAAGCTGCCTTCATCAATATTTACTTCAACATCGAAAACACCCTGCTTATCAGTACTATATTTTTTTCCATTAATATTGAATGCCGCATTTTCGACACCATTTAAAGTGGTATCTACAATACGTCCTTTCACTGTTCCGATAAGAGTGTTTGACTGTTGAGTCACTTCAACGGTTACTTTTTTACTCGCGGTATTATTCGCTGCATCTTTAATCATCAACTCTGCGATATAAATACCGCCTATATCAGGAGTAAACTCAACTATTTGTGCACTACTATCAACTATACTAATTGATGAATTAACAGGTTTTTGTAATGACCACGAATATGTAAGCGCCGTACCCTCTGGATCATAACTTTGAGTGGCATCGATAGTCACAGTGTCACCTAACGCAATGGTGCGGTTATTCTCGCCTTTTAGTACAATGACTGGTGCAAGATCATCTTTAACGCTAATTGCTATGGTTTTAGGATCTGAGAACTGAACGCCATCATTAGTGCGCAATGAGACAACGTACTTCCCTGTGCTTGAAGAAGTAAAATGAGCTTTACCACCCGCTTCGGTATAAATTTCATCATTACTAGGTTGTTCAATGATTTTCCATTCGTAGCTTAACGTTGCACCTTCAGGGTCGTAGCTTTTTGATCCATCTAAGAGTATTTTATTGCCTAAATATGCTTCATCAGATGTTAATATTTTTGCAATAGGCTTTTTGTTAACCCTAGCATCGAGTACTTGAGTATTGGATGCTGTTTGTAACTGACCATCAGAAACGGTAACAGCAATGATATACTCCCCAATAACATCCGGTGTAAGCGTTGCATTTGCTGTTGTTGGTGATTCAATTTCACGATTACTATTGGCAGGTTTTCCTAGTAACTTCCAAACAAAGCTAAGATCGGCTCCCTCTGGATCAAAGCATGAGTCACATACCAATGAAATTGGAGTCTCTAGAGTAATCGAAGTATCAGAGCCTAACTTAGCGATAGGGGCTTGATTACTTGTTCCAACTTCAACTTGATAAGTAGCATCGCTGTAATCACCTTGAGAGTCGGTCAACCGTAGGGCTATTTTATAACTTCCATTTACAGATGCTGAAAAGCTAGTGCTAGCGCCCGTTTGCGAACTCAGTGTTGCGTCACTATTTGCTGGTGAAGAAAGCACGGACCAGCTATATGAAAGTTGTTCATAGCGATCAGGGTCATAACTTTTACTTGTGTCAATTTGGAGTATTTCATTAGGGCGAATAAGCGTTTTTTCGCTTGTTAAAATAGCAACGGGTGATGAGTTTTTAGCTAAATCATCACTTGTAATCACAACCGTATCTTTTGCGACCTGATTTGAACTATTTTCAATAGTAAGTTCGGCTGTATATTTACCTATAGCATCCGCTACAAAGTTTGTTTTCACGCGTTGGTTACTAAATATAGTTGCAGTACTGCCAGCTGGTTTTTCAGTGATATTCCAACTATAAGCTGTAATCAAGCCATCTAGGGTGCGGCTATCAGCCCCATTGAGATTAATTACTTGACCCTTTTTTACAGTAAAATTAGTACCGGCACGAGCCGTTAAGTCCGCACTACCAACTAGCTTTAAAGGTAACTCAGCTAAAGGGCTAAATAATTTGCCATCGCTTACTTTTAAGCGAAGTATATACTCTCCTTCATCTTGTAGAGTAATAATGATTTCTTCACTATCGTTTTTATCCAGAGGTATAGATACTTGATCATTCTTGCGGATTAATTCCCAATTATATTCCAAAGCATCACCATCAGAATCATAACTTTTTGATGCGTTAAATGTCGTAGCAGAGCCTAAATTTAAATTTGATGTTTTTGGCATAATTTGCGCAACAGGGGTTGCATTAGTTTTTGCTGTACCAACACTTTTCGGTTGTTCATCACTACCTGAGCCTCCACCACATGCTGACATTAAAATACATGTTGATGCTGCTATGCTATTTTTCCATTTCATACTCTATTCCTTGATTATTTTATTATTAGACTAATTATATGCCGCATTTCTTATCGCTTCATTCAGAAGCATTGCTTGCTCACCAAGCTCTTTGGCTTGCTCTAAGAGTAAGTCTCGTTGGTAGGTCAATTCAGTATCAGAGCTCGGGCTCGTACTTTTGTTAGCTGCAACACGTTTATTACGTTCAGAAACATGGGCTTCGTAAACTTCAACATTATCACGTTGCGTTTTTACAGCGCTGCGGTAAGTCGTAACATCATCTTCTAGCTGAGGAAACTCTGAAATTATAAAACTATAATATTCATCTTCTTGGCTAAGCGGGGTTTCGAGACTTTCTTGGACAATCTCTTGTATATCAACTGATCCTGACACTTTTTCAGTACTCAATTTATTCTTTATTTTTAATTCATCTGTGTGAGGCGGATCAGCTAAAGTGGAGGTTTCCTTGTGCGAATCATCATTAATTGATTGAGCTATGTCCTCGTTTTGCGACACATGATTGCTCTGATTGTAATTAACTATCCCCAAATAACTTGCTAAAGATATAATAATCACGATTACAGTAATCAAACTTGTTTTCATAACTAAATCCTATATATAAAATAAATTATCTTGAGAAAATGGGGAGTCACCTCCCCATTTTATACTTATAAACTAATTACACTGTGTTTCATCTATACACACTTTAGCTCTAATCAATGCACTTCCTTCTTGCACATTCCATGTATTTTTCTCAAATCGTTTCCAAATTTTTCCGTATTGAGTTGAAACATGAGAAGTAGTGCCTTGTGCTTTAGAACCACCAATTTTATCGAGTGTTCGTAAAACAATGTTACCGAATTGGCAATAAACGTTCATCGGGCATATTTTCGTTAAACCACTGCCTAACGTAGCGCCAACATCACTCTCACCGGCATCAGTCACAGCAGGCTCAACAACATCAATATCGTAAGACTCTGCGTAAACTGATAAAAACATTTGCCACATATCGTTGTACATTTGTACTTCAATATTTTGTGCAATTTCTGCAGCAACAGTTGGATCATTTGATTGAGGTTTTAGATCGAGCTTACAATCCATACCTAAGTTTTCACGGGCAGACTCACGAATGTTATCCCAGCTATTTGTTTTAGTTCTAAACCAACTCCAACCTTTAGATTTACCACTATTTCTCCAGTAACTGTTCATACGATCAACGTCAATTGAACACTCGCCTTTAATAGGGCCTGGGTACGCGTAATAGTTATAAGCAAGTCCCAAGTTTGCAGTTAAAACAACTCGGTTTGGTTGAGGTTCGTATAGTTTTCGAATTACTTTCCAAGACACGGTTACGTTGTTATCAGTGCCTGAATAATGCTCCTCGACTTCCTGAGTATATTCACCACAACGTGCATCTTTAGTAACAAAAAAGTCGATTCCGCCTGCCGCAAATGAATTTTTATCCATTGCGTCAAAGTGGATTGTATCGCCACGGTTTTCCCGCTCAAATGGCATTGACCAATCACTCACTATATTATTGTTTAACAAAGTATCAGCAGGAAAACTCCACACGTTTTTAGAAAAAACACTTTGACCTTCAACATCAACGTTTGGATTATTACGGGTGACGCCAGAATTTAAACGCACATTAAATACATCCAGTTGTTTCACGCTATAATTACCGTGTCCTGCATTATAAAGCGCATTAGCAAGTAGGTTTCGCTCTTGGTCCCACAGGTTATAACCGGCACTTGCTAAACCAGTGATTTTAACCCCTTCAGTTTTAACTAACTTATCTTCTAGCTCAAAAGCACTTTTAGAAATAATTGTTTGTGCAGCCAATATTTGAGCATGGAAAGCAACATTGTCACTAACTACATCTATTTTCTCTTTATAAGCGTCATACAGGCCTTTCGCTACATAATAGTCCGAGCGGATTGCATTTCGCTGTCCTTCAATTGAAGTGATCTTTACAGCTAAAGCATCCTTAAGCGGCTGGTATTTATTCATAACACCAACAATACAAGAGTACATTCTGTTAGAGTCACCGCCACTTGTTACAATACAATTGGTTGTTTCGTCCGATTGCGCGCGATCTAATTTATCACGCTCTTCGAGTAGTAATGCATACTCGGTTTCAACACCAGTCCATTGTGTTTTTAGTCTGTAGTAGTTATCAATCACACCATCATTTTCTAATGCCGCGTCATTAATTATTTTACGCGCTTTTTTGATTTCGTTTAAACCATCAATATTTGCTCGTGGAATACCGTATGTAAGTTGATACCAGTTACTTACAAAATCATTATTTAGGTAAGCTTGTTCTTGTAATACTGGAGTTGCAAGTTGCCTATATGCTTGAGACTTAATATTAATATAATCAGCACATTGTGGGCCTGCAGCACCGAGCTCTGCGTAAGTACCGCGAATTTGCTTTACTGACGCGGGCCCAACATGCAATGTATTTGCGTTTTCATGATCGACAATAACATCACCAACTCCTGCCGGGGTTTGAACACCGATTGCATCGAGAGGATTTCCCTTTCGTGAATCAGGCAAAGCATGTGCAGCAGTACTTTGCAGCAATGCAGTAACAACAGTCGCTGTTATTAATTTTCCATACATTTTTAAAGTTCCTTTACTGGGGTTATAGATCCTTCCAGCCAGATGGCTGCATTAAATATTTTCTAAAGCTGGCTGCTCAATTTATTTAGTCCATTTGATAGAATAAATTGATCTCGACCTAAAGGTTTACCATTGAGCCAGCTAACTTGCTCATTTAAAAAATTGTATAATTGAGATATTCGACCTTCGTTAAACACTAAACTATTAGAAATAAAGTTTCTAAGGTTTGAAATTTCAGCACTACATAACGTTGAGCTACTGCCTGCACTGCAGGTATTGGTTAAGTGTGATTTTGATTCAATAAGATCAGCAATAGTTACCTGAACTGTATCAAGTAAAAACTCATCTTCTATATCAAATTGTAAAAACTCTAATGTGGATAATGTGTTATCAATTGTGCTTATTAAGTTGATATGATTAGTAGAAGGTGTTGCTATATTAATTAGCAACTTTAATTGATTATTATAAGAAACCAAATGGGTTGTTAATTGGTTAAAGTACCGTGGCTCTGGGTAAGTAAGTAATTGTTGAACTGTTAATTTACAGCCAGGTTTTATAGCTTGAAACCCTGTGACCCCCTCTAAACTTGCAAAATTTAAAATACTATTTGTAAATCCATGCGTTAGCTCTACATTACTATTTTCATACGAACGTGAGCCCGATACTCTATTGGAAGAGCTTGCATCAACGCCCGCAGTTAGATTATAACGAACCGACAAAGGTCGAATAGATTCGCAGGTAAAGCTATAGTCTAAAACCGTTTTAAATAAACCACTTCGAACAATCGAACTATTGCTGTAGTTAGTATTTTGATCCGAATCAAGACTGACCTCAGAAAATTGACACGGAGGTAAAAATCGCTCACCCGTCCCCGTCATTCTTGAAGTACACTGAGTACTCGCATCAAAAACGTCGACAGGAAAATCGCTGGCATACGCCGAAGTAGTTAATGAGGCGATTGCAAGTAAGATTATTTTCATTCTTATATCCTTTAAGTTGATTAGATTTGTTCAAACTTCGACGTTAAAACTTGTCTGCTAATGCTTCCCTGCTCATCTGTGACTTTGATCACCATATTTATTTCTTGATTGTTTAGCGAACAGGCATTGTATGCAGATTGCTTCAGAGTAATTTGTAAATCGTTAAGTGGTGAATTAGCAGCAATACCGTTTGGCAACATCGAGTTTATTGATGTACCTATACTTTCAATCGCAGGAAATAATTCAGATAAACCTGCCGACATTGTCGGCGTCCAAAACATACCGTTGTATTCAAAGTATTCTATTTCTATTAGTTGCTTATTTTCATTTAACTCATGTAAGTCAAATAATGACCAGCTCATAGTGAGTAAGCGATCATCCGTAAACTGTTCAATATTTGCGATCACAACACTTCTGGCTGCTAACTCATTTAGACGTGTTATTAGAGAAGTAAGTTGATCCATCAATGCTTGCGTATAACCGCCTTGAGTGATTAAGCTAATCATCTCTCGACCTTGCAGTGCTAAATCAAAGCTCTCTTGTTGAATAGAGCTCAGTTCGGGGTTGATTTCTCTAAATTCTTTACAAAGTAATATTGGTTTTTTATCCAATGCAGCAATACTCGACAACCCCATATTTTCAGTTGTATCGCTTTGCTGCGCTAACCTTGCAAGAATTTCTTTACCTGTCTGATTTTTTGAAAGATAAGCAATATTAATAGCGGTTGCTAAGCGTTCTAAGTTCACGTGAGAGCGAAGTGCTTTATAATCCGCTAATTTGTTATTAATAAATCCCGCAAAATCTGGAGATTTTAAAAGGCTAGGTTCAACGACTTGATAATCGCCGTCATACACATTAGTGAATGCTGCGGCTTCATTACTGAGCGCAACTAATACGCGTTCAAAGTTTAAGAGCTGCAGGTCGAAATCGGGGTAAAACAAAGCATTTGAAGGGGCTGCTATTTTATTAAAACAAATGTCGTTACCACATTTCGCTAATTGAACGTTAATATCGTCAGGTAAGTTCGATGATTTATTTATAAGCTTATCTTGCAGCTCAATTGGAAGTGATTTTAAGGTACTTACATAGGTCTCAAGACGTCGGTTGAGTAAATTTACTCTACCTGATGCTATTTTTTCGGGTTCATAATTTTTCAACAACTGCCAAAAACGAACTTGTCTAGCTTGCACACTATTTAACTCAGTCTTTAGTTCTGACTTTTGAGTACTAGAAAAGTAGGGAAAAGTATCTATCTGTCTAAACATCTCTGAAAGTGAGTTATTTAGTGTGTTTTCTAATGACACACCCAATGTAAAGCGTCGATACACAGCAGCATAACGTAAAGGTGTTGTTAGCCTTTCAAGTGATGAAAGTAATCCTAAACGAAAATTTTCTCTTCTAAATTGATCGCTTGCGGGGCTAAAGCCAAAATAGCTTGGTGGGTTAATAAATTCAGCGTAAAGCTCTATATATAATTGCTGCTGGAAAATATTTAAATCGGATAAAAGCGCTTCATAAGTTAATAAATCAGAAACATGAAACCAAGAATAATTTTCACGTTGTTGAAAACCGTTCGCTGTATTACGCAAATCCGTAAGTGTGTCGCAGGGAATGGAGAGGGGCTTAAAGCAAAGCGGTTGAAATTCAGGATCAGCCGCCTCACAAGTATCAACACAGGTATTTTGGTTATACTCTGAATAACATACTTGAGGTGTATAATTAACTACTTGAAAATTAGCATCGCACGTATTATCTATAGCCAGCGCACTGCCTATATTACATAGACCAAGAATACAAAGCGTGATATTTAAGCTTAAAGTTCTCTGAACACAATTAATCATTATTAAAGTCCTTTTAATATAGCTACCGTCTATCCATAGTAAGTACCCAACCAAGCCACAACCGCTTAACTTTTTGTTTACTTTAGTCCCTAAAAAATATAAATCAAGTAAAAGTTGATCTTTTTTCATACTGATGAAGATTTAATACAAAAGTCCATTCCATCCGAATAATTATATATACGTATTATTTAAAGTATTTAAAATACAAAAGTTTGAATTCACTAATACGTTTTTTATAAAGTGGCCATAAAGATTCTAATTAATCTATTTATACCCTTAAAATCATCCGCTATAGTATAAATACAATAATTTAACATTTTAAAAATAAAATAAGCTTAGCAAGCTAAATTTAAAAACAAGAAGATAAAAGGCTATAGAATCAATATATTTTATACAGCGAGGTTAGATATACACTTATACCAATCTGCTTATATATGGGGTCTATTTAATGTTAAGAAAATTACGCTAGAACTAGGCAAAAATTTTTGTATCTAGTTGTTCTAAATAAAAAATTTTTAACGACGTTAGAGTGCAATTTAATTCGTTAAATTGATCAAAGATTTATGCAGTTTGGTATTATATACTGACTTTATTGAGGACTTAAAACTAACGGTAACTGCGTTAAAAACTTTTGATTTATGATTGTATTGGTGCAGGCTATTGTCGACAACAATGCATAGATGTCAAACACGCGCAGCTCTTCGAGTCCTGTCTAGGGGCGATTTACTTTGTGTTATCAACATAGAGATGAGGAAGAAGTGAGAGCAAAGCTCAGAGGCTTTGCTCAATTAAATAGTCCCTAGATAAATAGCCCTTAGATTGAGAGGTTTTTAAACTAAAAGGTCAACAGGCTCTGATTTAAATTTGAAATAATGACACTTCAATCTATTTTTTTAGAGTCAGGATTTTTCTGGAACTCGATTTAGAGCCAGAGGATTGATTCTCTTTAATACTCTTTGGCTTACCAACATAGGTTGTAGAGCGCTTTTGGTATGGGGCTTTACTTCGCTCGTTTTTACGTTCACTACTGCCATTACTTCTTTGGGTGTTGCGACCATCACTTTGCTCGCCTTGACTAAAGCGTCGTGGGTTTTCGCCCTGAAAATCACGTTTTGTAGTGACTGCCGGCGTATTATTTTCTGATTGTTTATTGGTGTCGACCGAATGCTCTTGAGTTTTACCTGAGTCTGCGATTGAGTCGTTTATCTGCGCCATTTCGATATCTGATAAGTGACGCCACTGTCCTACTTTTAAATCCTTGAGTGTCACGTTCATTATACGGGTACGTTTTAAGGTAACAACTTCGTAACCTAGGTATTTACACATACGTCGTATTTGACGGTTTAAACCTTGTGTAAGGACTATTTTGAATTCTTTAGGACCGCTTTGTGTCACTTTACATTTTTTAGTAACAGTGTCGAGAATAGGCACGCCATTTGCCATTTTGGTAACAAATTGACGATTAAGTGGTTTATCTACTGTAACGATATATTCTTTTTCGTGATTATTACCCGCACGCAAAATTTTATTAACAATGTCGCCTTCATTAGTTAAAAATATAAGGCCTTCAGAAGGTCTATCTAAACGCCCAATGGGAAATATACGCGTTGGATAATTAACTGCTCTTATAATATTACTCTGAATTTTACTTTCGGTTGTACACGTTATACCAACCGGTTTATTGTAAGCAATATAAACACGCTTTGGTGTTTCTTTAAGGGCCTTTCCATCCACTAATACGACATCGGTGGCAGCTACTTTTACGCCCATTTCAGGGGAGCTTCCATTAACGCTGACACGACCTTGCTCAATATATTTATCGGCTTCGCGGCGAGAGCAAAACCCTGTTTCACTAATAAATTTATTTAAACGTTTTAATTCAGTCATGACACTTATGGCGTAGTAATTTTTAAGGCGAGTAGTGTAAACCACCCGCACTATTTTTTCTCCCCTAATTTAATATTTATAACTGTTTAAGCATTAATTTTTGCTTGCGTTAATTTGCGCCACAGATATTCAAGCGGCCCTTGATTAAAATAACGACTATATATAATTGTAAATATCAGTTGCAATACAACCAATGCAGTCGCTACTAACCAATAATCAATTCGATTAAAACTAAGTACCCAATGCGTAAATAGCACTTTATATAGCAACAGTTGTATAAGCGTTTGGCTAATATACAAGGTAAATGCTAACCGCCCCGCTTGCTGAATAAGCGTGCCTATTTGTGGGCTGTTATTACAAAACTTAACAATTAAATGAATATAAAACGTAGCCATACCAAGCGCAGCAAACATATTTAGTAACTCTTGTATTGCATACATAAAGCCACTGTTGTATTGCGAGGTATAGAGCCTTAACGCACTAAAAGCGGTGGTTGCAATAATGACGGTTATTAGCTGTTGTGTGTTTAAGCCTTCACTAAATACACCTTGTTTATATAAATAAATACCAATGAGCATAATACCTGCGCACATCCACAGAGTCATTATTGGTACAATAAATACCATTAATGCATTCATACCTAAGTTGCTAATAAAGTAATCAATATAGTGCGGGCTGTACAAAGAGGTAAAATCTTGAGAATCGCGAAAAATAATATCGGTTGGTGAGCTATACATCACAAGCCCTGTAGTAACACCGCACAACAAAATAAACGCGACACCATGCTTTAGAAGTAATTCATTGTCACTTTCTAGGTATTTAATAACAAGCCAGCCTGACAAACCATAAACAAATAAAATATCACCAGCCCAGAGTAAAAAACCATGCGCTAAACCAAATAGTATTAACCAGTAAAGCCTGCTTTTTAACCGCACCGTTGATTTATGTTGCTGCCATTGAATGTAAAGTCCAACCCCAAATAGCAAGCTGAAAAGCGTTCTAAATCGACCGTCCACAAATAAAGTGCTAATGATGTGGATAATTGCATCGCTTATTGGTGGGTTATTCAAGCCAATGTAGCCTAGCTCAAAAAGCCCGAACGCATAGCCATTCATGTAAGCTAAACCAAGTACGGCAATACCCCGTATAAAATCCATATTATAGTTGCGCATTAAAGCTAGTGTCCGTTAAATATTATTTTTATAATTATCAGCCCAGTCGACAGACTGTTGATAAATTTTAGGTAATATCGCACTGTCAATATTTAGCAGAATAACAGCTTGCTCAAGTGCCCACCAGCTACCCGTTTCATATGCTTTAACAACATTTAAGATATAGTACAGTGTATTTTTTTCATTGAGTAATGCGGCTTTTATTTCTTCAGGGAATGGTAATTTTTCGACGAGTAGCCCCATAGGTTGATCTAAAATTGCATCGAGCAATGAAAACAAACCGGTTAAAAAAGCTTCACCTACTTGGTGCTTTGCTACTCTTTTAGCAATTAACTCGCTAAAACGCGCACGCACTACGCACACTTGCATCAATTCGGTTGGTTTTTTATCTGCGGTATAAGCGGTCACAATTAAGCTGACAAACTTCTTTAAACGATCGTGCCCTAAATAAACAAGTGCTTGTTTTAAAGATGAAATTTCACCTTGAATCGGAAATACGCCGCTATTAATTAAACGCAGTAATTTATAAGCCAATGCTGCATCGAGTTCAAACAGACCAGAAATAATTTTTATATCTGGGCTTGGTTTCATAATTTCAGCGTAAATGGCGACAATTAAACCGTAGTTATAATTAATATCTTTTTGCTTTATCATGGTCGGTTTTGCAAAAAAGTACCCCTGAAAATAATCAAACCCCATGTCAAATGCTAGTTGGTAATCATCTTGCGTTTCTATTTTTTCAGCTAATATTTTTATTTGCTTATGTTTTTGGAGTTTTTCTACTACAGGGAGTATGTCATCAAGAGGAGTGATTGCGATATCAAATTTTATGAGTTTAACCAGCTTTAGAAAACGGTCCCACTGGGGGGTGTATACAAAATCATCGAGGGCTAACTTATAATTACTATGGAATAAGCCTTTGCATAATTCATAGTTGTCATCGGTAGGCTCTATTGTTTCAAGTAATTCGATAACAACATCTTGGCAAGGTAAAAAAGCACATAAATCAAGTTTTAATGATTCAGGCCCTATATTAATAAGCGCTTTTTTGCCTGATGTAATATGGCGAGTACCGAGGTTAAGCTGGTTCTCCATAATAAGTCTGGCTGTAGCCTGCCCATCGGCTATATCTGGAAAATAATTTTTAGGGCTATCACGAAAAAGTAGCTCGTAAGCTACCACTTTTTGACTTCGATTGAAGATTGCTTGCCTCGCAACAAATACAGACACATTACCTACTTCTTAGTTTTTATATCAGACTAAGCAATTAAACATTAAACGGGTACAGTTGTCACGAAACTTTATTGTCTTTAACAATTTATCGATATAACTGCGCTATGTAATTAGCCGCTACTTCAATCCATGAGAAACGCGCTTGTTGTGCACTTTCTTTTATTTTATGCCACTTTTTAGGATCGTGCTTTTTAAGTGATAGAGTTTCATCCAAGCAGTTAAGCAGATTACTTGCTTGCAACGCTAAAGAAGTGCCATTAAAACTAAAACCATTCTCATCATGTTTAACGGTATCTTTTAATCCACCAACACTGTGCACTAAACACGGTTGTCCGGCGCGCATAGCCAGCATCTGGCTAATACCGCAAGGTTCAAACGAACTAGGCATTAAAAACAAATCCCCTAGTTGATACATTAAATCCCCAATACCTTGCCCATAGCCTTTTAAAAATAACAGATTTGAATTACGCGCCATCGCTTTACTAAAAATACTTTCAAGCTCTTTATCTCCTGAGCCTAAAATAATGAGTCGACCATTATACTTATTAATTATTTGACATACGCTATCAATAGCTAAACGGCCATCTACCTGCTGACACAGTAATAATACTTTTTGCTCTGTAAGACGCCCTACGCTTGTTACTAAGGGGCCATTAGCAGCTGTGGCTTTAAATTGCTGTAGTCGTTGGTGTGCAATATAGTAGCTACTTTGTAGTTGTTCATTGTTACTCATCCAGCCAAATAATGTATTTTCAATTTTTTTATATAAAGTGTCCAAGTCAGCGTTTTTAGTATTCAACTCTGGATATTCACAGCCATTTAGAATACCAATTAATTTACCTTGCTTAGCACTATTTTGCAGATCGTGCTCAAGCCCCTCACCACCGAAAAAACCTCTGTCATTGTTACTCGGACTAAGCACTTCTTGGCTATAGGTTGGCGACACTAAATGCACCTTATCGGCTAAATTTATAGCACTTCGCATTGGATTAAAACAATGTGGATAACGCGGATCGCATAAATGCTGACCATTATAGTTCAGTGAGGGAAACCATGTCTCCAAGCTTGATTCATCATGTTTAAATGGTCTGATACCTTGCAGTGCAATATTGTGAACGGTGTAAGCAATGTGTATATTTTTTAGTGAACTATAACGAGGTTCAAACTTAATCAAAACAGCAACACAGGCACTGTGCCAATCATGTAAATGCAATGCATTAGGGCGTGTAAGTAAGCCTTGTGATAACGCTTCACACACGGCTGCATTAAATAATGCAAATTTAGTTGCATCGGTTGCAAACGGTCTACCTGGCGCATCGTTACAATACACACTACCAGATCCGCTATACAGCGGATGGCTAACAACAATTTGACTCACATTGTTATTCGTTTGCTGTATTTTAAACAGTGTTAACACGTGAGGCTGAGCATTAAATACAACGGTTACTTCACCAATATAAATACGTGTAAGCGGCTCAAAGCCGTAATCTGGAATAACAACTTCAACGGTTACCCCTTGATCTGCAAGTGCCTTTGGCGCATCGCGCACCACATCAGCCACTCCACCTACTTTAGCGCCTGGTAACGCGTCATTTTCTGCTGCAACCATAAGTACATGCATTAATTTACTACTTCCTTTAACCTGTGTGGACTTGCTCATAAATGACCAAGCTTTGTTGTCGTACTTATCTAACTTGTTATTACGCTAATTTTTTATTTTCATTTGCTTGACGTGCTAGTTTTTTTGCAAGTTCAGTGAGCATATCACGTGTTACCAGTACGATACCTTTTTTGGATACTCGAAAGCCGTTATCTTCATCTGTTTTACGATCGAATCCAATTTCAAGCCCTGCGGGTATTTCACAGCTTCTATCTATTATTGCTCGTTTAATTTTGCAGCTTCGATTTATAATAGCGCCAGGTAAAATCACTGACTCCTCGATTTCACAAAATGAACGTACATGCACGTTAGAAAATAATAATGATTTTCTAACTACAGAGCCGGAGATAATACACCCACCCGATACAGTAGAATCAAGCGCCATACCACGGCGGTCATCGTCATCAAATATAAATTTTGCAGGAGGAACTTGTTCTTGGTACGTCCAAATTGGCCATGTTGGATCGTACAAGTCAAGTTGAGGTTCAGGCATCACTAGTTCCATATTAGCTTCCCAAAATGAATCTAGCGTACCTACATCGCGCCAGTAAGGTTGAGCACCTTGCAGGGGATCCATAAATGGAAAGGCGAATACGTTATGCTCTTCTATTATCGCAGGTATTATATCGTGACCAAAATCGCGACCAGACCCTTCATTTTCGGCATCTTTTTTAAGTTGCTCAAATAAAAACTCTGTATTAAATACGTAGTTGCCCATTGATGCTAAACAGGTTCCTGGCTTTCCGGGCACAGAGCTTGGTATTGCTGGCTTTTCATCAAAACGACAAACACGGTTATCTTCATTTACCGTCATGACACCAAACGTATCAGCAGCTTCTTCTACTGGCACTTCAATACAACAAACGGTCATGTCAGCGCCATTTTCTACGTGCTTAGCTAAAAGGGCACCGTAATCCATACGATATACATGATCCCCAGATAAAATCATTACATACTTAGGTAATTCGTGACGAATAATATCTATGTTTTGAAAAACTGCGTCAGCTGTCCCACAATACCAGTCGTCGCCCTTACGCTGTGATGCTGGTAGAATCTCAACCGATTCACCCAATTCTTTTTTAAAGTGCCCCCAAGCACGATTCACATGCCGAATAAGCGAATGAGATTTATATTGCGTAGCAATACCAACGCGCCGAACCCCTGAGTTGATGCAGTTAGATAATGGAAAGTCGATTATCCGATGCTTACCACCAAAATAAACGGCAGGCTTTGCACGCCAATCGGTCAACTCGTGTAACCGTGAACCGCGACCTCCTGCTAGTATTAGTGCGTAAGTTTCTCTGGTAAGGCTACTTATATAACGATTTGCATAACTGGGCATAATACTCTCTCCATTTAGTCTTTGCTGTTAGTGATATGACTTTTAGTTGTCGTTAAGTCTGTTGCACTAATATTAAGGGGTTCTAGATGCCAAATGTCGTCACTGTATTGGCTTATCGTTCTATCACTTGAAAACATGCCACTGGCTGCTGTATTCAAAATACTCATTCGTGTCCAAGAGGTTTGATCTGCGTAAGCTTTATCTACTTCTTTTTGAGCACTAATGTAACTTTCAAAATCGTGTGCAACTAGCCAAGGATCGTTCGAACTCTTAATTGCGTTAATTAAATCGTCAAATAAACACGGCTCAAACAAATTAAAATGCCCGCTTTCTAAAAGCTGCATTACATTTGCTAAATCAGTATTTTCTGCAATTATATGCGCTGGATTGTAACGCGATTTTATCTCATCAATTTGATGGGCTTGTGCCCCAAACAAGAAGAAATTGTCGGCGCCTACCGCATCTCTAATTTCTATATTTGCGCCATCTAGCGTCCCTATTGTTAATGCACCATTCATCATAAACTTCATATTGCCGGTGCCCGATGCTTCTTTACCTGCGGTAGACACTTGCTCTGATAAATCGGTTGCTGGGCAAATAACTTCCATCGCCGTTACGTTATAATTTGGCAAAAAAGCAACCCGTAAATACGGTGCGGCAAGGGGATCTTTATTAATCACCTCGGCAACATTATTAATCAACTTGATAATTTTTTTAGCCATGTAATAACCAGGCGCCGCTTTACCACCAAGTAATACACAGCGTGGTACAAGTCCTTGCGTATCACCTCGGCGAATGCGGTCATACAAATGAATCACATGCAGTATGTTAAGTAGCTGACGTTTGTATTCGTGGATACGCTTTACTTGCACGTCAAACATCATCGACACATCAAACTCAACATCGCAGCGTGTTTTGACTAAATCAACGAGACGTTGTTTATTTTCGCGTTTAGCTGATTGCCAGTGTCCATGAAATACTTGGTCATCAAAAAAGCGGCGTAGCTGGCTAATTTGAGCAAAGTCGCCGACCCAATCGTTACCAATTTTTTCACTAATTAGGCTGCTTAAAATCGGGTTACAGTGTGCAAGCCAGCGACGTGGCGTTACGCCATTTGTTTTATTGTTAAATTTATCTGGCCATAGCGCATAAAACTCTTTAAACAAACCGGCTTTTAATAGCTCAGTATGCAATGCCGCGACCCCATTTACAGAATAGCTGCCAACTATTGCTAAATAAGCCATGCGTATTTGCGGTTCATCACCTTCTTCAATCAGCGACAGCGCACGTTGTTTGCTCACATCACCTGGCCAGTGCTGTGCCACCAGCGCTAAAAAGCGTGCGTTTATTTCGTAAACGATTTCTAAGATACGTGGCAATAGCCTCGCAAATAATGATACTGACCACTTTTCCAGTGCTTCAGGTAGCAATGTATGATTTGTATAGGCCATTGTTTTAGTTGTAATGCGCCAAGCATCATCCCAATCAAGCTCGTAATCATCAATAAAAATACGCATAAGCTCTGCAACGGCAATGCTTGGGTGTGTATCGTTTAATTGAAAAACATGAAAGTCAGAAAAATCACTAAAGCTCTCACCCTGTTGTGAAACCCACTGATCAACAATATCCTGAATACTCGCTGATGATAAAAAGTATTGCTGACGTAATCTAAGCTCTTTCCCATTTTCACTGCTGTCATTTGGATAAAGCACCATGGTGATTTGTTCAGCAAGGTTCTTTTGTGCAACCGCTTCTGAGTAACTACCGGCGTTAAACTCAGTTAAATTAAATTCGTCCGTCGCTTCTGATTTCCATAAGCGCAGAGTATTAACAATATCATTTTTATAACCAGGAATTGGTACATCATAAGGCACCGCTAGTACATCGTGCGAACTTATCCACTGACGATGCGCGCGTCCGAATTTATCCGTATAACTTTGCACATAGCCACCAAATTTAACGCGCTTAGCATGCTCTGGTGCACTTAGTTCCCACGGATGCCCTTCGCGCAACCAATTATCGGGTTGTTCAATTTGGTTCCCATCGTCAATAGATTGATTAAACATGCCATATTCGTATCGCAGACCATAGCCGATTACAGGTAAAGCGAGACTTGCACAACTATCTAAAAAGCAAGCAGCTAAACGACCTAAACCGCCATTACCAAGCCCTGCATCATGCTCAGCATCTTCAAGCGTCTCAATGGTTGTACAATACTCTTGTAATGCACCTGCCACCTGTCCGTCTAAGTCAAGGTTTAGTATTGCATTACCCAGTGCGCGGCCCATTAAAAACTCAAGAGACAGATAAGCAGTTTTACGGCATTTTTTTTGCCTAATTTGCTGATTGGTTTCTCTACAGCGTGCAACGAGCCTATCGCGAATAGTCAATGCTAACGCATGGTATAAATATAGCTGTGATTCGCCAATTTTATCGCGCCCAAGGGTATAATAAAAATGCCGTGTTAAGTCATCCTTTAGTGTACTTTCATCAATCACGGGGCCGTCTTGCCAACCCTTTACTACACATACTTGTTCATCTTGTTTAGCCATGACCTATTTCCTCTAAATTTGCACTGAATACCCAGCTGCTTTGTGCCGAAATTTCAACCATCGCACCGCTATCACTACTAATAGATGCATTATTGACACTTGATAAAACCATTTGCCAAGGCGCTTTTATTGGAGAAGGCGGCAATTGACACGAAACTACTTTTTTACTGGCATTAAATATAATCAAGAGCGCATGTTTATTTTGCTTGTCGAGCAAACTGTACATCAAAAATTGCCGTGTACTTTCATGCCAATGCGCATCAGACATGGTTGCCCCCTCCTCGGTAAACCATCTAACGGTAAAACGCTCGTCTATGTCATTTAAAAATACACTGTGTTTAAATGCACTGTGGGCACGGCGAATCTTTAGTGCATCATCTACAAATCGGGTTAAGGTATGATTTAATTGCGAGTCTTTCCATGCAAGCCAACTCGTACGATTATTTTGGCAATAGGCATTATTGTTGCCACCTTGAGAGTGGGCCATTTCGCTGCCTGATGCGAGCATCGGCACGCCTTTAGATAGAATTAGTGTGAGCAAAAAATTCTTCTGTTGCTGTAAGCGAAGTGCTGTAACAAGTGGATCGTCAGTAAAGCCCTCCACACCACAATTAAAAGAATAGTTCGCACTGTGACCATCTCGGTTTTGCTCACCATTTGCTTCATTATGTTTTTCTTCGTAGCTCACTAAATCAGCAAGTGTGAAACCATCATGGCTGGTTATAAAGTTAATACTATTAAGAGGACCCCGTTCGCTGTGCTCAAAAATATCAAACGAGCCATGTAAACGTTTAGCAACGGTAGCAATAATACCTTCTTCGCTTCTCCAAAAGCGTTTTATTACATCGCGGTATTGATCGTTCCACTCTCGCCATGGTGAAGGAAAAGCGCCTAACTGATAGCCCCCAGGACCTATATCCCAAGGCTCACTAATAAGCTTTACTTTGTTTAAAATAGGATCTTGGGCAATTGCTTGTAAAAAAGTATGCGACGCACTAAATCCTGACTGGGAGCGTCCTAAAATCGTCGCCAAATCAAACCTAAAGCCATCAACGCCCATCGTCTCTACCCAGTAACGAAGGCTATCGAGGACAAGTTGTAATACGCGAGGATGATCAATGTTAATCGTATTACCACAACCCGTATCGTTTATATATACATCAGGTTGACCGTTTACAGTACGGTAATAAGTTAAGTTATCAAAGCCTCTGAGGGAGAGTATAGGGCCGTCATTACCAGCCTCAGCGGTGTGGTTGTATACGACATCAATAATAACTTCGATGTCAGCGGCATGAAGCTGCTGCACCATTTGCTTAAACTCATTGATATCATCGTTAACCAAATAGTCTTTGTGAGGCGTAAAAAAGTTAACAGTGTTGTATCCCCAATAGTTTTGCAGTCCTTTTCCTGTTAAAAACTGCTCACTAATAAATGAATGAACTGGCAAAAGTTCAACGGCTGTAATACCAAAACTTTGTAAATGTTCAATAAAACTTGGATGACTTAACCCTAAAAACTTCCCTCTCAGAGACTTAGGTATTTTAGGGTGACGATACGTTGCCCCTTTTACATGGCACTCGTAAATAACGGTGTTTGACCATCTATGGTTTGGCTTTTTATGAGCATAAAGCGAAGGCGCTATTACTTTTGATTTAAATATATCAATAGCATTATCAACGGTGCTTTTAGTGCCAATGGGCATTTGTCCGTAATGACGCTCACTCCAAGTAAATTCGCCAAACAAGTCTTTTGCGTAGGGGTCTATTAGTAGTTTGTTTTCATTAAATAATTGCCCTTGCTTAGGGCTATATTCCCCCTCGACTCTAAAGCCATACAAAGCGCCTTCATTTAAAGGCGATATATAAATACTCCAGATACCACCTTCATTAATATTCATCGCTATTTTTAGGATTTCTGAATGGCCACTTTTATCAAACAAACATAGATAAGCTTGCGCTGCTTTTGGCGCATAGAGTGCAAAGTTAACACCGCCATCAGCAATAATTGAGCCTAACGGTTCAACGTGGCCATGAGTGATTTTAAATTGATTACTCATCGTCAACCTTTTGCAAATAAATAGTCGTTAAACCGCCAATAGCAATAGAAATACTTTGCTCAAATCCATGACTTGCAACAGCAGATGCTTTAATAAGCTGCCCGTCATTTTGGGTTACTTCGATCCCCGAGCCAAAAAATTGCGTTTCATCCGTATTTAAAATGACTTGATAGTAACCTTTACAGGGGACGCCAATATCGTAATGTTGATATGACATTGGTGTAAAATTGGCTATCACTACGACAAAATCACGTGCGCGTTTAGCATAGCGCACAAAACTTAAAATGCTTTGCTCGTTATTATTGTTGTCTATCCAAGTGAAACCAGCTGCACTTGTATCAAGCTCGTATAAAGCAGGTTGGTTTTTATAAATGTAATTAAGCATTTTAATCGTTTGCTTTATGCCCATGTGACTTTGATGCTCTAATAAGTGCCAATCAATTGAATGATCGTGCCCCCACTCACTTCGCTGCGCTATTTCACACCCCATAAACAATAGTTTTTTACCAGGATGCGCCCACATAAACGCATAATACGCACGTAGATTTGCAAATTTTTGCCAATCATCGCCTGGCATTTTTTCAATCAACGAGCCTTTACCATGCACGACTTCGTCATGACTTAATGGCAAAATGAAATTTTCACTAAAGGCGTACACCATCGAAAATGTCATTTCGTGGTGATGGTGCTGTTTGTAAAGTGGATCGCGTTGCATGTATTGCAAACTATCGTTCATCCAGCCCATATTCCATTTATAGCCAAATCCGAGACCATCGTGCTGAACATCTTGTGTAACCCCTGGCCATGCAGTTGATTCTTCAGCCACCATCATAATGCCAGAATTATTTTTATAGCTGCGAAGATTGACTTGCTTTAAGCACTCAATTGCACCTAAGTTTTCGCGTCCACCAAAACAGTTAGGGATCCACTCCCCCTCTTTACGGCTGTAATCTAAGTACAGCATGGAAGCCACTGCATCTACGCGCAAACCATCAAGCCCAAATTGATGCAACCAATACATGGCATTGGAAATCAAAAAGCTTTTAACTTCAGGGCGATCATAGTTATAAATATAGGTGTTCCAATCGGGGTGAAAACCTTGGCGCATATCAGCATGCTCATACAAGTGGGTGCCATCAAATTGATGCAAGCCATGCGGATCACTTGGAAAGTGCCCCGGTACCCAGTCTATTAAAATGCCTAAACTAGCTTTGTGGCATTGCTCTACAAAATATTTAAAACTGTTGTAGTCGCCAAAGCGGCTGGTTGGTGCAAATAAACCCACCGGCTGATAACCCCACGAGCCATCAAAAGGGTATTCACTAATAGGCATTAGTTGCAAGTGAGTAAAGTTCATTTCCAGCGCATAGTTAACGAGTGTGTCAGCGAGCTCTGCGTAACTTAAATAACGATTGTTGTCACCGCGTTGCCATGACCCCAAATGTACTTCATAAATACTGATAGGCGCATCAATATGGTTACGCTTTTGTCTATTATTTATCGCTTGCTCATCAAGCGTTATAGGATCTGGCTTATATTGTAAGACGCTGGCAGTTCCTGGTGCTTGTTGCATTTTAAATGCAAACGGATCTGCTTTTTCTAGTACGTCTCCACTTTGCGTGGTAATTGCAAATTTATAACACATATCGGCTTCAAGCCCAGGTATAAACAATTCCCAAACACCACTGGCAGGATGAAAACGCATAAAGTGACGATTAGCTTGCCAAAAATTAAACTCACCAATAATAGAAACACTGGCTGCATTGGGTGCCCAAACACAAAAGCACACACCTTCTATGTTTTGTTGGGTGCAAAAATGCGCACCAAAGTGCGAGTATGCATGCTCTAAACTACCTTCATTAAATAAATACATTGCCTGTGCATCAAGCGCACTCTTAAAACTGTACTCATCGTAATACGTAACGACTGCATTTTCATATTCAGCTTCACATTTGTAAGGAGCCGTCGGCAAATCGTTGAGCTTTGCAATAAACAAGTCACTTTGCTTATATCGGTGCGCTTTTATTTTTTTACCCAAAAAATCAACCGTCACATTCAAAGCAGCCGGCAAATACAACCGTAACTCTATGTTTAAGTTATTTAATTTATGTACCCCAAGAAAACTAAATGGGTCTTTAAATCGTCCAATATTTAGGGCTTGCACTTGTGCATCGTAATTATTAAAAGATGATCCAATCTTATCTACTACAGAGCTGTTCATTAACCTTTCCTTATTGAATCAATAGCAGCTAAAAAAGATGCATTCTTATTAAAAATTTCTTCACACGTGTGGTTTAAAGCACGACGCCAATTTGGGTACTCAGTATCAGTACCTGGAATATTTACAGGGTATTGCTGCTCATCTAAATCGTCTATTTGCAAGGCAAATAATCGAGACTGAGATTTGGCTAAACATAATACAAGTGATTGATATACATCAGTTGCATTACTTTGTAAGTCAAGCTCTTGTGTTTGATTGGCGTTAATAAAGCGCAGTAGCTTTTGTCGCTCTTCAACTCGCTGTTTAGCAAGGCTGGTGCATAGCTGTTCATCAATTAAATTATATTGCTGCTTTATGTCTAAATCGTCGTGTTGCCACCAGCCCTTAAAGGGAGGTACATCATGATTGGCAATCATTAATAAGCAATGGGGCGATAAATCATTTATTGAAATAAACTCGCCATCGTACTGCTTTTCAAAATAGAACAAACTGTTAGAAAAAATACCGCTAGATGCCAAAGCGTGCCTTACCTCAGGAGGGACGACACCTAAGTCCTCACCAATAACAAGACTCTGATTAATATGCGATTCAATTTTTAAAATTGCGAGTAAGTGTTCGAATGGATAATAAACATAGCAGCCATCTTGTTTGCCGTTGGTTTCAAAGCACCACCATAAGCGCCTAATAGCCATTACGTGATCAATTCGCAGTCCACCAACATCTTGCATATTGGCGCGAATGAGTGAGCGATAAAACTGGTAGTAGTTATTGCCAAGTTTTTGAGGGGTAAGTGCAGGTAATCCCCAATTTTGGCCCGCTTCAGCCCATGGATCTGGCGGAGCCCCAACATGTGCACCTTGACTAAATAAACTTTGTTGGGCGTTAAATTCAACACCATCACCAGCACATCCCACTGCTAAATCGTTTATTAAGCCAATCGTCATTCCCTGCGCCACACAACTACTCTGGCAAAGTGCCAATTGCAAATGTGCTTGCCACTGCAGGTAATAATCAAACATTAAGTTATCTGATTGTAGCGTTTTTAATGTACTTGAATACGCATTACAAAAATCAGAAAATGCTTGGCGACGCTCGTGGCAAGCCGTTTTCTCAAAGTGATTATAAAGCGTTTTAAATAACCTATATTTGATGCAGCTTACATTTTCGTAATTTATAAATTTTTCATTACTTTGCATCAGCGCAATTAGGTCATCGCTTTGCATTAATGTATTGAGTTCTAGATTATTTTTAGCGTCATCGCATAGATCAATGGCAATATAAAGAGGGTTTAGCAAAGCACGGCTGTTTGGGCTATAAGGACTCGCCCGCTGTGGCATATCAGCGAATAATAGATGAAGAGGGTTAAGTAAAATATAATCCATGCTTTGCGCACCACATAAGTGTGTTAAGGCTAATAAATCGCTGAAATCTCCAATCCCTAATTGCGCTTTATTTTTTAAAGTATAGAGCTGAATGGACAGCCCGGTGCATTTTTTATTGGCTACTTGATAAACTTGCTCAGGCACAGACCAAATTTGCGTCTGTGTTAGTCGCTCTCCAACTTGCACCGTTGCATCATGATATCCCACAGGAATATTTGGTAATGAGAGAGCAAGTTCAATATAGCGAACGCCGTCTAGGTAGTATTCACCTACAATAAGTAAACCATGTAGCGTTTGAAATGTTAAATTAACACCCAGTGATTCTATTTTGACGTATGTAACAGCATGACTTTGACGCTCATCAATACGTATTTTTAACGTATTCTTGGGTGACTCAACTAAGCTAACACTGGGTACTAATTGTAACCACACAGCCACATCTAACTCATAGTTGAGGTGCGCAATTTGGTTGTTATCGTCGGGATTTACACCACTACATTGCAAAGCTCGCTTACGTGTCTCTTCGCTAAAAAAAACCTGTTCGCCGTTATATTTAGTAAACTCATAGCCAATGCCATGCAGGTAAAACAACTGCGAAAGAGCGTCCATTTCTCTACCTTAATTTATACGTTGCGTATTAACTATGCTATTTTCTGTACCAAATGTATTGCCAATGTAGCCATCAGCTTGATGATCGTTATCCCAAATGTTGCCATTTATTAAATAACGAAAGTGGAATTGTTGATCAATTGGAAGGCGTTGCTTGCATTTAAACACCCCCTGTTTTTTATTAAGCTTCATTGGCACAGGTTGCCAATCATTAAATTCACCGAGTAAACAGACTTGCTCTGCCTCAGGATGAGTAAATTCAAAAGTAACTTCAGCTTCATTTTTTGTTTTAAAAAAACGTTTATTCAACATAGCAGGCTCCAACTAAACCATAAAAGGGACTTAATTTTTGCCACAAGCCATACAACTAAACTAAAAGGCGATGTGGATTCCATTCAAAATCATTTAACGCGTATAATACCAATTTTATTAAAAACATGACCTTTCTATCGCATTAAATAACTCACTAACTGCGTTAAAAATTATTCATATAGAACAACTATAAGTCACAATTTTCGCCTTGTTATTGTGCTATTTTCTTCGCGCTATAATAGATCACTTATTTAATGCAATTGGTATAAGTTAAACAAAACTTTATTTAAGCATTATTACAGTGCAAATATTTCTGCTATTGCACGCATTTAGTGCAGTTGAAACGTCAACCGTACCACTTTGACAAAGTTCTATTTATTGTAGCAATTTCTAAACCAACAGCGAGCCAAGTCAGTTATTATTTAATAAAATGTCTTTTTACTTTAACCAACATACAAAGGGAGTGCTTTACAATATAAAACACTTTCGTTATGTCCCCCCATAAGCGATAATACATACATATTAACACTCTGAAATATCTAAAATTTCATGTTGAAAAAAAGTATTTTACTTACTATGGCCATCGCAATTTTAATAATAGCGACTTTTGTTGGCTCTTCAATCTATACCCTTTACAGTAAAAAAGAAATCTCAATTGATCCTAAATTAAAAGAAATATCAGGTATCGAATTTGATAAGCATAAACGGCTTTGGGCTATTAACGATGGAGGCAATGATCCTAAGCTTTATCGGCTTAATAAGGACGGCTCTATCGCTAAAGAAATATTGGTTGAAAACGCTAAAAACATTGACTGGGAAGACATGACTCAAAATAAGTTTGGGCACTTTTTCTTAGGCGATTTTGGTAATAATAAGAACGATCGAAGATGGCTTACTATTTATAAAATAGAAAACCCAATAGATATAAAAACTGACACTACACAGGCTGAAATAATTAAATTTACCTATCCAGAAATGGATGGCAGTCCCATAAAGCCAAATAATCGTAATTTTGATTTAGAAGCATTTGTCGCGCTAGGTCGTCATTTGTATCTATTTACTAAAAACCGTACAGAGCCATTCGACGGCATAACAAAGGTTTATAAGGTAGGCGACCACGCTGCGAACTTTAAAGCACAGTTAATTGGTTCATTTAAAACCTGTACCACAATGGAAAAATTATGTTGGATAACCTCTGCGGCACTAAGCCCCGATCGTAAAAAATTAGTATTACTTGATTCAACCAGCATTTGGTTATTTGAAAACTTTGAAGGTGATAAGTTTTTCTCTGGTGATGTATCAAAAATAGACTTGGGGATTGTTACTCAAAAAGAAGCCGTTACTTTTTTTGATGACAATACGATAGTATTTACAGATGAGGAGTTTAACGGAATTGGCGGAAACGCTTATTTTATTAAGCTTGATGAGGTAAAAAAAGTAATCGTAAAAAGACCAATCGATAAGTAAATTCATACCAATTTACTTAGATAGAGAGTCACGTTAACTACTGACACAGTTTATAAACTGTTCAGCTAATAGAGAAACTATTGCTTTGTCGGTGTATAATTGCTCTTTCTCTGCAACAGGGTATCTGGAGCACATGTCTTTAGTTCTATCAAAATTAAGCTTACACGCACTAACAGAGCCACCCAAAGCTTGCTGATAACCACCATCTTCACACAAAGTGATAGCAAAGTGTTTAGCACCAACAATAATTTCACGCATACTTACCGGTGACGTCTCTAATTTAAAGAATATATCACTATACTTTTCAACATCGGTACTGTTAGTAGAAGTACCACTGTTTGCTTTTGCCGTTAGGTAATACCCGATAGCTAAAGCCGATAATAAAACTAAAATAAATGATTTCACAATTGTCCTTAAATATGACAGCAAACAGCTGACTCCGTTATCGGTAATTCTAGGGCGTGTTGACCTTTGTGGATTGAAATTTGTTCAATCTAGGGACGATTTAATCGCGGCGCGAGGTTTGTAACCTAGTGGGCTCGGTAACTGCTCCTGCGTTACTCTAATGGCTTACATCCCTGTAAGAATAAGTAAAAACCGAGCAACAAAGAGTTAATCGTCTCTAGAAAGAACCCAAAGGGCAGCGCATGTTTGGCATTTATTCTGCGTTATCAACTATTTATGGGGAATAACCACACCGCACAGGCTCTGCCTTGCCTAAAAACCAAACAGTCAGCTGCAAAGTCAATCACGAAAGGCCAATACGCCCTCGTACAGACCCCATAGAAAATCTATCACGTAAATAAATAACCTGAACTGCGGACAACTATGATACAAATATATTAGCGTTTAAACTTAGTCTCTAAAATAACAGATGATGTTGTGCGCTCCACCCCATCAAGGTTACCAATATCATCAAGTAAATGGCTCAGTTGCTCTAAGTTTTGCGCTTGGACAACGGCAATTAAATCAAATTCGCCACTTATGGCATAAAGCTGCGATATCGCATCAATTTGTTTTAGTTCTAAATTAGTTTTAGTCGTGAGCTTTTGCTTTACCTTTATTGACACGTGCGCCGACACCATCTTACTTAGGTAGTCATCTCCATAATCGACGCTGTAACCTTTAATGACTCCATTTTCTTCTAACTTCAACATCCTACTTTGCACTGTAGAGCGAGATAAATTTAGCAGTCTAGCAAGATCCGAAATACTCGCTCTGGCATTTGTTTTTAGTATAGATAATAGCTTTTCGTCTTGTGGAGTTATCATAATGGTTATTAATTTCGTTATTTTGACTTTTATTTTAATCATTTTTCACAAAATAGCACTGCAAATTTAACTGACAACCTTCGATAATGACGTCTTATTAATACTAATACTATGTTTGCTGAAGAATAATGGCTATATTCTTCTTTGATTTAGCAACTACTATCTTATCTAAGCCCTCAATTTAGGTGTACAAAATGCAAGTAACTAGAGATTTATTCAACGATGTAATGGTACCAAACTATAATCCTTCAGCGGTTATCCCTGTTCGTGGTGAAGGTTCTCGCGTGTGGGATCAAAACAACAATGAATTTATTGATTTTGCCGGTGGTATTGCCGTTAACTGTTTAGGTCATTGCCACCCAGCACTAGTTAAAGCATTAAAAGAGCAAGGTGAAAAGATTTGGCACTTATCAAACGTAATGACTAATGAGCCTGCGCTTCGTTTAGCTAAAAAAATGGTCGATGCGACTTTTGCTGAAAAAGTGTATTTTGCAAATTCAGGCGCTGAAGCAAACGAAGCAGCGCTTAAACTAGCGCGTCGTTTTGCATTAGATGTACATGGCGCTGAAAAAACACAAATTATCGCCTTTAATAAAGGCTTCCACGGCCGTACGTTCTTTACAGTAACCGTGGGCGGGCAAGCCGCTTATTCAGATGGTTTTGGCCCAAAACCTGCTGACATAGTGCATTGTGATTTTAACGACATTGCTGCATTCGAAGCGCTGATCAGCGATAAAACGTGTGCCGTTATGATGGAACCATTACAAGGTGAAGGCGGTATAATCTCACCAACAGATGACTTTGCTAAAAAAGTACGAGAGCTTTGTACTAAACATAACGCATTACTCATTTTTGATGAAGTACAAACAGGTGTTGGCCGCACGGGCGATTTATACGCGTACGAAGGGTTAGAGGTTGTACCTGACATTTTAACAACGGCAAAAGCACTCGGCGGGGGTTTTCCTATTGGTGCAATGATCACCACAACTGAGATTGCAGCTCACTTAAAAATTGGTACACACGGCTCAACGTATGGTGGTAATCCACTTGCATGTGCTGTTGCAGAAGCCGCATTTGATACAGTAAATACGCCTGACGTACTTAATGGCGTTAAACAACGCGAGCAGTTATTCCGTGACGGTTTAAACGCTATTAACGAAAAATACAACGTATTTAGTGAAGTACGCGGTAAAGGCTTATTAATTGGCGCAGTATTAAACGAGCAGTTTGCCGGACGCGCACGCGACTTTTTAGTAGCAAGTGCTAACAATGGCTTAATGAACTTAGTGGCGGGTATGGATGTGATCCGCTTTACACCATCTTTAGTTATTCCGTTTGAAGATATTAAAGAAGGCTTAGCGCGCTTTGAAAAAGCCGTTAGCGATGTAGTAAACGGTTAATATAGTTTAAATTAGCACGCCTACTGGCGTGCTATTGGAGCAAGCAATAAATGCAAGTATTACGTCCTATTACTGCCAATGATTTTGACGCACTTAAACAAATTGCGATTGAATCAGGCCATGGATTTACCTCTTTACCTGTGGACGACGCACAACTTAAAGAAAAAATTGAACGTGCTGAAACAAGCTTTGCTAAGAATGTTAATCAACCACTCGATGGAAGCTATTTATTTGTTTTAGAAGACAGCGAAACCGGTGAAGTAGTTGGTACAACTGCTATTGAAGCCGCAGTAGGCTTATCGGTTCCTTTGTATCATTATCATTTAGGTAAAACTGTACATCACTCACCTACTCTAAATGTATATAACACTGTCGACATTTTAAGCATGTGTAACGACTACACAGGTTGCTCTGAAATATGTACATTGTTTTTGCGCGAAAACAGCCGCAAAGGTTTAACGGGTCGCTTTTTATCACGTTCACGCTTTTTGTTTATGGCTCAACATAGCGAGCGTTTTGCCGATACTGTTATCGCAGAAATGCGCGGTGTTAGCGACGAAGACGGTCACTCGCCTTTTTGGCAATGGCTGCAAGAGCACTTTTTTAGTATCGAATTTCCAGAAGCGGATCACTTAGTGGGCTTAGGCGATAAGGTATTTATTAGCGAATTAATGCCTAAATACCCAATTTATGTAAATTTGCTTAGCAAAAAAGCCCAAGCAGTTATCGGCCATGTGCATGAAAAAACAAAACCTGCGCTAAAATTATTAGAAAAAGAAGGGTTTGAGCACAGAGGCTACGTTGACTTATTTGACGCAGGCCCAACGGTTGAAGCAAAACTTGGTAATATTCGCAGCATTCGCGACTCTCAAGTTTGCCCTATTACGATTGGTGAGCTTGATCACATATCACAAAATAGCTCTGATACGCTGGCTGTATGTAATCAAGGCGTAAGTAGCTTTAGAGCAACATTTACTAAAGACGCACATTACAATCATGCAAAACACACTCTCGTTATTAGCCAAGACGTGGCTAATGCGCTTAATTTGAGCCAAGGAGATGCAGCGCGATTCTTTCGCTTGTAAATTACTTATGAATACACAACTAATTAATAACCAATGGCATGCAGGCCTTGGGCCAGCATTTGAGTCAATCAATCCAAGTAATGGCGATGTGGTATGGCACGGCAATGGTGCAAACGCTGAACAGGTCGATTCAGCGGTAAAAGCAGCCAAAGCAGCGCAAATGCAATGGGCAGACACACCGCTTGAAGATCGTATAGCCATTCTTGAAAACTTCGCAGCACAATTAAAAGAACACAGTGAAGAATTTGCGACCATAATTGCGCGCGAAACAGGTAAGCCATTATGGGAAACCCGCACCGAAGTGGGCGCAATGACAAGCAAAGTAGCGATTTCAGTTAAAGCGTACCATGAGCGTACCGGCACAACCGAAAACCCTATGCCCGGTGCTAAAGCGTTTATTAGACACAAGCCGCATGGCGTTGTGGCTATTTTTGGTCCGTATAACTTTCCTGGGCATTTACCAAACGGGCATATTGTTCCTGCAATTTTAGCAGGCAACACCGTGATATTTAAGCCATCAGAATTGACTCCGCACGTTGCAGAATTCACCCTCTCTCTTTGGCTAAAAGCAGGTTTACCGGCTGGTGTTATTAACCTTGTGCAAGGTGAAATTGAAACAGGTAAAGCACTTGCCTCTCATAAAGAGATTGATGGCTTGTTTTTTACAGGTAGCTCAAACACCGGACACTTACTACATAAACAATTTGCAGGACACCCAGGTAAAATATTAGCGCTCGAAATGGGTGGCAATAATCCTCTTATTGTAAAAAACGTGAGTGATTTGAGCGCTGCAGCGCACGACATTATTCAATCAGGCTTTATCACTTCAGGGCAACGCTGTACGTGTGCACGTCGTGTATTTATCGAAAAATCAGCTAACGGCGATGCTATCTTAGAAAAACTAATAAGTGCGACTAAAAATATTGTTGTCGACGATAGTTTTGCTACAGAGCAACCTTTTATGGGTGCAATGATAAGCGAAAAAGCAGCCCTTGGTATGGTCACCGCACAAAATGAATTAGTCTCAAAAGGTGCGAAGATACTTGTTGAACTAAAGCAATTAAAACTGGGTACAGGCTTTGTAAGCCCCGGTGTTATTGATGTAACACACGTTACTGACATGCCCGATGAAGAGCACTTTGGGCCACTTGTAAAAGTATATCGTTATACTGATTTTGACAGCGCTATTGCTGAAGCTAACAACACAAGCTTTGGTTTATCTGCTGGTTTACTAGCTGATAACGAGGACGATTACACTCACTTTTTAAAACGTATTCGAGCAGGTATTGTTAACTGGAATCGCCCTATTACCGGCGCCTCTAGTGCTGCACCGTTTGGTGGAATAGGCGCCAGTGGTAACCACAGAGCAAGTGCCTATTACGCCGCTGATTATTGTGCTTACCCTGTTGCATCTGTTGAATCAGACACAGTGAGCTTACCGAAAACCCTCGCGCCGGGCTTAATAATAGAATAACTAAATAACCAAATTTAAGGATTTAAAATGCATTCTAATGTAAACACATTATTTGATAACCTTTGGAAAAACTATTTAACAGTGACGCCATCGGCCGATAAGATTCATGACCTTTTAGGTTCAACGCAAAAAGATGACATCATTAACGACCATATTGCGCTGCGTACATTTAATATTGAAAAAGTAGGCCTTGAAAAACTCGCCGCTCACTTTTTAGCTATTGGTTACAAAGAATGTGGTGAGTACCACTTTGAAGCTAAAAAACTTTACGCAAAACACTATGAACATAGCGATCCGAATCAACCAAAAGTGTTTATTTCTGAGCTATTAGTCGAAAAATGCTCGCCAGAGTTACAAGCTATCGTAACCAATATGGTAAGCCAAATTGATGAAAATGCTGTCACTGCTGATAACTTTTTGTATTCAGGAACGCATTGGCAAGTAAGTACTGATACTTACAAGCAATTGCTAGCCGAAAGTGAATACGCGGCGTGGATGTCAGCGTGGGGCTATCGTGCAAATCACTTTACCGTCAATATTAATACCCTTGCTAAGTTTAATAACATACATGATGTTAACCAAGCGCTAAAAGACGCTGGCTTTGTACTTAATACATCTGGCGGCGAAGTAAAAGGCTCACCAGAGGTGCTACTTGAGCAATCATCAACACTTGCTGATGATTACGCTGTCACATTTAGTGATGGTGACATGCGTATTCCTAGCTGCTTTTATGAGTTTGCGATTCGTTACCCTAAAGCAGACGGCGAGCTTTATACTGGTTTTGTAGCAGCCTCGGCTGACAAAATTTTTGAAAGTACCAACGCACGTTAATTGAACCTGTTGTGTTTAAGTATAAAAAAAGCCCATATGGGCTTTTTTTATAAAGACAACTCAAGCATTTCTTGGTAGTTTTAAACAAAAAGGAAATTGCATGAATATTTTAAAATGTTGTATTTTCATTAGTTTACTTAGTTTACCTCTCCTAGCTGATGCTCAATATTCACTCACTATATTGTCTCGCGCGTACAATGACGATACGACTGAGCGTACAGCTGAAAAACGCTTTTATGCTCTTTTTCAACAAATACTACGCGATGAATTTAACATCACCACAGAATGGACCAACCATGCTCGCTTAATAAAGCGTTTATCCGGAACGCAGCCTGTATGCAGTTATAATTTGATTAAAACAAAGCAACGAGAAAAGCTTTTCTTGTTCTCTGAAATACCCACAACAATGTTCGTACAGCGTAAACTTTTTGGGTATAAAGAAACCCTACAAGGGCTACCAGAAACAGTGTCTGTTTCCAAACTACTTTCTAATAATAAAACATTTGGGATCCTTTCTTCAACAAGCTACCAACAGCTTGATACCATGTTTGCAGATTATCAGCATCAAGTCGCTTCTATAAATAGTGCCGATAGCTTTGCACAATTAGGACAACTACTCACACATAAGCGTATCGATATAATTGTTGACTATGAATATACTGTTAAATCATTTTTATCCGACGAACAATATGCCCAACTAGATAGCCGTTCAATAAGTGAATACCCTGAGTTTATTAATGGTTACTTTGCTTGCAGTCAAACAGACGAAGGCGAAAAAGCAATAACCTTAGTTAATCAGTATATGCGTACCCCCGCTATGTATGAATTTCTTAAGGGAGTTCACTATGACGGATTCGATGCAGATACTGCTAAACGCATGATGCACGTGTACGAAACAAAACATAATGTAACCCCTTTAAAACCAATAACTAAAATAAACAATTAGCTTGATTCATTAATAAGTTAATGTTTGGCTGTAACCCAAAATGGCGATTGAAATTATTGCTTACGGAAACAGTTAGGTATTCGTATTAAAGGTCTATTGCTCCACGAAGAGCGTTTTAATTGAGAACTTACAGCCCCTATATGTGACCGTATAGGTGTAATTACACAATTAAAACGCAGTTGCTCATCCCAACTGCGGTTTTTATTTTTATATTAAAAAGTAAATAGACGTTCCCTGAATGCAAATAGTGATTTAACTAACCAGTGGTCAAGTAAATTACAAAAACAACGGTTTATAGTCATTTTCTAACTTTTCAAACGATAAATCACCAATAAAGCGACCGAAGCTCAGCCAAGTTGCTAAACCGCGTAAATCTTTAAAGTGTGGTGGCACAAACTGTGGGCTTTCTATTACACCTAAATCATGTAGTTGAGATATTAATCTAAAATCATCTATCGATATTTTACCTACCAGTAATAAAGGCAGCCTATCGATTCGACCAAGCTGAATTGCCACTCGAATTAAGTTATATACCAAAACAAAGCCTTTAATGTAGGCAATATCTTTTGTAAAAGGAAGACCTGTTGCTGTACTGCCTCTAAAAACACGCTGCGCGAGTGTATAGCTGTCGTCTTTTGATAAACCTTGCGCTACGTAATCACGGTAAATATCGACAAACTCAGCCCCATCAATTACTTTTGTTACGGCTTGAATACGATTAACTAATTTTGATAAGCGCCTAGGGGTCGATTTTAAAGTAATAATTTCGGTTAAAACAGCGAGTCCTTCTTGAGTAATGGTAGAACTAGGCGTACCTTTACTTAAACACGTTAAATACGGCTGCGCTAAGCCATTTTGAGTTGTGCCAACATGTATCCACCCTTCGTGTACTTCTAAAATATCCAGCTCACGTTGGGAGAATTTTACATCTTGATTAAGCTTAATATTATTAGCGCCCGCCGCTGCATCACTAACAATACCATCGCTAAGCATGACCTCTACATTTATCCCCGCCATACTCGCATTAACTTGCTCTGACAAAATGCGTACAGCATCAACTGCATCAATATTTTTAGGATCATCAGGTAATATGTCAGCGACGAGCAAGTTTTTTAATGGTTTATCTAACATATTAGCAAGCTCGGAAAGTGATGGCTCACCTGCGTGAAATAAGTCTTTAGGATGGCCAAACAACTCCACCGATAAATCATGAAATTCTGGCGTGCCACGATACTCAAGCATACTCAATACTGTTTTATACTCAGTACACATTTTCCCCATGTATTGAGCAATCGGATTTAACTGCCCCAATTGGTTAATAATGTTGCGGTGCAAAGTAGAAAACGCTTGGCGCAGCTCACTAGGTACAAAACCGAGGTCGCGCTGTTGGTAATATGCGCGATCGATAAGTGGGTTTTTTTGGCATTTTTGCCTAAAAAACTCCTCCTTAGTTTGTTTATCCCAATTGATTGCATCAAGTATCCTGATCGGTGTTTGCAGGACAATTAGTTGATCGGATAACTCACGAGTTTTAAGTAGTAACGCCTTGTCTATCATGCTCTAAGCTCAACAAAAAATGAGCTTAGAGCATAGGTTAGAATACGCGATTCTCAAAGTGAATTATTGAATATTTTCAAGACTAATGTGCATTGAAAAATCAGTGATCCGTTCGATTATTTTACCATCTTTATAAATAATCAAAGTGGGCACAATTGATATGCTATTTTCAATAAATAGTTCATTACCAAAATCAATACTGATTGGGTGTCGAACATTAAATTTAGTAATATACTCTGTCGCCGCATGCGCATCTGTCCATAGCTGACTAATACGTGATTCAATTGTAAATCCTTGCTTAAACAATCGATTTACTTGGCTTTGTCCATTTATGCAGTTTTTAGACATGCTTGGTCGCGAGTCAGCTAAATACCAATCGCACCATGCTGCGGTAAAATACACCCCTTTTATCCCCTTCTCGGGTATGCGCAGCAACGCTGGCTGATGTCTACCTTGGGCAGCTAAAAGTTGGGTTTGTTTGCTAAGGCCATCGTGTGATAATAATTTAAGGGTTTTATTCAATGCGCTATCTGCATCATGTCCTTGATAAATAACTTTACCAGTTCGATCTAGTAGCACATGATAAGGGGTTCCTAAAAATTGATAATATTGCGCCACGCGCCCCGTATTATCTGTCATCATCGGCATACTCAAACCAAATTTTTTCTTAACGCTTTGAATCGCTTTTTGAGTTTCGTTTAAATCGATATTGATCGCGATGAACTGTATTTTATCTCCATATACTTCAAATGCTCGTTCGAAGTGTGGCATTTGCTCCATACAAGGCGCGCACCACGTTGCCCAAAATTTCAAATAGGTGGGCTTTTTACCTACATAGTCATCCAAACTAATTTGCTCGCCTGATTCACTTTGTAAAACGAGTGATGGTTCAGTTGCTTTTATCGTATGGCAAATGCTGAATAAAATTAGCCCAACTAAACAACTAATCACTTTATTTCTCATATATATCTCCTTAAAATAAAAGCAGAATATCATTACGATAAACTGTGGTATTGTAAGATTACGACATGTAATAAGGAGATTAATCGTGATACCTAACGCACAACCGATAGCATTAGATGGCTTTCAAAAAGCAAGTGTCAGTCCAGTATTAAGCTCCTTTATTGACAGCTATTGGTGTATAAAAAGTACCGAGTATGCTCCCAAAACAACCCATTTTTTGCACTCTGACTGTGCTTCGGGAATAATATTTAACTTTCAACAACCACTCACAATTAACGACTCTCGTTTAGATAGTGACGGTTATATCTGCACCACATTTTTTCAGTCACAGAAGCTAAATTTAACAAAAAACATTGATGCGCTAGGTGTAAGGTTTAAACCTGCTGCGACAAAATTATTCACCGACTTTCAGGCTAAAGATATTAGAGATTTAATTACTACAGATGTATGCACATTTTCAACTAATTATATGTATGATCAACTAGCTAACCATGACTCCTTTTGCGCACAAGTCCACTTTTTAAATGGCTTTTTTACAGCTCATCTGCACACAAAAACAATAAATATTGCACAGCAACACATTAGCCAATCATTACTTGGTATAGTGAGTAAAATGTGTGGGAATTTAACGCTAGGTGATTTGAGTACTAAAACGGGCTTACATACAAAAAAAATTGAGCGTTTATTTGCCGAGTATATAGGTATGAACTTTCGACAATGCTCTCAAATAATAAAAGCAAAGCTGGCGATGCAGGCTATAAAAACACAACCCAATTTACCACTAGCCGAGCTTGCTTTAACATTAAATTACTTTGATCAGGCACACTTTACTAATCAGTTCAAAAAAATAATCGGTGTAACGCCTGCAAATTATCGACAGATAAAGCACAAAACCGCCTAAGTTATAAACAATTCCAATGTAATTACTTGTAAAGTAAACCAATTAAAAGTTTTACACGTAGCATAATAAAACTAAGGAATGCACATGAAAAATGAACTCGATAACAAACAAATTTTGGCCGTGTATGAACGTATCATCCAAAAAGGTGAAATGACTGATGAAGGTAAACATTATCAGGGTGTTACAGCTTATTCAGACGTAGATGGCTATACGGTATATTTACAAGGTAGTGGTGTTGAACTGCGCTTTGGTTTTCATAACACCTACCACCTTGACTACGAACATGAAAAGCATAAAGACGACTTTTTAAAAAAATTATATAACATTGCAAACGAGAGCTAATGCATCCACGAAAAATAAGAAACCGCCCTACCAGCAAGCTCAATACTACTTTTATTAACCAAGTAGTAGAAGAGCTTCGAGCCGATCCAAGCAAAATATCAATTATTCAAAACAACCTAGAACAATACCGCTCTCAAACTCATTTAAAGCGTGGGTTCTTGCTGGCTATAGAGCGCTTTGATTGGGTTTTCGAAGCAAGTACAGACATTAACTTTATCTGTCAGCAAATTTTAGCTGATGACTATATTGGCAACAGGCTAAGACGCTACCCATTACTTTTTAAAGGCGTTATCAGTCGTGTTTAATCCCCTATCCCCGTGTTTAATGCGCAATTTAAATACACATATTATGCTTGACTGCTATTTATTAGAACACTAAGTAATTAGCCCTTTTACTTTTGGTTGTATTAAAATAATACTATTAGCACTCTAACTATTAACCTACTAACGATTTTTTAATCTTTTTACCTGCTTATATCAGTAAAGAAATCGTTACTCTGTATACGTGCAATCACAATTAATTTAACCCATTGTTTTCATTGATTTTAAATCGAGTTGAAAATTCTAGCGCTTGACTCATTAGTTATAAAAATATTAATAAATTGTCTACACTTTGGCATCTATATGTTCAGCACAGCCTTGAATTGTTAGAGCTATTACCTTAAGCTTATCTTTATTGAACGTTCAATTAATAAAAATTATGCCTAAAGTAGGAATGGAACCGGTCAGGCGTCAGCAGTTAATTGACGCCACTATAGAGTCAGTTGCTAATAAAGGACTGCAAGGGACAACTATAAACAGCATTAGTAAAAATGCGGGTTTATCGTCAGGCATAATAAGTCATTATTTTGGTGGTAAGCAGGGGCTCATTGAAGCCACTGTAAGGTACTTATTAACAAGCTTAAAGCAAGATTTGATAGGCAAGGTCAGCTGTCAAACAAATGCCATTGAACGTTTAATGTTTATTATTGAAGCCAACTTTGCACTTGTACAGCAGCGTAATGATACAACCCGAACGTGGTTAAGTTTTTGGGCGCAATCGATGCATGACGAAGAGCTACACAGATTACAAAACGTAAACAGTAAACGCTTGCAAAGTAATTTAGCATTTTCTTTTAAGCAATTAATGCCTACTGAGCAAGCAAAACAAGCTGCAGAACTTAGCGCCGCAATGATTGATGGCCTATGGTTAAGAGCAGTACTGAGCAAGTCAGACAATAATCAGTTTAAACACAGTGAAAAGTTAGCAAAAAACTACGTACTTTCACTTATAAAGCAATATGGAGCTTAGCGTGACTACACCTGTCTATCAAAATTTTATTAACGGCCATTTCCTTGCAAACCAGAGCGGCAAAACATTTGATGTAACAAACCCTGCAACAGGCGAAGTTATTTACGCAGTAGAAATTGCCGACGAATTTATTCAAAACGCAGCTATTGAAAGTGCAAAACAAGGTTTTGCCCAGTGGTCAGCAATGTCGCCAATCGAGCGTAGCCGTATTTTATTAAAAGCAGTGGCTATTTTACGCGAGCGCAACGATGAGCTAGCACTAGTCGAAGTACTCGACACAGGTAAACCAATGCAAGAAGCAAATTGTGTTGATATTGAAACTGGCGCTGATGTAATTGAATACTTTGCAGGCTTGGCGCCAGCACAAGTTGGCCAACAGCAAATGGTTGGTAATGACTTTTACTACACACGTAAAGAACCATTAGGTATTTGTGCGGGTATTGGTGCATGGAACTACCCACTACAAATTGCATGTTGGAAGTCGGGCCCTGCTCTTGCAGCGGGTAATGCATTTATATTCAAACCATCAGAAGAAACGCCACTGGGCGCTCTTAAACTTGCAGAAGTATTTGTTGAAGCTGGCGTACCTGCAGGTGTGTTTAATGTTGTTCAAGGTGCTGGGGACGTAGGCCAGTGGCTGACGCAGCACAGCGAGATTGACAAAGTATCCTTCACGGGTGAAGTGGGTACAGGCAAAAAGGTAGTGGCAAGTGCTGCCGGTACGTTAAAAGATGTCACGATGGAACTCGGTGGTAAATCTCCACTATTAGTATTTGATGATGCCAACATTGAGCAAGCGGTTAGCGCCGCTATGCTAGGTAATTTTTATACGCAAGGCGAAATTTGTACTAACTGTACACGTATTTACGTTCATAAAAATATCTATCAGCAGTTTATTGATGAGCTTAAAGCGCGCACTGAGAAAAACATTATTGCTGGCGACCCACAAGATTTAAATACAAACTTTGGCGCACTTATTTCTAAAAAGCACCAAGACCTAGTAATGAGCTACGTTCATAAAGGTATTGAAGAAGGCGCAACACTACTAACCGGTGGTACAACGCTTTCACCTGAATCTGCACCTAATGGATACTTTGTAGCACCAACTGTGTTTATTGATTGTAATGACGAGATGACTATCGTTAAAGAAGAAATATTTGGTCCAGTAATGAGCGTGCTTGTTTTTGACGATGAAGACGATGTGATTGCACGCGCTAACGGTACACACCTAGGCTTAGCGGCTGGCGTATTTACTACCGATATCAAACGTGCGCACCGCGTTATTCATCAACTACAAGCTGGCATTTGTTGGATTAATGCATACGGTAACTCACCTGCTGAAATGCCCGTTGGCGGTTATAAGCAATCGGGTATTGGCCGCGAGAATGGTATTCAAACGCTTGATCAATACACGCAAACCAAATCTATTTATGTTGGTATGGCCGACATAGAAAGTCCATTTTAAGGCGCCTAACTATGAGTAATCATTACGACTATATTATTGTTGGCGCAGGCTCGGCGGGTTGTGTTTTAGCAAATCGCTTGTCTGAAGATTCAAGTAACCGTGTTTTGTTACTTGAAACCGGTGGCAGTGATAAAAGCATTTTTATAAAAATGCCAACCGCGTTATCTATCCCAATGAATAGTGACAAATACGCATGGCAGTTTCATACACAACCAGAGCCTCATTTAGATAACCGTGAGATGCATTGTCCACGAGGCAAAGTATTAGGCGGTTCGTCATCTATTAATGGCATGGTGTATGTACGCGGTCACGCTAAAGACTTTGACGAATGGCAACAACACGGTGCTGAGGGTTGGGATTACCAATCATGTTTACCGTATTTTCAAAAAGCAGAAAGCTTTTACCTTGGTGAAAATACTTACCGTGGTGGCAAAGGCCCGCTTGGCGTTAATAACGGCAACGAAATGAAAAACCCGCTTTACCGCACGTTTATAAAAGCAGGTGTACAAGCCGGTTATGCTTCTAGCGATGACTACAACGCGTCGCAGCAAGAGGGTTTTGGCCCAATGCACATGACCGTTAAAGACGGCGTGCGCAGCTCTGCGTCTCGTGAGTATTTAGACCCTGTTAAATCGCGTAGTAATTTAACGATTATTACAGGTGCACTGGCACAACGCGTGATTTTAGATGGTAAAAAAGCCACTGGCATTGAATACAAAGTAAATGGCGATGTTAAAACCGCGCATGCTGCAAAAGACGTTATATTAAGTGCAGGCCCAATCGGCTCTCCACATATTTTACAACTCTCTGGTATTGGTGATACTCAAGCGCTTGAAAAAGCAGGCGTTGAAGTACAGCATCATCTACCAGGTGTTGGTCAAAATTTACAAGATCATCTCGAATTTTACTTTCAATACAAATGTAAGCAGCCAATCACGCTAAATGGCAAATTAGGGCTTATTTCAAAAGGGTTGATTGGCGCGCGCTGGTTATTAACACGTTCGGGTTTAGGTGCAACGAATCATTTCGAATCGTGTGCGTTTATTCGCTCAAAACCAGGCGTTGAATGGCCAGATATCCAGTATCACTTTTTACCAGCGGCTATGCGTTACGATGGACGAAGTGCATTTGCAGGTCATGGTTTTCAGGTACATGTTGGCCATAATAAACCAAAAAGCCGTGGTAGTGTAATAATTGCTTCAGCGAACCCTGAGCAACCACCAACGATTTTATTCAATTACCTTGAACATCAAGATGATATTGAAGGCTTTAGAGCGTGCGTTCGCTTAACACGCGACATAATCGAACAAACAGCCTTTGATGAATACCGCGATGAAGAAATTCAACCAGGTAAACATATTCAAACAGATGAAGAAATAGATGCCTTTGTACGCCAAGCTGTAGAAAGTGCCTACCACCCTTCTTGCTCGTGCAAAATGGGTGAAGATGATATGGCCGTAGTTAACTCAAATACGCAGGTACATGGGATTGAAAGCTTGCGCGTTGTTGATTCGTCTATTTTTCCAACCGTCCCTAACGGAAACTTGAATGCACCAACCATTATGGTTGCCGAAAAAGCGGCAGATATAATTTTAGGGAACAAACCTTTACCAAAATCGGATGTGAATGTTGCCATAACGTCAAATTGGCAAGAAACGCAACGAAGTACACAGTTCTAACTTTAGCCATGTGCTTGATTTAGCCTCGTCGGGCTAAATCAATGCGTGCCTTGCAGTGGCACACGATGTAAATAGGTTACGTTGTGTTTATGCAAGAACAAAACAATAAAATACGGAGTGCTTATGAATTATTTTTATTCATCTTTGGAGGGTAACAATGACTATTTGGCTTAATGCAGGCATCATTTTTACCTTACTTGCCATTATCACTATTTTAATTAAATGGGGTAATGTTCGCGTAGTAGGTGTAACACCAGTAAGAACCTTCACATTTATAGCAATACTATTTACTTCTGGCCTTGATGTTGGCCTTATTATGTTTCCTTTAACTGAGTTTGCAGGTTATGCAGACATAAAAGCAAGCCCAGAATACGCGTTTGCAAACCCGCTTGCTATAGAATTTGGCTATTGGGGATTCTTGATCTGGGGATTTTACTTTCTTACGTGCTTTTATTTCTGTGTAATAGAACCTAAAGTTAAATTTTTCGAAATTCCTTGGGTTAAATTTATCAATAATGTTGTAATTATTGGTACGTGTGCATTTACCGCTTATTTATTATTGACCAATCTACCTTGGTACTTACCTGAGTTAGGTGATGGCACCAGCGTAGTCACTGAGTTTTACTTTATTGTATTTGCAGCAATATGTTTTGCAGTGTATTCAAGTACCGACATTAAATATGTGCGTATTTTAAGTATTGCTACCACTTGGTTATTCTTAGCACTCATTGGTTTTATGTGGGTTGGCGCATTTGTAATTGGCGACAGCGAAATGTCTGCATTTACAAATAACTTAGGCTCAATTGGTACTTACTTTGCTAATATCAATCAATTTGTGTTACCGCTAAATGATTACCATGAATTCTATCTATTCTGGTGGTTTGCGTGGAGCATAATGATTGGTCAATTTACATCACGCTTTGTCGGCGGGCTTAAAACCTACCAAGTATTAGGGGCAATGTTAATTTTCCCTTCTATTCCAATCGCAATTTGGTTTAGCGTACTTTATCACTACCACGAAGCAGGTATTCCAACTCAAGGAATCAAAAACTTTGCCATGGTATTTGTAGGTATCGTATTTGTTATTAACTCACTCGATTCGTTAGTGCGTTTATATACGGATAACCTAAACTTTACCGTGAAACGTTTTGGTAAAATGAAATATATACTTGGAAATGTTGTCGCTTTGTCGTTACTTACACTATTGTTCAAATTAGAATTTCTACAAATTCAATGGGTCGGTGCACTCGTTATAGGTTTATTCTTTATCTGCGCTGCATTTATTGGGTACAGTAAATTCAAAACAGTAACAGATATAGACAGTTCACCAAAAGCAAACAAAATAGATTACAAAAAAATAGACACAGTACACTAGGGATTAATGATGAATAACAAACTAAAACAACTTGTAGTAGCACTACCATTTGCACTTTTATCAACAACTGCGGCAGCTGATTGGTCAACAACAATCACAGCAGCGTCTGACTACACCTTTAATGGTGTAACACAAACAGACAACGATCCAGCGATTCAAGGTAGCTTAGATTATGCTTTTGATAGCGGCGTCTACGCTGGTGTGTGGGCTTCAAATGTAGATTTTGGTGATGACACTGATTTTGAGCTTGATGCTTACGTAGGCAAGTACGTGCAACTTAATGAGCAATTTAGTGTTGACTACGGTATTGCTTATTACACTTACCAAGGTAATAACAGTGACGGTAACTACGCTGAGGCATTCACTAAATTTGGTTATGCCAGTGAATATGGCCAAACAGAACTTAACTTTTGGTACAGCTGGGATTACTTTGGTTACGATACAGGCCATGTAATTTCTATGATTGCGCACACGTTTGAAATAGCGCCAAATCATGCAATACGTGCAAGCTTTGATATTTCAAATGCACTTGATGGCGATAAATTCTTATGGGATCCTGCAAAGCAGAAGAAATCTTACAACCATTATCGCCTAGCTTATCAAACAAGCTATGAAGGATTTGGTATTGAAGTAGCGGCTGAAAACACAAGCTTAGATTACGATTATGCAGATGAGCGTATTGTTTTAGCAATTTCACGCACATTTGATTTGTAACTCAAAAATTACTAAAAAAGCCTCTTTATGAGGCTTTTTTTATGTCGTTTAGATAGTAACCACGCTTAAAGTATTCTTAACTAGCTGTATTGAAAAGATATTCAAAACTGAAATGTCTACAATGACAGTAGCAAAAACAACGAGAGTTTTGTGGATTAACATATTAACAGCGATTATTAGAAAGCATAGGAAAGGATTATTAAATGCAGTTAATGGAGCATTTGATTTTCTGAGAGAAAATGCAGCTAGTACGCACCCCAAACGCGATCGAAAAACAGAAGTATTTCAGTATGGGGTAGAGCCAAATTTTTAAGGCTTTACTTAAAATTTTTCTCAAGTACCTACCTATGACATCCATGTAGGCAGCAAAGAGTAAACTCCCCCTAGCAGCGCATGTTTGGTATTTATGCTACGTTATTGCCTGATTAAGTGCTTTAAGTTCGGGCTATAAACCATTGTTTAAAGCCCCGAGATGTTTAGCGTTAATTTATGCACGTAAATGCACACACATTATCACAACTGCCACGCGTAACTCACTTTTGTGAAAAATGTACGCTTATCTCGCTCAACACTATTGAGTTTATCGTCTTGATAACCTTTGTCTGAGTAACCTAAATAAAATAATGTTTGTGCGTTAATTTTATACGAGTAAACAAGCTGGCTACCGTAATCCTTATTCGTTCTGCTTACTTGATAAAAATATGCGTCTTTATTTTTATCAATATCTTCAAATTGTAAAATTAACTTGAGCATTGAACGCATATTAAACTTATAATAAAGTCTAAAATCAATTAAGTTAGCAGTAAATACACGCTCATTTTGCGGATTATCTAACTGACTATATTTATGTTTTACGTCAAGCTGCCAATGATCGTTAATATCCCATACCACTTGAGTTTGCGTATTGAGTACATCACCTAGTTGTTCATTTGCGTAATCAATACGACTTGCATACTCAGCGTATAACGAAACCATTAAATCTTTATTGGGTTTAAAAGTGGTGTAAATATAACCAATATTTTGGTTATAGAAACTATTGTTATAATTTTCATAGCGGTGTACGAAGCCAATTTCAAAAGTGGACTGTTTTTGGCCTTTAAAGCTTAAAAAACCTTCATGCTCTTCTTCAAGTAAATCACCATTTTTCGCCCATGTTTTATCCCAGTCCGCTTCATATGACCAGGACGTCAATAAGTCACTTTCATCTCGGTACCATGTCTGTCCGCCACCAAAAACAATTTTTTCGTAGTCAACTTTCTCTTGGTAACCTAAATCAGTTCGGTAATCTTCTCCAATATTTTCATACGATGTAAATAATTTATAATCTCGTTTATCACGAGTGAGTTCTAATGAGTAAGCTTGATCAGATTGCGTTTCTGCTAAACTATAATTTTTAACTAAAAAATTAGAGTTATGCGTATCAGCTGTAGCAACCTGATACATAAACGTGTCTGACTGATTAAACCAATAGCTACCATCTACCGATAAGACTGTATTATGATAATCATCACTCTCTCTGTGAGTACTTGAAATACCAATTGTGCCGTTTTCGCCCATATCAAACTGATACCTTGCTGCGGCAGCATTCGTTTTATCATTTAAAGCTGCAACACTTGAGTTTTGATTACTTGGAAGCAAAATATTACTATTGTCGTCATCCGCTAACATAAGTGCATAGCTATGATCGCCTGTTTTCCCTGTTAACTTTGCACCTATTGTTGGCTCTGCAATCGTACGCGTGTATAAAAGCTCAAATAAGTTGCTTTTAAAATAAGATGCGCCATCTAAAAAGAATGGTCGCTTTTCAGCATAGTAAACTGAGAATGTAGTATTAACATCAAGCTCTAGTGAGTCGGTTTCTACTTGTGAAAAATCAGGGTTAATGGTTGCGTTTATAACGGCATCTTTTGTTAAGCCCCAACGCAGGTCTAAACCCACTTCGGTGTCAATATCGCCATTATTCCAATCACCTGGAACTTTTGATTTAGTATCGTGGCGTAACGTCGTTAATGTGGGTGTAAGTTGAACATTGCTACTTGACTCAATTTCTTTAAATCCGGTTATTTTATCAAACTGGCAAAGGCTGCATTTTACATCGCGATCAAAGCCCATGTTTGATAGCTGATATAGCACATCTCTTTGGTAGTTTCTCATCACTGAGAAGCCCCATGTCAGCTCTTTCTCATTCTCAGGAAAACGCAGTGCCTTGAAAGGAATACGCATTTCAACAACATAGCCTTCCTCATTTATTTCTCCAGCGCTATCCCAAATAGCATTCCATGAAGTATCAGAGCTCCACCCATCAGTATCGGTCATGCGAATATCGCCCTGCGCGCCAAGCGGATTGACATGAAATTCGTAGCCCGTGCGCTCATCATTAAATGTGTCAATAACAAGAATGACTACGTCATCTTGCCAAAGCGTATCTCGGTCACGTAAAGATGCACGTATTTGTTCTGGATCAGGATCTTGCGCTATAAAAGCAACATACAAGTTAGTACCGTCATCATAAATATAAGCATCCGTTTTTACTGGCGGCACCCCTTTTTCATTGGGTTCATCTTGGTAAATGAGAGGAATGTGCGTCGCATTTTTCCATTGAGGTTCATCCATAACGCCATCGACTGTAATATTATCGTCAATACGGGCTAGAGAAAAATGCTGCTTATCGGCAAAAGCGTTGGCACTAGTCAACAAGGCTAGCGTTAATAAGAAAAGAGATAGTTGTTTTTTTATAATTATAAAATAATGCATAAACATCCATTTAAACTGATCTGACTCAATAAGAGCAACTGTTAAGTTGGATTGTAATTTATGCAGGTACATTTGTTAATACCTTGCAAAAATTATAATGCAAAATATTAACTAATTAATAATAAAGGCGTACTATTTTTACCCGTTATGTGTCGAGGAGTTTCAGTTTATCTGCCACCCCATTCCACATATCAGCATCATCAGGGGCGGGTTTTACTTGTGTAATTCGCGGCCATACTAGTGCAAGCTCCGCGTTTAGCTCTGTAAACTCTTTTTGGGATTCAGGTAATTCATCTTCTTGGTATATAGCATCAGCTGAACATTCAGGTACGCACAAACCGCAATCAATACAGTCAATTGGGCTAATAGCTAAAAAATTAGGGCCTTCGAAAAATGCATCTGCTGGGCACACTGATACGCAATCGGTGTACTTACATTTTATACAATTTTCGGTAACTACAAACGCCATACTATTTTAATACCTAAGATTTTAAACAACAGTTGTGGATCATACCCATCCACTCCAAAAATACAATAAATAAGTGCCATATCACCCTATTTTAACGTAAAATGCGCGCCTAATGTTTGCACACCCGTTGTGCCCTGCATCCCCTTATTGTGAGCGGTAAATAAATCCCCGCTATGACACCTAAAAGAGATATAAATGATACGTTTAACCGAAATAAAGCTGCCACTTGATCATGACGAAAATGCAATAGGCCAAGCCATTGTAAATAAACTAAAAATCCAACCAGAACAATTGCACAGCTTTAATGTGTTTAAACGTGGTTATGATGCACGTAAAAAATCAGCTATTTTACTTATTTATACACTCGATATAGAAGTTGATAACGAAGCCGAGCTACTCGCTGTATTTGAAAAAGATCAACATGTAAAAGTAGCGCCAGACACAAACTATAAATTTGTAGCCCAAACCAGCGAAAATATAACAGAGCGCCCTGTGGTTATTGGTTTTGGTCCGTGTGGTTTATTTGCTGGCTTATTACTTGCTCAAATGGGCTTTAAACCCATTATATTAGAGCGCGGTAAAGAAGTACGCGAGCGCACAAAAGACACATTCGGCTTTTGGCGTAAACGTACACTCAATACAGAGTCAAACGTACAATTTGGTGAAGGCGGCGCAGGTACGTTTTCAGACGGTAAATTATACAGCCAAGTAAAAGATCCAAAACATTACGGCCGTAAAGTCATTACTGAATTTGTAGAAGCAGGCGCCCCCGATGAAATTTTATACGTGAGTAAGCCGCACATTGGTACATTTAAACTTGTCACCATGATTGAAAAAATGCGCGCACGCATTATTGAACTCGGCGGTGAAATTCGCTTTAGCACACGTGTTGACGATATTCATTTAGACGACGGGCAAGTCACAGGTTTAACGCTTTCAAATGGCGAGCAACTAAACACTCGCCATGTTGTATTAGCTGTTGGCCACAGTGCTCGCGACACGTTTGATATGATCCACAAAAAAGGCATTTATGTTGAAGCTAAACCATTTTCAGTTGGTTTTAGAATTGAGCATAAACAGTCAATGATTGATGAATGTCGATTTGGTACAAACGCGGGTAACCCTATTTTAGGCTCTGCCGATTATAAACTTGTTCATCATTGTGATAATGGTCGCACAGTTTATAGTTTTTGCATGTGTCCAGGTGGCACCGTAGTTGCTGCAACGTCTGAAAAAGGTCGCGTTGTTACCAACGGTATGAGCCAATATTCACGAAGTGAGCGTAACGCTAACAGCGCTATTGTGGTAGGTATATCACCAGAGCAAGATTTCCCAGGCAATCCACTTGCTGGTATAGATTTACAACGCAAACTGGAAGAGCAAGCGTATGAGCTTGGTGGTAGTAACTACGATGCACCAGCACAGTTAATTGGTGATTTTTTAAAAGGCAAATCATCTGCAGATTTAGGTGAAGTGCAACCGTCTTATACACCCGGTATTAAATTAACGGATTTAAGTAAAGTACTTCCACAATTTGCTATTGATGCACTTCGCGAAGCAATACCTGCGTTTAATAAACAAATTCGTGGTTTTTCAACTAACGATGGATTATTAACCGGCGTTGAAACACGTACCTCGTCGCCTATTAGCATTAAGCGTGATAAAACATTCCAAAGTATTAATACTAAAGGGCTTTACCCAGCAGGTGAAGGCGCAGGCTACGCTGGCGGTATTTTATCAGCAGGTATTGACGGTATTAAAGCGGCTGAAGCCGTTGCACTCTCTATGCTAGAAAACGTTTAAACTTCTTTTTGTTAACACCATTGGTCAAGTGTTTTATTACTTAATGGTGTTACTATTTTTCGAGAGGTGTTTTCACAAGGCACAAAAAAACCTGAGTAAACTCAGGTTTTTTTAAACTAAACGGCGTTAACTATGACTTTTTAAGTGACAGTTTTTCGCCTTTTAAGCTTTTACGAATACTTGATATACGTGAGCGGTTAACTGCACGAGCTTCACCCGTTGCCTGCCCTGATAATTTATTAGCGCGTGTACGGCGTAAATGCGCTGGTTTTTTACCAATTTTATCAATCAGTACTTCACGGTTACTCACTTCGTAACCTTCTAAATATACACGCTTAATCTTTTGACCAATTAGCGTTTCAATTTCGAACAAGGTGTTTTCTTCTTCACGGCTCACAAATGAGATAGCTTGCCCTTGACGACCTGCACGACCTGTACGACCAATACGGTGCACGTAATCTTCTGCAAGCCATGGCAAATCAATGTTAATTACGCGCGGTAAACCGTCAATATCGATACCACGAGCAGCCACTTCTGTAGCCACTAATACGCGCACTTTACCTTCTTTAAATTCACGAAGTGCACGACGACGATTACCTTGAGATTTATCACCGTGACAAACGCCAGCCGGAATACCATCAAGGTTAAGCTCTTTTACAAGCTCGTCTGCTGTTTCTTTCATATTTACGAATACAAGCACTTGTTGCCAGTTTTTCTTACCAATTAATTCAGAAAGTAGCTCTTGTTTACGACGTTCTTCAACAGGGTAAACAACATGCTCAACCGTGCTTGCTGTACTGTTAGTTTGATCAACACGTACTATTTCGGCTTGTTTCAATACTTTAGATGCAAATTGTTTAATCGCTGCTGGGAATGTTGCAGAGAACAGTAAAATCTGGCGCTCTTCTGCACAGCTTTTAATGACATTTTGCATATCTTCAATAAAGCCCATATCAAGCATACGGTCAGCTTCATCAAGAACAAGGTGCTTAACACTTGCAAGGCTTAAGTTACCTAAACGAATATGGTCAAATAAACGACCCGGTGTTGCAACAACAACATCAACGCCTTCTTTTAAAGAATTTGCTTGGCCGGCAGTGCTAACACCGCCAAATAAGCTCACTACTTTAAGCGATGTATGCTTTGCAAAATCTCTAAAGTTATTTGCAATTTGTTCTGCAAGTTCGCGCGTTGGCGCAAGGACTAATGCATGAGGTGCATTCGTTGTGCTGAGTTCAGACTCAACCAATTTTTGGATGATAGGTAAAGCAAACGCGGCAGTTTTGCCGGTACCAGTTTGTGCACTGGCTAAAACGTCTTTACCTTTACGAACAGCAGGGATTGCTGCGCGCTGAATGGGCGTAAGAGTGTGATAGTTAAGTTCGTCCAACGCCTGGATGATTTCAGGAGCGAAACTAAAAGATTTAAAATTCATGCTGTATAACCTACGGCCACATTATCAAGGGTCGCAAATTATACAGCAAAAACGCGTCAACAGTTAGTCATTACTTCTATTTAAACGCGTTTAATTTGCTTTATAGCGTTTAAATATTAAAGAAGTGTTAATACCACCAAACGCAAAATTATTACTCATGACATAATCGGTATTAATCTCGCGCCCTTGGTGTGTTATGTAATCAAGCAGAGCGCACTCGTCATCAACGTTGTCTAAATTAATTGTTGGGGCAAACCAGTTATCAGCCATCATATTAATGCTTGCCCATGCTTCGATAGCACCACATGCACCTAATGTATGCCCGAGGTAACTTTTTAAAGAACTTATAGGTTTGCTGCCAAGTACGTTATACGTTGCATGAGACTCGGCAATATCGCCTTTGTCTGTTGATGTACCATGCGCATTAATATAGCCAATTTCTTCTGGTTGCAGATTAGCATCTTGCAGTGCCATTTCAATCGCTAATTGCATTGTTTTTGATGTTGGTTGCGTAACGTGTTCACCGTCAGAATTACAACCAAAACCAACCACTTCTGCTAATATTGTCGCTCCGCGCGCTTTGGCATGCTCATACTCTTCTAGGATCAACGTCCCTGCACCTTCGCCTATTACTAAGCCATCACGATTTGCATCAAAGGGACGAGGTGTTAGCTTTGGTGTCTCATTTTTTGTAGATGTCGCGTAAAGGGTATCAAATACGGCGGCTTCAGTAATACATAACTCTTCAGCTCCACCAGCCACCATTATTTTTTGTCGACCAAACTTGATCGCTTCATAGGCGTAGCCTATTCCTTGAGATCCCGATGTACAAGCAGAGCTTGTTGTTATAACGCGCCCTTTTAAACCAAAAAATACACCAACATTTACCGGGGCGGTATGTGCCATCATTTTAATGTAACTGGTTGCTGTTACACCCGACATCGATCCCGTTTCCATCATATTTGCAAAAGCAAGTAAAGGCGCAGTTGAACCGGTTGATGAGCCATAAGCAATGCCCGTAGAGCCATCAGTTAGGCTTTCATGCTCAAGCAAGTTAGCTTGTTCAAGTGCACACTCTGTGGCACGCGTTGACATAAGAGATACACGCCCCATTGAACGTATTTGTTTGCGCTTATAGTGACTTGGTCGCTCAAAGTGCTTAACTGGCGCTGCTAAACGAGTATTGAGTTCGCTGGCTATATCCCATTCAGGCATAGTAACAACCGCATTTTCGCCTTTAATTAAAGCTTGTTTAAATTCACACCAATTATCGCCAAGCGCAGTAACCACTGACATCCCTGTGACTACAACACGCTTCATCAAACCATACCGCCATTAACAGAAATCACTTGGCGCGTAATGTAAGCGGCATCATCAGACATCAAAAAAGCGATGGTTCCTGCAACTTCTTTAACGCTACCCATGCGCTTAAGAGGGATCATTTTCATCATTTCATCAACGGGGAGTTCGTCAGTCATCGCAGTTGCTATTAAACCAGGTGCTACACAATTAACTGTAATTTTTCGTTTTGCTAACTCTAAAGCAAGTGCTTTAGTGGCCCCAATTATACCCGCTTTAGCTGCACTATAATTTACTTGCCCCCGATTACCCGCTATACCTGATACCGACGACATTGTAATTATTCGTCCGCCTCGACGGCTCTGTACCATAGGCATTACAGTAGGGTGTACCACATTATAAAACCCATCAAGGCCTGTACGTATAACACAATCCCAGTCTTCACCTTGCATGGCCGGAAACGCCATATCGTTAGTAATACCTGCATTGCACACTACACCGTAATAAGCGCCATGCTGAGCAATATCTTGCTCTATTTGTGCCTTTGCCTGCTCTCTATCGCAGACATCAAATTGCAGTAAGCTGGTCGTTCTACCTAAGTTATTAATTTCATCGCATGTTGCTTGAGCCTGCTCGACACCCGTTCTGCAATGCACCGCAATATCAAATCCTTGTTCTGCAAGTTTTAACGCTATTGCTTTACCAATACCACGGCTTGAACCTGTTACTAAAATTCTTTTTTTCATTGATTTTCTCTTATAAATTCCAGCGGTTCTTTTGGCTGAAATACATTAATTTTTGCTTGGCAAAGTAAGTTTTCACATTCATATATTTGGCACTCAAACACACTCAGACCAGACTCGTCTTGATACAACTTATGTGCATTTATTGTTAGCTTACTGCCTTTTTTAAAAAACGGTTGGTAAGTTTGATATTTACGTGTACCAATTAAAAAGCCGATTTTTACAGGTTTATTTCCATCATTCGCCAACGCACCAGCATAAGCAGCTATAGACTGCGCCATATATTCAATACCAACATAACTCGGTACGCCGTTTATCACTGAACTAAAAAAAGGGCTGTGCTCTGTTACAGTAACGCCGCATTGTGCTTCATCTTCGTTGTACGATAAAAGGTTGTCTATTAGAATCATAGGCGCATCATGGGGAACAACTCGCTCTATAGGGTAATTAGTCAAGGTTACTTCCCAATATTAAACTGGCGTTATTGCCGCCAAATGCGAATGAGTTTGATAAACAGTATTTGAGTATTGGCTTAAAAGCTTGCTTAATTATTTTTATATCTGCCAAATTACCTCCGCTTTTAATCACATTATATGGAAGCGCATTTTGACCACGGCCTTTTAATAATAGCCAACAAATACCAGCTTCAATTGCACCCGCTGCACCCAGAGTATGCCCTGTTAGATGCTTACTAGAACTAAGCGGCGTATTGTTGCCAAACACACGATTAATTGCAAGTGCTTCCATTTCGTCATTTTTTAAAGTGGCCGTGCCATGAGCATTAATATAATCAATGTCGCTAGGCGCTAATTGAGCACTTTGCAGCGCTTGTTGCATTGACGCTTGAGCGCCTATCCCATTTGGATCGGGTGCAGACATGTGATGCGCATCGGAGCTCTCTCCACTACCCAATAACTTAATACCACTATGTGTTATAGGCGTATCTTTAGTCATTATAAATAAAGCAGCACCTTCACCAATATTAATACCGTCTCTGTCACTAGAAAAAGGCTGACATAAGCCAGAGCTTAAAGAGGCGAGCGAACTAAAGCCATTAATTGTTAATTGACACAAACTATCTGCACCGCCACAAATAACCACATCCGCTAAATCTGCGTTTAACAACGCACGCGCACTAATTAGTGCTTTTGCACTTGAGGTGCACGCTGTAGAAATACTGTAACAAGGCCCTAATGCACCCACTTTATCTGCGACATAGTGAGCTGGCGTTGCTAATTCTTGATCGCTGTAACTAAAGTCACTAGGCCATAGCGTTGTGCTTTCATGGGATTTACGCGCTCTTTCACCGTCATGAATATTTGAGGTACTTGTCCCCATTACAACTGCGATACGTGACTTATCAATATGGGATAGTTTATTTAACGTTGGCTTGATTTGCTCCAAAGCTAAATCAATAAATGTGTGAATACGCTTTTTATTTGATAAAGCAATAGAGTGAACTTGACCAACATACAACGTAGTGTGCTCAGCGCTTAAATCTCTATTTTTGCTTAGTATAGGCGTTGCTGAATGATAGTCATTCAAGCTCTTTGTCGTTGCATGTTGGCCTATTCCCATAGCACTTACAATGCCTAAATCATTTAGCCAATATGTCACTGTGCCACCTTTTTAAATGTTATTTGATACTGATGCAAAATGTTATTCAATATGGTTGATTTATCATTATAAGCAATAGTCATCAACGTGCTGTCATCATTAAATATGCGCCGAGTGGAGCCAACTTGTTCAATTAATGCGCCGGTTAATTGCGCTTGTAAAAACTCAACGGGCCAATGTATTAAAGCAATATCAGCTAAAATATAATGTGGGTCTATGCCTTCTACCATCAGCCTGTTTATTATTTTTACTGGGCTATTTAAGGGCTTTTCGAGCTCCATTATTGGAAAACCTTGCACTGTCATCAACAATAACTTAATAGTGCCAAGCTCACTTATACCTAGTTGTGCAAACACAGTGTGTTGTTTTTGTTGATTCGAAATATGCAAAACATGTTGCCAAGATTTACCAAACATTTTTGCTGGGACGCTATTTATATTTAATTGTATATTAGGCGACAGGTAAACCATATTTTTCGATGCAGTAAAACTAGTGCATGCGTTCAATGCCACACATATAAATACAACAAAGAATGCATACCTTATTAATTTTGACATAACTGAGCCAACACATTTAAACGACGTTCACTTTGCGCAACATAAGGATTATTTGTATCCCAAGCATAGCCTGCTAAAATTGCACTGATCATTTCTCGTACTTGGGTATTTTGTTCAGAGTAAAAAATCACATCCTGAAAACGCGTATCGTACCACCCTGTTACAAATGTTCTAAAGCAATCGACTCCAGCTTGTAATGGCTGTGCATATTGGCTATTAAAATCGACGACTTCATTTTTTAAATAGCTATCAACAAGTGGCGCAATTAAATTTGCAGATTTAAGTGCAATTGTTACACCTGATGAAAATACCGGGTCTAAAAACTCTCCTGCATTACCCAATAAAGCAAAGTGTTTACCATATAACTTACTCACATTTGCCGAGTAGCCTTTAATATTTCTTGCAGGATTTAATAACTCACGTTGTGCTAACAGTGTGTTCAAATAAGGGTCTTGATCTATAAATTGATTTAGCAAATGGCTAGATTCGTCATCATTAAAACGCTCCGGCAGCGCCACAACGCCAATACTCGCAGTACCATCACTAAAGGGGATAAGCCAATACCACACATCAGAATATTGTGGATGTACGGTAATCAAAATTTTATTACGATCGAAGTTTATATCACTAATATTGTCTCTAAAATGACTAAAATAAGCGCTACGAACAGGAAAGTTAGAGGGAAGCTCTAAATCTAACAATTTTGGTAATACACGCCCAAAGCCACTTGCATCCAATACAAATCGGGCATTAACGCGGTAAGCTTGCTGCTGTTCGTTGTGCACAAGTAACGATGCGCCATTTAACTCGTCGTTATAATCGACCACCGTGTGTTGATATCGAATTTCTACGCCTTGGTCTTGTGCTTTGTCTGCTAACAACTTGTCAAAGTCGGCTCTTTTTACTTGATACGTAGTGCCAGGGCCATTAGTGAATTTTTCGGTGAAGTTTATAGTTGTATTTTGCCCCGCCCGATGAAAAGCAGCGCCATCTTTAAATTGAAAACCTAAAGACGCTGCGTTGTCATGTAACGTATCAATTAAACCTGCCTCCTCTAAGTAGGCCATACATTGCGGTAATAAGCTTTCACCAATTGAAAAACGCGGGAATACCTGTTGCTCGAGTACAAGTACCCGCCAACCTTTTTGAACTAACAAGCTACTAGCCAGAGCGCCTGATGGGCCCGCGCCAATAACAACAACATCGTACTGCTCAAGGTTATTCAATTTTTTGTTCCTTTTGAGACTTTAAAACACTCAGTGGCGATAAAAAATAAATAGCTAAAATCCCGACCATTACACTCAGCCCAAAGCTAAAAATTGCGGGGGTTTCAGATACACTGAGCATGCCAAATACCCACATTGATGACGCTGCAGATAAGCTAATCGCCAGTACATTTTTGGGCTTTAATTTATTTATTTGATAAAAAACGAGATAATCAATTGCCAGAGCAATAACAAGTAGTGCGCCAAGTAAATTAAATAACGACAAACTGCCTTGAATTGCGTTACATATCCAAAGCATACTCAATACCACAACAGATAAAATAGTTACTTGCAGAAGCGCTATCTTAATCGAAAATCGCCAGCTAAATAGCAGCCAGCTGATCAGACCCGCGAGCACCAAGCTTAATTGCAAATATTCGCGGTAGTCACTTAATAAAGCACTAATTTGTTGAGGTTTGTTATAAATATATACACCTTTGCTTTTTTCAACTTCATTAATTAATTGATCAGATGAAATACCCGAAATAGACATCCATGTTATCGATTGACTTGGCTCAACAACCATTTGAGAAAGTAGTAACGGTTTAAATATACTCGCGGCGAGTGTTTCATAAGTGAGTAACGGTGATTTTGTACTTGCAAGTGCTTGCCCTGTAACGCGCTTTGCAATATCTAAAGTCCCTTTGTTTTTAGCCTGTTCAAACACAGCCTTGTTATCGCCCTGTCTTTGTAAACTAGGCAACCAATGGCTAATGCTATTATGTTTAAAATTTGGGTCTAGTTGGGTTAAGCGTGTTAAAAATTGTTCTTGTTTTTGTAAAAGCGCTTCGTCGCTATTTGCAAACATAAAAACAATTTGTCTGTCCCATTGTCCAAGTAGTAACAAATGCTTTTTTTCGTTTAGCATTAAGTGATCGGAGCTTGCATTTAATAGCTTTACATCATCATTAAAGCTAATTGGTTTAATTAAAAATAACGCACTGATAAAGGCCAGTAATATAATAAATATTGGTGTTTTTAGGTGGTTACAATATTCAAAAACGTTGATGAGTTTTTTACTCATCAATAGGCTAGAAGGCGATAACGTGAGCGTAGATTGCCATAATGGCAAAACTAACACGGTAAATAGCCATGCACTGACCAAACCTGCAATAACAAACACCCCAACTTGAGACAATAACGTCAGTGGCGCACCAAGTAAGCAGCAATAACCTAGCGTAGTTGTAATAAGAGACAGTAAAAGCGCAGATTGTGTCCCTTTGCTGTAGCCTTTTTCATGCTCTTTTTTTGCTAAATCAGTCATACCATGAAATGCATAATCAATGGCAATACCAATCAGCGTAACTGCAAAAACAAGCGTTAATAAATGAATAGTATTAAACAGCAACACCATAGCAATAGCGCCACCAATAAGTGCACTCAGCACGGTAAAACTTGCCAATAGAATACTGTTTAAACGCCTAAACACCCAAAACACCATCGCAATGAGGGCTAATAAGCTAATGCCGCCAAACAGGCTCATCTCGTATTTTGCTTGTTTAGCATTTTCAGCCGTATGAAATAGCACACCAGAATAAGTCATGGTTAAATCAGGATAGGTTTTATTAAGTATATTAATCTGTTTAATTATCGTGTCTGCTAACTCAATTGACTTATTAACGCCTAAATTTTCAGGCGCTAAATTCGCCAAAATAATACGGTATTCAACGTCATTTAAACGTCGAGTGAGGCGACCTTGTTCAAGCGTAAACAATTGGCTTTTCTTTACGTTATTTTCAATAAATGAAGCTAAGCTCAAGCTATTATCTTTACTTAAAGTCGTACTTACAAAAGGGTTACCTAACTGATTAAGTTGCTCAAGGTAATAATGTTCAAACCTTGTTTTGCTACTTAATGCTTGCTTATAAGTGTTACTTAATAACGCATGCCTAAAAGGTGAAAATGTTTGCGCTAACTCGTTAATCGACGGAAGGTTAAATGAATTCTTAATTGCGTTATCTTTCAGCCATTGTTGAAAATCATCAAATGCTTTGTTTTTTTTATTTCCTGCAAACGAGAACATAATACGGTTAGCATTTTTTTGAAAAAATACATCTTCCGCATAGGCAATTTGAGAGTGTGATTTTGGTAACAAGCTAAACATATCTGCACTAAACGTTGGTTTAGACAGCCAAAAAGCCGCGGCAAAAAGCAAAACTAAACTGCTAAACCACCCAACAATAACGGTAATTCGTTTTGTCACTGCACTATTCCCTTAATTAACCACTGCATTATTTAAAAACATAATTTTATTTGGAATAAGTAAACTCAATTTTTGTGTTATTTCCTGAGTGCTCATTTAATGTAATACTGCTCACTTGCTTGTTACTCTCACACAAAACAAAATCACTAAACAACTGCTTTAATAACGCTTCTTTTGGCGCTAATTGTGTGCAACTATCTTGTGTTTTAATAATATTAAAACGTGTTTCCAACGCACTCATATTTACGCTGAGTAAGTCACTCAGTAATCCTACAAATTGCTCGCTACCTGGTTGTGGTACTAGTTCGCCATTTGCATCTTGGGCAAGTACTTGCCCGTTTTCGATCACGAGCTTACTCTCAACAGGCGTTTTTACATCCCAAATGAGCTTTTCGTCAATTAACGAAAAAACACCCGACGAAATAAAAGGCTTAGCAAATCCAGTAAATTGCTTATATTGCATAAACTCACCTTTAATAGCTGCAGCGTTTACTACAGAGCAAAACAGTAAAAAGCTAATGCCTATACTCAATGTAAAAAATTTCAAAAAATTCATTTGCATCGCCTATAAAATCAAAACTTAATTCAAGACCGCTTTTAACTTATTAAATAAAATAGCGGGTGACTCAAATTGCATTTCTTTAGAGCTTAATTCAACTGCAACTTGCGTCGTTGATGCTTTAGTTATGCGCTTATTGGTTAACGCATCAGTAATAACGTAGTCAATTCGCAGCCTATTTTCGTATTCTTTTAAATAAACGGCGACCTTAATTTTTTGCGTAAATACAGCCGAAGCTACATACTTAATCTGCATATCAACAATAGGCCACGCATAACCCGACTCATGCATTTGTAAATAGTCATAGTCAAATAAACGCAGCAACTCACAACGCGCCACTTCTAAATAGCGCGGGTAATTACCATGCCATACCACGTTCATAGGATCGCAATCGTGAAATGGAATTTCAATTTCTACCACATGCGTTAATAATGCACCTTTACTATTCATACAACGCCCAACGCTTGGCTTGAATATACCCTATTGTTTGCCTAAGTTCGGCTTCCATTGGTCTATCCTCTGTGAGGTTTTCAAAGTAGTCAGTTATATCGGTATACATATTTTGCATATCTTTCGTCAACGTTGAAAATTCAAGTTCACCTTGCTTAATACGTAACCTAACACCTTGAATACTGGCTAATAACGTACTTGCTAATACTTGTTCTGTTAGTTGTAGAATACGTAAACAATCACGTGATGCAATAGTGCCCATGCTCACTTTATCTTGATTATGGCACTCGGTAGAACGAGAAAAAACACTGGCCGGCATAGTTAACTTTAAGGCCTCAGCAGTGAAAGCACTACAGCCAATTTGAACCGCTTTAAAACCATGATTAATATAACGGCGCTCTGGTGCACTATCCGATAGATTTGAAGGTAACCCATTGTTGTACTTAGTATCAACCAAAGACGCAATTTGTCTGTCTGCTAAGTCTGCAAGATTTGCAACGGCTGTTTTCATACTATCCATTGCCATCGCAATATGACCACCATAAAAATGCCCTCCGTGTAATACATGCTCACCTTGGCCATCAATAATTGGATTATCGTTTGCAGAGTTAAGCTCGTTTTCTATCATATGTCTAAAAAACGGCAGGCTGTCTTGCAGCACACCAATAACATGCGGTGCACAGCGGATTGAATACCTATCTTGAAGTCTGTCTGCATTTCGAGGGTGATCATGATGGTTTAAGTCACCTCTGATCCAACGCGCAATTTGTTGCTGTCCTGGATGCGGCTTTACTGAAAATAAAATTTCATCAAAATGGTGGCTATTTCCTTTAAGCGCTAAGCTTGATAATGCCGTAATGCGGCTCGCCAATTTAGCCAAGTAATTTGCTCTATCGAACGCTAAGCACGCTAATGCAGTCATTACCGCAGTGCCATTCATGATTGCAAGGCCCTCTTTTGGCCTTAGAGTAAGTGGTTCTAAGCCAACTTTTTTCATAACCTCGGCACTATTACGTACTTGGTCTTTATAAAACACATCACGCTCACCAATCAAAGCACCTGCCACATACGATAACGGCGTTAAATCACCGCTGGCACCTACTGACCCTTCTTGTGGGATCACGGGAACGATATCGTTATTTAAATAATCTTTAAGTAAATGCAGCATTTCCCAGCTAATACCAGAATAACCTTGAGAAAGTGATGTCAAACGCGTCGCTAAAATTGCGCGCCCTTGTACTTTATTAAATACATCCCCGAGTCCACAGCCGTGAAAACGTGTTAAATGCAGAGGCAATTCATCAACTAAATCAAGCGGTACAGCCACCGTTACAGAATCACCGTAGCCAGTAGTAACACCATAAATTACACCATCTTCTGCTAAAAGCGTGTCTAAAAAACGCAAAGCGCTATTAATTTTTACATTAAAAGTTTCACAGCTATTCAATTGTACTTGAGTTTGATTAAGCGCAACTCGCACAATATCTTCAATTGATAATCGCTGATTGCCAAAAAGCTGTATGTTTTGCTCAGTCACACCTGTTCTCCATTGAGTGATCGCGAACTACCTGCTGATCACTTTTCCAAAAATCGTAAAAATTAAACCACTGATAAGGATATAAAGCTGCGTAATAACTCAAACGCTGTGCATAGTCATTAATAATAAGTGTGAGCGCCTGCTGTCGCTCTCGTCGAGGCATTTTTAATGATTGGCTATAATGCTCAAATATCACGTGATACTTTTTGCTTTTTTTATCTTTTAAACAAAACAAGAAGTAAACGGGGCAATCAAGCAGCGCGGCTAATATAAAAGGCCCCTGTGAAAATGGAGCATTCTTACCTAAAAATGGCACCTGTACCGATCGAGAAGCCGTTGTTGTGCTTGTTCTGTCGCCAACAATAACGATTATTTCTCCCTGCTCTACTTTTTCTTTTAGTAAAATAGCTAAGTCTGGCCCCATATCTGTGACTTGTATTAAATTAACCGATACTGCAGGATTTATCTTTTTAAGCATTTTATTAAATTCAACAGCATGATGGGTAAACACCAGTACATTTATTTTTTTGCTACTGCGGTGTTGGCTAAGTGCTCTGCACACCTCTAAATTACCCAAGTGAGAACCTATAAAAATAGCCCCTTGGTTTTGCTCATCTAACTCAGCAAATAAATGCTCATTAGTGTATTTAATATCACGTTGGGTGATTCGCCCAAGCCAAGCATCAATTTTATCTAATGCGCTATCTGCAAAACTACAAAAGTGCGTTAATTGTATTTTAAACGTAACAGGTTGCTTGCTGCCTTGGTAAACATTAACTTGCTTTAAAAACGCTTTAGATGCTACACGCGCTACTTTTCCTGTTAAAAAAAGATAAAAAACGACAGGAAACAAAACAATCCACAGCCCTTTTCTACCCAGTAATTTATGAGCAAATAACAGTATTTGAATACCTAAAAAATTACCGCGCTCTTGCATTTTAGACCAGTGCTTAGCGGCCATAACGCCTCTTTAATTTATGCCAAATTAACACCGGAGAGCGAATCAACATGCCAAAAAATAAGCGAGTGTGTAACCACGAAATACGCACGTTATCGTGTAATGGCTGAAAATGAGAAAGCCCATTTTCGGGGTAAATTACTTGGCTAGGTAAAAAGACAAAAGGCACGTTGCGCCAATATAAACGCACTAAAATTTCGGGGTCAAAATCCATACGTTTGCCAAGCGATACCTCATCAATTAGCTTTGTACTTTGCTCAAGCGGATACACTCTAAAGCCACACATCGAATCGACGATTGTAAAACTTAACGTCTCAATCCATACCCATACATGCGTTAAGTAACGTGCTAAATAACGGTGCTTAGGCACTGAATCGTCATATATTGGGCAGCAGCTAATCAGCGCTTTAGGCTGAGTGTTTGAAAGTGCTATTAGTTTTTTAATATCAGATAAGTCATGTTGCCCATCTGCATCAACTTGTATCGCATGCGAAAAACCTTGCTTATGTGCATGCTTTAAGCCTGTTTGTACCGCGCCGCCTTTGCCTTGGTTATCATCGTGAGTAACCACACTCAACTGCGCGTATTTTGCATTCAGGTGACTAAACACATTTTTAGCTTCGACGTTGCTTGCGTCATCAACCATAATAATTGGCACGTTAAGTTGCGACAATTGGCTCAGTACATCATCAATAACCGTAATGTGGTTATAATTTGGAATAACTATACAAAAACTATTCATTTATTAGGCTATCAAAAATAATACGCCCAGAGGCGTGTTGACCCTTAGCTGAACGATACGAAAAGGTGTATTTATTCTCAGCTTTTTGCTCAAGTAATAACTCGATTTTTATACCTGGGGTAATCACCACCTGAAACTTTAATACTTCAACATTTTTAACTGCCTGCTGAACATTATAATATTTACACATTGCGGCTACCGCCCAGTCTAATTGCACAACACCTGCGAGTATTGGGCCATCCGTAAAGTGTCCTTTGAAATAATCTAAATCATGGGGGACTAATAAACTGAGCGTGTAACCCCACTCTGTTTTTTCATAGGTAAGTAAATCAGGCTGCGTTTTAATTAACTTTTTCAAAAAGACACTCCAGCGCTTTTAAGTTTAATTTAGCTTGTGAGTTATAAGGTAATTGCTCTACAAAACGCCATTTTTTGGGAGTACAAATACGTTCAAAACGCACCAAAGCATGCGCTTTGAGTAGATTATTAGTTGCTAATTTCCCATCACTATTAAAAAACATCTGCCCCTTTTGAGTGAGTACAATAATAGCGCCTACAATTAACCGTTCACCAGGTAAAGCAATCACTTTAGCTTCACTGACCCATTCACTTGTACATAAGTGTTGCTCTAGCTCATCTAGGCTTAATCGCTTTTCTTCTAATTTTATAATCCGGTCAAACCGGCCTAGTAATCTAAATTGGCCATTTTGAAATACTTCTCCTCTATCGTCCAAAGGATAATTTTTATCGTGCACCAATGGCGAGCTCAATACCAGACGCTGATCGTTTTGCGCCCTTACTTGAATACCCGAAAATGGCTGCCAAAAGCTAACTTTATCGAGTGAAGTAACTTGTCGATATGCTATTCCGCCGGTTTCTGTACTACCAAAAACTTGTGTAACAGGCTTATTTAATTGCTTATATAGTGACACTGCATCTTCATCGAGTAATGGCCCACCTGATGAAAAAATCCATTGTAAATGCGCTTTTTCATCTACCAGCACATTGTCAATACACAAACGTTTTAATTGTGCAGGACTTGAAACAAGTACCACTTTTTTAAACGACTTTAACTTTGTTGCTATGTGCTCTGGGTAATGCAGTAATTCGGTATTAACAACATACCCCGTACTCAGGGGCCACAACAATCTAAACAGTAAACCGTATATATGTTGATGTGATACGCTCGCTATAAATACCGGCTCATCGATAAGCGTATAGCTATTGATGAGTGTGTTTAATTCTTTATTAATTACCTGCCACGTTTTTACAATTGGCTTAGCTTTACCCGATGATCCGGAAGTATAAAAAACAATCGAGCCTTCTTCTGGCCATTTTAGTTTCTCAACAGATACAAAATCAGATTGTTTGCTCAAAGTGCTAATATCTAAAAAGTCAGCTTCAAGGTTAGTTACTATCTCAGAATCACCAATAAAATAAGGGGTTTGTTTTAGTAAGGCGTTTAACGTTGCCGGTTGCCCATTAGGCGGTAAAATGACGGTACACTCACTTAGTGATAATGCAAATAAAGACACCGCAAACGTGTAAGTATCCGTACTATACAAAACAACGGATGAAGCGCGCTTTAGAGTGGAGAGTTTGGCAAAAACCTCATTTACATCATTAACAAATTGACGTTCTGAAATTTCATTATCGGTGTGGTTAAAACATGCTCTTAAACCACTACTTTGAAAAACATTAAACACCGGGATTCCTTTTTACTCTTTGCCTTACTAGCCACTCTATGGCAAATAACGTTCCCATCGCTAAATACGCAACAAAACCATTATAAAACGCCCATGTTTCTAGACTACTAAAAATACTGGTGTATAAAGCAATGCCGCCGTTTACTACAAAAAAAAGGCACCAAAGTAGCGTTACTTTTTTTGTGTAAATAACACCATTTTCATCAAGTGCTGGCTCAGTAATTCGCGCAAAAGTTTCGATAATTGAGGGCCCTTTATACAAGGAGTAGGCAAACACAATTAACATAACTACATTAATGATTACAGGATATAAGCGCAGCCCTAGGTCACTGCCCACTGTTTTAGAAATCAAAATTGTAATGACTGCTAATAATGTAGCAGGCTTTAACCACGGCATTTTATCAAACAAGGCTCTGCTAAACCAAAGTCTTAAACCAAGTAAAAACAGCAGTACTATCGTAATAATATGACTATTAAAGCGCGTAAGGCCTACATACACAATTAAAGGGTAGCACGCGAGGCAAATCATGATTAACGTTGTTAGCACTGCCTTTAGCATAGTATTAGTTAACCAATTTTTCTATTTCAGTCACTATGTCTTGCACTGTACGCACTTGTTTAAATGCATCAGGCTCGATTTTTTTGCCTGTAATTTCTCTTAATTTAACAACTAAATCGACCGCATCAATGCTGTCTAGATCAAGATCTTGGTATAGGTTAGCCTCTAAGCTAATATCTTGTGGGTCTATTTCAAATTCGTTTTCTAAAATGCCGTGTAATACATCATAAATTTCAGCAGCGGTTTTCATTTTCTTTCCTACATTGTATAAATTAAGAACGAGCTTGTTCGATAAATTCAGCTAAAGAATTAACTGACGCAAAGTGTGCTTTAGTTTGCGCTGAGTTTGCATCAATTTTTACATCAAACTGCTTTTTTATTGCAAGGCCAAGCTCTAACGCGTCAATACTATCTAACCCTAAACCATCTACAAATAAAGCGTCATCATCCTTAATATCAGCGGTGGTCATGTCTTCAAGATCAAGGCTTGAAATGATCAGTTGTTTTATTTGTTCTTTTAATTCGCTCATATGTAATTTAACTCTTGTGTAAAGTAATGTTGTAAATCTTTAGTCAATTGACGCGATTGCATTGCTGGTGAATCGTTGTCGTACGCAGCACGACTAAACGGTTTGCTCGCAAGCGCCATAGAAAAATGTGCCTGAAGTGATGCAACCTTGTACCAAGGTGTCCCTTTCGTTAATGTACTTGGTTTCATATGTATCAAAAAAGCAGTGATAGGTGCATTACACCGAATGGCAATATTTGCTGCACCACGTTTAAACTTTAATGCTTTTTGAGACTCTGTGCGTGTTCCTTCAGGAAATACAATTAAGTTATTGCCTTTTTTTAAGCTTTGCTCACATTCTTTTAACAGCTCTTGAGGATCGTCATTGCTTATGTAGCCCGCACTTTTGATCACACCTCGCATAAAAGGATTTTTAAATAAATGTGCTTTAACGACGCAATCTGCATTTTTTATTACCGAAATTAAAACAACGACATCTATTAGAGAAGGGTGATTTGCCAAAATCAGTTGGCCTTTTAAGCGCTCTATTAAAATTTTATCTTTAATATGAAAGCGAATAACCCCCGTGGCGTGCATTAAACTTACAAAAAATTTAAAACAAAAGTGTACTGTTTTACGTGCATTATATTTTTGTTTGCTGCGGTCACTTTCAAATAAACGTTGGGCAGGAAAAACCACACACGCAAGTACTAATCCTCCGAGCCCAAATATTGAAAAGCAAAACGCAGTAGCAATTACTCGCCATGCGAGTCCACATACTCTCAATGCACTGTTAAGCATGGTAAGTAAGCTGCCAATCGTGTTTAAGGGCACTATGAGCAAGTAACGCACTATTGTGCTCATGCAAAGCTCTTGCACATTGAATACTTAATGGTAACTTATTGTTATTTTTGTGTGTATTAAGTATTTTTTGCAAACTAAAATGTGCTTCACCCTCATTTGCTGCACGAATTACTAATGCAATTGAATGTGCTATTTGTTCTTCATCTGCGTATTGGCTATAAATATCAGGCAGTGTCTCATCTGTATGCACAATTAATATTTTTTGCTGTTCACAATCAATAAGTCGGGCATAGCCATCAATTAATGCATAAATAAAGCTTTCTGTACCCGCAGCAACGGAAGTTGAGGTACTTGTATTACCCTCAATTATGCTAAACAACCCTGACGCCGCATTGTGCACACTTAATCCAAAACCGGTTGGTGACAAAGGCTGATTATTAACTATATCAACCAGTAAATTAGCTGTTTTATGAAAGTCCCCATGACGAGATGAAAACACACTCGGTAAATTAACATAATTCCCCTTAGCGCTAACTTGGTAAGCAGTGTTGAGCGTCATTTTGATAAAGGGAGTCATTCGGCGTCGCTGCATCGCAGGCACCCAACTTAAATCGAATACTGAGGAATCAAACCAAGTACTTTCTTTTATTTGTCGCTGATCCGGCTTTATCCATATAGCGAGTTTTTCAACAACAAATTTCACAGATAGGGGTATTTTATTAATTACAAGGGCGGGAATTTTACCGACAATAGCAATAAAAGTAAATAATCATCAAATAAAAGCCAGCAACTAATAATTATTCAGTGCTGGCTCATATTACTAAGAAAGTAGAGCAATATTTTTTATGTCTATATAGTCAGCCTTACCACCCACGACATCGCTTTCGCTGAGTTGATTAATTAGTGGTAAACCGATTTTTTGTTGCTCATCGCTAAGCGGTAAATACGGTAATCTAAATACAGGGTTTACAGCCCCTGTCATCATTAATGCGGTATTGATTGCTATTGGGTTTGGCTCGCAGAATAACCAATTCATTAAAGGTTGTAGCGAAGTATTTAACGTATCATTTTTTGTATCCATTAACTCACGGAACAAGCAAGGAATAAGGTTAGATGTAACCGATATAACACCGTGCGCTTTATGAATGTGGCGCGCATCGTGGCTTTCGTCATCGTTACCCGACCAACATGCAATACCCTGTTGCTCATAATGGGCTATACGCTCATTACCACCACATTCTTTAACACCAATAAAATACTCGTGCTTAGCAAGTGGTTCTATTATGTCTGGCGTTAAATCTTGCCCTGTGCGCCCTGCCACGTTGTAAATAAAGGCTGGGCCAATATCAAGTACACGCTTAAAATGCTCCTTTACACCCGCAATAGACGTGCGCCCGTAATACGGATTAATTTGCAATGCCGCATCCATACCGCTAGCAAAACCATATTTAGTTGCTTTAATAGCTTCACGTGTATTGTTACTACCGGTATTACCCACAATAACAAGTTTATCACTAAATTTATTTGCACTGTGTGCGATAAGCATTAAATGCTCTTCCCAGTTCATTAACTGACCTTCGCCTGTTGTGCCTCCTACTACAATACCATCAACGCCCGCTGCAATTTGTATTTCAACGAGTTCATCGTATTTTGCTAGGTCTATTTCACCGTTTGCTAAATATGGCGTTTTAATAGCTGTAATAAGGCTTGCTTGTTTAATTTGCTCTAGGGTGCGCATAAAAATTCATTATTTATAAAACTTGCGCTATTTGTAACATACTTGCCGGTATTTTTGGAGGTGTAAGCCCACATTTAATTATAAAATATCTTGTGTTATTGAGTTTGGTAATACAAAATGAATAACTGTATATATAAACAGTGCTTTTATTTTTAACGATACCAGAGGCTTTATGCGTTTATCTGACTACTTAGCAACTCATTTTTATAACACCGATGAACTGTGCCAAGCATTAAATATAGATGCAGACATGCTTTTAGCGTGGCAAGATCGCAGCGTTTTCCCTAAACCAAGCTACTGCATTAAAAGTCAGCTGAGTTGTAGCTCATATTCAGGTTTGTATGAATGCGAAGAGTATGACGATTACTACCCCCGAGGTTGTGTAAATTGGGGACAAGGCTTACTAAAACAAAAAATAGAGTCATCGAGTCATGCTTTTAATTACTTTGCACAACAATACACCGCCAGCTTAACAAAACTAGCTCAGCAAGGGTTCAAGTTTAGCGAAGAATTATTTGGCTGCGAAATAGACGAGCATTTACAACAAGTATGGCAACAGTTTTTGTGCAGCAAGTACGGCGTACTTACCCAAAACGGACTAATTGACGAAATAGTATCGGTTGATATTGGTAGGCTCGTTGTTGACGATATTACTGAGCTGCGTAGTAAAGCAAGTTTAGATCAGGACGAACGTACTCAGTTACACCCTGCTATGAAGCTTTTAAACCGCGTATTAAGTCATGGGGCCGATCATGAAAAGCAAAGTACATTGCGCACTCGCTATATCGATGCCCTCGTTTTAAAATACGATTTATCTATTAAATAATTATTATTTTACAGCCGATTCGGTCTGCTAATTAAATGACCACGTAGTAAATAACTTTACAGGCACTAACTCAATGACACTAAAAGTAAAAATAAGCTTAATTTCTGCTGCACTAACCCTCGTTTCTTTTCATACCGTTGCTAAAGCTAACCATGAAAGCGTGAGTGACAATGTCCTAAAAATGCAGCGCGTAGCACTTGCTGAAAATACAGAAAACAAAGGTTTTGGCCCGCAGTCGCCACGTAATATTGATAACTTTACTGGCGAAAATATCATCGTTTTTTCTCCATCCCCTGCGTCATCACAGATGAACTTATGTAATATCCATTTCCATAAAAATGCAGAGCATGCCGGTGGGGAATTTAGTAAATATGCTGGTAATGGCGACGGAAAAGGGTTTCAAAGTGGTTATTTGTATTCAGGTGTTTTAACTAAAAACGAGAGTAAATCTATAAAAGCACAGATTTGTCCAAGTATCCACGGTGCACTTTCAGTTGGCGATACTATTGAAGTGCATAACGTTCATACATCAGCAATAGTTAAACCTGGCCCTACACTGGGTAGTTGTTTGAGTGATTCGATTAAAAATCCGCAACTACGTGTTGAAGCGCAAGTATACGTATTAGTGAACGATGCTAACGCACTTGATTTTACTGAAATAAGTACTGTGTCATCTGTTAATGGTTACTATCAAGCGATTGCTACACCTACAAATACGGGTGAACCTGTTGTTTATAGCGGCTCAACTACTGGCCCTAGTTACAACGAAACTGGCTCTCCTTTTCAAGTAACATGGTCAGTTAAACCAAAAGTGGCTAAAGTAGATATAAACAGCATTAGCAAATGGTGTGAAAGTAACACCTTTAACGAAGATCATGCTCATGGCGTGCGTAATCTAGTTACAAACCCAGCATTACTCTCTATCATTCAATAACTTAAATTAAGTGATAGACAAACAGCCCGCCAGTTGGTGGGCTGTATTATTAATTTTAGAGCAAATATTGCGTTTAATGAGCTAAAAGCGACTAGGCTCAGATTAGAATAAGTATTACCATGAAAGGAATTAATAAATGAAGCTGCCACTAAGTTGCGATGCGTCTTACCATTCACAGTTTATGCCTCGCTCACAAAGTACTGCCATATATGAGTGGTTAATATCACATTGTAATCTGAATGAGCCTGAGTTTATGCAAATGCCTGATGGCAGTAAAATACGTATTTTCCCTTGGCGAATGATTTTTTTAGACCCGAAATTAGAACAATCCCAGCTTTTTCCTTCATATCATGGTCGTCACAGTGCTTGGTTCCCTCTTTTAGGCCAATTACAACAGCAAATAACTGATCTTACGGGTGTCGAATTTAGTGTGGCGGTGTGCCTTTATTACCCAGACGGAGAAGAAAGCTTAAGCTTTCATAGTGATCTACCCGCGTTTGGCCCTACAGATATTATTGCGTCAATAAGTTTAGGTGCAGAGCGCGAATTTTTAATCCGCAGCCAAAGTAACACTCAAGAGCAGCATAGTCTCACGCTAGAAGATGGCTCACTCCTTATCATGGGCAAAGGATTTCAAGACAACTACCAACACGCTTTAGCGAGTGCGCATAAAGCAACCCGTCCAAGATTTAACATCTCATTAAGGCAATTTGCTTGGCCTGTTTAGCCATAAGCACTTACTATTTAACCTGAACTCTGGATAATAAATCTATCTCGGGCCGCGATTAAATCCCTCTAGATTGAAAAATTTCAATCTACAAAGATCAACACGCCCTAAGTATCAATAGATTTGAGCGAGCGTAAAAAGAGCCCTAAGCCACCAAACGCTAAAACTATAATAACAATCAAATCGAACGAGGTCATAGTACGCATACTAAATCGAACACTCGATATTACGCCAAATATTAATGCGCTTAACGAGCCAAAGGATAGTAACCACCCTAAAATATTTTTAGAATTATAAAAAATTAACCCTACTCCAAAAATAAACGGGATCATTACCATACCGCCTGTAACGCCTAAGCCACCTAAAGCATTAACACTGTAAATACGCGAACTAAGCCCAAAATTAGAGGTCACCGAAATTGCGTTTAGCAGCATATAAAAGCCACCGCACATCATAATTAAACCAATAAAAAAATGCCCAATACCACCAGAGCTTCCACCCGCACCTTTCATTATTACGACCTTTATATTAATAGTTTATTTATACAACTGATTATCAAATAGAGCATATTTTGATGCAGCTTTAACACCTGCTGTATTGTGTATTTAACACTTTTTATACTAGGGTCTGTTGAGCTTTGCGGATTAAAATTTGTTCAAACTAGGGACTATTTAATCGCGGCGCGAGGTTTGTAACCTAGTGGGCTAAGTAAAAACCGAGCAACAAAGAGTAAATAGCCCCTAGGAAGAACCCTTTGGGCAACGCCTTTTTGGCATTAATGCTGCGTTATCGCCCATTTATGGGGAATAACCACACTACATAGGCTCTGCCTTGCCTAAATACCAAACAGACTGATGCAAATTTAATCTTGAAAGATCAACAGACCCTAATTTACTTTATTAAGTGATCTACTTTGAGGTAAGAAAGTCGTGTCTATAACAAGGCAAAAATTTAGGTTACTTACAGTAACTATATCGACCAAGACCATGATTAAGGTATATGAATTTTTTATGTTCAGGTGCAAAGTAAAATGTTTCATATGAAATACAATTTCCTTTGTAAAAATTAATACGCCAATCTTTTTCATATTGTGTAATCGAACCAAATTCAGCTTCTTTGAAATAGCCCTCATCTGAATGTAAATCTACCATTGAAGATCTTTGCTCAATAAGCAAGTGAGCTAATTGCTCATCAGCAGGTATTACTAGAGGAACTTCACCATTTACATTGTTTTCAAATTTCATTGGTGTATTAAACAATATGCCGGCTTCACTACTCTCAAATGAACACAGAGCTAATTCTTTTATGTTGCTTTCGTTACAAGCTATTTCAAATAACCACTTTTTAGCACCACTACTATCAAAGAAAATAAAATCACTATTGCCATAATCAACCCTTACATCATCAGTATTCACCAATTCAGGAAACCAAAACGATAAATCATTTTTATGAATATAACTTTTCCATGACGTGTTTTCATCCCAAGAGGTATTCATCGATTCTATTGTTTTTCTTTGCTGGACAATCAATTTTTCTAACTTATTTTTCCAGCCTTGGTTACAACACTCATCACCTAAAATGCCTAAACACCATGTGAAAAATTGCTCCCTTCCTTCATCTAATTCACTAGCCAAAAGCTCTAGCTTACTTTTAATAGCCTTAGATCTAAATTCTTTTTGCTCTGCCTCCGTTAAAAAAGTAAATTCAATATAATGCTCTTTCACAACTGCGTGAGAAGGACACGATAAAAACATAAAAAGTATAATAATACACATTAGTACCGATAAAGTTAACGTTTTACGAAGAAGTGAATAAAGACTTGGTAAACTTGTAATGAGAGTGGACGCCATATTTATTTCACGCTTTGTGCAGTACTTACACCCTGCAGCAAAACGAAACATGAAGCTAAAATCAGTCCTCATCGACATGCTCAATAGACTTACCAAACACTCATAGTAACTTTTAAAGGTAATTGGCTACCATCTTCATTTTCTAAAAGTAGTTGTAGTATCTCTCCAGACTCCTTTCGCATTAATTCTTTTGCTTCACTGGCAGGACAACCCGGAATTTTACAGTTTTCGATAGCAATAATTTTCTGTCCGGCTACAATTCCTGCTTTTTCTGCTGGTGAATTAGGCTCTACTTTTTCAATAGTAAATGACGTTATTTTTGGGCTAAAAAAACCATCAGCTCCAACGTTACCCAAAACTCCAAGTTTAACCTCCTCTCCAGCCAAGGCATTTAAAGAAGTAATTGAAATTAAAATAGCTATAAATTTGAACATATACATAAACACTCCATGTATGTGGTTTAACAAGGCTGTAAAAATAACTGCAACAACCGAATTTAATTAAAAGCAACTGCCTAAAAGAGAGCAGAAATAAATCCTAATCGCTTTTGAAAACATTAAACAATGTTTGCAATCCATAAATAAGCTGCTTATGGCATCTGTTGACCTTTTAGGATTAAGATTAGTTCAATCCAAGGACAATTTAAGCGCAAAATGTGTAACCAACCGGGCTCGATAATTGCTTCTGCATTACTAAAAATTGAGTAAAGTTTCGCATATTACTAACATTCATGCATACAGCAAAGAGTAAATCTGCTGAATAGGTAATATCCTTAAAAATAAAAAGCGATGTAAGTGACATCGCCTATTTAAGTAATTCAGTCAGCTACAATATTAGCCGTATAATGAATACCTGTTAACCTATTGATTTATATACATCAATACTACTATTGGTCAAAAGCCCAGTAACTTGCGTACCAAACGCTTTAAAGTGTGGCTCGTTTTTATGCGCTTCAAAGTGCTCATCAGACGCCCACTGTTCACTAACTACATAGTCTGTATGATCATCATCACTTTTTACCGATAATTCATAACGTAAGCACCCTACTTCTTGGCGCGATGACTTTTGTAAGTTTTCAAGTGCTGTAAGCATGACATCTGCATCAATATTTTTGCACGACAGTGCCGCTATAACCGTTAACATGTGTATTCCTTTTTAAAAGTTAAGGTGTAGATAATCTACACCTTAGAATATTTAGTTTAACTTTGCGTTTTTTGTAAGTTTACTGATCCCACTGCGGCGCAAAGTCTGGTGTTGCTTGGCGGTCGCCGCAATCTAGAGCATCAATGCGGGCTATATCTTCATCATCTAATTTAACGTGGTCTTTAAAGTTATCTTCTAAGTTTTTACGCTTAGTTGATGATGGAATTGTCGTCATGCCATTAGCGTTTACCCATGCTAAAACAACTTGCGCGGGGCTTGCATCGTGCTTTTTAGCAATGTCGATAATGGTTTGATCGTTAAGTACTTTGCCTACTACAAATGGCATATACGCCGTTACGTGTATATCGTGCTGAGCACAGAATGCACGCAATTTAGTATTAGTTAAGTACGGGTGAACCTCAACCTGATTGGTAAATATTTCACGCGAGTCGAGTGTTTGCAGAGCCAAGTTTAAGTTTGCAATGGTGAAGTTAGAAACACCAATGTGCTTAGTTAAACCAAGCTGCTTCGCTTTTAGTAATTCAGTAAGGAATTCACTCATTGGTTCGTCGTTAGCAGGTGATGGCCAATGAATTAGCAGTAAGTCGACCGAATCAACTTGTAGCTTTTCAAGTGACTTTTTAACGCTTGGGATAAAGTCGCTTTTATTTAATTTGTTATTCCACACTTTGGTAGTTAAGAATATTTCACTGCGCGGAATATTGCTGTCTTTTATGGCTTGACCTACTTGCTCTTCGTTACCATAAATTTGAGCGGTATCAATATGGCGAAAACCAACTTCGAGTGCCACTTTTACTGAGTTGTAGGCTGTGTCGTCCTCTAAGCGGAATGTCCCCATACCGAGCTCTGGCATTTCTACTACACGTTTTTTCATGGTTTATCCTTATAAAATAATCGGTTTTGAAATACAAACTTCACTAGGGCGTGTTGTTCTTTGTGGATTGAAATTTGTTCAATCTAGGGGCGATTTAATCGCGGCGCGAGGTTTGTAACCTAGTGGGCTAAGTCAAAACCGAGCAACAAAGAGTTAATCGTCCCTAGAAAGAACCCAAAGGGCAGCGCATGTTTGGCATTTATGCTGCGTTATCGCCTATTTATGGGGAACAACCACGCTACATAGGCTCTGCCTTGCCTAAAAACCAAACTTACTACTGCAAATTCAACAACCAAAGGTCAGCACGCCCTATAGTTTACGAAATACACCTTTTACTTCTTATTACGACTGTCACTTAAAAATTAATGACCTCACAACAGGTATGAGGTCATTAATTTTAGTTTCAACCTTAGCAGAAGATGGTTTACGCTTGCTGAATTTCACGCTTATCAAGCATACCGCTGTAACGTGTAACACCAAGTGCTAAAACAGAGATAACGGCGCCTATCCATGCGGTATCTTGAAGGGTCATGTTCTCTACTACGCCACCGCCAATAATTGAGCCTAGTGCAATACCAATATTAAATGCGGCTATGTTTAAACCTGATGCGACATCTACCGCATTAGGCGTGTGCTTTTGTGCTTGCTTTACTACATAAAGTTGCAAGCCTGGCACATTACCAAAAGCAAATGCCCCCCAGACTAAAATAGTAAGTACAGCGGCAATTTTTGATTCCATCGTAAAGGTAAATATCAGCAAAATAATACTCAAAGTGCTGAATATAATACTTAATGCACTAATTGGGCCGCGTTTGTCGGCCAACTTTCCACCCCAGATATTACCTATTGCTACCGATACACCGTAAACCAGCATTATTAAAGCTATAGCCGAAGGCGCAAAACCTGTTTGTTGCTCTAAAATAGGTGCTAAATAAGTAAACGCTGTAAACGTGCCGCCGTAGCCTAATATAGTCATTAAATATACGAGTAATAAACGCGGTTTTACGATTACTTGTAGTTGCTCTTTAAACGTCGCTGGTATTGATTGTTTTAAGTTTTTTGGCACTAAAATAGAGCTGCCGATCAATGCAATTAAACCTAATACCGACACAACTAAAAACGTTGCACGCCAACCAAAGTGTTGGCCAATCCATGTACCTAATGGCACACCGGTTACTAGTGCTACAGTAAGCCCGGTAAACATAATGGCAATTGCACTGGCTTCTTTGTCTTTACTTACTAGGCTAGTAGCAATCATCGATCCGATTGAAAAAAACACACCATGGGCAAGCCCCGTTAAAATACGTGCAAGTATTAATGTTTCATAACTTGGCGCTTGCCAAGCAAGTAAGTTGCCCAGTACAAACAAGCCCATTAAGCTTATTAATACCACTTTACGATTCCAACGACCCGTTAAAGCTGTTAGCACCGGTGCACCAATAGCAACGCCAACCGCATATAAACTTACAAGCAAACCCGCTGAAGGTAGGCTTACGCCTAAGTCGTTTGCAATGGTGGGTACTAATCCCACTATTACAAACTCAGTTGTTCCTATTGCAAATGCGCTTAAGGTAAGCGCCCACAAAGCCAATGGCATAGTTATATCCTCATTAATATTTGAAGAATGTAGTTTGGCTAAAATATCGTTTGCAAAAAATAGCATTAGTGACAAAATACTTTTGTTAATAATGCAAAGATGGTGTTGGTATACTTATGGCTGTTCATTCAAAAACTGAAGATTTAGAAACGTTTATAACGGTAGTAGATTGCGGAAGCTTTTCGGGAGCGGCTAATTTGCTCGATCAACAAGTGGCTAAAGTGTCGCGAGCGGTATCACGCCTAGAAAATACACTGCAATGTACTTTGCTAAACAGAACAACACGCCGATTAGAGCTTACCGAAGAAGGCCATACTTTTATAAAATATGCGCGCGAAGGGTTAAATACGCTTTATACCGGTGAAGAAGCCATAAAGCTTTTAAAACAAGCGCCAAGTGGCAAGCTTAGGATAGATGCGGCAAGCCCTTTTGTATTGCACCAACTTACACCTTTAATTGGCGAATTTGCTAAGCAATACCCACACATAACGCTTGATATAACCTCGCACGACAGCATTATTGATTTACTTGAACATAAAACCGATTTAGCCATACGCATTGGTGATTTAAAAGACTCAAACTTACATGCTCGTAGACTTGGCAGCAGCCAGTTGCGTATTGTAGCCAGCCCAGAATATATAAATAATAACAAAGCAATTGCGCAAATTGATGACTTACAAAATCATAAGTTAATTGGTTTTAGTGACTCCCCTAAATTAAACACCTGGCCGTTAGTAAAACCCGCTTTATTTACGTTTTCGCTTAGCGCAAGCAGCGGTGAAACAGTGCGCCAGCTGTGCATTGCAAACCAAGGCGTTGCGCTACTTTCTCACTTTATGATTGGCAATGATCTAAAAACAGGTAAGTTAGTTGAAGTGTTACCCGCTGCAATTAGCTCACCTAATAACCGAGAAATTATACAAGCCGTGTATTATAAAAATAGTGCGGTATCATCTCGCATTACGGCGTTTTTAGATTTTATAAAGACACGATTAAATTTATAAATATGTTAACGTCAGTTTATGCTTTGTTATTAAAAAACAAACCTGAGTGTTTATTATCTGAAGATGATGAAAAAAGTGAATCCATTAAAGTTGAAACATTTTTACGCACAGTTAACTGTATTGACGATAACTCACTCTCAAGTTGCTTTTTCAGTTTGCTTAGCTCTTCTGCAGCTTCCCCTGTAGGTGCATCAGAGTTATTGGTCATTTCTTTAATTTTACCCTGCAAGCCTTTAATTGATTCGATTGCTTTATCCATTTGCACTGCGGCATCGTCGCTCGAATCTTCTGTTTTACTGTTGCTAACCGCCTTTGTCTCTTCAGTAACTGTTGGCGAGTTTGTTGTTTTTTCAGCATTTTGATTTAATAAAGTATCGGCTTTAGCCTCAGCATTTTTATCAGTATCATCCGTTTTTACAGTGTTTTTATTTAAATTACTAAGATTTGAATAGCTGTTGTCATTGTATAACTGTGAAGAAAGAGTTCCAAAGTTCATTTTTGCCTCATGTGTCTAAAAATTGACGACTTTATTTTTATAATTAAAAGCAATTATCATTCCAAACCTATCAGTAATCTGAACTATAGATAATAACCTTTTTCAAACAGCTATTTTCTTATCGCTATAGTAGATCACTAATTTAATGTAATTGGTGTTAATCTTTAAAACATCAGGAGTGCGTGAAGGGGTTTCCATTTGAATTTAATATTATAAATTCAAATGGTTTTGCCAACATTTGTACATATATAACTTTAAACGCGGTGGTTTGCTCGCTGAAGCAGCTAAATAGGGCCCACCTTATTGATTTTAAAATTAATTTTGGTGTTCGTACTGCCCTCTATACACCTCAAATACCTTTAATACGGTATGTTGCTCTTTTGATAGATTATCAAACCAATCGTCAAACAACTCATCGTTATCTTGCTCACTGAGCGCCATATAATGCGCTAATAATTCGATAATATCGTTATGGTTGCAACTTAGCGGGTTAACTTGTTGTGCTAAGGCACTATGGTCGCGCTCTCTTAGGGTATCCATTACCCCTTGATCTATATGTTCTTGTTTTATTGCGTCGCTCATACATTACCTCTGTGATCTACTGTAAATGCAGTTGTTAGTGTTTTAAATAACTTAAATATAGTTATAACAGCCTAAACGCTAATAGCCAGCATTTTTGATCTAAGTGCTTATTTTTTGATTTATTTGCGTAAATAGCCGCCAAACTGATGCTTTTCACAGCATTTAAAACTATTTGCAAAGAACAAAAAAGTGCGTTAAATTAAATGATATAATATCACATAACATTTATTGAGACGCTTTATGAAACCAAATATCCATCCTGATTACCAAGTGGTTGCCTTTCACGACACCGCTGCCGACTCTTACTTTATTATTGGCTCTACAATTAAATCCAGCCGCACAGTTGAGGTAGACGGAAAAACTTATCCGTACGTGCCAATTGATGTATCAAGTGATTCGCATCCATTTTATACAGGTAAGCAAAAAACAGTCACCACTGATGGACGTGTTGCACAGTTTAATCGTCGATTTAAGAGTCTTTCATCTGGAAAAAGCGAGGCATAACATGAAGGTACTGAGTTCACTTAAAAGTGCTAAACAGCGCGCTGGTTGTCAAATAGTTAAACGCAAAGGCCGCGTGTTCGTTATTTGTAAAAGTAATCCTCGCTTTAAAGCAGTGCAAGGGATGAAGAAAAAATAGCAGAATTGTTGTAGTGATACCGCTGGGGCGTGTTGAGTTATAATTTTCCTCAGCGGTATTTTTAACATTTTATACGTAGGTGGTTATTTAACAACTACCGAAAACTCAGGAACAGCCTGAATTACTTTTTTAACTGTACATGTATTAACAGCCGCAATAAGTGCTTTTTTATACTTTTCAGGGAAGCCCTCTGGTAAGTTAATTTCAATAGCAAATAACTTTTTACCATTGTCATCAACGTTTTCGTTATTTTGAGTCAACGTCATTCCTTGTGTTGAAATATCACGTTGCTCACAAAATTTACGTGCATAAAAGCCAGCGCATAACACCATGCTCACTAAAAAATAATCAAACGGTTCTGGGTGCTCAGCATTACCACCCGCGTTTACACTTTGATCGCTTATAACTTCTAAATCGCCAAATTTTGCGCTTTGCTTTTGGCCTTCTAACATTGAAACTGAAATTTCCATTGTGTTTCCTTATTTTCCAAACAATAATTCAAAAAAACCAGGCGGCTCGTGTAGTTCGTGGTATTTTTTACGTAAGTTATCTATATTTTTTAGTGGTGCTTTCGCGCTATCGAGCCCGTGTTCATTAGCTGCTTTTTTAGCTCGTTCAGCCTGTACTATTACTTTATCTAGGCCTTGCAATGACTGCTCAGGTTCTTTGTAAAATTTAGCGGTTTTACTTACTTTTACCAGCTTAATAAACTTATCGATTGCGATATTAAATTCTGCAAGCTCCGTTGCTTGAACAGCTTGCTTATAGGCAAGGCCAGTGTTTTTCATGTTTATTTCAAGATCAACAGGCTGATCAGCAAATACGAATGAGCTAAATAACAATGTGAAAAATATATAAAAAGACTTCATGAACAACCTTATAAGTTAAAAACGTATAGATTGTATCAAGGATATAAATGAAAGTAACTCGTGCAGTGAAATGGCTTAAAAACTAACTGTAAAGCCCCTTTACAGTTAGTTTTATATTTTAAATACTAAATAGATTACTGTAGATTGCTCAACCATACACTTTGATAGGGCTCGAGTTCAATATTCATCTGCCCTTGCTCTATTGTTTTTACTGATACTAAATCAAACCATTGCTGTGTATCTATTAAGTTTAAATCAGCGAGTATCAAGGTTTGTGATTTATCGCTTATATTATAAATACAAAATACACTTTGCCTACGATCGATACTCTGTCGCCAAAAACCAAATAATCCCCCCGCTAAATGCAGTGTAAACTGAGTGGCATTAGGGTGAAACGCGCTTTGCTTTTTGCGTACAGCCAATAGCGCTTTAATACCGTTAAATACTTTATGATGATGGCTATATTTTTCATCAATCGCTGCTAACAATTTTGACTCTTGCCAACGGTGGCGATTAATAGCTCTGTTGTGTTGAGAGTTTTCAAAACGTTCATAGTCGTTTGTGGTGCCAAGTAAGCTATGAATATAAAGCCCAGGTATCCCCTCAAGCGCAAACATAATTGCATGAGCGCACATAAATCGCTCAAGTCCAAATCTATCGGGCCCATTGTGTGTACCTTGAAGTGCATCAAACAATGCAATATTTAGTTCGTACGGTATATGTGTGCCGTCGTTACTGGTTCGCATAGATACGCGCCCGCCATATTGCATTGTAGTACTCACTAAGGACGCTACTTCGCTAGGTTGTAATAACCCTTCTACTGGGCGAAGTCCAATTCCATCGTGCGATGCTATAAAGTTAAAATATGCCGTCCCGTTTTGTGCGGGCGGCATACTCATCATCCAATGTTTAAGCGCAGTACTGTCACCACTTAATAATGTGTGGAGTAATAGTGGTGGCAATGCAAAGTTATAAATTGCGTGGGCTTCGTTAGCGTTTCCAAAGTACGACAGGTTTTCTTGATTTGGAATATTAGTTTCGGTAATTATCACAACGCTTGGCTCTACGTGCTCAATAAGCGTGCGCAATAGCCTAACAACTTCATGGGTTTGCGGTAAATTTATACAGTCTGTATTTAACTGTTTCCATAAAAATGCAACAGCATCGAGCCTAAATAAACGCACACCATAATCTAAATAATGACGAATAATACTCACAAACTCCTTTAAAACATCAGGGTTTGCAAAGTCAAAATCGACCTGATCGTGACTAAACGTACACCACACGTGTTTCCCCCCGCTTGGCGTATTTACTGTATGTAACAGTGATGATGTACGCGGGCGAACTACTTGGCTTAAATCGTCATTTAAACTGGCTGTTTTAAAGTAATCTTTACCTGGGTGTAAATCATTTAAAAAGTTTTCAAACCATACACTCCGACTCGAACAATGGTTAATCACTAAGTCAGCCATAAGCTTTACATCATTAGCTATATTCTTAATATCTTGCCAATCACCTAACGACTCATTTACTTGCACGTAATTCATTACCGCAAAGCCTTCGTCTGAGCTGTAAGGGTAAAATGGTAATATATGCAGCGCATTAAGTTGCCTATCGCATTGCTCTTTTATAAATCGGTGTAGTGTTTTAAGCGGGGCTTCCATTGGGCTCGATACAGCAAACTCGCTATCATCGTGTTGTATTATGGAATCGCCATACGCAATTAAAACGATGTCTTGCTCATCCCATCGGTTTTTATGGGGTGTAGGGTCGCGCAGTGGACTACTGCCTAAAATAACGGTAATTAGTTGCTGAGCAAGCTCAGTAATTGACAAAGGTAGCTCTACATCGTCATAAATTATTCGAAGATGCTGCTCTACCCGCTGTAAAAATAGTTCGCTAACTGAAATCACATGCGCCCCTAATATTTATTGTTTAGACTTACAGGCTAGTTAACCTGTGCTTAGGTTAACTATATTCTTTGTTATCTAACTCTACGGCTTCCTTTAAACGCTCAAGTACGTCTGGCATTGCCGATACAACGCGGTTCCAACTTGGCACAAATGGGGCTTCCATTGGGTTATCCAAAAATTGCTGACCAGCATTCATAATATTTTGCGCAAACATTTCAACTGCTTTTTCTTCTTGGTGCACATCAAGCGTTAAACCATTCATAATGGCGTCGTTATGGTAGGTTTCTATAAAGTCTAAACCAATACGGTAATACGTTGCTTTAAGTGAGCGAATAGTTTCACTGGTAAAGGTAACGCCTTGCGTTGCTAGCTTTCTAAATAAGGCTTTAGTGATATCAATCGACATTTTAGATAACCCAGCACTTTGATCATCAAGTGATAGCGCTTGGTGTTTATGGTCGTAATTATCGGCAATGTCTACTTGGCATAAACGATTATGTGAATAATTACGGTACATTTCACTTAGTACGCCAATTTCTAATCCCCAATCACTCGGTATACGAATATCGTTTAGTACATCGCGTCTAAACGAAAACTCACCCGCAAGCGGATACCTAAACGAGTCCATGTATTCTAAATAATCACGATTGCCTAATATGGTTTTAAATGAGCGCAACAGCGGTGTTACTAATAAACGAGATACACGACCATTAATTTTCCCATTTGCAGTACGCGGGTAAAAGCCTTTACAAAATTCATAGTTAAAGCGTGGGTGCGCAACTGGGTAAATTAACTTAGCAAGTAAGCTTCTGTCGTAAGTTAAAATATCGCAATCGTGCAATGCAATCGATTCAACCTCAGCTGTTGCTAATTTATAACCCATGCAATACCAAACATTTCGGCCTTTTCCAAGCTCTCGTGGCGCTACGCCAAGCGCTTGCAATTCTTTATCGAGTGCTTGCAAACGAGGACCATCGTTCCAAAGTACTTTATGGTTTTGATTTAACTCTTTAAAAAAGCCAAGTGCGTGGCGATATTGCGCCTCATCAGCTCTATCAAGGCCAATTGTAATTTGCGATAAGTAAGGTACTTCGCGTAGTTCGCTAACTATGTTTTTAAGTGCCGGCCCTTCTAACTCGCTAAATAACGACGGTAATATAAGCCCCATAGGACGCTGCTTGCTAAACCCAACTAACTCTTTTTCTAGCTCTTCAATTGGTCGGTCTGCAATATTATGTAATGTAGTAATTACGCCATTTTGGTAAAAGTCAGCCATGCGATGTTTGCTCCTTAGTAATACGTAAAATACTGCTAATACACGGCAACGATATTATTTCTTCAATCCAACCCAACGGTGCTGGCAATTGAGAGTATCGTGCTTTGTTGTGCGATAATTTAACCGGTTTTTTACTCGCCGGATTGGCAATAATAATGGCAATATTTGCTTGCTCTAACATTTGCTTATCGTTATCGCTATCACCCAGTGCTATGACTGTGAGAGGCTTTCTAAAATGTTGGGTAAACTGCTTAACTAACCACTGCTGTGCAACGCTTTTATCAGTATTTTTGGCAATATGAATAAAACGTCCGCCTATTTTTATCTCATAGCCAAGTGCTTCTACATCGTTTACAAAGGCTGTGAGCAATTCGTCGTTGCCGTACCAATAAAGAGGATCGGAGTACTCTCGTGTTTGTGCTTGCTTTGCTTGTGTGTCACTTAATCCGGTTAGCTCAGAAATTTGTTCACAGGTTAGGTTACTAAATAATTTATAATGCGCTTTGTATTTAGAATCGAGCGACGCTAAGTCACTTAATAAGCGCGATAGCGGCTTAGCTAACGCAAAGCACCAATAAGCACCTACTTTTTTACAGCCAAGCGGTTTAAGTTCAAAATAATGATCGGGCATATAAACTGCAGCGCCATTTTCAATAATAAAAGGCTGCTGAAGGTTTAAGTCATTTTGAATTTCAGTCACTTCGTAAAATGTTTTACTCGTATTAAACACCACTGGAATATATGCGCTTTGTAATTGTTGTAATAATTCGCTCACATTACTAGTGTTGTAATTGGTATGATCAAGCAAGGTGCCGTCCAAATCGGTAAAAATAATAGGTTGCAGGGTGTCGTCACTAATTAAATGCATACCACTAATATCGCGGTTGCTATCAAGTTCAATTAAAGCGTTTGCTTTAGCACTCAGTGTGTTTAAGTTCTCACGCGTAATACGTTCAAAATGAGAAATAAACCACACCAATCGCTCGTTGGTCATGGTGCCTTTACCTTCACCTTTTTTGGCTATTAGTTTTTGCTCTTGCTCTTGTCGCCATGTAAAAACATCACTAAAACTCGGTGCTTTTAGCATAACGGTATAATCAATTAGGTTAAAAACGGCTTTATATTCATTTGCTAAACAGCTATTTACACAGCGGCGCCAAACGCCTTCTTTATCAAATTGTTGCTCTAACTCGTTAAGCGGTTCACTCAATGAAAATAATGGCTGCGGCTCACTACTTACGCACCATCCTTCTAAAATAACAATATCGACAGGTTTTGAATTAGTTAGCCACTCATTTTGAGGGGCGCAATCATCTAGGTGTTTATTAAAGCGTGGTAGCGGCACATTTATATCACCCGCTAACAAACGTGAAATAGTGCAATTCATTAATTCAGTATCGTGAGTACCAGGCACGCCACGAGTCACGAATAATGGATGAACATCTTCGCCGAGTTGTTTACGCGCTTGCTTAGCTAAATAAAAATCGTCAATAGACAAAGCAATACAGTTAAGGGATGTATTTTTAGAAAACCACGTAACTAAAAAATCAGCGAGTGTTGTTTTTCCTGAGCCTTGGCAGCCATTTATAGCAACAAAAATAGGAGTATTTGTTTTTTTAGATTCGAGAATGTCATGCGCAAGTGGAACAAAATAATGTTCACTCAAATATTGATATTTTAAAGGCAGTTGGTGCTTTGCTAAAAACGGGGTTATATCCACAATATTGACCTCTGACATAGTAACTTATTTGCATACAATGCGTTCTGGGAGTTAAATGCAGATACTAGACCAATATTATTTTTTCATATATTTTAATGAGTTAAAAAAATAGCGCATTTAAAATGCGCTATTATGGTGCAAACTATTTAGCGTGTGTGCAAAATCAAGCCTGTTCAGGCTCCGCTTTTGGCAACACCAAGTTAAGCACAATGCCTAAAATAGCGCATAAACTTACGCCTTCTAAACTAAATTGGTTACCACCAACATGCATACCACCAATACCACACACTAAAATAAGCGCAACGATGCTTAAATTACGGGGTGCGGTTAAATCATCTCCCGACTTAACCAGTGTATTTAGGCCAACAACTGCAATAGATCCAAAAAGCAAAATCATAATACCGCCCATCACAGGGACTGGTATTGTTTGCAGCCCAGCCCCCATTTTAGCGATAAACGCTAACGCAATGGCAATAATTGCAGTCCACATCATTACTTTTGGATTGAAGTTTTTAGTAAGCATAACGGCCCCTGTTACCTCTGAGTACGTGGTATTAGGAGGTCCACCAAATAGTGATGCGGCTGATGTAGCTAACCCGTCACCAAACAAGGTGCGGTGCAAACCAGGTTTTTTCAAAAAGTCTTTTTTAGTGACTTGGCTAATCGCCATCATATCGCCAATGTGTTCAATTGCAGGTGCAATAGCCACAGGCACCATAAATAAAATAGCCTGCCATTTAAACTCTGGTAACGTAAAGTTAGGCACAGCAAACCATTGTGCATTATTTACTGCGTCAAATTGCACAACACCTAGAACAAGCGATAAGCCATAACCCGCAACAACCCCAGCCAGTATAGGAATAAGTTTAAATACGCCCTTTCCCCATACTGCAAAAATAAGCGTTACTAATAACGAAATCATCGAAATAAAAATAGCGTTGTTGTAATCAATTAATTGCACACTACCATCGCCACTTTTACCCATTGCCATATTTACAGCAACAGGTGCAAGCGCTAAACCAATAACCATGATGACAGGGCCTACCACTACGGGCGGTAAAATTTTATGAAGCGTAGCTATGCCTTTAAATTTCACTAACAAGCTCAATAGCATATACGCAAAACCTGCCGCCATTAAGCCCCCCATTGTCGCGGGCACACCCCACATTTGCACTGCAGCAATAATAGGTGCAATAAAAGCAAACGACGAAGCTAAAAATATAGGCACTTGCCCTTTAGTCACAAGCTGAAACAGCAAAGTACCAAACCCTGCTGTAAACAATGCCACACTCGGATCGAGCCCAGTTAATAGCGGCACAAGCACCAATGCACCAAACGCGACAAACAGCATTTGCGCACCGGTTAAAATGGTTTTTATCGAAAATGTGGCATTATTTTGCACTGAACACTCCTAAACTGTACCAAATATTTTATCACCAGCATCACCTAAGCCCGGCACTATATACCCCTTGTCGTTCAGGTGACTGTCTACTGATGCAGTAAATATTTCTACGTCTGGGTGAGCTTCAAGTGTTTTTGCAACGCCCTCTGGTGCCGCTACAAGTATAATTACTTTAATTTCTTTACAGCCTGCTTTTTTAAGCATGTCGATAGTGGCAATCATTGAGCCACCGGTTGCAAGCATTGGGTCAATAACCAAGCTTAAGCGCTGTTCAATATTACCGACTAACTTTTCAAAATAGGGGATTGGCTCTAGTGTTTCTTCATTGCGCTGCAGGCCTACAACACTTACTTTAGCAGCCGGTAATAATTGCATTACACCGTCCATCATACCAAGGCCTGCGCGTAAGATTGGCACTACGGTAATTTTTTTACCTTTAATATGTTGTACGTTTAATTTGTTACCGTCCCAACTGGTGATTTCGTTGTCTTCAAGCGGGAGGTTTTTAGTGGCTTCGTAGGTTAATAATGTGCCTACTTCAGAACACAATTCACGAAAGCTTTTAGTGCTAATGCCATGTGCGCGCATTAAACCAAGTTTATGTTGAACAAGAGGATGAGTAATAACGTGAATAGCCATGATAAAAACCTACTAAAACAATAATTAGCGGTATTTTATATTAAAAAAGGTCATTTGACCTGTAATTTTAAAGAGATTTTCATACATCGTACCTAAATACACATTATTGCTTGATATTCATGCAAGTAGCTAACACGAACTGTTTATTAAATGTTAGCGGCTAACCAGTTGTTTACCTGCTTGAGCATATAGCTATTTATTTTTTGATGCTCAGGACTCCAGCCAGCTAAAAAACGATAAAAGTCAGCCCAAGCTGCAGGCCACAAAGCGAGCCAGTCGTTAGCTATTTTATCAGCAGGTGTTTTAGGCTGATAAATCGTAATAGCTGTTTTTAAGCTATCAAAATAATATGCAAGATACTCATCAGCGCTCTCGTGTAATTGTGTATCACTTAAGCAACTAGTCATAAAATACATTACATCAACTATTCCAGTGCCCGCACCAACATACTGAAAGTCATACCCGAGTATTTTGCTGCGTTCACTAGTCGCCAATTTAGCAGCAAAGTTAGCGAGCTTCGCATCGCCATGGATCTGGGTTTTATACTCACAACGCTGTAGCTGCTCATCGATTTTATGCGCAGCGTTTTTAATATCGGACTTTTTGTTGGCGCTAGTTTTTAGTTTATTAAACTCATCTGGTCGCGTACTTAAATGCCAATAGTTACCTTGCTGCCATAAACCATCAGCGGGTTTATTTAAGTTAAACGCATGAAAGTGCGCTAGCCACTTTAATATAGCTTTAACATGTTGCTGCCCGGCTTGAACAAAGCCATGTTTGGTGAAGTCTTTAAACACCAGTGCGTACTCATCGTCTTTATTAATTGCGCTTATACATTCAATACTTTGCGCATGCGCTGGTAAATGCTGGCTATACAGCTTATAAAAAGTGTATTCGACACTATAGGAATGCTGCTTTCTTTTAAGTGCAAATTCGCTTTGCTTAATCTTAGGATGGTTTATATAACGGGGTATTTTAATAGCCTTAACTACACATGGCTCATCATCTAGCTGGCACTGCACAATACTGCCACACCCACTCCAAAGTGATGTTAGCGTATCGCCAATTTCAATCTGCTTAAAATAAGGGTGTAATAAAGGAAGGTAAAATGCCATGGTAATATTAAGTAATTAAATTTTTTGTAGTTTAACATTAGTGGGCGTTTTAATAAAACTACGGCATAAAAAAGCCCAATTTGGTTTTATACAACTCTGTATGTAAACAGCATAATATTTCTTTCTTAATGGGTGGCCAAAATCACTATGCCATTACAACCCCGTAGTCAATGAAAACAATTCAACATGAAACTCCGTCAGAAAAATAATTTCTCGTGTAATAACGCGTAATACTTTTTTAATAATTAATGTTTTATATTTCATCTGTATTTTTGAAAATGGCTCTATTTGAGCCTGACACAAAAAATACTGGCTCTTTAACTGCCAAATAGTGTGTTAAAAGACCATGAAATGATAATGAGGTAGTGTGGATAAAGACCATTGCCTTTAACACAGAAACAACATAAAAAGGTAACAAAAAAATGATAACGGAAAAGAAAGTAGTTCGCATCGAGGAAGATCCAGATATTATATGGGAAGAGTTTACCAGCAAAAATGGAAATCCGTTTCACGTTGGGCATAGAAAATCCGAAACTAAAAAAGGATCCGATTCACTTTCAGCTAAAAAAGACTTTCAAGTGGATGTTAATTGGCCACCATCTAAAGATGACAAGTGGAAAACAACTGATTCAGACTTCCTGAGAACTACTGGGATCACAAGGTATAACGTATATGGGCCAAGAGTTTCGTTTAAGGTGTATAGCTACTACCTAGAATTTACGAACGTAGAGAATTATGACTATTACTTTGTAGATGCTACTGGAGACCAGTACAATGTCAATTGCTTCAGTAGATCTAATCATTATGTGCAATACAACTCAAGTAATCCCACGATTGTCAGAGTAATCGGCTCGTAATAACAGGAACCCACCGATTAAATCGCCCTAAAAATGAAGACTTAATCGGTCGATAGCTACTAGGTAAAACTAGACTAAACAAGACAGCCACTCTAATTAAACAAATAAAACTGTGCTATTAAATTTACTTTTTCAGCTAAAAATTTATCTTTTACTAATGCGTTACTTTCATTTCCCCCCTTTAAATAAGCCATTATCACTCTTAAACCTAAATTACGCGCATGAAAATGACTGCATGATGCAGTTTTAACTTTTTACTGGGGCGTTTAAACTTTATGCGAACTAGACTAAACTAGACAGCCACTCTAATTAAACAAATAAAACTGTGATATTAAATTTACTTTTTCAGCTAAAAATTTATCTTTTACTATTGGGTTACTTTCATTTCACCCTTTAAATAAGCCATTATCACTCTTAAACCTAAATTACGCGTATGAAAAGACTGCATGATGCAGTTTTAACTTTTTACTGGGGCGTTTAAACTTTATGTGAGCAGCTTTTCGCAGTTACTTATATTGGCTCGCCGTTTTCGATTTAAATTTTCGCAATAACTTGCTTGTGAGATAGGCCTGCCTACTGCGCCATGAAATACGCGTGTAAATTGTGTGGTGAGTTTTAACCAGTTTTCTGGGGATATAGTAAGCCTTTCAAGCAAAGGAAGGTTTATATTGTCAATATGCCCGCGTTTATCATCTCGTATTATTCGCCCTGTTAGTTCAACAAGTTCAAGGTACGATTTAAGCTCAAACGGTAGCCCTTTGGGCATTATTTGACGTGGCATGCCTGCAAAGCGCTGAAGTTGTTTTGGTTGCTTGCCTTCCTTTGCGTGTGTTAAACGCTGTTTGATGCTGGTATGAGCAGATTCTTCTGGGGTGTTAGCCATTTTGGCTCTAATGGGGTTTAAATCTACATACGCCATGCAGGCCGCCAATGCGGCTTCATCTAATAACGCTTGTGAACTAAATCGTCCCTCCCAAAACCTACCAGTGCAGTTATCTTCTTTATTTGCCCTGCGCGCAATGTCTTCATTTAACACCCGCATAAACCAGCTAATACTTGATAGACGCTCTCGATATTCCTTTACTGTTTGATTAAAAAAGATAAGTTCGGCTTTACTTAGCTTCTCACCCTGTATGTACTTTTGCGTAAGTACAGTGCCTTTACAGAGTTTATGCCAACGAATAACAATCGCTTTATCATTTAGTCGATTCGCTTTTTTATCATCAACATACAGGACTAAATGGGTGTGGTTACTCATTACGGCATAAGCACAGACATCAATGCAAAATACCTTAGCTAACTCAAGCAGTTTGTCTTCAACCCAGCCTCTACGATGCTCGTAAGATTGACCCGTAAAATAGTCTTCTCCACATAAAAATGCACGGCGTACGCACCGTGATATACAGTGGTAGTACTTTGTATCAACCAAACTTATTTGACGTTTTCTTGCGATTGCCATAAGACACCCTGCTTTTTTTTTGCACTGAACAAAGCCTAGTACTTAGTTCGCCAAACTGCAAAAATTAGGATGGGTGTCACTGTTAGTTGTTGTGTTGTTTGAATTTAAAGCGACACGCCATTGCCCATGTGCGATTTTATTCCGAAGTAAACTAGGATCATAAACATAGTCATCGATTAGCGAACAGATTTTTTGATTAGTGTTTGCAACATGCCCACTGCTCTTGCCTTGTACTTTCTGCAAAGCTAATTCAACACACTTTTTCCAAGCCTCTACAATGTTTCTTTTTCCTTTGATTTTTATTTGAGTTATCTCTGAAGCAAGAAAAGAATCAGGGGTATGAATCAGTTTAGAAAATACAGCTTCAGCAAAAGCACAATAGACTTGAGCTAGTAGCTTTGTTTGAATTTCTGCTGTTGATTGCTGATCGTTTGAATAAGCGGAATTAATTGCTTTATTGATGTGTTTCCAAGCCTGCTCTAAAGCTTGAACGTTTTCGGTTTGGGCTGAAAATATATCTTCAATATCTGTATTTGTCATAACTAATTCCTAGGTGGATAAAGGACACTCTCTAAAATGCCCTTTACCCACCCGGAATCGAACCGGGATTCTACTCAAATAGAGTAGCGTCTTGCCAAATTAGACGATGAGTCCGAGACGAATTATCTAAATAAAACAAAAAGTTGTCAAGTTAAATAATGAAGCATAACGCTTTGCTCATTTGCGATTACCGTACTTTTGATTGTGCAAAAATGGCGAAGCCATGCACAAGCAAACGGGCGGTAATTGTCAAATGCAGCTATTTGTTAGGCATTCTTATCATAAGGAAACCCGATAGCATCAAAAGAAGCATAGGTAATCCGCTTATTTTCCTCAATGCTCATCCCTAAGTGATCCGTCATACTGTTTAGCTTTTCCCAGTTTGACTCGAATAAATTAAGCTGTGCTTTTAGATCCATTGTGACGTTCATACCAGGGTTTTCAGCTATTTCTTCACCTGTTAACCAGCGAGTATCACATAAGCAAGCCGCATATGCTCTAAAACCATGTGCTGGAGGGATCATATTACAAAAATATAGCCAGTTTATTCTAGGATCCGCTTTTTTATACCATCGGCGTACTTCCCTTATTTCCCAAAGTTCTCGCTTATCAAAATCATAGCCAGATACGCTGATTTCTACTTTTCCCTGAAATTTTCGACACAAGCTGTCATTAGATTCTATGCGTGAAAAAAACTCGCTAATTGGCTTTACATTCTTTGTTTCTATATCTTCTCTATCTATCGCATAATGGATAACGTCAGCCGATAATAATGTTTCATTAAATGCCCAATGAGCTTCTAATGCTTCAAGGTGGTCTTCTGCTGGCCCCACTATTTCTAATAATTTTTCTTTTGATGATATATCGAACCTGTTTTTTCTTGGAATATTCATCTTCCATCCTGTTGGGGTTCGTTCGGTATACGCAAGTTCAAAAACCTGCCAATAAGCTTGATTTAACTTATCATCATGGATAATTATTAAAATTGGATTTTTTTGATTTAAGTAATAATTTAAGTGCTTTTTTTCACCATAAAATGTGAAACCATTACTAGTCCTTGTCTTGAAAAAAGATTGACCTGACTTAACTTGAACAGCGAGAGATTGACCAGTTACAGCGCCATCTTGAGTAACAATATCCAAATAACCATCAATACCGAAATCATGCTCGTCATGATTTCTTCTGAAAATCCACTGGAATTCATCATTAACAACTTTAGAAACAGCGTTAACTCCCGTTTCTCCAGTAATTTTACTCTTTCGAATTGTTGGAAATCCATTGCTCATAGTTGATTCCGATTTCAATGCCTAACAATTTTATAGTGCGCGCGTCGCGCATCTTTCTGCCGATGTCACGCTCATGTATTAATAAATCTATTTTTAACAAATAACGTAATGTATTGCCAATTATAATTTTTTTATTGACGCTAAAGAGATTCAGAAAAAAGAAAATGCGCTCGTCGCTCATTTTCTTGAATATGAGAGCCAAACAATTAAACTGTATATTTATACAGTTAAAAATATTGGTGATGACATGAAAACACGTTCTCCATTTTTAAATTATATAGCCGATTATATGTTGGTACGTCAGTATTCATTACGCACCGTAGATACTTACCTAAGATGGATTGCATCTTATATCCATTTTCATAATAAACGCCATCCCGCCTCAATGGGAGACAATGAAGTCGAGCGCTACTTAGAACATTTAGTGTTAAAGCAAAACGTTGCACCACGTACGCAAGCGACTGCACTCAATTCATTGTCATTTTTATACAAGCACATAATAAAAAACGAACTTTCATTAAATTTAAATTTTGCCCGTAGTAAAAAACAAGCAAAGCTCCCTGTAGTGATGACCCCAGAGGAAGTTAAAATGTTGATGGCTCATTTAAATAAGCGCTATTATTTAATTGCAGCCCTTATGTATGGAAGTGGCTTAAGAGTAATGGAAGCGGTGCAATTAAGGGTGAAAGATATTGATTTTGATTATAAATGCATTCAAGTATGGAATGGAAAAGGTAATAAACACCGCATTGTTACGCTGGCCACAGAGCTGATCTCTATGCTGAGAACTCAAATTTTAAACGTTGATGACTACCTAAAGCTTGATTTAAATAACACTAAATATGCCGGCGCGTGGATGCCATATGCTTTAACAAAAAAATATCCAAGTGCCGCAAAATCGCTTGCGTGGCAGTATTTATTTCCCTCTCATATATTAAGTTCAGATCCTCAAAGTGGTGAAATAAGGCGACATCATTTTCATCACTCTTGTATTAGAAAAGAGGTTAAAAAAGCCGTCCAAAAATCAGGGTTAACAAAAATAATAACACCTCATACATTAAGACACTCTTTTGCTACTCATCTACTGCAAAATGGCGCTGATATAAGAACTGTTCAAGCTCAGCTTGGCCATTCTGATGTTAAAACCACACAAATATATACCCATGTATTGCAGCAAGGTGCTAACGGGGTTGTTAGCCCTTTTTCAAGATTATAAGCGTCTCTTTTTAATCCTCTACGCATACATATTCGCTTTAAGACCAACACCGCTATCTATCTCTACTTTAAAACACACATAAAAAAGCCCCGCTTGTTTTTACACAAGCGGGGCTCCACACTAATACTTTTCAAAAATAAAAGCGCCTAAACTGCAGGCGCTTTGCATTATTGAATTTTATTGATTAACCACGCTTTTAAGTGGGTTAACGGGCTGTGCGTTATCGTCTAGGATGTTCATATCAAAATCGAACTCATCTACACGAATCGCTTTTTCACGTTTGATGTTGTAATCAATTAACTGAACATGTTCAGCTTGCGTGATTACGTTTGCCGCTAGTGCGTTATCAAGCGTAATGTTAAAGCGTGCGCCTGCTTTAATCGTTTTAGCACGTAGTGCTTTTTTAACTTTTGATAACTCAACCAATGATGCCATTTTGGCTTTGTAAGCTTGCTCATTGATATGATGGCCATCGCCCTCTACTGGCTTAACTAAATGCGTAATTTGCGCTTTAAATGCGGTATCAAGCTGTGCTTGCTTAGCTAGTTCGCGAATTAGATCATCACTAATTTTTGGCATTTTAGTTGAGTAGTTCATTGTAATAAAACGAATAAACTTACGAGTGCCACTTGCAGGGAAGTTATCTAAAAACTTATGCAATGCTTCTTCTGCACTTTGCAGAGCAAAACGAGTCGCGTAATGGAAATACGGCGCAGCTTGCTCACGGTCACTACTTGCTACTTTTTGCTCGTAGTATTTAATTGATGCCATAGCTGCGTACAAGAAGCTCATTACATCGCCTAAACGAGCCGATAGCATTTCTGCTTGTTTTAACTTACCGCCAAGTACTAATAACGAAAAGTCAGCGTACACTGCAAGCTTTGCAGATAGTTTATGAACTGCTTTTTCGTAGTCGCGTACTTCTGGCAATTCAGAATTAGCACTTGCTGTAAATGGTAAAACACCAAGGCGGAAAGCACGTAAGCTGTTTGCTGTGCTGTAGCCAATTGTTTTACGTAAAATACCGTTAAATTCTTTATCTGCGCCTTTGTCTTCGCTATGAATTGACTCAACCATAGATTGTAAATATGGGTGACAACGCATAACACCTTGACCAAAAATCATCAGGTTACGAGTAAGAATATTCGCGCCTTCTACCGTGATGGCAATCGGTTGTGCAACATAACCACTTGCTAAGGTATTTTGTGGACCGTTTTGAATCGCTTTACCTGCTTGAATATCCATTGCTGAATCAAGTACGTCGCGACCAAGCTCTGTCATGTGGTATTTAGCGATTGCTGTAACAACCGATGGCTTTAAGCCCATGCCTAAACCTTCAGTTGTCAGTACACGCATTGCTTCTTGTAGGTATGTTTTACCTGCAATGTCAGCTAGTTTTTCTTGAATACCTTCAAATTGGCCAATCGCTAAACCAAACTGTTCACGCACTGCCGCGTATTCAGACGCTGATTTAAATGCAACTTGTGCTGTACTCACACCTAGTGCAGGTAATGAAATACCACGGCCAGCACCTAAACAGCTAACCAGCATTTGCCAACCACGACCGATATTTTTCTGTCCACCAATAACAAAGTCCATTGGTACAAATACTTTGTTACCACGTGTAGTACCGTTGTAAAAACGGATACCCATTGGATCATGGCGATTACCAAGCTCTATACCTGGGTGCTCTTTTGGAATAAGTGCACAAGTAATACCTAGGTTTTCTTTACCACCTAGTAAACCATTTGGATCAACTACTTTAAATGCTAAACCAAGTACGGTAGCAATAGGTGCAAGCGTAATGTAGCGCTTGTCCCATGTGATTTCTAAACCAAGCACTTCTTTGCCGTTATACATACCTTTAGTAACAGTACCCACATCTGGAATACCGCCGGCATCAGAACCCGCTTCAGGGCTTGTTAATGCAAAACATGGAATGTCTGTGCCATTTGCTAGACGTGGTAGGTAATGTGCTTGTTGTTCTTGCGTACCAAAATGAAGTAGTAACTCACCAGGGCCTAACGAGTTAGGTACCATTACAGTTACCGCTACCGCTGAGCTTTTAGTGGCAATTGTGCCTACAATAGTAGAGTTTGCATAAGGGCTAAACTCTAAACCACCAAACGATTTAGGAATGATAAGCGAGAAAAAACGCTCTTTTTTCAAAAATTCTAAAATGTCATTTGGTAAATGAATCCCATTTTGAATCACTGAATCGTCAATCATGCCCAATAACTCTTTTACTGGACCGTCTAAGAATGCTTGCTCGTCTGCGCTTAGTTTAGCTGCAGGTACGTCGCGTAATGCGCTGAAATCAGGTTTACCTTGGTAGATAGACCCTTCAAGCCATACATCACCCGCGTCTAGCGCTTCTTGTTCAGTGATAGAAATACTTGGCAATACTTTTTTTAATTTTGTACGTAAACTCATGATTGAACTCATCCGACCAGCTAAATAATACCTACATTACGTCATAAAAAACCGTTTAGATCAATTACTCTATCCAATAAATTAACAGTTTTTTCAATTTATTTTCTTTACCTGAACGTAAACTGTTGAAACACAAAGGCTTACAGTTGTACGCTGAAAGTAACTATTTTTATCAAAATGAAGAATAAAACAGCTAATAAACCAGGACTCTGGATAATAAATCTATCTCTAGCAGCTATTTTCAGCGCTAACTGCGTTGAATTTACTTGCAATAGGCCAGCTATTGACGCGTAAATTCGCCTTGTTTTCATTGAAAATCTCTGGCTAGAGAAAATAAATTTAAATATCACCATGATTCAATATGTTAGTAAATCTCTTAACCAGAGTTCAGGTTAATAAATAAAAATACGATTTGATAGAATGAAAAGACCATAAAAAAGACATAAAAAAACGCAACATAATAATGCTGCGTTTTTAAAAAATAGCCCTAGTATTTATGGCGCTACGTGTACAACCTGTTTGCCGGTAAAGCCACCCGCCAATTGCTTATTAAGCGCATCAGACACCGCCTGTGCATTAAATTCAACGGCGGTCAGTGTCGGCGTTTTAATATCGCCATTACACGCACCTTCTAGCAATAAGTTACCCATAAAGCTTAAACGCTGTTGCGCACACAAACTATTAGCAAGCCATGCACCGCCCAGCGATACCACGCTAATATTAGGTGCCCTACGATACATAAGCTCTTGATCAAAACAGGGTAATGGGTTTAAACATGCAATTTTGCCACAAAAACGCATTAGCTCAATATTTCGAGCTGTAGACTCTCCACCAATGGTGTCGATTACTGCGTCAAAACCTTGTGGACCAAGTTCTTTGCGAATTTTTTCACACAACTTTTTATCGTTGTAATCAAAAACCATGTCTGCACCAAGCTGTTTAACCAATTTATGGTTTCGCTTTGATGCGGTTGCAAATACATCTGCTCCGCGCTGCTTAGCATACTGAATAGCAAACTGCCCTACGGCCCCAGCTCCCCCTTCAATAAGTATGGTATCGCCTTCGCTAATACTCAGTTTATCTAAGCTAATAAGTGCAGCCATACCAGCACACGGTAAAATAGCAGCCACTGCTGGGTTTAATCCTGCAGGCAAAACCGACACCGCATAATTAGGCACTTTTGTGTATTCACTGAGCACACCTTGGTCGCCAACACTTGCGTGCCACATTACCCGCTCGCCTACATTGGGAAAAATACCTTTGCTGGCTTTTACCACCACACCTACAGCATCAAGCCCTAAAATATGAGGATATTGCCATTTACAAAAACCCGATTTAGCAAACTGCCCATCAACGGGGTTTAAGCCAACGTACTCTACTTTTATGAGTAATTCGTTATCTGCACACTCAGGTACAGGTAACTCAACGTCAGCTAAATTGATTTGCTCATTAGGCTCTGGCAATACAATGGCACGCATAGTAAGCGGTACGGTGTATTCATGTAAAACATCAGTACTGGGCATCAATATAACTCTACTTCTTAGTGTTGCTTAAAGCATAACTCCATCGCCCGTTAAATGACTGATAGGCATTAACCTTAGCAAGTAGCGATGAAATTGTGGAATCGACAGCGTTTTCTTGCGCTATTAAAACATCCTGACGTGCATCTAACAACTCAAGATAAGGAATTTGCCCTTCTTCGTACATTGCTTGAGCTTGTAAGAATGCTTTATTTGCGAAGCTATAACGATCATCAGCAAAGCGTTTTTGTTGTGCTTGATTGGTTAAAAGCTGCAGCGAAAGTTCACTTTCGTTCACGGCTTTAAGCACCACTTGTTGATAGTCGCTGTACGCCGCTTCACTTAAAAACTGTTGTGCATCGCGTTGTGCTAAAAGTGCAGGATAACTCAGTAGCGACCACTTAATTTGTGGTGCTACTTGCCATTGCTGTTGAGTATCGCTAAAGCCATTACTACCAAGACTCACAACGCCTGCAAAGCCACTTAAACTAATATCTGGTAAAAGTGCTTTGCTTGCTGCAACACTTAAACTATTCGCTTGGCTAAAGTCGTAAAGTGCTCGGCTAATATCAGGCCTTAGTGCAATTGCGTTATTTGGCTCATTAAAAGCCACCTCAAACTGATGCTCTAAAATAGCCCGTTCATTATTTAATTCAACGTGCTGCGTTAAACGTCCCGTAAGCGCAGCAAGCGTAGATAAGTCGCGGTACTTTGCATATTCAAAAGCAGGCACAAGTGCTTGTTGCTGCCTAAGCTGCGCCATTGTACGATTTAAATCAAGTTCGCTTGCAACACCTTCATCAACGCGAGCTTGTAGCACCTCAATACTTTGCTCAAGCGCCTCTATTTGCAGCGCTACAATATGCTGTTTTTCAACATTACCTTGATAGCTAACAAAGCCTTTAACAACCGCCGATACGACTTCAATTTGTAGTAAACGGACTTGCTCTGCTTGGCTCATGGCCGATGCATTTGCTGCATCAACCAGTGCCGTAATACGTCCAAATAAATCGAGCTGCCAATCAAGTGCTAAATTAGCACTCGATTGACGGCTGTTTACATCGCCTAAACCACTGCGCTTAGCACCAATTTCTACGCCACCTTGCGGCAGGTATTGTGCTTTTTGCTCACCTAGTCGTGCTAACGCACTTTTAAGTGTTAACTGGCTTGTTTGTAAATCATGATTATTTGCAAGCGCTTGGGTGACTAACAAGTCTAATTGGCTTGATCCAAGCCCTTTCCACCAGCTCGTTTCGTCAGCACCATCAAGTTGCTCTGCAACCGCCGCCTTTGCAACAAACTCATTAATTGCGTTTTGCTCACTGAGCGTATCTATTTTGCTCGCACAGCCAGATAAAAACGCAGCCACTACTACTACAGCACTTATTGTTAAGCGTGTTTTTAGCGCTTTATTTACTAACTTAGTCATGTGGTAACTCCTGCGATTTTTCTTTTTTATTTACAACAAGCATATAAAATACTGGGGTAAACAATAAGCCAAACACGGTTACACCAATCATGCCTGAGAACACTGCATTCCCCATTGCATGGCGCATTTCGGCTCCTGCTCCGGTTGCCAATACAAGCGGTATAACACCTGCTGTAAAGGCGATTGAAGTCATTAATATTGGACGTAAACGCATACGACACGCCGCTAATATTGCATCCATATGAGATAAACCGGTATCGTTTTTATCTTTTGCAAATTCAACCATCAGAATTGCATTTTTAGATGCTAAGGCTACCAATACTATTAACGCTATTTGCGTAAATATATTGTTATCTGAGCCTACAAACCACACACCAAGTAACGCTGAAAATATGGTCATTGGCACAATTAAAATAATAGCTAATGGTAAACGCAAGCTTTCGTACTGAGCAGCAAGCACCATAAATACCAGTAGCACTACCAGTGGGAACACATACACCATAGTATTACCCGCAAGTACTTGTTGATAAGTCACTTCTGTCCACTCGTATTCAATGCCGCTTGGCAAGTTATCAGCAAGTATTGCTTCAATAGCCAGTTGTGCTTGATCAGAGCTGTAACCAGGCGCTGGGCTGCCGTTAAGCTCTGCACTTGGATACCCGTTGTAATGCATTACACGGTCAGGGCCAATTGTTGGTGTAACCGTTAATACTGAGCCTAATGGCACCATGTTACCCGCGCGGTTTCTTACTTTTAAATTAAGAATTTGATCTGGGTCTAAACGGTAATCAGCGTCTGCTTGCGCATTGACCTGATACGTACGACCAAACAAGTTAAAGTCATTCACATACACTGAGCCTAAATAAATTTGCAGTGCATTAAACACTTCATCTAGAGGGATACCTTGAATAAGCGCTTGCTCGCGATCAACATCTATATCCATTTGTGGCACTTGAATACGAAAACTTGAGTAAAGCCCCATTAACGCTGGATCTTGTTGTGCTTTACCAATAACCGTTTGCAGGCTATTAAATAATGCTTCGAACCCTTTGTTTGATCGGTCTTCAATTTGTAACTTAAAACCACCCGTTGTGCCTAGGCCTTGAATTGGCGGCGGCGGGAATACCGCGACAAATGCTTCATCAATTGCGGCAAAACGTTGGTTTAACTGCGCAGCAATCGCCATCGCCGATTTACTTGGATCGGCACGGTCTTCAAACGCGTCTAAGGGCGTAAAAACAATACCGCTGTTAGGGCTATTGGTAAAACCATTTACAGACAAACCAGGAAAAGCAACCGTATTTGCAACGCCCGGAACATCTAAGGCTATTTGTTGCATCTGTCTTAATACATCTTCTGTGCGGTCAAGGCTAGCTGCATCAGGTAATTGCGCAATTGCCACTAAATATTGCTTATCTTGCTGTGGAATAAAGCCACCAGGTACGGTATCAAACAACTTAATAGTACCGCCAACGAGTGCGACATACGCCACCATTACAATCATACTTAAGCGAATTAGCTTTTTAACTAGTTTTTCATACCCTTTTGCACCACGGTCAAATACGCGGTTGAATGGTTGAAACAACCAGCGACCAAATAATTTGTTTAATAAACGTGTAAATGCATCTGGCTTTGCATCGTGCGATTTTAACAATAACGCGGCTAATGCGGGCGAAAGTGTCAAAGAGTTAAAAGCAGAAATGACGGTTGAAATGGTAATTGTTAACGCAAATTGCTTGTAAAATTGCCCCGATAAACCGGTAATAAATGCGGTTGGAATAAACACCGCGCAAAGCACAAGTGCAATCGCAATAATAGGCCCCGTAACTTCACTCATTGCAACGCGTGTTGCTTCAAGAGGCGACAAGCCTTGCTCTATATTACGTTCAACATTTTCAACAACAACAATCGCATCATCAACAACAATACCTATAGCCAGTACTAAGCCAAATAACGATAAAGTATTAATCGATACACCCAACCACTGCATCACTGCAAACGTACCAATGAGTGAAATAGGCACCGCAATAAGTGGGATAATTGACGCACGCCATGTTTGTAAAAATACAATAACGACAATAACAACCAGTACAATGGCTTCAATCAACGTTGTAATTACAGCGTCAATAGAGCCGCGTACAAATACGGTTGGATCGTAAACAATGTCGTATTTTACCCCTTCAGGGAAGTCTTTTGATAAACGTGCCATGGTTTCGCGCACTTGATCAGATAGTTCAATCGCATTAGAACCTGGGCGTTGAAATATAGGCATGGCCAATGCTGGTTGAGTGTCTAGCTCTGCGCGAAGTGAGTAAGTATCTTGCCCTAATTCAACGCGTGCAATATCAGATAAACGTGTTAATTGCCCCTCATCACCCACTTTAATAATAACGTGTTCAAACTCTTCAATGCTGTTTAAACGCCCTTTTACATTTAACAGTATTTGAAATTGACTGTCGTTTGATACCGGCTGAGCGCCTAAACTACCTGCCGCAACTTGTTGGTTTTGCGAACGAAGTGCAGTAACAACGTCGGTTGCTGTTAATTCACGTGCCGCGAGTGCATCAGGGTTTAACCATACACGCATTGAGTATTTACCAGCACCAAATAGGCGAATATCGCCGACACCCGATAAACGTGCAATTTCATCTTTAATATACAAGTCGGCATAATTAGATAAATACGCGGTATCATGTGTTTTTTCTGGCGAATATAAATGCACCACCATGGTTAAATCGGGTGATGATTTTTCAGCAACAACACCTAAGCGCTGCACCTCTTGCGGCAAACGCGGTAATGCGCTATTTACACGGTTTTGTACTTGTACTTGAGCACGGTCTAAATCTGTACCTAGTGCAAACGTTACCGTTAGGGTCATACGTCCATCACTGGTTGCTTGTGAAAACATATACAACATGTTTTCAGTGCCGTTAATTTCTTGTTCAAGTGGTGTTGCGACCGTTTGCGCAATAACGGTTGGGTTAGCGCCTGGGTAACTCGCTGTGACAACCACTGTTGGTGGCACCACTTCAGGGTATTCACTTACCGGAAGCTGAAATAAAGAAATACCACCGGCAATTAAAATAACTAAAGACAACATAGCCGCAAATATCGGCCGTTGAATAAAAAAGTGTGAAAATTTCATCAATAAACCTTATTGCTTAGCCACTAAACGTGATTCGTCATTAGAAAGAGTGAATGCAACATCACTGCTGTCTATTGTTACTGTATTTGGCTTAATTGGCATGCCTGGGCCTACACGAGCAGGACCATTTACGGCAATGACATCACCCTGTGAAAGACCTGATGTTACTGCGCGAAGCGAACCATAACGCTCACCCACAGTGACTAATTTGTACTCAAGCACGTTATTTTCGCCAACGGTTAATACAAAGCGATTTTTTAAATCGGTGCCAATGGCTCTATCTGGCACAATAACTTGCTCAGAGATTGAGTTAGCAGCTAATTTAATGCGTGCAAATGAACCCGAGCGAAGCTGGTTGTTATCTTCATCAAACACAGCGCGCACACGCAAAGTGCCTGTATAGGCATTGATTTGGTTATCAATAAAATTGATGTGCCCTTTGTATGCAAAATCGTTTTGCCCTACTTTTTGCATAACAACAGGTTGACGGCTAGCGGCTGTTACATTGCTAAAAGCACTGTTCCAAGTGCGTTCATCAATATCAAAGTACGCATACATTTGCTCGTTTGAGACAATACTTGTTAATACGCTTTGGCCCGCAATAATATTATTGCCTTTAGTAATATTTGCGCGCGAAATGACCCCATCAATTGGCGATACAATTGACGTAAACTCTAAATCAAGTTCAGCTGCTGTAAGCTGCGCTTGCAAAGCCGCAAGCTGCGCTTCACGTTGGCGTAAAACAGAGGTTCGAGATTCAGCCTGCTCAGTAGAGATTGCTTTACGCTGCGTTAAACGCACTGCTCGTTTAGCTTCACTTTTTGCTTGTTCTAACGCAGCTTGTGCACTGTTAATTTGCGCATCAAGGCTTGCAACAACCGCTGCAAATGGACGGTCGTCTAACTTAAATAATAAGTCGCCTTTTTTAACATTGTCGCCTTCATTAAATGCAATACGCTCAATGACACCTGATACGCGTGGCATTAACGCGACTTCTTGAGGAGACTCTAAGCGCGTTGTATAGGTGTGCCAGCTTTGTACTGGTTTAACTAATACCGCTGCAACATCGATTGGTTGAAGATGCTGTGCTTGAGTCGAAGGTGCTGTGCTTTCATCGGCACAACCTGCAAGTGTTAGTAATGCGCCAGCGAGTGCAGCAGCAATTAAATGTTTTTTCATGAAGACGCTCCTTTTTTAATTAGCTTTGCATAGTACGGATTAAACCTGCGGACAAAAACCATAGATTTTTAAATTCATTAATGCCAAAATGGCATCAATAACGTAGCAAAGGTGTAATTATGGATACAACCAGTCGGCTTTTAATGCTGCTTGAAGTAGTTGAACAAGGCTCTTTTGCCAAGGCAGCTGAAATTCGTAACATTGACCGCTCTGTTATCTCTAAACAAATTAGCCGATTAGAAGATGAACTCGGTGTTAGGTTATTAAACAGAACAACTCGTTCTTTTTCGTTAACCGCTGCTGGCGCAGAAATGATAAAAAAGGCAGCTGAACTTAGAGAATTACTCGGTGATACAATTCGTATGGCTGAGAATTACCATTTAGAGCCCCGAGGCGTATTAAAAATAACCTCATCTACGTTAATAGGTCGGCGCTATTTACAGCCTGTACTTAATGACTTTCAAAAACGTTTTCCACAAGTTGAAGTAGAGCTTCGCTTGGACGATCGTTTAGTTGATATTGTCTCTGAGGGGTTCGATTTGGCATTTAGAGTGGGAGAGCCAAAAGATTCATCTCTAATTGCACGTAAAATTGCGCGTAATCGTTTACTCATTGTTGCCGCTCCCGAGTTTATCAGCACTTATGGCATGCCATCCAGTATGGAAGAATTGGCCGAATTACCCGCCGCAAGTTATGCCAGTAATACGATGAGGGTTGAAACAGTTGATTATTACAACAGCTCGGGTGAACCATGTGAGCAAAAAATAAAAAGTGTATATCGCGCTAACGATGCCGAAGCTCTGCTCATGAAAGCCATATCTGGCACAGCGTATTTTGTAGCGCCGGCATTTATAATCGGTGACGAAATTACCGATGGTAAATTAATACCTATATTAACGGATGTAAAGTTGATGGATTACAGCGCAATGTATGCTGTTTATCCGCACAGAGATTTACCAGTAAGAACACGTTTATTTTTTGATGCTGTGCGCGAATACTTAGGAAAAGACAAGCCTATTTGGGAAAATAGAATCCCTAATTTTGAGCAAATGTATTAAACAGATTCTAATTCAATTTTTTGATGTGTACTTGACTTAGCATATACTTTATTACGTCCAAAGCGTTTTGCTTTATAAAGTTGTTTATCAGCTTCTTTAGCAAACTCTTCGAGTGATTGATCCTGTTGATAAGAAGCAACCCCTACACTTATAGTGATATTTATTTTTTCACCATTAATATCAATCACTGTATTCTCTATGACAGATCTTAATTTTTCAGCTGTATTTAACGCATCATCGGCATTGTTAAATGAGCTAATAAGTGCAAATTCTTCCCCACCCACTCTAAATACATACCCTTTAGCTAACGTAATTCTTAATAACGTTGCAACTTCAATAAGCACTTTGTCACCTACGTCGTGACCATATTTGTCGTTTACCTGCTTGAAGTAATCTAAATCTAATAAAAATAAGTACAACTGAGATTTATCTGTTAATTCGACCTCAAAATAATGATTCATCGAAAGTCGATTACCAGCACCCGTTAATGGGTCTAACAAGGCTAAACTTTTCAAGCGTTTAGAGGAAAGTGCTCTGCTCCCTTCAAAAACATGAGAAACAGCCCAAATACTTACATAAACAAACAGTAAATTAAGACCAAAATTTAGCGGTAAAAAAGGAAATAACGAGGCTTTATTTACTAAGATAAATACCTGTAAAAAAAGTAATGTTGCAGAAAAGATGATCCCAAAGCGCTTACCTAACAACAGGTAATACAAAACGGGTAATGCAAATGACCAAATAAACAAGCCATTTTTTATCAAAGCTAAATAGTTACCTAACACAATAACTAACGTAACTAATGCACACATAATAAGCGATTGGCGTAGTTGCAATGCATGTCTGTTTAGACGCACAAATGTGTGTACACAGTAAGCACACAGTCCCAACTCTAAATAGCCCAGTACCGCAAAATTATTAATGAGTAAATTAAACCCAGCAAAAATTAGCGATACACAACCAAAACATAAGCACATCCATCTTAAGACGTTCCTTCTTAATGCCTTAGTACTATTAAGAGCAGTAATATCCATTCAAACAACTTAATAAAAAAATAAAAATTCAGTTTAACGTGAAAAATTGAGATGACAAGCAGTGTACCTATAACAACGGTGCCTCATACGTCAAAAACACGATAGTGGCCATCTTTACTAATAATAAAACCTATCATAAATTTTTGTTGCTGGATTTGAAACGCTTAATCATTTCTAAGTTCATTAATTGTCTGCATTAAATCGTCAAAATGTTCATTAGCGCTTTTTCGTTGTTGCTTAGAAAGTGTGTTATTTAAGTCAATAAGTAAATTTATATAGAGTACTAAATTATTTTCATTCTTAGCTTTTAACTCATCACCAATAAATGCATCGCGATCGGTAATGATTATCTCAAGCTGTGTAGCAAATTGCTGTTCATCAAGTTGTAAGTTGGAAAACGTTTGCTCAAGTGCACGTAAGCGATCCCGTTTATAATCTTGCCATAGTAAAAATGTATTAATATGTTGCTCGTTAGCGGCTTTTATTAATCGCACTTGCTCAGGAGTGAGTTTGTTTAGCCATTGTTTAAAGTAATCAAACTGTTTGTCTAAACGCATGTCTTTATGTTCTTGCAAGCTGAGTTCATTGTGCTCTTTTAACTCATCATTTATATCGGCGGTTATATTATCAATAAGTTCTTTACGCTGTTTTGATGTAAGCGTTTTAGCTAACGTGATCAGAGGTTGGCTTGCATAATCAAGCAGATTTCCCCAATGACCTTTAGCAAGCGTGATTTGTTTAGTCAGCTCCTCTTTATTTAACTGTGAATTAAACATCGCTTGTAAATTTGTTAGATCTTGTTTGTATTTGAGCAGTTCAGTTTGTCTGTGCCAATTTCGCGTATTTTCAATAATTTGTTTGAGCTGTTTGGCCTGACTTTTATTTAAATCAATGTAGTCGTCTACCCAAAAAGACGAAAGCCAAGGCAAGTTATTGTAAGCAAAAGAAGTTGAGCAAGCGCTAAGTAGCAACATACTCAGCACTGTAATAATCTTCGCTATTTTTTTTATTATAATTTTACTAAACATTGTAACGCCACCTCACTACTTTAATAATATATAAACACACAATCTTTTTGATAATAGTTATCATTTAGTATTGACATGCACATCAATCTAATTAATAATCGTTCGCATAAACACAGTGTAACGACCTCAGTCCAAGGGCGTGTAGGCCTTTCGTGTTTGATTTTGCAGCAGTATGTTTGGTTTTTAGGCAAGGCAGAGCCTATGTAGTGTGGTTATTCCCCATAAATAGGTGATAACGCAGCATAAATGCCAAACATGCGCTGCCCTTTGAGCTCGATCTAGGGACGATTAACTCTTTGTTGCTCGGTTTTTACTTAGCCCGCTAGGTTACAAACCTCGCGCCGCGATTAAATCGTCTCTAGATTGAACAAATTTCAATCCACAAAGGTCAACACGCCCTAGGGAAGAAATTACAGCAAGGATGCTGATATTTAATTAAGAAGACTGTGCCGCTTCGTATCTATTACTTACTCGACCCAAGTAATAAATACCTAAGATCACAATTACTTGCTACATTGCTCATATTAGTGACGGTTGATATGACTCAAAAAAGCCCTAACGGGCTTTTTTTATTTCTTTAAATTTTCTGTGATATCTGTATCTTACACTTCTTCAGTGCAAAAAAACTTATTTTGACCTATAAAATATTATACATGTAAACGAAAAGTGCATTGTCTTGCCTTTACATTTAAGCCGGTGTAAACAGGACAATAGGCATTGTTTTTTGCAACCACATGTAAACGTTTTAATCACTCATTTATACTGACCGACTTAAAGATAGGATCTACTTAACGATAAGATTATGGCACTATCAACAAGGCAAAAATTTTACGATATTATGGGGTGCTTTAATTCGTTAGATTGTTCAAATACTTATGCCAATTGATATTAGTGCACCATGATAATGAATTTACGTTTAGTTATGCCGATGGCATTAAATTGGTATCGATACATATTGCAACTATTACTAATTGGAGACATTACTATGTCACAGTTTAATTTAAAACCATTAATACTTGCTGGCGTTTTATTTGCAAGCCCTTTTGCCCATGCAACATTAGAAGAGGGCATTATAGCCGCTAACGAAGGTCGATTTGAATACGCATTAAAAGAGTTTGAATACCTAGCCGACAAAGGTTTTGCACCTGGCATATACGAACTTGGGAAATTATATGAAGGTGGCTTTGGCGTAGTACGCGACTACCATAAAGCCGCGCAGCTTTATCAACAGGGTGTTAAAAAGAATCATGTCGATTCTATGTTCGCATTAGCTGTACTTTACGATGAAGGTAAAGGTGTTAAGCTCGATAAGCAAATGGCTTTGAGCCTATTTGAAAAAGCAGCAAATAAAAACTTACCCGCAGCACAATTTAACCTAGGTGTTATGTACGCAAACGGGGATGGCGTTAGTCACGATTTTGAACTTGCAAAAAAATGGTACGAAAAAGCGGCTGCAAATAACTATTCCCTCGCGCAATTCAACTTAGCACTCATGTATTTTGAAGGCTTAGGTATGCCTAAAGATCTCGAAAAGTCATACATTTGGAACACTATTGCTGAGTACAACGGTAATATGCAAGCAAGCCATAGCCGCAAACTCGATGAGCGTAAAATGCTCCCTAAAGAAGTTGAAGAAGCGAAAGAAAAAGCAGACGCTATATATGCAAGAATTTTAGCGGGTACTTATGCAGGCGAAGGCCGCTTATTTTAACCAACTTTAAAATAATAAAAGCTGAACTGAGCGATTTAGTAGCCGCTAATCGTTCAGCTTTTTTATTTTCTAGATTTTACCAATTCGCAATAATGCTTAACCTGCACTCTGGTTATTTAATATATAACCACTTAAGCAATTTGATCAGTAACTTACTTTGCTTAAGTAACATGCCAACCCGTGGATTAAAAGAACCAGAAACTAATGTGTTTTTAGCATGGCTAAAGGTTAAAAAACCTTCTTTACCGTGATAATGCCCCATACCTGAGTGCCCAACACCGCCAAATGGTACATCATCTGCCGTAACTTGCACTAGCGTGTCATTAACAGCAACTGTACCGCTGAGTGTTTGCTTAATAATATAGTCTTGAGCGCGTTTATCTTGCCCTAAAATATAAAGTGCTAATGGATGGTGATGTTGTTTAATGTAATCAATTGCCTCACTGAGTTTGTTATAACTCATTATCGGCAATATAGGACCAAATAACTCATCTTGCATTAGCTGCATTTCGTCTGTGACTTGAGTAACTATATGTAGCCCCATACGATGCTTTTCTGCATCTTGCTGATTTTGCTCAAGCGGTTTTACAATAGTTGCGCCGAGTTCTTGTGCTTGCGCTAAATAGCCCGATAAACGTTTGTAATGTACATCGCTAATAATCGATGTTAAGTTTTTACCTTCAACACCGTCTTTAAAATGCTTTTTATAAAGCTCGCATAATTGCTGAATAAGCTGATGCTCAAGCTCTTTAGGGACAAATACATAATCGGGCGCAACGCAAATTTGCCCTGCGTTAGCCATCTTTCCAAATAATAGTGCCTGTGCTGCTTTTTGAATATCAGCCTGCTCGGTAATGATCACTGGAGACTTACCACCAAGCTCAAGCGTAACAGGCGTTAAATTTCGACTTGCTGAGGCCATTACTAATTTACCAACCGCTGTCGAACCAGTGAATAGTAAATGGGCGAACGGGAGTGATGAAAATTCGCTTGCTACATCGCTCCCCCCCTGAATTACTTGACAATGCTCTTGCATTTCATCACTAAATAGTTTTTCAAGAACAACATTTGTATGCGGGGTAAACTCACTTAGCTTTAACATCACCCTATTACCTGCGGCAATAGCTGTAATAACAGGTACTATGGCCAATTGAATAGGGTAGTTCCACGGCGCTATAACTCCGACGACCCCTTTAGGTTGATAAGTTACACTCACTTTAGAGGGCCATAAACTTAAACCCACGGCACGATTGCTTGGCTTTGACCATTTTGGTAACTTTTTTATTATATGAGCAAGACCTTGCACTGTTGGCAAAATATCACCAAGCAACGTATCAAATGCAGTTCTATAACCAAAGTCTTTTGAAACCGCATCAACGAGCTCTTCTTCAAGCTCGACAACGCGTGCACGTAGCTTTTTTAAAATCGTAATGCGTTTATTTATAGATAAATAGGGTGTCTCTAAAAAGGCATTTTGTAAGCCATTAAACTGGGCTAATAAAGAAATCGTTTGTGGTGTATCTGTTGTCAAAATAGATTGCTCAATTTTTAAAGTTATTAGCGACTATAACCTTGTTCTGTTTTTCGAGCAATAACACTAATTTTATTTAAAGCACTCCTTTAAGAGTAAAAATATAGACACAGAGTAGTTTTGTTTTTAAACAATCAATATACAAAACTACCCTGCTATACGTGACTTGAAACGATTAGAATTTAAATACGTGAGCTGCAATCGTCATAGTGACCAGTGTTATTAAAACAATGGCGACAATATTGAGTACAAAGCCCGCCCTTATCATATCGCGCATTTGTATTTGCCCTGAGCCAAATACGATTGCGTTTGGAGGGGTTGCAACGGGCATCATAAACGCACAACTACAAGCAATAGCAGCAGGAATAACCCATACAAGAGGTGAACCCGTTATTGATTCTGCAACGGGTCCTAATAACGGTAAGAACCCTGCAGCAGTAGCTGTATTGCTGGTGATCTCAGTTAAAAATGTAATTAATGCCACCACAACAAGCACACCCATAACAAGTGGAATAGCGCTGGCGCCTTCAATTAGGTGAGCAATAAATTCAGCAAGCCCTGATGATTTAATTTGAGATGCAAGTGTAAGCCCTCCCCCAAATAACAATAAAACGCCCCACGGTACTTTAGCTGCACTTTCCCAATCAAGAATACGCTCGTCACTGCCCTTGTTTGCGGGTAAAACAAACAATAATAATGCTGCAGCAATCGCAATACCGGTATCAGAAATTTTCAGTCCTGTGATCTCGCCAAGTACAGGTCTAAATATCCAACACAGTGCTGCTAATACAAACACAAATAACACGCCTTTTTCGGCACGCTGTAGTACTCCTAAGTTTTTTAACTGCGTTAAAAATACACTTTTTGTATCAATTGGTTGATCGGCTTTCATGTTAGCATCAACTTTATATGCAAATTTAGTAAGCCAAACCCAGCTAATAATCAACATACTTAAAGCAAGAGGAACCCCTATAATCATCCACTGCGCAAAGCCAATTTCAATTTGGTAGCTATCAGATAAATAGGCAGCCATTAACGCATTAGGGGGTGTACCTATTAATGTAGCAATGCCACCAATACTAGCCCCATATGCGATTGATAATAACAATGCTTTACCAAACCCTTCATTGCTAGGATCTGATTGCTTAACTAAATTAGTTATTGAAAGCGCAATTGGTAGCATCATTACCGCCGTTGCAGTATTGGACATCCACATAGATAAAAATGCGGTTACTAGCATCATCGCTAAAATTTGCAAACTAGGCTTTGTACCTGCATAAAGCATAGTACTCAGGGCTATCCGTTTATGTAACCCCCACCGTTCCATTGCAATAGATATTAAAAATCCGCCTAAAAATAAAAAGATTAAAGGGTGTGCATAAGGTGCAGCAACCGTTTTTATTGCTGCAATATCAGCTAAGGGTGAAATAACTAATGGTAGCAAAGCCGTAGCAGGTATAGGCACAACTTCACTTACCCACCATGAGGCCATCCAAAATGCCAACCCTGCCGTATTAAATGCTGCAACCGAAATTCCCTCCGGTGGGGTCACTAGGCAAGTAAGCAACATAATACTTGGGCCCATCAATAACCAAAACCATTGCATGCTTTGCTTTTTAGGAGAATTATTTTTTAAAATTTGTTGAGTCATTATTTTTCCTAAAACTTATATTTAAGGCCAAGTGCAACACTACTGTCTGTATTTTCGTCCAAGTCTAAATCGGTATACAGTAGATAAGCGGTAGTTTGTTTATCAAATACATAGTCGAGACCAGTAGTCCATTGAGTTGCATCTGTCTGTTGGCGAAGCGCTGAATCATCCTTCGTAAACTGAATTTTTGGGACCCACTTATCAAGTGTATAGCTGGCACTTAACACATAACCATTGCCCGATTTAGTACCATCTACCGATTCAGAATGCTGGTATAGTACACCTAGCTGTAATTGTTCAAATTTATAAACACCAGCAAGACGATTTGCTTTTATATTATTAAGTGAATCAACTCGACTTAAAGAGACATAGTACGGCGTATTTTTTAAATTACGGTCGCCATAAATAAACGTGGCAGCGTAACCTGCTTTGTTGTCTTTATTATCGTCTTTTGGGGCATAAGTAAAAGAAAACTGCGTATTATGCCAAGAGTTTGAGGTATAGCTAATAGTATCGCCAAGTCGGTCCTGCCCTGCAATAACTTGTGCTATATCTGCTTGCGTTTCGTTAAAATTATCAAGCTTTCCTTCTGAGTACTTAAATCGAGTATCGTTTCTGCCTACAACGACCTCACCAAACGCACCTTTTAAACCTAAGTAAGTATTACGTGCAGTGAATGGCTCTTGTGTATCATCTTCTTCAAAGCCCTTAACTTGTACTTCATATTTAAAAACCGCAGTTAAATATTCATTTAATTTATGTGCGCCTTTAATGCCTATACGTGAGTATGGCGCCTCAATTTGAGTACCTTCTTTGGCATAACGCATTATGCCCGTATCAGTACTGGCAATTTGCACTTCGGCTTTACCGTAAACAGTGTAATCTGTAGCAAAAGCGGTGTGGGAAAATGTGGCTAAACAGCCAATTGATAGTAGTAAAATACGAGTGTGTGTAGTTTTTATCATTGTGCGCCCTGATTATTAGAATCTACTTGTTGTAGTGCTAATAAGGCAACTTTACTGCCAAGTATATAAAAACTCATCATTTCAATAACTTGATAATATAAACTATTAAGTTTTAATAAAAACGTGCGGATCAGCACACATTAAAAAAAGTGAGTAGTGTCACCAAATCCACCCATTTTAATCGGTAAACATATCTCTGTTGAGGTTGTATTTACTCATTTTATCGTAAAGTGTTTTTCGTGCTATTTGTAGTGTTTCCATCGTGTTTTTAATACTGCCATGATTTTGCTCAAGCGCGTACTCAATGAGTGACTGCTCATAAAAAGACACTTTTTCGGATAAACTCAAATCGGCAGATAAACCACCAAACTGCTGTGTTTTGACTTCTGCAAAGGCAAGCTCAGCACCGAGCAATACGGCTCGCTCTGCTTGATTTCTGAGCTCTCTGACATTGCCAGGCCAATCATATGCAACTAAACGCTGTTGTATCTCAGAACTAATTGCTGCAGGCGGCTTATGATAGCGAGTAGCCGCAATAGAACTAAAGTGCTTAAACAAAAGTAATATGTCGGCTTTTCGAGAGCGTAATGGCGGAATAGTAACGTTGACCAAACTCAGTCTGTAATATAAATCAGCCCTAAACTGACCGTTTTCAACTAGCGAAAGTAAGTTTACTTTACTCGCTGCCACAATCCTTATATCTAAATCAATTGCTTTATTGTCGCCTACGGGGGTCACTTTTCGCTCTTCTAATACGCGCAGTAACTTAACTTGCAGTGACATTGGGGTGCTTTCTATTTCATCTAAAAAAACTGTACCACCTTGAGCATATTCAAACTTGCCTTTTCGGCTCTGCGTCGCGCTCGTGTATGCACCACTTGCTGCACCAAACAATTCGCTTTCTATTAATTGCTCTGGTACAGCACCACAATTAATAGCAACAAAGTTACAACTGGAGCGATTACTTTGATCGTGCAGGTAACGCGCTACAAGCTCTTTGCCTGTCCCTGTCTCACCTTCAATCATGACATCTGTTGGTGTATCTATAATCGTGTTTAGCAAGTGCATCATATCTTGCATTTTAGGCGTATCACCCAATATACGCACACCGGGTGCTGACGTTTTTTGTACGGCCACTTTTAATGCGCGGTTTTCCATAACTAAGCTGCGTTTGTCGCATGCCCTTGCAATACAATCTAACAGATATTCATTAACCGGTTTTTCAAATAAATCATACGCGCCTAATTGCATTGCTTTGACAGCAATGGATACGTCAGCGTAGCCTGTTAAAAAGATAACAGGAAGCTCACTATCAAAAGCGGTTATTTGCTCCAAAAGTGTTAGGCCGTCCATAGTCGGCATATTTATATCGCTCAAAACGATCCCAGCAAAACGTCGGTTAAGTTTACTAAGGGCCGTACTTGCGTTATTAAAGCATTCAACGATATACCCCTCGAGGGTTAGCAATTGCTTTAAAGAGTCTCTGATCATTGCTTCATCATCAATGACTATAATGTTATTACACGATGAGCTATTAATCATGTTTGCCTTCCTGCTTATTTGACAGACTGATTATAAATTCAGCTCCGCCTTCTACCCGATTATGCGCGCTCAAGCAGCCATTAAAGGAATCAATTATCTGCTTTGATATAGATAAACCAAGCCCTAAACCATTACTCGACTTAGTACTATAAAAAGGCTCAAACAGGTTCCCGAATGCATGTTGCTCTATGCCTGCACCCGAATCTAAAATGGATAACTTTACCCGATCTTCAAAACTCTCCACCTGAAAACTTAAATTACGAACAGCAGCGTTACTCATCGCTTGGCTCGCATTCGTAATTAAATTAACCAGTACTTGCTCAAATTTAAGTGCATCTACCCAAACAATAATATTTTCATTAAAACTTGGAGGATCAACATGTATGTTGTCTTGCTTTAATTGTGCACTTGATATCATTAATGCATTATTTAATAAGCCAGCTAAAGGATAAGGCCTTAATTGCATATCTGATGGTTTACTAAAATGCTTAAGCTGGCCCACTATTTTGTGCACACGTTCAACGAGCCCTGCAATAATAGTTAAACTCTCATCTAGAGCCGAAATATTGCCTTTGATCAATAAACGTTTAGCACTAGCGAGGTAGGTATTTATTGCACTAAGCGGCTGATTAATTTCATGATTAATACCCGCACTAAGTTGCCCTATGGTGGCAAGCTTAGCCGATTGAACCAAGGCACTTTGCACTTTTTCAAGAGCTTGAGTTCGCTCTATCACTTCAAGCTCTAAACTGTGCCGTGAATACAATAATTTTTTATACCCAGCAAAACGTGTTAATAAGCTATAGCCAATAATAATGAGTAAGCTATAGATAAAAAACGCCCAAAATAAGCGAGGCACTTGTGCGGCATTAATTTTAGATATATCGACAAGTACGTGCATAGTGGCATTGAAATAACGCAGAGGCATGGCTGCTGTAACATACAATGATTTGTCTATTTTAAAGTGTGTAATGCCTTCATTACTAAATTGAAATTGCTTGATGTATTTAGGTTGATGGTCCAGATAGGCTCGACGAGATTTAATATCACGCCGTGCTGTAATATCTAGCTGAGTAAAACTATTTAAGCGCCATTGTTGAACATCTGACATTGCAATAATTTCGTCTGCTAACTGTAAATAAAAATGACTACCTTGTGATGTATTTAAGAGTTTTCTGTCATTTTCGAACTTATTTACATTCACTTTTAGCACAACAACACCTATCGCTTGGCTCTGTTTATAAACAGCTTGAGAAAAATAAATACCACGTTCCTCAGAACGCATACCTAATGCAAAATAAGCAACAGTTTCACCTGCAAATGCGCGCTTAAAGTAAGGCCTAAAAGCAAAATTGCTACCTAAAAAAGAATAATCAGTCTGCCAATTGCTACTTGCCGTTACAGCACCTTGCGGATCCAGAACAAACACATCTGATGCCCCACTGGCTTGTTGAATATCAGCAAGGTAATTATTTATAGCGCTGTAGTGCTGTTGTTCACCGTTGAGAAAATTAACCAACGACTCGTTATGCGTAAGCAACTGAGGAATGGCAGAAAAGCGGGCAAGTTCCGTATCAATATAATTGTTTAATTGAGTTACTTGACGCTTGGCCTGAAGCGCTGCTTGCCCAACATCATGAGCACGGCCAAGCCAAAACGTAACGACTAATATAAGTATGAGTAATATACCTATACTAATGATTTTTTTAGAAAAGGAGTACATTAACAGCTCGCAAAAAAATAACCGAGAGAATTTTAAGACGCTAGTGTAACGGCTAAAATCTTGCAACGATATAAACTTTTTGTTAACAAGTGTATTGTTCGTATTTAAAAACAAAAATCGCCGTAAACAAGGTGTTTACAGCGATTTGTTATACCAGCCTGCTTATATATGGGGTCTATTTAACGTTAAGAAAATTACGCTAGAACTAGGCAAAAATTTTTGTATCTAGTTGTTCTAAATAAAAAATTTTTAACGACGTTATAGTGAAATTTAATTCGTTAAATTGATCAAAGATTTATGCAGTTTGGTATTAAGCCTTAAAAGTGCTTAATTTTTAGCTGAAGCTGATCTGTTTTTAACGTATTTATATAAACCAATTAATGAAGCCGCAATCCAGAAAATTTCAATCACAAAACTGGCTAAATTAAAGTTATAACAAAGACTAATTAATAATAAAATTGCCCCTGTTAAATTCATCATATTATACATCAAGCTCGTTGGAGATGTTTTACCTAGCTGTAGTAAAAAGAATGAACCAACGACTAAAAAAGTACCTGTCATACCTATGATGTCAAATAAGAGTGCTATCACGAAACTATCCTTTATCCATTTTTAAATAACCCAAAAAACTGGCCCGATCCATGGGGAGGGTATTTTTTCATTCATTGAAACAGCAAAACCGAGGGATCTTATCAGTATGGTAAATTCTAACAAGGCCATATGTCCGCATCGAATGTTTATCAATAACCTGTTTATTTAAATGTCACTTTTCCGCCAATTATTTTATAGGCAGGGGTACCTCGTATTATCGTAACTCTTGCAAAAAGGCGATCGCACTGAGGGCAAATACAAGGCTCTTTGGTAAAATCTTGGCTGATCCGCTCTATAAAACACTTAACTAAAGCCCCTTTTCCGCCTTTTCGGTATTTAAATAATGAAGCCCTACAAGCAGAGCAAAAGATATCAACTGTCTTTGTCGGCCCTTTTTTATTAGGTTTAGCCATTTCTCCTCCATTGATTCACAATACTGGCCTCTTTGGGGTCGGTAAGTTTAGAGTAAATAACTATCTATTAAAATTAAAATAGGTATAAGCAAATACAGCATTACTTTTTATTGGCGTCTGCAATAATGAGATTTAGTTTTGTTGATAATACTTTTAAATTGAATGGTTTAATAATAAAGCCTGAGACTTTAGCTGCAATTATTTCTTTAACAGCTTCACAGCTATCTTCACATGTCACAATTAGAACAGGCAGAGATGCCAGCTTTTCATCATCACGAATTCGTTTAAGTAAAATTTTACCATCCATTTTTGGCATATATAAATCTGTAATGACTAGATCAAAGTGTTGTTGGTGCAGTAAAGTAAACGCTTGAATCCCGTCAGTTGCTTCAACAAGATCGTCAAACTGTAACTTTCTAAGCATATTTATTAATACATGACGTATTAACGGCATATCGTCGACAACCAATATTTTCATTATTTCACGACCAATTTTTAAATATTAAACCTTTGTAATACATCGAGTAAAAATACTAATCGTATCGAAAAATCAGTAATCAAATTATTCATATTACATGCATAACGTCATGGCCAAACACCTAAAATAAAGCCCATTAAGGAGAATTGTAAAATAGAAAAGCCGCTATTAATTAAGAATAATTTAGCTGGGCGTTGCTCATATATATAGCTCAGACCCAGCGAACTGCTTACCAAAAATAAACCAATAGCGAAACCGGTGCCCATACTTTGAGCTACTCCTGCGTCATTTCCCAAAAAAAGACACAATATAAATGCAGCCGTAAATACACAGACAAAGCTACCGCCAAATATCCATTTAGGGTTTGCTGATTGTAAATCAAGCTCCGTTAAACCACAGCTTTCTAACCACGCCTGCTTGAACATGATTTTCGAATACCAAATATCACCAAGCATGAACGAAGAGAGTGCAGCCACGAGTATGGCAAAATAATTAATATCAGAAAAATTCATAGATAACACCGAAGCTTTCAACAAGTAGGTTAACTTGACTGTAGTTAACATTCATCAAAGCAGCAAACTCTTAATTGTAACTATGGATCTCCATACTAAAAATCCTCAAAGCTCGCATTTGTTAGCAAAGTTAAGTCCGCAGTTTTTAGCATCACCTCTAAACCACGTTTACCTGCGCTTACATATATATGGGTAAACTGCAGTGCACTGTGATGTATAAATGTTTGCAATCTTTTCTTCTGACCAAGCGGGCTCACTCCTCCCAAAATATACCCTGTACTTGCTTGAACTTTTTGCGCTGCTGCCATCGCGACTTTTTTTGTTCTACACAATTTTGCCAATTTTTTTAAATTAACTTGTTGAGATACAGGAGTGATTGCAACGATCAATTCATTCTCATATGTTTCTAATACAAGCGTTTTATATACTTGTTCACTCTTTAAGTTTAACTTTTCAACGGCCTCCTGCCCATAATGACTATTGCTCGTATCATGTTTATAACTTAGCAGTTCAAAAGAGATTTTTTGCTTTTTGAGTAACGCTATTGCTGGTGTCATAATATTTAATGGTGTTTTTATTTACAGTAACAAAAATTATATTTAAAGCAAAAAAAACGACGCTAAAAAGCGTCGTTTTTATTTACTTAACGTAAAATTATTTAGTTAAATCATCAAAAAACTTTTTAACACCATCAAAAAAACCTTGCTCTTTAGGGCGGTTTTTCGAACTATCTGTACCCATGCTTTCATCTAATTCAGTCAGTAATTCACGTTGACGTTCGTTAAGATTAACTGGCGTTTCAATGACTACTTTACAAATTAAATCGCCTTGAGCACCACTGCGTACTGACTTAACTCCTTTACCACGCATACGAAACATTTTACCCGTTTGCGTTTCAGAAGGTATTTTAAGTTTTGCACGACCATCAAGCGTTGGCACTTCAATTTCGCCACCAAGACCTGCTGTCGTAAAGCTAATTGGCACTTCACAGTATAAATTATTCGCTTCGCGCACAAATATTTTATGTTCTCGTACCGACACCTGTACATAGAGATCACCGGCCGGAGCACCATGCATTCCAGCTTCGCCTTCACCCGTTAAGCGGATACGATCGCCTGTATCAACGCCGGCTGGAATTTTAACTGAAAGCGTTTTGGTTTTTTCTACGCGACCTTGACCGTGACACTTATTACAAGGATCTGAAATAATCTGACCTTGCCCCTGACACGTTGGACAGGTTTGCTGAACAGCGAAGAAACCTTGGCGCATTTGCACTTGGCCAGCACCATGACACGTAGTACATGTTTTAGGTTTAGAACCTGCTTTAGCGCCACTGCCATCACACGGCTCACAACCCACCCATGTTGGCACTTTGATTTCAACTTCTTTACCACGAACAGCTTCTTCTAAGCTTAAGTCCATATTGTAACGTAAATCGGAACCACGTTGTTGACGAGATTGGCGTCGACCACCGCCGCCACCAAAAATATCGCCAAATACGTCGCCAAATACATCACCAAAGTCGCCATGTCCGCCACCAAAACCACCGTGACCTCCACCGCCACCTTGTTCAAAGGCTGCATGACCATGTTGGTCATACATTTGACGTTTTTGGCTATCAGTTAAGATCTCGTACGCTTCTTTAACTTCTTTAAATTTTGATTCGAGATCTTTATCGCCTGCGGTACGATCTGGATGATATTTCATCGCTAAGCGTTTATACGCTTTTTTTATGTCTCGCTCACTCGCATCTTTGCTTACGCCGAGGACTTCGTAATAATCGCGTTTTGACATATCTATCACACTACTCTTTTCTGTTTACAGCGTAAGCTGCTGGATAAACCGATAAATCGCATCGATTTATCATTGAATTTTTGAACCTTAAACACATGCAAAAGGCGCGACAAGCTATTGCTCGCGCGCCTCATTTGTTCATCCTAACCTAAACCACCTAACCGAGTTAAGTGTTTTTGGCCAGCAAGAAGCGGTAGCAACAATTATTTGTCGTCTTTCACTTCTTCAAACTCTGCATCAACAACGTCGTCATCTTGTTTAGTTGACTGTTGTTGCTCGCCTGCATCTGCTGAACCTTGCTGCGCTTTTGCTTGAGCAATTTCCATCAGTTTTTGAGACTTTTCAGCAAGCGCTTGCGTTTTAGCTTCAATCTCTTCTTTGTTGTCGCTCTTAATTGCAGCTTCTAAATCTACAACAGCCGCTTCAATCGCTTCTTTGTCTTCGCTTGGTAATGCATCACCCGCTTCTTCAATTTGCTTACGCGTACCGTGTACTAGGGCATCAGCTTGGTTACGAGCAGCAACAAGTTCTTCAAACTTTTTATCGTCTTCAGCATGTGCTTCTGCGTCACGAACCATTTTTTCAACTTCTTCATCGCTTAAGCCAGAAGATGCTTGAATCGTGATTTTTTGCTCTTTACCTGTATCTTTATCTTTCGCAGATACATGTAAGATACCATCGGCATCAACATCAAATGTTACTTCAATTTGTGGTGTACCACGTTGTGCTGGGCGAATACCTTCTAGATTAAATTGACCTAGAGATTTATTGTCGCTTGAACGTTTACGCTCACCTTGAAGTACATGAATTGTTACAGCAGATTGGTTATCTTCAGCTGTTGAGAACGTTTGCGATTTCTTAGTAGGAATCGTTGTATTTTTCTCAATTAAAGCCGTCATTACTGAACCCATAGTCTCAATACCTAGAGATAATGGAGAAACATCAAGTAATAGTACATCTTTAACATCGCCTGCTAATACACCACCTTGAATCGCTGCGCCTACGGCTACTGCTTCATCAGGGTTAACATCTTTACGAGGCTCTTTACCGAAGAACTCCGCAACAGTTTTTTGTACTAAAGGCATACGTGTTTGACCACCAACAAGAATAATATCGTTGATGTCGCTTACTGATAAATCAGCATCAGCAAGTGCACGTTTTAATGGTTCTAAAGACTTTGTAACTAAATCTTCAACTAGTGACTCAAGCTTAGCGCGTGTCAGTTTCACGTTCATGTGCTTAGGGCCAGATGCATCAGCAGTTACGTACGGAAGGTTTACTTCTGTAGACTGTGCAGATGAAAGTTCGATTTTTGCTTTTTCAGCAGCTTCTTTAACACGTTGCATTGCAAGAGGGTCAGTTTTTAAGTCTAAACCTTGATCTTTCTTGAATTCAGCTACTAGGTAGTTGATTACACGGTTATCAAAATCTTCACCACCTAAGTGAGTGTCCCCGTTTGTAGCAAGTACTTCAAAAGTGTGCTCGCCTTCAACTTCATCAATTTCAATAATTGATAAATCGAAAGTACCGCCACCTAAGTCATATACTGCAACGATGTTTTCGCCACGGTTTTTATCCATACCGTAAGCAAGTGCCGCAGCCGTTGGCTCATTGATAATACGTTTAACTTCGAGGCCCGCAATACGACCAGCATCTTTCGTTGCTTGACGTTGTGAATCGTTAAAGTATGCAGGTACTGTGATTACGGCTTCTGTTACTTCTTCACCTAAGAAGTCTTCAGCTGTTTTCTTCATTTTTTTCAGTACTTCAGCAGAGATTTGTGGTGCAGCACGTTTTTCGCCGCCCGCTTCTACCCATGCATCGCCATTGTCGGCTTTAATGATTTTAAACGGCATGATGCCGATGTCACGTTGAACTTCTTCGTCTTCAAAACGACGACCAATTAAACGCTTAATTGCAAACAAGGTATTTGTCGGGTTAGTAACCGCTTGACGTTTAGCAGATTGACCTACTAATGTTTCACCGTCTTGCGTATAAGCAATGATAGACGGGGTTGTGCGATCGCCTTCCGCGTTTTCAATAACACGTGCTTTGCCACCATCAAGTACTGCAACACAAGAGTTTGTAGTACCTAAGTCAATTCCGATAATTTTACCCATGAAATTTCTCCAACTTCAATATTCGTTAATACGTTCGATGACTAGTAAATAGGGTTGCTGCAAACTTATTTCAACTGTAAAAATGAAAAAAAACTCATTTTTTTTGATTTATTTACAAAATAACCTTAATAATTGTAAGGAATGATGATTTTTACACCGCTTGGACTGCTTTTAATTACTGGTCTGACTAGTTTTGTTGTGTTATAAATTTATTAAATCGCACTTTAAAAGGACATCTTTATGCATTTTGAACAATTACTTGAGCAAGCAGCAAAGATAGGCAACACTAACAACATTGAGCAATCACCATCTACAATGCAGTTCCCCGAAAATTGGTGTCAGGGCAGAACCGCATTTGGCGGACTCTCAGCTGCGCTGTTATATCAAGCAATAAGAGGTAAAGTAACTGACGATCGTCGACTGCTTTCACTCAGTACCAATTTTGTAGGGCCATTACTTGCCGATACCCCCTTTTCTTTATCCGTAGAAATACTTCGACAAGGTAAAAGCAGCACGCAGGTGTTAGCTAAAGCAATTCAAAATGAACAAGTATGCGTAATAGTGCAGGCATGTTTTGCCAAAAGTAGGGAGTCGGCTATTAACGTTCCCGTCTCAAAGTCAATTAGTTTGAAACCCGTTGATGAACGCTACACATTACCTTTTATAAATGATCAGATGCCTGAGTTTTTTCAACATGTTGATTTGTGCCCACAACAAGGCGGCATGCCATTTAGCAGCGCAGAAACTTCTCATTTAGGTGGTTGGATGCGCTTTAAACATACCCCAGAGCAAATAACAGAGGCCCATGTAATTGCATTGACTGATGCTTGGCCGCCAACACTTTTACAAATGTTTAAACAACCCGCCCCAGCAAGTAGCATGTCGTGGTATTTGGAGTTTGTGCAAGAGCCAAACTTAGCACCTGGTGAATGGCTTGGCTTTGAAGCAATTACGCATCATTCAAAAGATGGTTACGGCTTAGAAGATGGTTGTATATGGTCACAATCAGGTGAGTTAATCGCTCTTACGCGCCAAACAGTGGCGTTATTTGACTAGGGCGTGTTGACCTTCGTGGATTGAAATTTGTTCAACTTAGGAGCGATTTAATCACGGCGCGAGGTTTGTAACCTAGTGGGCTAAGTAAAAACTGAACAACAAAGAGTTAATTGCCCCTAAAAAGAACCCATAGGGCAGCGTAATTAACCTTGATTAATTTGAAATTTCAGGGTTTTGTGCATATTGCGCTTCAAGGTTTACTAAAATACTGTGGTATTGGCCATTTTTAATAATATTGGCCAATCCCTCATCAAATATCTCTTGTAAAACTTTACTATTAAAATAAGCCGGTCGTGGCGCTTCTGGGAATATCGAATGAATCGCAACATGCGATGTTTTATTGGTTTGTCGATACTCATTTAAATAGTATAAGAATATACGTTTATCTAAAATAATTGTATCTACCCATCCTTTCATTAGATGATCTACCTGTGCTCTTTGATTTATCACTTCCTCATAAGAGCTAACCTTATACAAAGCCAATTTGAATGAGTGCGGTAAGTAAGCTGGCGCATGTTGAAACGCCAATATACTTTTTTCTGACAAATCATATACAGAATTAATTGTGTAGTTGTTTTTGAGTAGGCTGATAACCACATTTTGATAATTCAAAATACGCTTACTGACATAAATACCAGGTAAATAAAAGTTAGAATGATTCATTGCCACATCAATAGCACCATTGTTTAACTGATACTCCGCGCGTTTATTCGACATATATTCGATTGAAATATTATTGATACCTTGATTTTTAAATGCAGCTTTAATAATTTCTAATTGGATACCTGAATCATTTTTTTGTATTACGTAGGGAGCAACATAAGGACTGACGGCGATGATTATACTATCGGACTTTTGTACGCTACTCGACTGTGCCAAAGCCTGTAATTTAGTGCTTATTAACAGGGCCAAAACGATTAATAGGTTTTTCACTGTCGATCCTTTGTATTTTTAAGCATATAAGATATGTTTAAGCGAGTCTTCATCCACAGTACAATTGAATTTTTGAACTGACTATTGATTGAACTAGTTTGTATTTACACTCAATTTATAGCAAAATTAAACCACTCTACTTAGCATTAGGCTCACACATTGCAAACTGTATGCCCTTGTTGCGACCTAATTATAGATATACCTCGCATAATCGCAAAGCAAATGGCGCTATGTCCGCATTGCCACCATAAACTTTGCCAAGCTGATGTGAATAACGATAGCCGCATTGTAGCCCTCAGTGTTAGTGCTTTATTAATGCTGCTAAGCAGTATGTTTTACCCTTTTATTTCTTTTAGTAGCAGTGGAATAACGCAAACGATTACCCTGCCCGACGCGGCCCGTATTTTATTTAACTATGACAGTGAACTACTTGGTCTATTTATAGATTTGAGTATTATTGCCCTACCAATGGCTTTATTGCTTGTTTTAATACCTTTGCATCTTGGGCTCTTAAATACTCTCCCAGAGGGTATTGCCAGACGGCTATTAAAATTTACCCTTGCGTTAGAGCCTTGGATTATGTCGGAAATATTTTTGATCGGTGTGCTGGTAAGCATGGTTAAGATTATGTCGTTAGCCGATATTAGTTTTGGTACAAGTTTCTGGGCGTACGTATGCTTTGTAATTTTGTATATAGCCGCGCTTGCTCATTTAAACCGACCACGTTTATGGGCGCAAATAAAACCAGTAAAAATACTGACAGGGGCTGAACATGCAAAACGCGCAATTGATGAAAATATTAAAGCGTGCCATGTGTGTCATCAACTCTGTACAAGCAATGTTTGCCAGCGCTGCCACACAAAAACACACGTCAGAAACCCTTATAGTGTACAAAAAGCGGCAGCCTGGCTAATTACATCAGTAGTTTGTTATATTCCAGCTAATGTTTTACCTATTATGCATACCACAAGCTTAGGAGACGAGTCTCCTTCCACATTAATTGGTGGTGTAATCACACTATGGAAAAGTGGCTCGTACCCTATCGCCGCTATTATATTTTTAGCCAGTGTCGTTGTGCCACTAGCAAAAGCATTCGTTCTAAGCTTTTTATGCTTTATGGTTACACGGCCAGCAAATAGGCACACGAAAGGGTATACCCGCATTTATCAATTAACTGAATTCATAGGTAAATGGTCTATGATAGATGTATTCGTTGTCGCTATTTTAGTTGCCTTGGTTCAATTAGGTAATTTAATGTCGGTAACCCCAGGATTAGGCATTGTATTCTTTACGGTTATGGTAATATGCCAAATGATGGCAGCGCATGCCTTTGACCCCCGTTTATTGTGGGATTCACCTAAAAATAAAACCTCAGAGAACAAAGCATGACCGAGATTGCTGAAGTAACAAAAGAACCAAAAATTTCCGCTATCTGGATCATTCCTGCAATTGCGCTGTTAGTTGGCATGTGGATGTTATATCAATACCAAGCGAATAAAGGCCCAACTATTTTTATCCAAATGCCACAAGCAGAAGGTATTATTGCAGGTAAGACTGAAATTAAAGTCCGCAGTGTAAAGATAGGTCAAATTGATCATGTTCGTTTATCCGACACTCAAGATAGCGTCATAGCAAGTGCTCAAATAGATAAAAATTATAATAACTTATTGACTGACGACGCTAAAATTTGGGTTGTAAAACCCCGTATAGATGAAACCGGCATCAGTGGCATGAGTACACTTTTATCGGGTGTTTACTTAGAGTTTTCACCAGGTGAAAGTAAAAACGTGAAACGTACTTTCACATTACAAGATGAGCCCGCTTTAATTGGCAAAGATGTTAAGGGTGGGCGCTTTAAGCTTCTTAGCTATAATGCCGAAGTACTGGATGTAAGTACGGGAATATTTTTTAAAAACTATAAAATAGGCCAAATAGAGACCGCTGTATTTGATTGGGAAAATCAAGCAATGAAATACGGTGTGTTTATTAATGCACCTTATCAAAACTTGATCACAACAAACTCCATCTTTTGGGTAAATGCAGGCATTCAAATTGACCTATCTGCCGATGGCATCAATATTAATACAGGCTCGTTAAGTAAACTTTTAAAAGGCGGTATATCGGTTGGTTTACCTGAACAACAAGCCCCAGGTAAAATAGCTCAGGATGACCATAGCTTTTCATTGAGTCAAAGCTATAAAGAGGCACTTGAAGAGCGTTTTTATGATTTTGATTACTTCCTCATTGAGTTTGAGCAATCAGTACGCGGTCTACGCTCAGGTGCGCCTGTTGAGTATCGAGGTATGCGTATTGGTACCGTTGTAGAAGCGCCTGCTAACGTTATTATTAATGGAAAACCAGGTCATTTTAGAAATCACAACACGGCAGTTCCAGTACTCATAAAAGTAGAATACGGACGCTTATATCACGACAGTGCTTCAGCCAAAGAGTTTTGGCGAGGCAGTCTTGATGGCTGGATTGAAAATGGTATGCGCGCTTCGTTAAAACCTGGCAATTTATTAACAGGTGCAGTGTATGTTGATTTTGATATATATCCTGATGCCCCCAAAGCCTATTTAGGTAAACTTGTGCAGTATGATGTTTTTCCTAGTGTGTCGAGCGGTATAACGGTACTCGCTGACCAAGTATCCGATGTACTAAATAAAGTCAATAACTTAAAAATTGAAGATAATCTAGCGCAGATGCAAGCGACATTTACAGACTACCAAGCACTGGCGAATGAAATGCGCGAATTATTGAGCCAAAAAGATACACAAAATTTACCTGGTGACTTTAATCGTAACTTCGAAAAAATGACAAAAAGCATGGTGCAATTTGAAATCACCATGCGCCAATTTGATAAAACAATGGCCAGTTACCAAGCGGGCTCTGAGCTTCATCATCAAATACAGCAAACACTAAAAGAGTTTAAACGTTTAAGCGAAGGGCTGCAGCCATTGACTCGTGGCTTAAATGAGCAACCAAATATGCTAATTTTTGATAAGTCATTGCCGGCTGATCCAAAACCAAGGAAGCAATAATGAAATCATTATGTTTAATTACAAGCTTATTGTTACTACTCGCTGGTTGTAGCTCATCAATACAAACCGCAACACAGTATTATCAGTTTGAACAACCTATTGGTGCATCATCAAGGAACGTGAGCGAGACAAATGCGCAATTAAGAATACAAACCGTTGTGCTTAGAGGGGCTTTAAATAACGTGGGTATTGCTATGAAGATAGACAGTAACCAAATTCATGCTGCTAATTACAACTTGTGGGGCGAATCGCCAGATGTGATGTTAACCGCTTCAGCGCAACAAACTCTTTTTACTGCCATGCCGAATTGGATGGTAATAAAAGGGTTGCCGGTTATCACCGAGCTCGATCAGCAAACATTTTACGAACTTGAGTACGAAATACACCACTTTAATGGTGATATGCAAGGCAATGCTGATATTTCGGGGCTTTGGCGTTTGTACTATACACACCCAGAAACCGGACGACGCCTTGTAAGCATTCATAATTTTTCAAATGTAGTGCCTATTGATGATGACGGCTATGACGGTTTGGTATCAACACTTGAAAAAACATGGCTAAATATTAATCTAGCTGTTGCAAAAAAAATAGAGCACGCAAGGCTTTAATTATTTAACCTGAGCTCTGGTTATTTAGTAAAAATACGTTAACGGCGGTTTTATCGTTATTAATAACTGCCACACCTACTTTACTAAATCCCAGCTTAGCTAACACATTTTGCGATGCCATGTTGTTCGTTGAAGTTATGGCACTGAGTTGTGTTACCCCTAACTTATGTATATTTTGCACAAGTACATTAGCCGCTTCAAAAATATAACCCTTTTTTTCAAAACCGCTTACAAGTGCATAGCCTAAATCTGGATATTGTATTGCCGAGCGTTTATAAAGTCCCACGACGCCTACAATAACATCGTTATACAAGGTTATAATGTAAGGCCCAAAGCCTTGATTTTTATGAGCTGCAATAAATGACTGCTCAATATAATCTTTTGCATCATCCAGCGTATAAATTGCCTTGTCACCAATGTACTTTATAAAATCAGCCTGATTAACTAATTTTAGTAGCACAGCTGCATCACTTGCATTTGCATGGCGCAACAGTAATCGGTTTGTTTTAAATACAATGTTCAATGTAAGCCCTCCCTTCTATTATTTTAAGCAAGCCCTTTGATTTAACATAATTATTTATGTCTCTTAACGTATCAAAACTAAAATGCTAAAACCTTCAGGCTTTAGCCATACAGCTAAGCAACTGCTTTATAGCTATAAAATAAAAAACCAGTGTATAACTACACTGGGTTTATTTTTAACGCGTTAATAGTTAACTAGCTACTTTTGTAGTTTTATACCTTTGTAATAGGCATCAAGCGTTGTGATTTTAGTTTGATTTGGTAAATCGGCAAAATCACTTTCAATAAACTTCGTACCGCGTAACTGCACATTTAAACGTGCAGCATTAGGATTAAGCATGGTTTGCTTGTAGTAGTCTTTTATATCAGCAAGCGTTACTTTTTCAACTTCATTAATCAGCTTTTGCTTAGAATCAAAGTTAAAGTTTTCACGGTACCAATCACTGATAAGCGGGCCCATTTCATCACTTAGGTTCTTAGGTTGCTCTTTGAGGGATACCAGCGTTGCGTTTTTAAGTTGTGCAAAGGTTTCTTCAGTCATGTTATCTAGCTCAACTGCGTATTCTTTTTTAAACTTATCAAACCTAGCTTGAATCTCTTTTGGCCCTTTAACCGGCGTTTGAATAAATAAACCAATTGCAGAGTACTCTTCAATTGGGCGCGCTAATGCCCCTACTGCGTATGCAAGTTGCTCTTCAGTACGCATTTTGTCAAATGCGATAGTACTAAAATGGCCTTGTAGTATTGCAGCCTGTGCTTTTTGTTTATAGCCTGGGGTTGGATTTATTGTCATGTCAACGACGGCAACATCGGCTACATCTATATCTTTTTGTAGAACAAGCGTTTCACCCGCTTGCGGTAACCATGCTTTACTGCGAACAAAGTCAGTATGCTTATGATTGTTTGGTAAAACAGCGGCTAGCTCACCTGCTATTGCATCAATGTCTTGCTGGTTATAATTTCCATAACTAAATACACGTAAATCATTATTTGCTAATGTGCTTTGTTTTAACTCATTAAAGTCTGTTATGGTAAGCGAATCTGCCGTTTTAATAAGCGTATCTGTGTCAAAGCTGCCAGTACGAATTAGTTTTGAATATTCACCAAAAGCTTGTGCATATGGAAACTGCTTTTGTTCATTTAATAAATCTCGCTTAAAACGGTCAATAGCTTGATTGAAAGCTTGCGCTGTAATATCACTATTTAGACCACTTAACGCTTGTTTTAGAAGAATATTTTGCTTATCTGTAAAACCACTCATAGATAAAACAAGTCCGTTGCTTGGCACAAGGCTCACACTCATACCCGCGACAGCTGCTTCAGTGCTTAGCTGGCTTTGTTGAATATTGTACAAATCAGCCCAAACAGAATACAAAACTTCCGCCTTAATATCGCTCAAACCAGATTCTGTATTTATGTACACCTCAACCAAACCTTTTGGTTGTTCAGCAAATTTTTGACTTGCTTGGCGCCATACTTTTACACCATTTTTATCGTAAGCCAGCTCAGGGTGTTTTTGCTCTTTAAATGCATGCGTTTTGATTGCAAAACTTTCTGGTAATAAATTATTTACGCTTGGTAGTACCAGCTTAAACTCACTTGGTTTATTCCAGCTGGCGATTTCTTGTTCGCCAATATCACTAATACGGTATTTACCATCGTAAAAATGTAGCTTTGAATCTGTTTCTTCTTGCTGTGAAATATACCAAATACGAAGCGTATCGGCATTTAACTGCTCTAGTACTTTATTTACCGCATTAGCATCAAACTTTGCATAATGATAAGGCGCATTAATCGCGTGATTTAAAGGATAATCTTGCATGCTTTGCGTTAGTGCACTGACATAATTAAACTCATCACCTTTTTCTAAAAACTTAAACTGGTTACTGAGTGATGTGCGAATTTCATTAAAGTATTTACTGTCTACGCCTTCACGTTTGATTAAATCGATGTATTGCATGATTGTTGCGACAATCATTTCGCGATTTTTCATGCCTTCATCTGTCAGCTCTACATTTACATTTAATGACCCGTAGTTACCATACTGATTAGGTGTTGACGAAGCTGAAAGCTGAGATACCCAGCCTTTGTCGCGAAGCAGTTGCGCTGGGCTACCTAGCATTTCGTTACTTAATAGATAGGCTACAAAGCGGTTTGGTTTAACTGCAAACTCACTGTTATTATTAGCAATAGTGAAATCAAGTTGTAGCTGTTTTACATCTTCATTTGGCGCATAAAAAACACGTTTACCGCCTGCGTTATCAAAATCAAGTTTTGTTGTTACTGTTGGTTTGTCGATGTTTTTATTTTCTATATCAGCAAAGTATTTTTGTGCTTTTTGCTCCATTTCACTTATCGTTAAATTTGAAATAAGCGCAACTTTCATAATATTTGCAGAGTAATATTTATTATAAAAATCAACTGTTTCTTTATGAAGCGAGCTCCCTTCTTTGTCGCCTAATGTTTCTAAGTTACCAATTAAAAAACGATTAGCTGGGTGTTCACCCATCATTTTACGGGCTAATTTAAACTGCCCAAAGAAGTCCATTTCGCGGCGCATTGACCACTCAGCATTTACTGCATTTTTTTCTTTATCTGTGTATTCAGGGTATAACTTAGGTGTTTTAAAAAAATCAGCAAAACGGTCTAACCCTTCATCAAACGCATCGTTATTAACTTTAAACATGTAATTCGTAATATCAAGCCATGTATACGCATTGTGCGCCCCCCCGTTTTTGGTCATAAAATCAGAATACCCTTTGGTATCAGGGTAGCGATCAGTGCCTAAAAACAACATATGTTCTAAATAGTGTGCCATTCCCTGTTGCGACATAGGATCGTGTAACAAGCCGACACCAACACTCAATGAAGCTGCTGATTTTTCTGCGCTTGGATCTGAAACTAAAATAACTTCAATATCGTTGGCTAGCTTAAGAGTTTTGTATTGACGATTGTCATTCGGGCTAACAACTAAAGTGTCCGACAGTAAAGAAGCCTGTGGTGCTTGAGAGATAGGAGACGTATTCGAGCAACCGCTTAAAACAGCAAGTGCTATGGCGCTAAAGCCAATAATTTTTTTCATTTTTTTTCCATTTTAAGATAACAAAAATAAATAGCTAATTTAATATACTTAAGGTCGAAGACTAGAAACGCCTTGATAATCGCCCTATAAACGACGACTGTAGTCACAGTCAAATGAAGACGTAATACTTAAATCTATGAGCTTAAATTAACATTATCACCTAACAACAAGCCACTAAATACCATATAGTTATGTAACATATTGTAAAAATGAATACGACGGTGTGATGAGGGATAATTTTGACTCAAAAAATACATTGCGGCTCTATAGCTATCCTTTAGAGAGGGAGTGGTAGAAAATATTAGTAAGGATCCTCGTAAACATACAATACAAGTTTTATGAGCGACTTTAAAGTCGCTCATAAATATTTACTTAACCTGCTTTAACCTAGGTAATACAAGTAAGAAGGCACCTAAAATCCACGCCAGACTACCACTTGAACTGCTATTTGAAGACGATGTGTCTTTTTTAATTAAGGTATTTACTACAGCAGTTAAACCTTGTGATGAATCAGGATCATCATTTACGATTGATATACTTTCAATAGATACCAAATTGGCATTACTCATGGTTGCATCACTGCTTGAGCATTGCGCAGCAGTATAATTAACAACAGGCATTTCTTTACAATGAACCAGCGCAGCTATTTTATCAAGCGTCACTTGACTTGCCGCAGTAATTTGCCCAAACACTGTAAAACCACCATTTTGAGTATCTAGTTTTGGGCTACCTGCGCTGTTGTCAGCCATATTAAAAAACCACTGGCTTGTCGCACTATTTGCATTACCTGATTTCTTAGCCATCGCAATAGTGCCTTTAACATTTGAAAACACAGGCTCATTCACAACGGCTGGTTTAACGGTAATTGGGTCTAGTGAATCAGAAAAAGTAAATCCCCCCCCTTGAATTACAAAGTCATTTATTGAACGATGGATAACCGTTTGATTATACGAACCATCATTAATATAACTTAAAAAATTACTCACAGTTTTAGGGGTTTGCTTATCAAATAAATTGATTTCGATAACACCTTGGCTAGTTTTCATTTCTACAAGAGTTGCGGTACTTGTAAAACTAGCTGTAGCCAATAATGAGCCAATTAAAATTTTTTTCATGTTGTATTCCTGTTTTTATATTTATTTAGGAGAGTGCTTCATGGGCAGAATAATATCAGCCACTTTAAAAATCGATCTAAAAGCGATAATTAATACAAATCATACCGCATTGATAACAACTTAGTTACATTAATATTCTTTTTAGTTATACAAAACCACTAATATGTAACTAAATCATCTTTCCCAGTTCAGTACATTTGTTAATATCAATAAAAATAACAAACCATAGAAAATACCTATGTCTGATACAAACCACACAATTTGTGACTTCGGTTTACACAAAGGCCAAGCTTACACAAAATTACCTGCAAGCTTTTTAACATGGATGATAGCGGCTAAACATCACAAAGCAGAGATCGCGAGCAAAGAATTAAAACGAAGAGAGCGTGCTGCCACTAATTGTAATTAAACGAAAAAATAAATAACTACGTTTTTTTAGCATAAAACTAGTTTAAACTACCCACCTAATAAATTGAGTAGACCTTAATCCATAGGTGTTTTATGCGTATAATTATTTTTTTCACGTTTATTTTAAGTGTACTTGGCTGTACATCTTCAACTTTAGATCCTGTATCAAGTAATTCTTCTACTGAATATTTAACAATACTTCATACTAATGATAACCATGGTCGCTTTTGGCATAATGAGAAAGGTGAATATGGAATGGCGGCCCGTAAAACGCTTATCGACTCATTACGTAATGATGCACAAAAACAAGGCCATGCCGTATTACTGTTATCCGGCGGTGACATAAATACCGGCATACCTGAGTCTGACTTACAAAAAGCAGAGCCCGACTTTAAAGGAATGGCGTTAATTGGTTACGATGCAATGGCACTAGGTAATCACGAATTCGATAATCCTATCGCTATATTAAAACAGCAGCAAAAATGGGTTAATTTCCCCTTCCTATCTGCAAACATTTTTGAAAAATCGACTGGTGAACATGCGTTCGACAGTTATAAAATATTTAAAAAAAATGGATTAACCATCGCTGTGATTGGCCTCACAACAACAGACACAGCCAAAATAGGTAACCCGCAGTACATTGGGCATTTAGAATTTAAAGATCCAGTAGAAATAACAGCGGCCTTAGCAAAAAAAATTAAAGCGCAATACAATCCAGACATCACTATTGCACTTACCCATATGGGCCATTACATAGATGCTCAATTTGGTATTAATGCGCCTGGCGATGTAACGCTAGCTCGCTCATTACCTGCCAATACTCTTGATATGATAATAGGTGGGCACTCTCAAGAGCCTATTTGTATGGCAGGTAAAAATGTCAACGACGATCATTTTAAGCCAGGTCTTGCCTGTAAACCTGATCAACAAAATGGTACATACATAATGCAAGCCCATGAATGGGGGAAGTATGTTGGTAAAGCTGAGTTTAAACTTGAAAATGGTGAATTAACATTACTTGATTACAAACTTATGCCGGTTAATTTATATGTAGATAAAGTACAAGCTGATGGCTCTACCAAAGCAGTATTAGCAAACGAGTACATTAAACCAGACTCAAAACTTGAATCTTTTTTAGCGGTATATCAAGCTAAAGGCGCTAAACAAATTGAAGGTAAAATAGGCGATGTTGATGCTCGTTTAGAAGGCGACAGAAACAAAGTACGCTATCAACAAACTAACCTAGCACGGGTAATCATTCAGGCACAAATGAATACGGTAGGTGCTGATTTTGGATTAATAAGTGGTGGGGGTATTCGCAGCTCAATTGAAGCTGGGGAAGTAAGTTATAAAGACATTTTAAAAGTGCACCCTTTCAAAAACCGTATCACTTATATGGATTGGCAAGGCAGCGACTTATGGAATTATCTAAATGTAGTAACAGGCTTTCCGGCTGATTCTGGCGCTTATTTACAATATCATAAACTATCGTTTGAACGTAAAAATGGGCAACTAATTAAGGTCTCCATTAATGGGCAACCGTTGGACAAAAATAAAATTTATCGCATGAGTCTTAATAGTTACAATGCATCTGGCGGCGATGGATACCCAACGATTACTGAATTGCAAGGCTATGTAAGTACCGATGAAACCGATGCACAAGCACTTAAAAACTTTATTTCTCAAAATAGCCCTATAAAGGTAACTGAGTATTCACCAAAATAAAGGTATGAGTTGCTAAATAACCTGAGTTCAGGTTAAATGCCAAGCTGTTTAAGCAAAAAATCTTAGATTGGAAAATCACTCTCTCACGTTATTAAAATTTTACCGACGTTAGAGAGTGATTTTATGCGTTTAATAGCCCAAACACGTATACAGCTTGTTGGACTTGCTTACTTTCCTATAATTTCAATATGTCCCTTATCTATATTGACTAACCCATAACTATGTAATCGTGAACGTGAACCCTCACCATAGGCCTTTGGTGGATAATAAATATCTTTTTGATCAGGATAGTCATTCAGCACTTCATCAAGTGCAGCGCGAATTTCACTTAATGTTTTTTCAAGGCTACTATTAAAATTAGGCCGTTTTCTTACTGTATGCCCTAATTCAACTAACCGATGAAAATACTTATTTGCCAACTCAACAAGCTCATCTGGCACGTTTTTATTTTGATTAAGGACGCTATCACTATGGCGTTCGCAAAATTCAACAAGAGCCAAATAAAAACATAGAGGCTTATTAGCTAAGGACGTCTGCAAGTCAATGGCATAGGAACTAGAGAGTGTTTTACTGTTAAGGTCAATAATAAGTGAAAGCGGCGCGTGCTCGAAAGCGTCGTTGCTTAAATTTGGATGCTTTGTATTGTGACTACTTTGAACCAAAATCAATTTGAGCCACATACTCAAGCATATACTCAATACAAAAAGTATTGCAAATACAATAAAGTGGCGTACTGTTATCACTTTATTTTGCGTATTAAATATAAGTAGAACATGCCCATTATTAGCGCGTAAATAACTAACGCTCTCATCTAGCGCTAATTTAACCGTTGATTCACTCGCGGGGGTTATATTTTTAAGTGTTACATTGTTATTAGGTAGCAGACCATTTAACTTTTTAATGTAGTCGTCAATGGCTTCTTTATTACCCACATGTTTCAATAATTTATTAGATAAATCCAGAAGTGGTAAATCAAGTGCAACCTGCTTCTCTATTTCATTGATTCTTAGCTTAACTACATCTTGCTGCTTTTGCTTAGCGGAGATATAAAACACGCTGGAAAACATAGAAAATAAGATCAGGGTAAAAACCGGTATAGTCAATTTACTCATCATCCAACTCACCTTTAAAGCTGACGTTTTTAGTCTCGCAGTTCCAGTATGCCTCAACGTCTTGATAATAATGTAGCGCCTGATCTTTAGACATTGCCAATAAGTGTGTTTGAACACTACACAAGAGATCAGTATTTTGTTGCTGCATTTTTAAATACCAACGTGTTCCAGAGACATTATTACTTAACGGCGTAATATAGTTTTTTGAAAAACGCTGTGCGTCACTTTCTTTCCAAAACGAAGCAATAATGTCTACTTGCCCATTAGCCAGTAAATCGCGGAGCTCGTTGTGCGAACGAGCATACGTAACATCTAAATTAGCTAAGTTAATATCTAACTCTTTAAATGTTTGTTTCGGTAAAATATGCCCAGATCGACTTGTAGGGTAATCGAGCAAACCAACTCGCTTATCTAAAAAATACTCTTTTGTTAGACGCGGTTTCTCCCTCGATGAAATAAAAAATGCCGTGTAATCAGCAAACCCAACAACAGGCTGATAGTTATAAGTAGATTCAGCCTTAAACGCGGCCATTATATTATTCTTAGCTAAAATTAAATCTGCAATTCCCTTTCCTACAAACTCAAAACTATCTGCGGTTCTGTAACCCCAGTAACCTATTACTGAGCCATATTGTTTAGCCACAACGTTATCAGAACACAGGTTTTGTGTTAACGATTTTGCTATTTTTTTTGATTGTGTAAAAACTATCAGTTGACCATTATTACTCGTTGCCGTTGTTTGGCATTCGGTTGAGGTTTCAATCATTACCGGAAAATGTAAGTCATCGTTGTCAACAATAAATTGACCGCATATCCATGTAATAACCAGAAATAGAAACAAAAATGTAACAATTGAAGTTCTTTGCAACATGACTTTTTTAAAATTCAACGAAGTGTTACTCAAAATTAAGTTGTATAACGCATTTGAACAACTTTACTTACTTATTACAACAAGTAATTTTACTCATCAAATATAAGGCATTGAATTTAAAAGATTATGAATGAGAAATTATGAATTTTATTGAGTCCTTCCTATTAGCGCTAAAAATGAGGACAATTGACCGCATTAACTTGTAGCAACGACATGAAGCATTCATTTAGGAAGTTCTAATGCATAACAATTTAAAATACTCGATATCTTCTGCACTGTTAATTAGTGCAATTTTCACAAGCACTGATTCGTATGCTTGGGGCCAAAATGGTCATCGTATTATAGGAAAACTTGCAGAGTCTCACATAAGCGAAACAACTAAAGCTGCCATACTTCCTTATCTTGATGGTGAATCGTTAGCACAAATATCTACATGGCCTGATGAAATGCGCTCTGCCCCTGGCGAGTTTTGGCAAAAAAAATCTTCTCGCTGGCATTATATTAACGCAGCACCAAATAAAGCATTGAGCCTAAACCATGCACATACGCATGCTAAAGAGTCTGTTAGTAATATTCTTGAAGGCATTCATTATTCAATGCAAACATTGACTGATGCGAAGAGCTCACTTGATGCAAAGCAATTTAGTTTACGTTTTTTAGTGCACTTGGTCGGTGATAGTCATCAACCATTTCATGCTGGCAGAAGCGAAGACCGAGGCGGTAACAAAATTAAAGTTTCTTTTTTTAGAGAAGAAACAAACCTTCATAGTCTTTGGGATACAAAGTTAATCGAAAATCAAAACCTGTCGTATACCGAGTTTGCACAATTTATAGATACCAACAATAGTGAATTAATTGCTGACTATTTACAAAGTTCGCCAACAACTTGGCTTGAAGAATCACGTAATTTAGCAAATAAAATCTACAAATCAACGAACGAAGAAATTGGCTACAGCTACATATACAACAACACGCCGATAGTAAAAACGCGTTTACAACAAGCTGGAATTCGCTTAGCTGGATTACTCAATACTCTATTTGATCCGTCAGCCAAAGAGTTAGAAACAGCACTTAAAATGAATACTGATCAACAAACTGCAAATTAAACTTAAATAATCTACACACGGGAAATCAATATTATGACTAAGCTTCGCCTTTCGAAATTAACTGGAGCCGTAATTTTAGCTCTAGGTGTTTCTACAAGCGCAATGGCTGCTGACACTTCATCTGCAATGCGTGGTAAAATTACAACGCCTTCAGGTGGCAGTGCTGCAAACGTTAAAATTAAAGTTGTTCACCAACCAACTGGCACAATCAGCGAGTTAACAACCAATGAAAATGGTACATTTATCGCAAATGGTTTACGTGTAGGTGGTCCATATACGGTAATCATCGATTCTGACACATTCAATGATACTACAGTTGAAAATATCTTCTTAAACCTTGGTGAAACATACCGTTTAAGTTCACAACTGGCGCCATTAAATATTGAAAAGATTGAAGTGTCTGGTTATAAAATCGTTCAGCAATCTGGCGGTTCTAGCAGTACTTTTGGTGCTGATACAATCGAGAATATGCCAAGTTTTAACCGTGATATTAAAGATATTGCGCGTTTGAACCCATTAGCAAGCATCAACGGTAACGGTGAACTAACGTTTGCTGGTAGTAACCCACGTACAAACGGTTTAACCGTTGATGGTATTGGTCAAAATGATGACTTTGGTTTGAATTTTGGCGGTTACCCAACATCTCAGCCTCCTGTAGCACTTGATGCAATTGAACAAGTATCTGTCGATGTATCGCCATTTTCTGCATCTAAAGGTAACTTTGGTGGCGGTACTATTAACGCTGTAACAAAAAGTGGTACTAACGAATTTAAGTTTTCAGGCTTTTACGAAATTTCAACACCAGAACTAGCTGGTGATGTAAAAAACATTCGTGAAGAAGATGTAGATAAAGCTACAAACCTTAAGCAGTTTTCATTTACTAAAGTAGAGCCTATTCAAACTGAAAAGCGATACGGCTTTAATGTAGGTGGTGCTTTAATTGAAGACGAACTATTTTACTTCGTAAATTATGCAAAATGGTCAAGTGAACTAGATTTAGACTACGGTTTTGAAAACTCTGGTGCCGCTAACGAATTCAAAACCAGTGAAGCAAACTATAATCGTTTTATCTCTATTCTAAATGATACATACGGTTTAACCGATTCATTAGCAGGTGCACCTGAAGATACAAACGAAAGCCTGCTTGTAAAACTAAGCTGGAATGCGAGTGATAATCACCGTTTAGATTTTACATACCAATGGCAAGACGACCAAGACCAGAAAAACACAAGCACTGGCGGTAAGTCTGTTGTCATGGTTTCAAATACTTATGATTACGTAACTAAATTTAATAACTTTGCAACTAAGCTATACTCTGATTGGAATGATGATTTTTCAACAGAAATTGGCATTGCATACAAACATGTTACCTCTAATAGCGCAACACGTTCAGATATCGGCAGCGTTAAGGTATACGAAGAAGAAAAATTTGGTCGCGGCACAGGTGCTTTATACACGTTTGGTACAGATTACACTCGCCACGGCAACCGTTCTGAAACCAAAAATCTTACACTAACATTTGATGCAACTTATCTTATGGATGAGCACGAAATCAACTTTGGTGCACAGTACGAATCACTTAATTTATACAACTTATTCGCACCGAACTCTTTAGGTTCATGGCAGTTTAAGAGCTTTGATGACTTTGAGAACCGCCTTGTTGGCTTTGATACACAAGCTAGAAATAAAGATGTTAATGGTAACCAGCCATACGATTTCTCATACAGTAATGCTTATACAAATAATTCTGCAGACACAGCTTACGATGTTACCCGCAGCCAATTAGCGCTATACATTGAAGATACTTTTTATGTAGGTGATGACTTAGAAGTTACTGCGGGTGTTCGTTATGAGCGTTTAGCGTCAGATGATAAACCTAAATTAAATAAAAACTTCCAAAGTACACATGGTTTCAGCAACCAAGAAAACCTAGACGGTCTTGATATTATACTGCCACGTGTTGGTTTTAAATATTATGCAACTGAAGCACTTACAATTAGCGGTGGTATCGGTCGTTTCCAAGGTGGTATTCCTAATGTTTGGTATAACAACTCGTACCAAAGCGATGGTATTACTTTTGTTAATGCACCAAGCGAAGCAATTAACGAGTACTACACTAATAATAAAGCTGATATTACACAAGTTCCTGATGCAATTAAAAACTCATTAGAGCAAGGTGCGGGTAGCGTAGCTTATATCGATCCTGACTTTAAACTACCTTCAAGTATCCGTACTCAAGTTGGCTTTGAATATGAATTCGATTCAGAACTTTTAGGTGATGGCTTTAAATGGCAAGCTGAAATTGCTTATCATAAAAAAGAAAATGAAGCCGTATGGCACAATACTTCGATAAGACCTGTAGGCGTTGCTGCCGATGGTGTACGTGTAATTAATGAAAGTATTTATAGTGGCTCTTCACGAAACAATGTAGATACCGAAATGACTAATTCGTCAGATGATGGTCGCTCAATCATCATTTCAACAGGTATTGCTAAAGAATGGGAAAATGGCTTATTTACATCTGTAAGCTATGCACACCAAGATGTAACAGAAGCCGCTGTTGGTTCTGCATCGCAAGCTGAAGGTAACTATAAACACAATACGACTGTAAACCGCAACCAAGATATTGCAGCGCGTGGCTTTTATGAAGTTGAGCATAGCTTTAAAATTAACTTAGGTTATAGCGCTGAATTTTTCGCAGGTTATGCTACTAAGTTTAATGTTTACTTTGAACGTCGCTCTGGTCGTCCATTTAGCTACACTATGAACATGTACAAAGATAGTCATTTAGGTGACACTGAATCTTTATACTCTAATGCGGCCTATTTACCTTACATCCCAACTGGCGCAGATGATCCTAATGTAAATTGGGATAAATCTAAAATGAAGTGGTCTGAACTAGAGACGATATTAAACGAAGCTGGTATTAGCGAACGTGGACACATTTTAGCTAAAAATACCGCAACCCAACCTTGGGTTACTACAATGGACATCAGCATCAAACAAGAAATACCTGGTTTTGCTGATGGACACCGTGGTGAAGTTTACTTCATGATTGATAACTTCGCTAACCTATTAAATAGTGACTGGGGAGTCGAAAAACGCTTACGCTATTCAACTCAAACAGTTTACGATTTTGGTGGGCTTGATGACCAAGGTAGGTACTTAATTGATAGTAGCTACAATGGCACAGACGTAAGAAACTATAGCGAAATAGCAACGTCTTCGTCTGCTTGGCAGGCTAAAATTGGCGTAAGCTATAAGTTTTAAGCTGTAACTTTAGGCACATAATAAGCCTTAACTAAGTTATATTAACAACCCACTACAACTTTGTAGTGGGTTTTTTATACCTCAAATTTTCATTTCATATATTTGTCATAAAACCCGCGTAGTATATTTTTTTGCTAAATGTTATCGCACAAAAGCTGTAAATAGTTATAAGCATAACCGCTTATTAAAAAAATATTACAGTTGTATTTTATTTGTAACGAACAAATGAAGTACAATAGACAAGATGTTTAGTAAATTTAGCGCTTCGCTTTGTTCGCTAAAGCATCAAATATAAAAATATAAAAATTTAATTACTAACTACACGGGAAAATTAAATGAAAACTCAACTTCGCAAAACAGCTCTTTCACTTGCCATTGCGGCATGTGTTGGTGTAAGTGGTGCTGCAATTGCTAACGAAACAACCTCTGCAATTAAAGGTCAGATCACAGGTCCTAATGGTAATCCAGCAGCAGGAACAAAAGTAACAATTTTACATGTGCCTTCTGGATCAGTAAAAACAACGGAAGCAAATGATGCGGGTTATTTTACAGCTAAAGGCCTTCGTGTTGGTGGCCCTTATAAAGTCGTTGTAGATTCAGATGTATACGCAGACCAAGAGTTTAATAACATCATATTAAACATTGGTAACGATTACCCAGTAAACGTTTCTCTTGAGTCACAATCAAGTATGGAACAAATTGTCGTTACGGGTGCTCCAATTAGCTCTATGTCTGGTGGAACTGGTCCTGCGTCTACATTTACGCTAACGGATCTTGAAAACCAACCAGCTATCAACCGTGATTTAAAAGACATCATCCGTATTGACCCACGTATCACAATTGATGATAGCCGTGGTTCAATCAACTGTGGTGGTGGTAACCCACGTTACAACAGCTTAACGCTTGACGGGGTTCGCATGAACGATAACTTCGGTTTAAGCTCAAACGGTTACCCTACTATCCGTGCCCCTTTCTCTTTCGACTCTATTGAACAAGTTTCAGCTGAGCTAGCCCCTTTTGACGTTCAATACGGTGGCTTTACATCGTGTAACATCAACGCTGTAACTAAATCTGGTGGCAACGACGTTCACGGTGGTGTTTTCTTCGATTACACAAATGATTCAATGAAAGGCGACGAAATTGAAGGTGATGAAGTTGATAACGGTAACTACACTGAAAAACGTTACGGCTTTAACGTAGGTCTTCCACTAATTGAAGATAAACTATTTTTATTCACTTCTTACGAGAAACTTGAAGGTGTTCGTCAGTTTAACTACGACGGTTTAAACACTGGCAGCGTAACAGCTGAAGATATTACGCGCATCACTAACATCGCTCAATCTGTATATGGTTACGATGTTGGCGGTATGCCATCTAGCATGCCTGTTGAAGATGAAAAAATCTTAGTAAAACTAGATTGGAACATCAACGAAGATCACCGTGCAAACTTAATTTATAACTACAACGACGGTAATACAATTTCTCAGTCTGATACTGGTTCTAGCCGTGTTTCTTTATCAAACCACTTCTATGATCAAAGTGCTGAGTTTACGTCGATTATTGGTTCTGTATATTCTGATTGGTCAGACGATTTTTCTACTGAAGTTCGTTTAGGTAAATCAGAGCTAGATGCCACTGTTCAGTCATTAGATGCTGCAAGTAGTTTTGGTGAAATGCAAATTCGTACTGATAATGGCGGCACTGTATTCATTGGCCCAGATGATTCTCGTCAATCAAACGATTTAGACTACGACACAACTACATTTAAAGTGGCTGGTACTTACTACTTAGACCAACACACTATTACTGCTGGCTATGAATATGAAAATCTAAGCGTTTTCAACTTGTTTGTGCAGCACACTGAAGGTGAATACCGTTTTGGTTCAATCGATGAGTTTGAAGCAGGTATAGCCGACCGTATCTACTACAACAACTCAGCTGGAACAAACGATCCAACTGATTCGGGTGCTAGTTTTGAGTATGCTCAACACACGTTTTATGTACAAGATGAATACGCATTTACTGACTTAGATGCAACAATTCAGTTTGGTTTACGATATGACAAATACACAAGCGATGACGTTCCTAACTTTAACCAAAACTTCACTAGCCGTTATGGTTATAGCAACCAGTCTACATTTGATGGTATTGACTTACTGCAACCACGTGTTGGTTTCCAATGGTATGCAACTGACGAACTTGAAGTACGTGCTGGCCTAGGCTTGTTCTCTGGTGGTAACCCGAACGTATGGCTGTCTAACTCATACTCAAATGACGGTATTACTCAAATCGCTACAAGAGAACGTCAATTAAGTAATTATGATTCTGATTCAAGAACTATTGACTTATTTAACACTCCTAACGTGAATGGTGGAACTCCTGGCTTTGAAGTTCCACAAGAACTTTATGATATTATTGGTGCTACAGAAATAGGTTCTGGTGATGGTACAGTTAATGCTGTAGACCCAGATTTCGAAATTCCTTCAGAGTGGAAATACTCACTTGGTGCTACATACACAACTGAAGACGAATATGTAATTTCTGTTGACTACTTATACTCTAAGAAGAAAGATGCTGCTGTAATGCGTGACATTTCACTTCAAGATAGCGCTGAAACTACGTTTGATGGTCGCCCTATTTATGAAAGAATCGATGGTCGCGGTGGTGATTTACTTCTTACTAACGTAAGTGGTAACAGTGGTGATTCTTCAGTTATTTCTGCTGCAATCAGCAAAATGTACGACAACGGCATTAATTTTAGCTTTGGTTATGCATACACAGACGCAGACGATGTAAACCCAATGACTAGCTCTACAGCCGGTTCTAACTACGGTAACATCGCGCTTTCTAACCCAGGTAACCCTGGTGTTGCATCTTCAGATTATGAAATTCCGCATCGTTTTACTATGACGCTTGGTTACAAGCATGAGTTTGTAGACGGCTTTGAAACACGCTTTAACCTTTACGGTGAAGCATATAAAGGCTTACCTTACAGCTTTACGTTTGACGAAAGCGATCGTGTTTGGGGTGATGAAAGCTGGAATGGTAGCCGTCAATTACTTTACGTTCCACTTGAAAACGATCCAAACGTTGTTTACAACATGTCGGCTGATGAAATCAATGAATTCAATGACTTTATTGCTTCTGAAGGACTTAAACGCGGTGAAATCGCTAGTCGCAACCAACAGAATTCAGATTGGTTTGTTAAGTTTAACTTTAAGATTACACAAGAACTACCAGGCTTTATGGAAGGTCACAAAGGTGAAGCATTCTTTGTAATCGACAACCTTACAAACATGTTAAATGATGACTGGGGCGTACTTAAGAAAGGTCCTTTCGTAGGCGCTAGCATGATCAAAACATCACTAGATGATCAAGGTCGTTACGTTTACTCAGGCTTTAACGGTAATAACGCAAATACGTCAGTGCAAACTGGTGCGTCATTATGGGAAATGCGTGTAGGTGTACGTTACACTTTCTAATTTAATAATTTAAATTAGTTACTATTAAAAAAGCCCACTTTGTGGGCTTTTTTATTCTTTTAATGTGTTATTCAACTTATCAAAAACGCTCATCAATACTGCATATTCCTCTCTACTTAATGAATTTAATAATTGCTTTTCCCACGCAAGCGCATCGGGTGCTATTTGTTGATATATTTCTTGCCCTGCTTCACTGAGCATAAGTAGTACCGCCCGCTTGTCACTCTCATTCAATTGACTGCGAATTAAGCCTTTATCTATCAATACTTTTGTCGCACGCGATAACGTCGATTTATCCATATTTGCTTGAAGGCATAAATCCTTTGCGTTGCTTTGCCCATACTGCGCTAAATTAGCAAGTATTCGCCACTGAGGAATAGTTAAACCGTATTTAGTTTGATAAACCTCGGCAAAGTCGTTACTGACACGCGTTGCGATATTGGTTAATTGATAAGGTAAAAACGTTGCTAAATCTATTTGCATTTCAGGTATTCCAGCTCTGTAAAGCTTACTTATCTGTTCATTTTTATTTACACAGATGCATGTTAGCACATTTGATATTAGTCTCACTTGAGAGTATCTTACCTTAAATAATAAAAACATAAAACCAACCTTCTCTCACAGGAATCAGTAATGGCCACACAATTAAATTATATGACCGGTTTTGGAAATGAATTTGAAACACAAGCGCTGCCCGGTGCATTGCCAATAGGTCAATTTAGTCCACAAAAAGTTAAATACGATTTATACACTGAGCAATTTAGTTCAACGGCCTTCACTGCTCCGCGTGCTGCAAATCGTCGAACTTGGTTTTACCGAATTCGTCCGTCGGTGGTGCAAGGTGATTATCGTGCAATGGATAACGGTTTACTAAGAACAGCACCCATAACAGAAGCTGTAACACCACCAACAATGCTGCGCTGGAACCCAATTGATATACCTTCTGCACCGACCGATTTTATAGACGGATTAGTAACAATGGCCGCGAACGGTAGCGCAAATGGACAATCGGGTATTGGCATTCATGTATATGTAGCCAATCAGTCAATGCAAGACCGCTACTTTTGTAATGCCGATGGCGAAATGCTATTCGTCCCTCAGCAAGGTGAGTTATTAATTCACACCGAGTGCGGTAAATTAGGCATTAAACCGGGTGAAATTGCTGTGATCCCACGAGGCATCAAATTCTCTGTTGACTTAATTGACGATACTGCGCGCGGCTATATTTGCGAAAATTATGGCCATGCATTAGAGCTTGCAGAGCGTGGCCCTGTTGGTGCCAATGGTTATGCCAACGACCGAGATTTTCAATACCCAGTGGCAGCCTATGAAGATAAAGAAGGTGACTTTGAACTGGTTTCTAAGTTCAATGGTAATTTATTTAGCTGCGAAATTAAGCACTCTCCTTTTGATGTAGTCGCATGGACAGGGAATAGTTCGCCGTATAAATACGATTTATCGCGTTTTAACGTCATGAATACGGTTAGTTTTGATCACCCCGACCCGTCTATATTTACGGTATTGACGTCGCCATCAGCCACTGAAGGCATGGCGAATGTTGATTTTGTTATTTTCCCGCCTCGTTGGATGGTCGCCGAAAATACATTTAGGCCGCCTTACTATCATCGCAATATTATGAGCGAGTTTATGGGCTTAATCGAAGGTGTATATGATGCAAAAGAGCACGGTTTTGTACCAGGTGGTGCGAGTTTACACAATTGTATGTCGCCGCATGGTCCTGAAGCCGATGTATTTGAAAAAGCATCTAATGCGGAACTGGTTCCACAAAAATACGAAAATACCCTAGCCTTTATGTTTGAGTCGCGCTATATCATTTCGCCGACAAAATACGCATTAGAAGGACAAGAACGCCAGCCAAATTACACTGACTGCTGGCGTACTATTAAAAAGCAATTTACAGGCTCACAGGATTAATTATGAAATTATACAGCTACTTTCGTTCATCAGCCGCTTACAGAGTCCGTATAGCGCTTAATTTAAAAGCAATCGATCATGAACTTGCGATTGTTAACCTTTTAAAGTCAGAGCAACTTGGCGACGACTATTTAAAAATGAATCCACAAGGCTTACTCCCTGCACTTGAAACCGATGACGGCGTATTAGCCCAATCGCTTGCGATACTTGAATGGCTTGATGAAACGTACCCACAGTCGCCGTTAATTTCAGGAACTGCGTGGCAAAAAGCGAAAATAAGAAATTTAAGTTTTGCGATTGCCTGCGATATACACCCTGTTAATAATTTACGTGTCCTTAAATATCTATCAAATGAGCTAGGGGTAGATGATGAGGCTAAAAATAAATGGTATCGACACTGGATTGAGATAGGCTTTGAAAAAATAGAACTTTTGCTAAACGAAAATGATGACTATTGTATTGGTGATCAACCAACGCTCGCGGATATATGCCTAGTCCCGCAAGTGTTTAATGCTATTCGTTTTAATGTTGATATGGCTGCTTATCCAAAAATTGCAGCCATTTACGCGCGTTGTAATAAATTGGCTGCATTTAATGATGCTGCTCCGCAAAATCAGCCCGATGCAAATTGAGCTAATTTAAAACTAACGTTGTAGCGCACTATGAATAACCGTAACGTGCTCAATTAAGTCTAAGCCCAGATCAGTTAAATAACCGCCATCTGGGCTATCTATAATCCCTTTTTCAAATAACCGTTGCGCTGCACTAAGTAAACTTGGCTCTGCATCTGAATGTAATTTAATTCCCTGCATTTTACTGTCGCGTGGAAATTTAGCCAATAGCGTAAACTCTTCTATCATTGTTTGGTTAAATTGCATGTGTTCACCTTTTTATTGTTTTGTGTTTTACTAAATGTGTTGTACTAAACTTACCCTAGCATGTTTTTTAGCTTTGTGTACTATTTTTAAACTCATGACAATTTAAGGTGAAAAATGCGTAATTTATTTATTCTATGTTTTTGTTTTACTTGCTTAACATTCACAATGCTAAGCCAAGCAAATACCATCAAAACACTCTCAGTTGTCGACGCTGATCAGTTTATAAATGCCGATACCCAATGTTGGTACGACAATAAACGCTACAGCGAAGGTGCATTAATACAAATTCACTCGTTCACTTTAATTTGTGGCGCTAAAACCCCGCAACATAATAATAGCCGACTGATCTGGCTCAAACTAGATAAGCAAGGGAATGCTATTTACCCAACTAAGCCGCAAACAATTACGGTGAATTAGCCTCTATGCACGAATTAAGCTACAATACGCACAGTTTAAATAAGTAGTATGGCTATGAATAATCAACCTAAAAACCCATTACATGGGGTAACATTAGAACAAATACTTGTTGAGTTAGAACAAAGACTTGGCTGGAGAACATTAGGTGAGCAAGTTAAAATCAAGTGTTTTACTGACGATCCTAGCATTAAATCTAGTTTGAAATTTTTGCGTAAAACACCATGGGCCCGAGACAAAGTAGAGGCCCTTTATATACATACGATAAATAATAGACCTATTCGCAGACCAAAAAGTGCGCCTAGAGAAACGTCAAATAAAGCCCCGGATACAACAGGGTTTGTTTGGCCTTCTATTAAAAAGTAAATGATATAAAGATGCATAATTATATTATGCATCTTTATATCAACATCCCTTTTTACACCTCTTTACAAATAACATTAAGTGATGCTGGTACGATAGTAATTACTAAGCGTTTAGCTGTTTTAGCCTCACCATCTAACACATACCTAATCTCATTCTGTGCAGTAATTTCAACTCTTTTAGCATTGGTATGATGCGAATTTATAGCTAAATGCGTCTGAGTAATACTGCTAAACATAAGCTCTGCAATACTCAAAACTGTTGTGAAATCATCTTTGTTGGGAGTTAACCAATTCACATCAAGCAAACCATCATTATGATTTGGTTGCCCCCCCCCTTGAGCGAGTAATGTAGTAAAAGGTGCCGCATTAGCGACAATAAAGCTATTAGTGCAAATTTCTTGAGGTTCATTGTCATCGAGTTTTACAGTAAGCGATTGTGACTTTTGCTCACCAAAAGCTTGAAAGAAACCATTTAGGTAAGCTAATTGCCCTGATTTATTTTTTGCTTCTCTGTCCGCTTTCTCAATCATGGATTGTTCAAATCCAATGCCCGCCAGTAACAATACCAATTCATCATTACAATATGCCGTATCCATTAAACTTGTTTGACCATCTATAATTAAATCGCAAGCTTGCTCTACAGGAATAAATTTAGAGCTGATCCCCATTAATACATGCGCAAGTGCATTTGCTGTACCTAAAGGAATAATACCTAATTTACATTGTGTATTAACAAGTACACTGGCGACTTCTGCAACGGTTCCGTCTCCGCCACAGGCAATAATAATATCAGGTTGCTCTTTTATGGCGTGCTTAGCTAAAGTTATGCCGTTGGTTTCTTTATTGGTGGTGAGTATTTTTAAATCATAATAACTTGATAAGCGAGCAACAATTAAATGCTCCTTTTCTTGCCATAATTTAGTGCCCGATACCGGGTTTGCTATCAAAATGGCTTTATTCTTTATAACAAGTTCTCCATTTTTATGGCGTTTTGCTAAATGCCGCAATTGGTGTTTATTTAAATTTGCAGTTTCACGCGTTTCTTTGATCTGTGCGAGTATTTGATGCACATCCGCATTTTTATTCTGGCTGAGCAAGTAAGCTGCCATAACAAACACTGATCGCCCTCGGCCTAAAGCACAATGCACCACGACTCGACGATTTTCTTTGATATGATGATGGATCCAATTAATAGCCTGATTAAGCTGCGAGTGCGTCGGTACGCTGTGATCAAGCACCGGGATATTCAAATACTTTATATTTTCCTGTGTTGAGCTCCATTCTAAGCCATCAAATTCACAGGTTACGTCTAAAATGGCTGTTATTCCATTACTCTTTAGTGTGTCTATATCCGATGGAAATAATCGACAGGCTAAAAATAAATTGTTATTAATTTGCTGAATAGGCGGTACTTTATCGTGCTTGCGAGCGTATGCATTATAAATTTGAACACCGAATAAAAAAGGGATAAAGGCCCAGCGAATATAAAAAGGAATGACACCACTTTCTCTTTTTCTAAATATTTTACCCGCATTAAATAGATAAGCAGCACTTACCAGCAGAAGTGATAAAGCAGTCCAATAAAATACCAGTGAAAAGTAAACGGAGTTAACCTCCCAACCAATAAAAATAAACAGTAATGCTAATACTAAATAACTTATTGCAGCCCACATAGTTTCTCCTTTTATGTATTATTAGTTAACCTGACCGCTGGATAATAAATCTATCTCGAGCCGCTATTTTCAGCGCTAACTGCGTTGAATTTACTTGCAATAGGCCCGCTATTGATGCGTAAATTCGCCTTGTTTTCACTGAAAATCTCTGGCTAGAGAGAATAAATTTAAATATCACAATGATTCAATACGTTAGTAAATCTCTTAACCAGAGTTCAGGTTAGTTAAATCCTACTGTTCTGTAGCAAATTACGCACCACCTAATTTATTTATAAATTATAGTATACCAATTCGCTTAATTAAGTGATCTATTTTGAGGCTATGAAATCGTGTCGATAAAAAGGAAAAAATTATTACTTAGTTGTTTTTTATAAGGATTTTTATGTGGTTAGCGTGAGATTTCATCTCTCAAATTGGGTGATTATTATTGCGGATGGGTATTCGTTCATTAAGTGTAAACAAATAAACGATGATTAAATTCTATTTTAAAATCTGCCAAATTTACGTGCTTATCAGTCATAAATTCATATAACGCAATTTACTGAAATTCGTTCATGGGAGGAAGAAGCTAACAATGCGTTAGCTTTTTATGAAGACGAATCACGCTACATAGTTAATGCCTTGCCTAATACCAATTTTATTAAAAACATGATCATTCTAGCGTATTAAATAATTCACTAACGACGTTAAAAATTATTTATAGAGAACAACTATATATCATAGTTTTAGCCTTGTTATTGCGCTATTTTGTTATCGCTATAATAGTTCTCTAATTTAATGCAATTGGTATAACGACCAAATAGTCTGCTGCAAATTTAACTTCTAAAGATAAACAGGCCCTAAACTAATGTGATTCAAATGGCATTAGCAATGTTTTCATTGCTGGGCGAAGTGCGATTAAAACGGTTTCTTCTGTTAATTCGGGATAAAGTACTTTTCTCAGTAATAACCCCGCCATAACAGAAAAAATAACATTAATGCGGCTTTCTAACTCCACTTCATCAATATCTTTAATTGCACTGCGTTCACTTGTCAGTAGCTGGCGCATTTTATTACGTGCCTGAGTGTCTGCATCACGTAATAAAGTAGCTACTTTGTTGTTTCGTCCCGCTTCTGCAAGCATTTCCAAATCAACCGCACAGGCACCTGTATCAGTATCCATATGCCTTTGCACACCTATATTTAAACCATTAAGTAGTACTGTTAGTGTGTCTTGCGGCTGTCCTTCAAAACCCTCAAATATTGAAAACATTTCTTCCATATCTTTTTCAATAATGCTTTCTATGATCGCTTCTTTGCTTTCAAAGTAATTATATATATGGCCTGCACTCATTCCCGCCATTCTTGATATTTCAGCCATGCCTGCAGCATGAAACCCCTTACGGCGAAAACAATCGGCCGCAGCAGTCAGTACTTGCTGACGGCGCGCCTCTGCGAGTGCTGGATCTGTGTGTCTTTTAGTTTTCATACGAAACTCCGATACCGAATCTACCGATCCGACAATAGATGTTTTAACAAACAGTTAAGTGCGCAATATGAACATAGTTAACTGAAAAATATAAACACCCATTTAAATCTTATACGTAATTAAACAGCTGCACATGAGCTTAAGTGCAACTATTTATATTACAGCGCTTGACTAATTAAGGTGCTGGTTCCAACCACCACCTACAACTTTGTACAAGCTGATTTGACTTGCAAGTAATGCTTGCTGTCCCACAATGTGCTGTTGCTGCGCGCTGTACCACGTTCTTTGTGCATCAAGTACTTGCAAGTAACTGTCCGCACCGTTGTCGTAGCGCGCTTGCGACAAATCAAACGTTGATTGGCGGCTTTGTAGTAACATATCAAGCGCTGTTAACTGCTCTTGATAACCTTCTGTATCAGCTAATGCATCTGCTACTTCACGAAAAGCCTGTTGAATTTTTTGCTGGTAGGTAGCCAATGCAATTTCTTGATCCGCTTTTGCCACATCTAATCGAGCCTGATTTCGGCCCATATTAAAAATTGGTAAGCTCACCGATGGTACAAAACTCCATGTTCCTGAGCCTGAATCAAATAAACCACTCAATTCACTAGACGCACTGCCTGCATTGGCCGTTAAACTAATACTCGGATAAAAAGCAGCCTTAGCAATCCCTATATTCGCATTTGCAGCTAATAACAGATACTCAGCAGCTTTAATATCAGGGCGCTGCGTTAATAAGTCGGACGGTAATCCAACGGGTACTGATGGTAAACTTAAAAGTGAATGTAATGATTTACTTGGCAGTAAGTTATTCGCTACAGGTTTGCCTACAAGTAAATCCAGTGCATTTTTATCGCGTTTCAATAAACGTTTGTATGTTGCAATATCTACTTTTGCAGTCGCGACTGTGCTTCTTAGTTGCTCAAGGGTAATTTTTGAAGCTGCACCCAAATCAAAACTTTTTTGGGTCAGTGACAGTGACTCCTGCTGAGAACTTAGCGTTTCTTGGGCAAGTGCTAACAACTGTTGATCCGTGGCGTAATTTAGCCATGCATTAGCAAGTTCAGCCACCAGCGATACTTGTGTACTGTATTGACTAAGCTCAGTTGAGTATAAATTTTGCAATGCTTGCGCTGATTGATTGCGCACTTTTCCCCAAATATCCAACTCGTACGATGTAATTCCTACTGTTGCGCTATATTGAGAGCTAATTGTTGGATTATTTCCACCCGATAACTCAGCAGGCAAACGCTGGCGATTCCCTGCGCCATTAAAATCCAGTGAAGGGTACAGTGCCGAGTCTTCAATTTGATATAAACCACGTACGCGCTGCACATTAAGTACGGCTATTTGCATATCTTTATTATGCTCAAGACTTTGCGCGATTAGTGTTTGTAATTTTTCATCGCTAAAAAACTGCTGCCACTTTAAAGAAGTCACTTTTGCTTGCCCGGTATCCGATGCGTAGGCATCAGGTACTGGTAACACTAACTTTGCTTGTTCGGGTGCAAGCTGACAACCATTTAAGATAACGACTGTAATTGCACTTAAACTCAATGTTTTAAGATTGATGTTTTTTAGTCTCATTCTGCACTCTCCTTTGCAACGCTATCTGTTTTGCGGGGAAATACACGGCGAACTAATACAAAAAACAACGGCACAAATACCACAACCAAAATTGATGAGGCAAGCGTGCCACCAATAATTGAAATACCCAATGCATTTTGTGCACCAGAGCCAGCGCTAGATGCAATGGCAAGCGGTATAACACCACAAATAAAGGCCATGGAGGTCATTAAAATTGGACGCAAACGAAGGCGTACAGCAGCAATTGCAGCGTCAACCAAACCAAGTCCTTCGTCCATCTGATGAATTGCAAACTCAACAATTAATATTGCATTTTTGGACGCCAACCCTATGGTGGTTAATAAACCAACTTGTAGGTAAATATCATTGGATAATCCACCCATTAACGCCGCCATAATTGCCCCAAATATACCCAGTGGCACGATAAGCATTACTGCAAATGGTACAGACCAGCTTTCGTATAAAGCTGCCAAGCATAAAAATACAAACAATAGGGAAATACCATATAACATCGGCGCTTGCCCGCCACTTGAGCGCTCTTGAAAAGAAATACCTGACCACTCAGATGCAAAGCCATTTGGTAGCTTTTTCACTAAACGCTCCATCTCATCCATTGCTTGACCGGTACTGTAACCTGGCGCCGCACTCCCTTGGATTTCCATAGCAGAAAAACCATTGTAACGCTCTAGTCGCGGTGAACCATAAGACCAATATGAACTCGCAAAAGCTGAAAATGGGACCATGTCACCATTGTTATTACGTACATACCACTTATTCAGATCCTCAGGGACCATGCGTGCTTCAGCTTCACCTTGTAGGTATACTTTTTTAACGCGTCCACGGTCAATAAAGTCATTTACATAACTACTTCCCCACGCAGTAGAAAGCGTACTGTTTATATCACCTTGCGATAAACCAAGTGCTTGCGCTTTTGCCAAGTCTATATCTAACTGTAGCTCTGGCATGTCTTCTTGTCCGTTTGGACGAACACCTGCCAAAATAGGACTTTGGCTAGCCAACCCTAATAATTGGTTACGAGCGGCCAGTAAGCCTTCATGACCAAGGCCCACACGGTCTTGTAAAAACAAATTAAATCCGTTAGCGGTACCAAGCTCAACAATCGCAGGCGGTGGAAATGCAAATACAAAGGCTTCTTTTATTGTAGAGAAGTAACCCATTGATTTTCCTGCAACTGCGTTGACCGATAAGTCGTCACGTTGGCGTTCATCCCAATGCTTTAAATTAACAAAGCCAAGTGCTGAGTTTTGTCCAGATCCCGCAAAGCTAAAGCCAATAACGCTAAAAATACCATTCACAGCTTCAGCTTGATCGTTTAGGTAATGATTTTCTACTTTTTTTACAACTTCAAGTGTTTGCCCTGTTGTTGAACCTGCTGGCAGCATGACTTGGTTAAACAAAATACCTTGGTCTTCATCTGGTAAAAATGCCGTAGGCAAGCTTGAAAACACATACACCATACCGCCAACAATTACGCCATAAATAAGTAAGTAACGCTTAGAATGCGTAAGCATACGGCTCACAAAGTTTTGTGTACCGGCGTTTGTTTTATCAAATCCACGGTTAAATCCAGAGAAAAACTTACCAATAAAAGAACTATCGTTATGAACGTGACTCGGCTTTAAAAGCGTTGCACATAAAGCAGGCGTTAAAATAAGCGCGACTAAAACCGATAACCCCATAGCCGATACAAGCGTAATAGAAAACTGACGATAAATAACACCCGTCGAGCCACTAAAAAATGCCATTGGTATAAATACGGCTGAAAGCACCATAGCAATACCGACTAAAGCGCCTTTTATCTCATCCATTGATTTACGCGTGGCTTCAAGCGCGGAGAGTTTCTCCTCAGTCATTAAGCGCTCTACGTTTTCAACGACAACAATTGCATCATCTACCAATAAGCCTATCGCAAGTACCATCGCAAACATTGTTAGCGTATTTATTGAATACCCAAATGCGTATAAAATACCAAATGTACCAAGTAAAACCACAGGCACCGCAATGGTAGGAATGAGCGTTGCTCTAAAGTTTTGTAAGAACAAATACATCACGACGAAAACCAACACAACGGCTTCAATTAGCGTATGTATTACTTTTTCTATCGATAGCGATACAAACGGTGTTGTATCGTAGGGGATCACTGTTTGTAAACCTTCTGGAAAAAAGGGCTCTAACTCTTTAAGTGCATCTTTAACACCTTGAGCGGTATCAAGGGCATTTGCACCACTGGCTAGTTTTACACCTAGGCCTGATGCAGGTTTACCATTAAAACGTGCTATAACACCGTAGTTTTCTCCACCAAGCTCAACTCTTGCTACATCTTCAAGGCGAACAACTGAGCCATCGCTGTTAGTTTTAACTGATATTTGTTCAAACTGTTCGGCCGTTTGTAATCGACTTTGCGCCGTCACCGTTGCATTAAGCTGTTGCCCAGCAACCGCAGGCATACCCCCTAATTGACCGGCCGATACTTGAGCATTCTGCGCGCTAATTGCCGCGCTAATATCTGCTGGCGTAAGTTTAAAGTTTTGTAACTTGGCAGGGTCTAGCCAAATTCGCATAGCATATTGTGAACCAAATAATTGCGCTTCACCCACACCATTGACACGCGATACTATGTCTTGCACATTTGATGAAACATAATCACCAATGTCAATATTATTCATGCTGCCATCTTGCGACACAAATCCAACGACAAGCAGAAAGCTGTCTGCAGATTTTGCCACAACCACACCTTGCCTTTGTACTTCTTCAGGTAAAAGAGGGGTTGCTGTCGCCAATTTATTTTGTACTTGAACCTGCGCAATATCTGGATCAGTGCCCGCACTAAACGTCAGGGTTAGCGAAGCTGAACCGCTGGACTCTGATGTAGATGACATATATAGCAAGCCATCTAATCCTTTCATTTTTTGCTCTATTACTTGTGTAACAGAGTCTTCAAGAGTTTGCGCAGATGCACCTGGGTAATTTGCTGTTATGCTAATAGCCGGTGGTGCAATAGATGGATACTGCGCAATAGGTAAACTATTAATAGCTAAGATACCTGCGAGCATCACTACAATAGCAAGTACCCAAGCAAATATTGGTCTATCGATAAAAAATCGTGACATTGAAATTCTCCGTTATTGCGCTTTACCGGCGGTACCAGACGATTGAACTTCTGAAGGATTAACAGGAACACCTGGACGAATCTTTTGCAGCCCTTCAACAATTAACTGGTCGCCTTCGCTTAATCCCGCAGTTACTAACCAACTAGCGCCAACTGAGCGATCTATTTTTAATACTCTACTTTCAGCAATCCCCTCTTTGCTAGCAACCATTACTGTTGGTTCCCCCTTAGAATTACGACTAACACCACGTTGCGGCACTAAAATAGCATCCGCTTTAACACCTTCGATAATTGATGCACGTGCATACATGCCAGGCAGTAATAACTTTTCTGGATTGGGGAATTTAGCGCGTAACGTTACCGAGCCAGTGCTTGGATCGACAGTGACTTCTGAGAACTGTAAAGTGCCTTTATGAGAATACACTGAACCATCTTCCATCATTAGTTCAACGTCTGCTTGGCTCGTAGAATCAACACTTAAAGCGCCTGAAGCGATCGCTTTTTTAAGTTGCGTTAACTCGTTACTCGATTGTGTTAAATCAACATAAATCGGGTCTAATTGTGTCACAGTGGCTAAAGCCATTGTTTGGTTAGCGCTAACTAACGCACCAACCGTTACGCTTGATTTGCTAATTTGGCCACTAATAGGTGACGACACATGGCTGTAATCAAGGTTTATTTGCGCTGATTTCAATTGGGCCTTTGCCGTTAGTAATTCGGCATTTGCTTGTTTGTATGTGGCATCTGCTTCATCAAAATCTTGCTGACTTACCGCTTTTATTTTTAAAAGTTCACTATAGCGTGATGCTTTAGATTTACTGCTTGCAATACTTGCCTGTGCACGTGCAACGGCGGCTTCACTGGCCGCTAAATCAGCTTCAAATGTGGCAGGGTTAATTTGATAAAGCGCTTGGCCTTGCTCAACTTGCCTACCTTCGACAAATAAACGCGATTGCACAATACCACTTACTTGGGGACGAATTTCAGCAATTTGAAAAGCGCTAATACGTCCAGGCAGTTCTTTTTTTAAAGTAAGTGATTGGCTTTTAAGGGTCACTACGCCCACAGGGACAGCTTGAGGTGCTGAAGCTTGTGACTGCTCTACCGCCTGATCGCAACCAGTTAAAATAACAGAACCGGCAAGAACCGATAATACAAATAAAGCAATGCGGGAACGCTGCATGGTAAATACCTTTAATTTAGAGTGAACGATCATTCTAAATTAAATTCAACTATTAATATATGTTAATCAATCACTTTTTACACAAATTTACATTTATTATTTTTCCGGATGTGTAATAAGATTTGGAAGGAAATTATTTGTTATGGAACCGTGGGGTTGGTCAAATAACATGGGATGTAGTGGACTATTTTGAGGTAAGAAAATAGCGTCAATAACAAGGTAAAATTTTAACTAACCTGAACTCAGGCTATTTAATTTGTTCAAAGCTTATGCCAATTGATATTACCGACATAAAAAAAGCCAAGCGTGGCTTGGCTTATAAATAACGAGTATCGCAATTACATCAAGTTTATTGAGTTATTGCGGCTGAGGATATGACTCTTGATACAAGTAACTGCTCTACCCTTATCCCTTCAACGTCAACAACTTCAAATTTAAAACCGGCATAGGTTAAATGCTCAGCGCGTTTGGGAATGCGCTTCATGGTGTAAATTAAGAAACCAGCAACCGTTTCGTAGTGCATTTGTTCAGGAAATTCTTCTATATCTAATACTTTTGCTAAATCTGTGATTGGTGTTAAACCATCTACTAACCAAGAGTCTTTATCACGCGCTATTATCAACTCGTCACCTTGGTGGGTGATTAAATCCCCCATAAAGCCTTTCATTAAATCCTTTACAGTAACAATGCCTACCGATAAAGCATATTCATTAACAACAACGGCAAACGGTTTAGCTGCACTTTTAAAGGCATTTAGCGCCTCAGACAAACTCAGTGTTTCGGGCAAGTAAAAAACATCTGTATCAATCAGCTCATCATTGATATTAGCCGCTTCACCTTTAAGGACTTGTCGTAAAATATCTTTTGATTCAACTGAGCCATGCAACTTATCTAGGTTCCCTGACACCACTAAAAAGTGATTATGAGGATGATCAATAATTTTAGTTGCAATATCATGGCTAGATTCTTTCAAATCAAAATAAACAATTTGGTCGCGAGGAGTCATTACGCTCGATAAAAACCGCGCTTCTAAGTCAAACACATTACCTATTAATTCATATTCTTGTTTTTGTAAACTGCCGTATGCCGCACCCGCATCCATCATAGCAACAATGTCTTCGGTTGTTACATTATCTTCTCGCTCAGCAGGGACTTTGAACAACCGCAATACAAAATTAGTGACCCCGTTAAAAAACATCACCAAAGGAGTCAATGCAAAGGTCACCCAACGCATTATTGTAACCACTCTCACAGCCACCGCTTCTGGCATAATCATAGCTAAACGCTTTGGCATTAAATCAGCAAACAGAATAAATAGTGAGGTAATAGTAAAAAACGAGAATAAAAAGCTAATTTTCTCTAAGTGCGGACCTTGGTAAAACAACACCAACACACTTTCAACGTACGGCGATAAGGCCTGCTCGCCCACAATGCCACCTAATATAGCAATCGCATTGAGCGCTATTTGGATCATCGCAAAAAAAGCGCCTGGATTTTCTTGCAGTTTTAATACCGCAGCCGCCTTTACGTTACCTTCATCTGCCATTACTCGCAGTTTTATTTTTCGCGACGCTGCAATTGCTATTTCAGACATAGCAAACAACGCACTGATCAAGATCAACAAACTAATCCCGATTAAATCACCCATTTAACGCTCCAAAAAGTTAGCGCTTTTTAAACAAAAAGCAGCTGGATTATAATCGGTTTTTTAAACGCAGCAATTTATATTTAATAAATATATATAAGTCATTATATTTCAATGTGTTAAAGAGGTATTTTGAGTTGAAAGTGGGGTGTTTTACAGTGGAATATAAAATATTATGAAAATTGAGGACTGGTTTGCATCAAAGCGCTAAACGCAAGCCCTATAAATACAGGGCTTGCAATAGGACGCGATAACAACGCTATCCTAATAGTGAGAATTATACCAATCTTTTTAAAACATGATCACTTTAGCGTATTAAATAACTCACTAACTACGTTAAAAATTATTTATGTAGAACAACTATGTATCATAATTTTAGCCTTGTTATTGAGCTATTTTCTTGTCGCTATAATAGATCATTAATTTAAGGTCTGTTGATCTTTGCGGATTAAAATTTGTTCAAACTAGGGGCTATTTAATCGCGGCGCGAGGTTTGCAATCGAGTGGGCTCGGTAACTGCTCCTGCGTTACTCTAATGGCTTACATCCCTGTAAGAATAAGTAAAAACCGAGCAACAAAGAGTAAATAGCCCCTAGGAAGAACCCTTTGGGCTGACGAATCCCCAAAACGTGACAGGCACAGCAATTTATGATCTTATGTAAATCACCACAACCCACATAAGTCACAACTGCTATGCCTGACACATCAGTTTGCCATAAGTACTTTAAACATGCATTAGCGCCATTCAATAATGCCAGAGTAAAAACATTACTAAGCTGCAGTAATGCATTAATTTCGGGCAATAAACTTACCTTAACTGAAATCGGCAGAAATTTGTCTGGCGCTGTGGATGTAAAACATAAAATAAAACGCGTTGATCGCTTCTTAAAAAATACTCACCTCTACAATGAAAGGGTCGCTATCTATAAAGCATTAGCTCATCCTATTATCGACTCTTTACCAATGCTTGCAATTGCCGTTGACTGGAGCGGTGCCTGTGGTCACGACTATTACTTACTGCGAGCAAGCTTACTTGTGGATGGGCGCTCTATCGTGATTTATAACATGATTGTTGAGCAGAAGAATTTTGATAGCCCAGCAACCAACAGCCTGTTTTTAGATGAACTTTATGAAGTGCTTGGACGACATCCTAGTGTCTATATTGTAACAGACGGCGGCTTTCTTACGCCTTGGTATAGTAAAGTACGCGAACTTGGTTGGCATATGATAGGTCGATTAAGAGGCTCAATGAAGTGTAAACTAGCCATGCAATCACAATGGCATACATTAAAACAACTTAGGGCTGGTGCCAGCGATATACCAAAGGCGTTAGGTCAAGCACGACTAACTCAGTCCAGCCCGACAGCATGCGATGCATTTTTACACGTATATCATGGAAAAAATAAAGGAAGAAAAGGAAAAAGCAGATTTACGAAAGATACAAAAATGTATCAAAACTTAGCGAAAGAGCCATGGTTACTCGCGACATCAGACAATACAATGACGAGTAAGCGAGTAGTTGGTTTATATAGTAAAAGAATGCAAATAGAGCAAAATTTCCGCGATGACAAAAGTTTGAGATATGGTTTTTCGTGGCGTTTTAGTAAAAGCACCGGCATAAATAGAATAGGAATATTATGCTTGATAGCCACAATAGCGAGCACTGCGTTATGGTTTATAGGGTGTGAAGCAGAAAAAAGGAAGTGGCATATAAAATTTCAAGCAAATAGTGTTAAGAATCGCCGAGTTCTTTCATTTTTAACCTTAGCCAAGCAAGTCATAAAGCTATGTAAGAGACGTATTACACAAAGCTATATAGAAAAAAGTTTAAAAAACTTTATTTCTAATTATCAAAAAGAGGCCGCTGGATAAAGTGGGGATCCCTCAGCCCTTTGGGCTGCGCCTGTTTGGCATTGATGCTGCGTTATCGTCTATTTATGGGGAATAACCACACTACATAGGCGCTGCCTTGCCTAAATACCAAACCGACTGCTGCAAATTTAACCTTGAAAGATCAACAGACCCTAATGCAATTGGTATTACTTATTCATTGCACCAATCAAAAATGCTGAAATTTTAGCACCTTCGCGCAGCGTTGTTTCAGAGCTTGACTGACCAACCAAAGAGCTGTCGGTAAACGGCGCTATTTCCATCATGTCAGCACCTGTAATAGGGAACTCATCGGCAATAGCTGATAAAATATCAAGCGCATGTTGCGGTGTTAAACCGTTATCTTCTGGCGTACCCGTAGCAGATGCAAACTCAGCGTCCAGCGCATCAATATCAAAACTAACATACACTTCATCAACGTTACCAGCTTTTAATTGTGCAATAGCCTCAGCAGCAACTGCGGCTGCGCCACGTTCTATGATCTCATGTGCCCAATGTTGCTTAACACCAAACGTACTTTCCCAGTGCGCTTTTGGCTTACCGCTTGAACGAATACCAAATTGAATTAAATGATGCGGTGCCGGTAAAAACTCTAAAATATGTGTACACCACGAGCCAAAACATAAATCAATACCTAAGCGTTCAACGAGTAAATCTGTATGCGCGTCAAAGTGAATAATAGCAGTGCGTTTGCCCTGCTCACGCTTAGCTTTTAAGTACGCTTTAGTCAGTGGATAACTAATTGAGTGATCGCCACCAATACCAAATATGCCTTTGTCTGTAAATGTTGCGTAAAAGCTGTCGCATACGTCTTCAGTAATCGATAATGGGCTCACATAATAATCATTATCTTCATTACCGTATAACGCTTTTTGGCAGTTAGAAATTGTTGCATCATTTAGGTATTTGTCATGCAATAAATGTGGAATTACACGCACATCACCCAAATCAAACGAATGGCACTGTGGTTGTTGATCAATCAATGCTGAGCGCACAAATAACGGTCCCCAATTTGCGCCACGTAAAATACCGCCACCGCAATCAGAGCTAATACCTAACATAACCGCTTTATGCGGGGAATTTGGTAATTCATTTAACGACTCACGCCATAGGTTATCAACGTTTTCAGTTTGCCCGTAAAGTTTATTTCTCAGTGCTGCTTTTCGCTCTTTGGCTGTATTTACCGTGTATACACCATCACCTGGTGCGCACAAGCAGTGCTCAACTTTGTTTTTAAATGCTTGAAATTGTGTGCTCATAATAAACCCTTACGATTTTATATTCTGTCCGCAACTAACTAATTTTGATTAGTTATGCAAAATATTTAAAAATGCCTAAACTTCAAATAAATTCTATTTTGCTTAATAAGTCCGTGCCTGATCCGTATAAGCACATTTGCTTAAAAATAGTTAAAGCCAATATAATCAATTGAATTAATTAAACTTTAGTAATTTACAGCTAGGGCTTATTTAATTTTAGTTACGCGCTTGAGTGATACTTATTATGTCTGGTTAAACATGTCAACCACACCGTATGGCCGCGCATATAGATGCTTGATTGAATATTCATTGTTGATGAATAAATCAAATTAACTCTTTAAAATATTCATACTTAATTTTGAACAGTTAGAATAAAACGGACAATCGTCCTGTACTTGATAAACGTTTCTAGCAATCATGTTAGATTGACAACAATTTTTATAAAAAGGCTTAGCTATGGAAAAGGTATTTCACTTAGGACTATGTATTGACGATCTTAAAGGTGCAAAACTTGCAATTGTACCGGGCGACCCTGATCGTGCTGCACGCATTTCACAATTCCTAGACAATCCAACCTGCCTTGCTCAAACACGTGAATTCCATGTTTATTTAGGCCAACTTAATGGTCACTCTGTGGTTATTTGTTCTACGGGTATTGGTGGTCCATCTACGTCTATTGCTGTAGAAGAATTAGCGCAACTTGGCGTACGTAAATTTTTACGTATTGGTACAACGGGTGCTATTCAACCACATATAAACGAAGGTGACATTTTAATTAGCCAAGCATCTGTGCGTTTAGACGGTGCTAGCCAGCATTTTGCACCACTTAGCTACCCTGCTGTGTCTGACTTTTATGCAACACAAGCAATGGTACAAGCATGTAATAATTTAAATATCGATTTTCATATTGGTATTACAGCTTCAAGCGATACATTCTACCCAGGTCAAGAGCGTTACGATACGCATTCTGGTTACGTGCCAAAAGCATTCCAAGGTAGCTGTGAAGAATGGCAAAAGCTTGGTGTAATGAACTACGAAATGGAATCGGCGACATTATTTACTATGTGCGCGGCACTTGGTCTACAAGCAGCTTGTGTAGCGGGCGTACTTGTTAATCGTACTCGCCAAGAAATACCAAATGTTGACCACGGTGAAATAGAGCGAAAATCTGTCGCTGTCGTACTTGAAGCAGCTAAAGTATTACTTGATTAATACCGGCTGTTACAATAAAGCACAGCTTTTAGCTGTGCTTTATTGTATGCGGTTCACTCTTTAAGTGGGGCGCTAATTACCTCAAGTGCGGGTAAATTGCTAAAACTAGCCAATACAGCCTTTGCTACACCAGCTTGATTTTCTTGCCCTTTGGTTTCTAATAACGTAATACCCTTCACAACGCTTTCATTAAAGCTAAGACCCGCTAAAAAAAACTGACTTAATGCGCTTTGTAGTGGCGATAAGCTTGGGCTATACGCTGCATTTTCAGCATAGCTTCCATAAAAATCACCGTCATTAAACGTAACGATTTTTACTGCGCAAAAATTTTGGCTATAAGGCACGTAAGCATTAAGCGCAAAGCGGGCAAATGTTTCATCAAGGCCATCTAGATTAAATTTAGCTAACTGTGGTTTTGGATTAAATAAACTAAATTCATTACCTAAATCAGTTGGCCCAAATGAATGCGGTAGTAACTCGGCTAATGTAAATTGCTGGTTTGGGAGTAAAATATCAAATTCTTTAGCATCGGCTAGTTCATTCATAAACTGGCGACAATATCCACATGGTGCATCACTAATGGCTATTTTTAGAATTTTTTTAGCACCATTTAACCATGCATTATTAATAGCCGATTGCTCTGCGTGAACCACTAAACTCAATGCTTGATGATTAAATTCTACATTTGCACCAAAATAAAAGTGTATATCGCCATTTTCATCAAGCGCTTTAACTATTGCGCCAACGTGGAAAAGTGATACGGGAGCAACTGAAAACTCAGAAGCTAGAGGCACTAAACCTTGCAATAGTGAATCTTCCGACACCGCATATTGCGAGCATAACGCTTTAATATTATTAGAATTTAAAATGCCACGTTGGGACTTTAATTGGCTACGTAATGACGCTGTTTGCGCTACGTTTAATGAGATGTGTGAATTGGTAAGTGCTGTATCTTGCTGTACAGTAAAAGTTGCTGAAGCCATAACATTTTTTAATTATTCAATGGCTAAGTAGTTTAAAAGGTTAAGATACTAAATACCAGCCTATTTAACGCAAAAAAAGGGAGCACATCGCGTACTCCCGTTTAATTAACAAAATAACCTGTTAACCAGTATTGCGCATACCTGCTGCAATGCCCGTCATTGTTATCATTAATGCATTATCAATATCACCTTCGTTGTGCTTGTCGTTTGAGCGCGCACGACGAAGCAGCTCAACCTGTAATAAATTAAGTGGATCGGTGTACGGGTTACGTAAACTAATTGACTCTTTGATCCAAGGCTGCTCAGCTAACAGACTTTTTTGCGGGCTCAGCGATTGCACTAAAGTAATGGCTTCTTTAAGCTCTTTACGAAGCGTGATACCCAGTGGTTTGTACATATCTTCTACCAACGCGTTATCGTAATGCTCACTCAACCAACAATCGGCTTTACTAAATACCATTTCTAACATTTCTAGGCGCGATCTGAAAAACGGCCACTGCAGGCTCATTTCGTTTAGAGTTTGTGCACCATACTTCTCAAGCGCTGCTTTTAAACCGGTTAACGCACCTAACCATGCAGGAAGCATTAAACGGTTTTGACTCCAAGCAAAAATCCACGGAATAGCACGTAAACTTTCAACGCCACCATTGGGGTTACGTTTTGCAGGGCGAGAGCCAAGCGGAAGTTTAGACAGTTCAAGTTCTGGCGTTGCCATTCTAAAGTAAGGTACAAAGTTTTCATCATGGCGAACTACATTGCGGTAGTGTTCACACGACTGTTCACTAATGAGCTGCATTACTTCACGCCACTGTGGTTTTGGCTCCGGTGGTGGTAATAAGTTACTTTGCAGTACTGCGCCTGCGTAAATATTTAAGCTTTGCAGTGCAACATCGGGTAAACCAAATTTAAAGCGGATCATTTCACCTTGCTCGGTTACACGCAACCCCCCTTTTAATGAGCCTGGCGGTTGCGAATGAAGCGCTTGTGCAGCAGGTGCACCACCGCGCCCTACGGTACCACCACGGCCATGAAATAAGACCAGCTCAATCCCACGTGCATCAGCAAGTTGTACAAGTTTATCCATTGCTTCGTACTGCGCCCAACCTGCTGCCATCATGCCGGCATCTTTGGCCGAATCAGAGTAACCTATCATTACATTTTGCGTGTTTTTAATGTGCCCGCGATACCAAACATTATCAAGCAACGTGGTAATTACATCACTGCCTGCGTTTAAATCGTCGAGTGTTTCAAACAATGGCGCTACGGGTAAATCAAAGCTACAGCCACTTTCTTTTAACAATAGTTGTACCGCTAAAACATCTGATGCGGTGCGCGCCATCGAAATAATATACAGGCCAAATGTTGCCTCATCTTGCATGGCAATAACATCAAAGGTATCAAGCACTTCTTGTACATCAGCGCTGGGTTGCCAATGCTTTGGAATAAGCGGCCTACGCGAGTTAAGCTCGGTTAGTAAAAAGGCTTGTTTGTCTTGCTCTTGCCATTGGTTGTAATCGCCTAACCCTAAATAACGAGTCAGCTCTGAAAACACATCACTGTGGCGCGATGAATCTTGGCGTACATCAAGTTTAGCTAAACGCAGACCAAAACTGTTTATGCGGTATAGTAAATCAAGTAATAATCCATTAGCGACCACATTCATATTGCATTTTAACAATGAGCGATAACAAACTTCTACCGGTTGCCTAAGCTGGTTAATATCGGTGATGAGATCTTGTGAATCACTGCGCTTATTTTTAATTTTAGCGCCAAGATGCACAACGGTTTCAGCGACTTGATTTTTGAGTTTTTTCAGTACGGCTCTGTATGGTTCAAAATCTTGCCCCGCTAGTTCAATAAGCTCATCGCTGGCATCCGACATAGATAATTCAGCACTGAGCGTGTCTAGATCATGGTTGTATAAATCAAGCGCCATCCAACGACCATGATCAAGTACTTGAGTGGTCACCTGCGCAGTTACAAATGGATTGCCATCACGGTCTCCCCCCATCCATGAAGTAAATTCAATTGGACTATAATTAGCGGGTAATTCTAAGTTTAACTGCGCTTTAACATTTGCTGAAAACTCACGTAAAAAACGTGGAACCGCGTGCCAAAGACTATTTTCAATGACCGCATAACCCCATTTTGCTTCATCCACAGGAGTGGGTCGCGAGCGACGAATATCATCGGTATGCCATGCTTGACTGATAAGCTGTTCAATGCGATTTAAAATGTTACTGCGTTCTTGGGGTAAATTATCTTTTCGCTCAAGTGAAGCCAAACAATCACTCAATTCAACATGTTTGTTAATAATTGTGCGACGCGTCACTTCGGTAGGATGAGCGGTTAATACTAGATTTATGTGGAGTTTTGAGAGTGTTTCGGCCAAATGATTACTGTCTAGTTGGCCTTCTTGTGCCTTTGTCGCTAACGCTTTTAATGTTTGAGTGAGAGGATTAAGTTGGCCAAGGCCAACATCATTAAAGCGCGAAACAGTATGAAACTGCTCAGCAACATTAGCTAAATTTAAAAAATGATTAAATGAACGGGCAACTGGTAAAAGTTCTTCGTCACTCAGCGCGTGGAGTACTTTTATTAGCGCTTGACGGTCGTCTTCGTTACCACTGCGAGATGACTTTGATAAAGCACGAATTTCTTCTACTTTGTCTAAAATCGCTTGGCCTTGAGCATCTTTAATAGTTTGTCCAAGCAGTTGTCCAAGCAAATTTACATTGCCTCGCAAGGCGGTATATTGTTCACTCATTTCTCATTCTCCTTTGTCCTAGGGTCTGTTGACCTTTCAGGATTAAAATTTGTTCAATCTAGGGACTATTTAATCGCGGCGCGAGGTTTGTAACCTAGTGGGCTAAGTAAAAATCGAGCAACAAAGAGTTAATCGTCCCTAGAAAGAACCCAAAGGGCAGCGCATGTTTGGCATTTATGCTGCGTTATCGCCTATTTATGGGGAATAACCACACTACATAGGCGCTGCCTTGCCTAAATACCAAACAGTCTGCTGCAAATTCAACCTCGAAAGATAAACAGTCCCTAGAGTCTTATTAATATCATCATAAAGCGATATTTAATAGATCCATTTGCAAAGTCTTGTCGTAAAAAAGCATATATAAAATAATCACAAAGCATCTATATGATCATTTTTTACGATGGTAACTGTCCTCTTTGCAGCACCGAAATGCAGCAGCTCAAGCAAGCCGACATCAAAAAACAAATTGTGCTTGAGGATCTTAATGCGGCTGATTTTTGCGAGCGTTACCCAGCTATAAATAAAGTAAAGGCGATGAGATTTTTGCACGCTCAAAAACAATCTGGTGAGATGATTTACGGACTTGATGTAACGTATCAAGCATGGAAGTTAGTGGGCAAACATCGCTGGCTGAAAGTTCTTCGCTTGCCAATAATTCGCTTTTTCGCTGATTGCGGATACCAGTTCTTTGCAAAGTATCGACACCCTATTAGTCGATTTTTAATGCCTAAAACTCAATGCAGTAATGGCCAATGCGAAATAAAAGTAAAAGGTGATAAATGAAAACCATTATTTTATTCGGTGCCAGCAGCGCTATTGCAAAAGCCTACATTGAACATTTAGATGATTACACAGCGCAATTTAAAATAGTGTGTGTCAGCTCTGGTAATTTTGCAAGCAGCCTCAGTGCAAATATTGAACACTTTGCTACTGATTACAGCGCTGAAAGTTTGGTAAGCTTAACCCAGTTTTTAAAAGATGCTACCACTGATTTACACCAAGTTATTATGTTTAACGGTAAGCTTCATAATACCCAACACATGCCAGAAAAAAAATTAGAAGATTTAAATGCTGAATACTTTAATGAGCTTTTGAACGCAAACACCCTCACTCCACTTCTGTGCCTGCAAAGTGTATTACCACTACTGACACATAAAACGCGGTGTACTATTACCGCATTGAGCGCCCGAGTGGGCAGTATAAACGACAATAAACTCGGTGGTTGGTATACCTATCGCGCATCTAAAGCGGCACTCAATATGCTATTTAAAACAGCCGCTATAGAGCTTAGTCGTCGTGCTAAAAACACCAAATTAATTTTGTTCCACCCAGGGACTACCGACACTGAACTGTCTAAACCATTTCAAAAAAACGTACCTATCGGTAAGCTATTTACGCCTGCATTTGTAGCTAAGCAACTTTTTGAACTCACTAATAATAACCCCGAATTGGAACTAAACGGCGAACCTGCTTATCTAGATTGGCAAGGCGCTACTATACCGTGGTAAGGATTTTTAATGCATTTTACTAAAGCGCAAATAGACGCACTTGAAAAACATACTCGCACTCATTTAATTAATTCGCTTTCGGGTTATAAAAGTGCAAATTTAATAGGCACACAAGACTTACAAGGCAATACCAATTTATCGATTGTAAGCTCTGTTATTCATTTAGGCGCGCATCCACCTTTGGTAGGGATGATAATGCGGCCACACAGTGTGCCTCGCCACACGTTTGAAAACATTTTACAAAGTGGTGTTTACACTATAAATCAAGTAAATAAATCAATTTATAAACAAGCGCATCAAACATCAGCTCGCTACGATAAAGAAGAATCTGAGTTTGATGCCACAGGATTAACACCTCAATATTTTGACGATTTCACAGCCCCGTTTGTGCAAGAGAGTCGATTAAAATACGCTGTTAAATTTGTCGAAAACCAACATCTAGCAATCAATGGTACAGAGCTAGTGATTGGTGAAATAATGGATGTTTACTTAGATAAAGCAGCACTGCAAAGCGATGGTTTTTTAGATTTACAAGCGATAGAAACGGTTGCAATAACTGGCCTTGACAGCTATCACACCAGCAATAAGTTAACGCGTTTACCTTACGCTAAAAAGTAATTTAGCAGGGGCAGTTTAATCACTCCCCCTGACACTTTTAAATGATAAAAGGCTTAGGGGCGTGGGTAAGTACTTCGTAGCCTGTCTGCGTTATTAAGATGTCATCTTCTAAACGCACACCACCAAAATCTGGTACATAAATACCTGGCTCTATAGTAATAACATTACCCGCTTGCAGCGCAAAATTGTTGTGCTCAGTAATAAAAGGCTGCTCATGTAAAAACAGGCCAACACCGTGTCCTAAACCTTTCCCCGAATACTCACCGTAGCCTGAGCCATCTAAAACCTGTTGCGATGCTTGTTGTAGTGTTTTACAACTTACATTAGGTGCTAATAAACCCATTGCCGCTATTTGTGCATCGCGTACCGCGTTGTAAATGAACGTTTGTTTTTCGCTTGCTTCGCCATAAATATAACTACGTGTCATATCTGAGCGGTAGCCATTTACAACGGCACCAAAATCTAACGTAATGAAGTCACCTACAGCTAACGGGCGTTCACTTGGCGTGCCATGCGGAAGCGACGTGCGTTCAGCAAACATCAAAATGGTGTCAAATGCCATGCCTTTCGAGCCAAGCTTTTGCATTCTAAATTCAAGCTCTAATGCTAAATCTCGCTCAGTTACCCCTTGAGTAAAATATGGGAGTGTTTGCGCAAGCGCTTCATCGCTCAGCGCTGCTGCAGCTTTTAATTGCTGTACCTCCCACTCATCTTTAATTAGACGTTGTTGCTCAATAAGTCCTTGAATAGGCAAGACTGACTGTACTTTTAACTCATCAGCTACTTGCTGCCACAACGCCACATTAATAAATGCAGCATCAAAGCCCAGCATTGCGTTTGCGGGTAAAAAACGGTTGATACAATGCCCAAGCGTTTCATTATCACGATCACGACTTATAACATCAAATCCTTGGCATTCATTGCTCGCCCGTTCAAAATAACGATAGTCAGTAATTAATACACAGCTGTTTTGGGTAATTAACGCATAGGCTGCGTTACCGCTAAAGCCACTAAGGTAGCGAATATTTTCATAACCCAGCACTAACATAGCGCTAAGTCCGTGTTTGTTTAAATTGGCTTTAAATGCCGTTTGACGTTGTAGATAATTTGGTTGCATGGTTTCTCCTTTATTACGCCATCATAACAATGTTTAAAAATATAAATAAAAAATGCGATTAACGGTAATTAATAATGACTTTAGATAATTTAAGCAAAGCTAAAAAATCTGTGCTTACACGTTATTTAACCCATCTTTTTAATTTCACGATTGATAAAGCTAAATTAAACCCAATATCCTTTTTATACTCAGCTATAAGCAATCCTCAAAAGGATAAATATGAAAAACTTTAAAATTGATATCGTGTCAGACGTAATGTGCCCTTGGTGTGTTGTAGGTTATAAAAACCTAGAAACAGCACTTGAGCAACTCAAAGACGAAATGAGCGCAGATATTACGTGGCATCCTTTTGAACTAAATCCAGATATGCCAATTGAAGGTCAAGACTTAAACGAACATTTAATGCAAAAGTACAACCTAACTGAAGAGCAAGGCGACGAAAATCGTAAAAACATGTTTGAAGCAGGCCAACGTGCTGGGTTTACCTTTAACTTTGATGGCAAACGCATCATGATCAATAGCTTTGATTTGCATCGTTTATTAATGTGGGCACGTGAAGAAGGTAAGCAAACGCAGCTTAAACTTGCCTTTTTTGAAGCGCACTTCACTGATTTAAAATATTTAAATCAAGAAGAAGCGTTGCTCGACGTAGTTGAAAAAGTGGGTCTTGATAAAGAAACTGCGCGCGGTATTCTACACTCAGACAAATACGTACAAGACGTACGCCAAGAGCAAGACAATTTTAAACAAATGGGCATTACGTCAGTCCCTACGTTTATCATAAACGATAAATATGCACTCACTGGCGGACAACCAAGCGACTCATTCATTCAAGCACTTAAACAAATTAGTGAAGAAGAAGCCAAGCAAGACGCTTAACGAGTAAAATTGTTGTTTAAAACTAAAAAAGGCTGCACATTGCAGCCTTTCACTTTTAAGCGAAAAGAGTTTAGGTTGACACTGAATTTTGAACGTCCTCTTTATAGATGCTTAACAGTTAGATACTTCAAAATTAAATCTGCCTATACTGTAAACTAAATAATACTGCCTTTTAAAGGACTAGTTCTTTTTCTGGATATACTAAATTTTTTATCTGTATTTTTAGCATAGTGATAGAAATTCAAGCTAGTCAGTGTGACATCTTCAATAAACCACCCTGGTATCTTAACTAAAGAATAACCATATTTAGAAAAATGTATCTCAATTGATTTAATCACGGGCTTTTCAACAATCGTGATATGGTCTGCTTTACTTAAATCTATAACTTTTTCACCTTGAATCAATGTCTGCTCATTTAAATCGACAATAATAGGTTTTTTATTAAAAAAATCTACGAGAGAAAAAGCGATAAATATCGGTACGAGAATAATTGATAATTGGCGCAGTGTTACTGCTCTAAAGTAGGTCTCTTTATGAGACCAAGTATCAGGCGTAGTAAACCACACTATTAAGATAAAAATCACTACCGCTAAAGTCCAGCGGTGTAGACGCAAAAGTTTTTTAAGGTCAAAAGTCAATGTCATTTTTTTTAGCATTAATTTAATCTCACTTTCATTCGTATGCTATATGCGTTCCCCTCAAGTGTAAGTGACTTAAACTTAAATATTTGGTCAATTTCACTATCGAGTTTAAAGTTTATAGCATTTTTTAGGTCCTTTTCAGTAAAATACAAGTTAATTCCAAGGCCATCTAAGCTATTAATCTCATCATTTGTCTGCAACCCATCTTCGTTTTTATCATTCCAAATAAATAACTTTTCAAAAATTGGATCTAAATTGTTTATTACGTTATTACTATCATAATCAAACGTCATTAAGCCCTCTAAATCAGTAGCAGACTTTTTAGGAGAAAATAGAGAAAACATAAATTCAGTGTGTTTGTCTATAATGCCAGAACCATTCCAATCAGCAAAAAGAACAGCATTTCCTTTAGTGGGCCAACTTAATTTATCACGAATCCCATCATTATTTACATCAAATAAATATGGTGAATTGTCTAATTTTGCATAGGAAAGACCATCACCATCTAAGTCCAATATTATAGGGCGAATACTACAGCCGGCACTTCTACGTTTATGCGGAGGGATCATTGAACATACAAGATCATCGATAGCATCGTCAGCTAATTTAAAAATATTTGGTGCAAGAATAAGCTAGACACCCACTCTAATTACTTTGCAAATCGTTAGCTAAAAATGAAATAAACTAGATTAAAATGGGTGGCTAGATAAACGCTTCCCATACGGCGTCAATGCCCAAACTGGTCAGTCAAACTCAGTTAAAGGTAACGCATAGCAAGCATTACTACTCTTATTTTATATTTACCGAGGATGACGTATTTAATTACGAGTAATTAAGTGCGATAAAGTACTTTAATTACATGCCAGCCAAATTTTGTTTTAACTAGGTGCGGCTCTAAAATTGCGCCTTTAAACGCAATTTTATCAAATTGTGGAACCATTTGGCCGCGTCCAAATTCGCCTAAATCTCCGCCTTTTTTACCCGATGGGCATGACGAATACTTTTTAGCTAAGGTTTGAAACTTTGCACCTTTGCCCAACTGCTTAATAATATCTTCTGCAATCTCTTTGTGCTTAACCAAAATGTGAAGTGCGTGTGCTGTATTTGCCATGAAAAAAGCCTTTTATACCGTTAGCTAAAATTAAACGCGGCGATTTTAACACAACCCCATACACCTAGCATCTACTTATACCATAGCTATAGTTACCACACGCCTTGCAAAGATTTATAGATTTTAACTAGAATCTTATATCCGATTAAAAATGCCATTTTTACTTTTTAATAAAATAAAAATGACATTTTAACTAACTTAAATTTTTATGGCTTAAAAAAGCTTAATACAATCAAATTAAATAATCGTTTTACGTGACCTCAGGTGGTTAGCAGGGTCACGCGAATACCTTTCTTTTACCTTCATAAGATCCTCATAACTGCCAAGAAAATAGTCTTTTGTAGGAATTGCACTGTCTTTAAAGCTAATAAATGCGCCTTCAGTCCCTTCAATTTGGGTCTCTCGGCTTACCTCAATCCAATCCATTGCTCTATTAATGTAATTGTAGACTTCATTATTTTGACCTTGTTCTTTTAACTCAACAGACTCATTCCACCATGTTTGGTACTGAATAGTGTACTGCGATTTTGAATAAGGAAATGAAACGCGGGCGTTTGCTTCTTTTTCGCTTATTTCATTATAAAAAGGACCTGCAATTGCACCAAGTGTAACGTAGCTGAATAAACCTAAATCACTACTCTTAGCATTAATCAGATCTGACGTTAAGCTTTGAATTAACTGCTCTTTTCCGTTTTTTGTTAAACCGCTACCTTTTACAACCTTAGAGGTTAATTTATGGGGTGCTGGTGCATCAAAATCAGGCGTAAATGGCGTGCCATCGGCATTAGCTAAACTACCTAAACGCTTTTGCTTTTTTAATACATCGAAAAGGGAGTTTCGTGACCAATTTCCCATTAATGCACTATTATAGTTCGCTTTAGTATCTGTACCTTGATGTATTGGCGTACTATTTGGAAAGTGGTTTGAGACAAATTGTTCTAACGCTTGCCAACTTCCCTGCCAATAGCCGTACATGGTACTTGGGTGGCACAAAGGCTTGTTTTGACTGTTAGCCGCAATAGCATTAATTTTTAAATTAGTGCCTACCAGCTTGTCGGTACTTGCATTATTTATAACATCTTCCCATTGCGATAAAAGCTCAAGCGTAGACAAAGCATGTTCGTCATTAGTATTCCAGTTTATTACAAAGCGATGGATCTCGTCTGGGATCTCAAATGCTTTTACTTTAAAGTGGGTAACAATACCGTAGCTTAATGCCCCGCCACCACGTAGTGCCCATAATAGTTTTTTATGGGATGGGTCGTTTGCATCAACAATATCGTCCTCAGCATTTACTTCGATAACTTCACCGTTGCCTAATACAACCGTAGCCCCCACCAGCGATTCACAACACATTCCTTTACTGCGAGTCCATGGTCCCCAGCCTCCGCCTTGAATGAACCCCGCCAAACCGACTGTTGCGCATGTACCATGCGGTATTGTCAATGGCGGGTTATTGTCAGCAAGCTTTGGTACCACCTGAAAAAAGCGATAACCGGAGCCTATATTTGCAATATAGTCACCGTTCACTTTCTTAACGTTAAACTCTTTTAATCGGCTCAAATCTAATAAAATCACATCGGTGCCCGTACACTCCCCTTCGTGATCGTGCCCACCAGAACGAACGCGGATCGGTAAGTTTAAGCTAATTGCTTGCTTGTAAGCCTGTGCTACATTTTCTGTTGATTCACACATTACGATAACTGCAGGATTGAATCGCAAACGAGTATTAAATATAAGGGTTTGCGCTTGATACCCTGTTAAACCTGGAGTTTCAGACACCGAGGGTGATGCTTGAGTTAGCAGCTGATCATCCTTAAAACCCGAAGATTTAAGTGCTTGAACCAACCTTAGCGTATTATTCCAATAAGTTGCCATAAGGCTCTGTGCGCTTTTAAGTTGCTCGTGCGGCAGCTGCGAAACTTCATGAACTGTATTTGGGTTATTCATCGTATAGTCCCTTTATTATCCTTGTGACATATACACTCGTCACGTTTTTGACCTGTTACTGATTCTGCAAGCGTTTGGATTGCTGGCGCTAAATCATCACGTGCAATATCAACTTTAATGAGGTAAGGCGTTGACGTATCTTCATATAAGATATTAAGTGCATTTTGCAGATCCGCCACCGAATTGACATTTAAATATTTAACACCGTAAGCTTGAGCTAATGCTTCGTAGTTCCAAGAAGGTAATTCATCAAAAGGAGCAAATTTCCCCTCAGGTGTAAATGCGCAAATATCTACAAATGATTGCTCAATGGCATACACCTCGTTACTCATTACAAATACAGCGGTATTACAGTGATTACGACTCAGTGTTGAGAGTGTCTGACACATCATCATAAAACCACCATCACCTGCAATAACTATACTGCGATTATCATTAGCAAGTGACACACCCAAAGAGCATCCGGTTTCATGGCCCAATGATCCCCACGCGGCATCACTAACAAAGTGGCTTTTTTCTATGCCAATCAATCTTGCAGCCATATAAAGTGATGAACTTTCACCTAAAATAAGGTTGTAACCTTTTAAGCTACGAGATCCGTTTAACTCTTGTTGATAAAGAGTAAAGAAGCTTTCGTAGCTTATTTGACTGTGAAAATCAGCAAGCTCAGTGTTTAATGGTGTATTTAACTTAAAAGAGACTGAGTTCAAAGACGAAGTTGATCGCTCAAAATATGCCGTCAATTCGCTAATAAATACAGTTAAGCTGGTATGGATGAAGTGATCACTATTGCCAACAAGCGCACCATCCATATTAACTCTTATTAGATCAGAACCTTGCTTAGTTAGCATAGTGAGGTAATCATCAGTAAAAATAGCGCCAAGCGCTAAAATTGCATCGCACTGCGACACATAATCGAACGTTTCAGGTAATGAGGCTTCACCTGCATAGGTGCCTACAAATAAATCGTGACCGACTCCACTTCGCTCGCTGATCACCGACTTAGCTAACGTGGTAGTGGTATACGCAATATTAAGCGAAGTTAAAAGCTTCTCTACTTTATCTTGTAAACCTAATCTCGCTATTTCTATGCCAAGCATAATTACTGGCTGTTGTGCAGTTTCTAGCTTGTGTATAGCCGCGTGTAGTAATGCAGTTTGCATATTTAAATCAACGGACGTATCGGTAATAACAAGCGGGTACGCTGGAGTCGAACATTCTGCTCCCCACACATTCTGCCAAGCTTCTAAGTAAATTGGCCTTTTTTCTTTTATTGCACACGCCAACGCTGCATCGATAATTTGAGGAGCCGTTTCAGAATCTGACAGTATTTCGCTTGCCACGGTGACACTTTCAAATATAGTTTGGTTTGATTTATAGTTACCCGTTGAATGATGAAATAATGCGCCGGTATCTGCGATAATTTTTCGATCATCAATTGATGGGCTGGCCGTTATCACCACCACAGGATTTCTTTCAACATAGGCCCCTGCAATTGCGTTTATAACACTTAATGTACCGACTCCATATTGTACAGACACTGCGCCAATCCCTTTGTAACGAGCATAACCTTCGGCCGCATAACCTGCACCTAACTCCGTTATGTCGCCAATCGCATCAATACCATCAAACTTATCAAGTGCGCTCATAAACTCCTGTACATAGTCACCCGGTACTTGAAATATTTTTTCTAGGCCTTGCTCTTTTAAGCGCGTTAATAAATAGTCAGCAACCGTAAAATTATTAGTACTCATGGTTAATTCCTTCGTACGCAAATTTTGTTACTTCGTCTAGCGTTTTACTGCATGCATTAGGCTGTTTTTTTTCAATTTTATCGTTACAGGCTTTATTACAATCAACGGGTAAATAGTTATGTTGTTGCTTTAGCCAGCATGGTGTGGGTAAATCAAAAAATTCCTCGAGTGTTGATTCTGCAGTATTTAAAGCACCTTCAACCCAACCTTGCTCGTATGAGTACGCCTCACCAATAATATAAATCTTTTCTTTCTCAACAGGGTGGCGCATACGACACATAATTTCATCTAAACGGTAATTTGCTTTCCATTCATGCCATCCTCCGCCATATGGGGCGTCTCCCCAATCTTGGTAAATGGCAGAATACGGCATCGCCAATTCTTTTTGCTCATGAAGCGCTTCAATTTGTCTATGTGCGGCTTCCACCATACCTGTGGTTATTTGGCATTGGCTTTTAGGGACTATTTCTTGTGGGGTATAGCCTTCACATCCATAGCTGGGTGTGTAACCAGAATATAACTCACCCGATTCTAAGCCTTTCCAATAGGGGATAGAGCCTATGTCATTATATGACGCCATCAATAACGAGTTTGTATTTGGTAAACCGCCTGCTTGGTCGCACTCTGTTCCCATATAATATGTTTGCCTAATTGGTAAGTCGGTCACTGAACGACCTGCAACTAGGCCTAAGCTTCGCCACCAAGGCTGCTCGTAAGCCATAAACATTTTTAGCGCTTTTTGTATAAGTACTGAAGGAATATTTTCTTTTAACCACGGATCAGCAAAAAACTCCGACTCGATAAGTTCTAATGAACGTCGTGGCATTGCCAAAATTAGTTGTTTCGCTTTTACAATTTCCTGCTCAGTGACGGTTACGTCATCAATTGTTTTGCCGTATTGATCTGTACACGTTGATTGAAATATTAATTCATATCGATAATCAGGATCATTCAGGTAGTTAATTTTTACTAGCCGTTTATTCATTTGTACTTTTTCGTCTTCGGCTAAACAACTTTTTAACGCTTTAAACTGCGCGCACAGCGTTAATGGCAGTGCCTGAAATCCATCTGTGAGAGTGAGAAACTCAGTGTCATCACTGTATTCTGTTGCTGGCAGCTGAGTAACCGCACTTGCATTAGCAACATTAGCATCGTACCCGCCAGCCTCTTTCATGAATAAATAGGCTTCGTTACTTAGTACTCGCTCAAGTAAATTCCAAAAACCATACTTCCAGATCTCTTTGCCAAATACTTTAACTTTCATTTGCTCGCACAAGCTCATGTCAGCAAAACCAGGACAAATTAAGTTCATCACCTTAACTTGTAAATCCTCGGGTCCATAGCCGCGTTCAGATGCGTTTAACTTATAAGGTATTTTGTCAGGGCACTGCGCAAAATCTCGGTAACGAAAATACTGACCGCGCAAATAAAAGAGATTATTTTCACTGCCCGCTTTTATATCTTTCACAGCGGGATCTTTTGAATCAGGGTACATGGGTAAGGAAGAACCCATTGGGAAGTTTTGCGTTTTCAGGTTCAAATCATTAACTAATGCATTAACCATAACGTGATCTGAAGGAATAAAGCGCATTCCCCCCAACTCGGCAACTACATTTGGTAACCCTGGTAACTTTTTACTATATAAACGCCCGCCTATGCGGTCACTGTATTCAAATAGCGCAATACGCTTTTCTTTGCCTTCATGCTGTTGTAGCCTCCACGCGCTGTAAACACCAGACACACCGCCACCAACAATTGCTATATCAAGTTCGTTTTTCATAGTCGTCTTTTCCTTAGCTAGATTAAGCTAAAGTTACCCATAAAGACTACAAAGTTCTATTACGCTTTATTACACTCGATGGCAAATATCTGTCCAACCACATCTAGCAACGACGGTTCTTGTATTAGAAAATGAGATAAGCTGTGAAATAAACTAGACACTCGCTGTAATTTATCTGACAAAAGTTAAGATAAATATCAACGTTATTCTATTCTTAGCGGCAGCGCCAATAACAACCAAGTTACAAATAATGCGCAGCGTCGCTTGATGCGGGAATTCTACAATACTGATACTTTCCAAATAATGTATAACGATTTAAAGCGATTTTATCGTATGACCAATTATTAAACCTATTTGGTAAAACACTAAATATATTTGCGAGCTTGTACGGATAACCAAGCTGCTTAACCACTTCAAAAAAAGCATGACTTTGCGTATACGCTTTACCATTTTCAATAAACACCATTGAGGCGTATTCATTCGTCGAAAAACCAAAGTGCATTAACAACAACTCACCTTTAGGGGACTGCACGCTGCATAGTTTAAAAATAATCTTCGTATCGCTCGCAATAATAAAATTACACCACGCGCTGCACAGCTTACATTGCGCATCAAATAATATAATTTTTTGATTTTGCATTAATATAGCTGCATCATCGCTCATAACACTTTCCATAAGTTAAGTACTAAATTACTGCTGCACCGGCTTTTTTTGTAGCTTGCGCTGCAAAGTGCGCCGATGCATATTAAGTTGCCGCGCGGTTACCGACACATTGCCATTATTACTGTGTAATACTTGCTGAATGTGCTCCCACTCTAAGCGCTCTGGCGACATAACAGCATCATCAATAGCGCTAGGCGCAGACGTGACAGGCTTTGTGTTAAGCGCTTTTAATAGGGTCGTCACATCAACTGGTTTAGTAAGGTAATCGTTAGCACCTAAACGCATTGCCTCTACTGCGGTCGCAATACTTGCAAACCCAGTGAGTAGAACAATATGAGCTTGGGCAAGCAAATTACGCAGCGGCTTTATAAGTGCAAGTCCGTTATCGTCGCCTAGTTTCATGTCTAATAAAACAAAGTCCGGTAATAGTCTGCGTGCAGTGAGTAACGCATCACTTTGATTATGTGCTACTTCGCAAGTAAAGCCCTGCTTAGTTAAGCGCCTTGCTAGTGTGTTGGCTAAATTTATATCGTCTTCAACAATAAGTAACTTCATGAGGCTGTTTTCTCGGTGTTTACAATAGCAAGTTTTACTTTGGCGACAGCGCCGCCATCTGTATGATTAAACAAGGTAAGCGAGCCATTTAAACGCTCAAATGTTACATTTGATAAAAGCACAGCAAGCCCCATTCCCTGAACACTTGGCATAAGTTGCCCGCCCAGCTCTGCTAATTGTGGTGCAGAAAAACCACTGCCAAAATCACGAATTAACAAATAAACACATTTACTATGCAGGTTGTCTTGCTGCCAACTTAGCTCTAATTGAGTTTGACCTTGTTTTTGGTTTGCGAGGGTCGCATTTTGTAATAAATTTAAAATTGCAGGCAATAACATAACATCGCTCATTAGTGTTGCAGCGATAGGCGGTGTGATCCACTGAATGTGCTGATCAGGGTATTGCAGTAAAAGAGTATCCGTGATCTGTGTTTGCAGGTGCTTTACAGTTACGTGTTCTTGTGAATTTTTAAGCCGTAACTGCTCCGAAAGCTTCCTAAAATCATTAAGTTGGTTACTACACTGAATCAGCGGCGCTTGCATATGCTTAACAATAGGATTGTTTGGTTGTTGTTCTAGTAGCTCTTCAAACAATAACTGCAAGTTTGCGATGGGGGTCGCAAGTTGATGGGTTATTTGTGCAGCAGCTCCATCAAGGATAACAAGCTGCTCATTACGTAATTGTTTTTCTCGCACGTTTGCAATAATTCGCTCTCGCTCTTTAAGTGCTCGGCTCATTGCGCCAATCACAAGTGCGATTACACTGGCACTTAAAACAAAATTGACCCACATACCAATAAAGTGCCCGCTCATATTCATTTGATGCATACTGTGATCGGGCATTTTTATCAATAAAAAGCTGTAAGCTGCAATCGCTAACACGGCGATATACGCTAATCCCTTTTCACGTAATGTAACAGCAGCAATCATTATGGGAAGCAACAACAACGAAACAAACGCATTGGTTGCACCGCCACTTAGCGAAAGCAAAACAGTTAAAAACAACACATCAGCAGTGAGCTGCATTAACATACCAAACGGTTTAGCTTGGCTTACATTACGATAAGCAAATAGGCTAATTAGCTGAAAAACAGCCTCTAACGCAATAACAGTGAGTAAAGGCAGTAACGCAATTTGGTGCTCAAGTAAAAAATAAACGCTTAACACTGCGATTAACTGCACAGCAATTGCGCCGCTTCGCAGCATTAATAGTCGACTAATAGAAGGGTCGGTTCGCATTAACAAAAGGTAATTGCCCAATCAAATGTTTAATAAGGTTATTTTAACGGTTATATGATTTTTAATCATCATCCATAGAAATTGTAAACGGCGCACAAGGGGTGCCTTGATGAAACACCATTTGCCATTGCTCACCTTGTTTACGCCAAAGCGACATACGCAATGAATAATTAAATTCACTGCGAGCAGTGCGCCTATAAGCGGCTTGGTAACTTAGCTGCGCAACATCATCGCTTAGCATTCGACCTTTAAAATGTTGATTGTAAAACTGTGGCACCACTTCGGTAGGTAAACGGGTAAGCACTTGGTATTTATTAAATGTAGTGCCGTTGGCAGCAATTTCGATAAATTCATCATCAAGTAAAGCATCTAGCGCACGCTCAGATTGGCGAATTTCTGGGTCGAGTAACTGGCGCTCAGCATCAATCAAATGGTTAAATAACGACACTTTTATTTTGTTACTCATATGCTTCCCTATAATTTATAAACTTACCTAGCTATACCAACGTATTGCACAGTATTTGAGCATACGATTACTATTATTAGTTAAGTATCATAATCGCTGATACTGCCTGCCTGTCAACAGCTAAGCAACAAATAACAACCTAAACACTAACATTGTAATTCGCATTTGCTCTTTTTTAAATCAACTTATTTATAGATTGCCTTTCATTACAATTTATTACGGGGGAAAACACCTTATAAACTAGTCTTGAAAGGCAATTTTTGATATAACATCCCTATTAGTAACACACGTCAGACCACTTTTAAGAGAGCATACCATGTCTTACGCACACATCACTGGTTGGGGTAAATGCATTCCACCAGCAAGCATTAGCAACGACGAAATTAGTGAAATAGTTGATACCACCGATGAGTGGATAACCACGCGTACAGGCATTAAATCACGTCGCGTGAGTCATGTAAGTACTGCCGATTTAGCGACCATTGCAGCAAAACATGCAATTGCATGTGCAGGCGTTGATCCAAAAGATATTGATTTAGTAATATTAGCAACTTGTACACCTTCCACGGTTGTGGCAAATACCGCCTCACAAGTACAAAAAAATATTAGTGCTATAGGCGCAGCTGCTATGGATACTAACGCGGCATGTTCTGGCTTTTTATATGCGATACAAGCCGCTACAGCACAAATTCAAGCGGGTATGATCAAAAAAGCGGTGGTCATTGCCGCTGAGCGCATGACTTGGTATGTGAACTGGGCGCGCCGTGATAGCGCTGTTTTGTTTGGTGATGGCGCAGGTGCAGTCGTACTTGAAGCAGCAGATACACCAGCCGGTTTGCTTGCAACTAAAACAGGGTGCGATAGTGAAGATCGCGATATTCTACACATCACAAATTTTGGTAGCAATTTAAATAAATATGAACCAATTGGCCCATCAGATTTGTTATTTGAAGGGCGTGAAATTTTCAAACGCGCTGTAAAAGGCATGAGTGAAGCGTGTGATGATGTACTTCAGCAAGCAAATTTAAGCTTAGATGATATAAACGTATTAGTTCCTCACCAAGCAAACTTACGCATTATTCAAGCTATTCAGCACCGTTTAAAAGTACCTGATGAAAAAGTGATGGTAAACATTGGTGAGTATGGCAATACCTCAGCTGCAACAATTGCCATTGCACTATGTGAAGCGGTTGAACAAGGGTTAATTAAGCCGCATTCTAATATAATGTCTGCTGCGTTTGGAGCAGGTCTTACGTGGGCTGCAAGTTACATAAAATGGGGCGATCGTGTAACGCCTATTAATGTAAGCGATGCAGTATTACCACCGTGTAATAAAACAGGTTTAGAACTTGTAGCGCCAGCCGTTAAAGCGTGTAAAGACGCAGAGCCAAGCTAACAAAACATGTAGTAAGGCACATATAAAACGCACTTAATTAAGTGCGTTTTTGCTTTTAATAACCACCTGTTTTATACACTTGTGGTCGTTCATATAAATTAGATTTAGCCATGCCTGATGGCAGTCAAATAGAGTTATTTTCGTTTGATGGCGCACCTACAAGACCAAGCTATCCCGAAGCACAAGGCTTAAGACATTTAGCTTTTAAGGTAGCGGATGTACAGATTGCAAAAACGTATTTAGAGTCGTGCGATGTAAACGTTGAGGATATTAGAGTGGATGAAATAACCGGCAAAAAGTTTACCTTTTTTGCCGATCCAGACAATTTACCACTTGAGCTGTATGAGGTTTAATACTCATAAGCTCAAGTTATGCACTTACTATTGAATTAAAAACTTACTTATTAAAACGATTTTGTAGGTAAGTAAATACAGCCCGAATACCTAATGCTTCACCACCCGTTGGACGACCTGGTAATGCACGTAAGTTCCATGCCATTACATCAAAGTGTACCCACGGTGTTGTTGGTTCAACAAATTCTTTTAAGTAAAGTGCAGCAGTAATTGCACCACCAAACGGTGTGCTTGCGCAGTTAGCCATATCGGCTACATCACTTTTCAAAAAGCTTTTGTATTGCTCAAACAACGGAAGTTGCCAAACAGGATCATATACACTTAAACCAGCATCAATAATACCGTTTGCTACATCGCGCTCTGTTGAGAAAAAGCCCGGAAGCTCCGTGCCTAACGCAACACGACATGCACCTGTGAGGGTAGCAAAATCAATAATTAGATCTGGTTTGTCGTTTTGAGCTTCACTTAACGCATCACACAATACTAAGCGCCCTTCTGCGTCAGTGTTATCAATTTCGACCATAATACCTTTACGTGTTTTAACAACATCGCCTGGGCGAAATGCATTACGCGATACAGCGTTTTCTACCGCAGGGACAAGCACGCGTAGTCTAATTGGTAAGTTGGCTGCCATAATAAGCTGTGCTAGTGCAATAACATGCGCGGCACCGCCCATGTCTTTTTTCATATTGCGCATGCCAGAGCTTGGTTTTAAATCAAGTCCGCCGGAGTCAAAACATACGCCCTTACCTACTAGCGTAATTAACGGGGCATCGGTTGCACCCCATTTTAAATCGAGTAAACGCGGTTTGTTTTCGCTTGCACGACCCACCATATGAATAGTTGGGTAGTTTTGCTCTAGTAGTTCATCGCCAATCCACTGCGAAAATTCACCATTGTACGTTGCGGCTAAATCTTCCATTACTTGCGATAAATGCTGCGGCATCATATCCACAGCTGGGGTATTCACTAAATCGCGTGCAAGTGTAATAGCATCAGCTTGCTGACTAACACGCTCATACATGGCTTTATCGCTAATGGCTAATTGCGCTTTTGCTGTTGGCTTTTCTTTGTATTCACTAAATTCGTACCCACCAAGCACAAACCCTAAAGCAACGTGCTCTACTAATACATTATCACCTTGAATTTGATAAGTACCCATTGGCAATGTATTTGCTAAATTACCCGCAGCCCAAAAATCATCACTACTTTGCATAAGGCAAACAACGTGACTTAATTCGCCAGTTTTGGCATCAGGGATTAGCGCTAATCCTTGCTTTTCAAAGCCTGTGTTGTTTAACCAGTTTTGTATAAACGCAGATTGCTGAGTTTGCCAGTCAGATAATTCGTTTTTGAGAATAAATGATAAAGGAATACCAGAAGAAGTATGACGAAGTAATGCACTCATTAAATAGCTCGTATAATATAAAAATGGTACTTAAGAGCATATCAATAAGCACACTTAAAAGGTATCGCTAATTTGAGGTTACATTAGATTACTTTTTTAATGACTCGTTGTGAGCTTTTTTTTGATTTTCGTGACTTATTTCAGCGTCAAGTTCTTTAATTGATTTGTTCATACTAAACGAGCTTGGCAACACATCAACACCCACTATACGACCGAGCTTTACCACTAAAGGAATTGTAAGCGGTGCAAAAGGTAAAACGGCAAATACGCCTAAACCTAGCCCTTTTAAAATATCAACAAACTGTTCATTAGCGCGTTTTAATTCTGCTTTATTCGTCTGCCCTTGAGTATAGCGCCTATAAATTGAGAGCATTTCTTTTGTTTCTTGTTTTTCTTGCGCAAGTGCTATTTTAAGCGCCACCATAGCACGGCGAAAACGCAGCTGTTGGCGCTTTTTACTAATTTTAACTACCCGCCACGGTGCACGGTGAATAACTTTATATAATCGCATAACGGGCATTTTCACACAGCCCTTCTCGTTCACAAAGAATAATTTACTTATCTGAAGCGTTACTTTATTCTTTGTACACAATGAGTGCCTAGATGAAACCTTTTATGCAACCAAATACAACGCTTCTAACAATCAAGCCTGAGCGACCAAAATCTGATGAATGTTGCGGTGGAGGCAGTTGCTGTCCCTGTGTATGGGATGAGTACAAAGAAAAATTAGCAGCGTGGCGTAATGCGCAAACCTCTGAAAAAACAACTAAAAAAGTCTAAGTAAAGAAACAAAAAAGCAACATTGAAAACCCAACCTTGCATTAATAATTCTTTTTACTCTGCAATTTCACCCATTCGCTTCGTTTCCCCCTTCACCTTGAATCATTATTGCATACAGTTACTAAGTTAACTTTTTTGTTATAAAACGGTTAATTAGCAATTGCTCTCCTTGTTTTTTATCTATAGTCTGTAGATACAACGTTACTAAAGGTTGCTTAATTAATTAAACTTTAGAGGCTAAAACCTCAAATTAATATGCACTAATAGTGAGGTTGAAAAATAAATGATGAGAAATTTAACATCGAAGTAAAAATTATTCTAACTGGGGAAAATTAGAATGAAATTAAAAAACAATGCGCTAAACCAAGCAATAAAATTTGCTCTAGCTACAACAACTGCAGGGTTGTTTATTTCAAGTTCAGCTATTGCAGCCGATGAACAACAAGTTAAAGTGAACAAAAATGTAGAGAAAATTGCCGTAGTCGGTACGCGTTCAGCTCCTCGTTCAATCGGTGACTCACCCGTTCCTATTGATATTATTGGCGGTGAAGAGCTTGAAAAATCAGGCAACACCGACATGCTTGAGCTTTTAAAAGGCTCAGTACCTTCTTTTAATGTTCATCAAAATCCAATTAGTGATGCGGCATCCCTTGTTCGCCCAGCTAATTTACGAGGCTTACCTTCAGACAGCACGCTAATTCTTTTAAACGGCAAACGTCGTCATCGTGCATCTGTAATCGCATTTTTAGGCGGTGGTATTAATGATGGCGCACAAGGTGCTGACATTTCAGTTATTCCAAGCATTGCAATTAAGCAGGTCGAAGTACTTCGTGATGGCGCTGCTGCACAGTATGGTTCTGATGCAATTGCCGGTGTAATGAACTTCCAACTAAAAGATGCCTCAGAAGGCGGTAAGTTAGAAGTACGTCATGGTCAATATTACGAAGGTGATGGCGACACAACTCAAATTTCTGGAAACGTTGGCCTACCCTTTACCGACAGCGGTTTTGCTAATTTAAGCTTTCAGTATAAAACGTCTGATGCAACAAGCCGTTCAGTACAACGACCAGATGCTGCGGCACTCTCTGCTGCGGGTGTACCAGATGTATCTCCTCTGGCTCAAGTTTGGGGCGCACCTGAGGTAAATGACGATATTTCAATTTTTGGTAATGTTGGTCTAGAGCTAACTAACGACTCTGAGTTTTACATGTTTGGTAACTACTCTGAGCGTGATGTACGTGGTGGTTTTTATTACCGAAATCCGCATACTCGTTCAGGTGTGTATTCAAACGATGACGGAGGCACTCTACTGATAGCAGATTTAACTGACGATATGAGTGGCAATTGCCCGACTATCGCAATAGATGATAACGTTTTAAATAACCCAGACTATATAAGTGGGGTTGCTAACAACCCAAACTGTTTTGCTTTTAACGAAATGCTACCGGGTGGTTTTACACCAAATTTTGGCGGTAACATCACCGATACTTCTTTAACCATTGGTACTAAGGGTGAATTTACTGGTAGCTTCTTAAAAGGTGTATTCTATGACTTAAGCGGTACTGTTGGATTAAATGAATCTCGCTATTTTATCTATAACACAGTAAATGCATCATTAGGTCCTGACACACCTCGTGATTTTAGCCCTGGTAAATACGAACAATTAGAAAAGAACTTTAATTTAGACTTATCTAAAGGGTTTGATTTTGACCTTGCCTATGATGTAAACATTGCCGGCGGTCTAGAGTGGCATGAAGAAACATTCACTATCATAGCGGGTGATGAAGCATCATACACTGCAGGCCCATTAACATCTCAAGGCTTTGGCATTGGTTCTAACGGTTTCCCTGGCTTTAAGCCATCTCAAGCAGGTGAGTTTTCTCGCCGCAATTACGCTGCATTTATAGATATTGAAGCACCATTTACTGAAGAGTTTTTAATGGGCTTAGCCGTTCGTTTTGAAGATTACGACAGTTTTGGCACAACAACAAACTATAAAGTAATGGCGCAGTATCATGTAACAGAAGACTTAAATATACGTGGCTCGGTAAGTACAGGCTTTCGAGCACCTACCGTTGGTCAAGCAAATGTAAGTAATGTACAAACAAACTTAAGTGAAGGTGTACTTAGAGACTCAGCCTTACTACCACCAACAAATCCAGTTGCAGTCCAACTAGGTGGTACAGAGCTTGAGCCTGAAGAATCTCAAAGCTATACATTTGGTGCTGTTTACACCCTTGGCGATTTATTTTTAACTGTTGATTACTACAATATTCAGGTAGATGATCGGATTAGCCAATCTGAAAAAATAACACTAAGCCAAGCAGATAAAGACTCACTTACTGCTGCGGGTGTACCTAATGTTGAGGGCCTTGCTCAAGTTAGCTTTTTTACTAATGACTTTGACACGACAACGCAAGGCATTGATGTTGTAGCTAATTATACTGCAGATATCTTAGGCGGTAGCTCTACACTTAGCCTTGCATATAACTGGAATGAAACTGAAGTAACCAAATTCAGTGACATCACAGGCCCATTTAAAGTCAAACGCTTAGAAGAAGATTTACCAAACCATCGCGCTACATTTACATGGGCTCAACAATGGGAATCTATCTCAGCATTCACTCGCCTAAACTACTACGGTGAATACCAAGGCGTTCACGTGGATTATGATGCAACAGCCAAAACAGCTGATGCAGCCATTACCGTTGATGCTGAAATCACGTACTTTATGAATGAGTCTATTAGTTTTTCTTTAGGCGCTCAAAACCTGTTTGATCAAGATGCTGAAAAACTTGATTTTGCCGAAGCAGCCGGTGCGCCGAATAATAACTGGGGCGGTAAGTATTACGAAACATCTCCGTTTGGTATTAACGGCGGTTTTTACTATGCAAAAGCGACATATACTTTCTAACACCTTTGCATAAACAGTTAAGGCGAAATGTTAAGACATTTCGCCTTTTTTATTTTATAGTAAATAAAAAAATCAATGCGCAGTTATGCTACTTAAAAAAGCGAATCAACTACTCGAGCAAGGCAAACTCAAAGAAGCAGAGTTTCACTATAAAGCACTGTTAAAAAGCGATCCTGACAATGGTGAAGCCTTATTCGGCTTAGGTAAAATAGCATTAAGGTTAGCGCGTTTTGATGCAGCGGTGTATGTACTGCAAAAAGCATGTGAACGTCTACCGCGTATGCTTGAGCCATTAAATGCGTTAGCTGATGCGTTTAATGGAGTTAACTCACCTAAAGATGCATTAACCGTCCTTGAGTATGCACAAAGCATAGCAACCAATAACCCTGAACCTCATTATTATTTAGCACAACACTATCTAACTCATGGCAATTTAGATAAAGCGCATAGCACTTTTGCACATGCACTTAGTATGGGTGTTCACCCTGTTACTGCCTATATTTTATTTGAATTAGTCCAATTAGGACGTTTTGACAAAAATCATAATTATATAAGTAAGTTGCATCATTTATTAACCCAAACTAATAACTTACACCTTAAAATGGTGTGCTATTACGCGCTGGGCAAAAGCTATGACAAGCTTGATGATACTGAACAAGCATTTAGCTATTTTGTGCTCGCCAATAAGTTACAACACAAGTTAAGTAACTTTAATACTGATGAGCTCAGCCCCATTTATGATGAAATAATTAAACACAACACGCGCTCATTTATAAACAGCGGCGATAAGCAATTAATTAGCCAAATCACCCCAGTATTTATAATTGGTATGCCCCGCAGTGGCTCTACTTTGCTGGAGCAAATGCTGGCAAATCACAGCCAATATTCAAGCATTGGAGAGAGCTCGAGTGTCGGTAATGTGGTTGCATTTTTAGAGCAAAAGACGGCAGTTTCATACCCTCAATGCTTAAAACACTTAACACCTGAGCTAATTAGCAAAGCACGTGACATTTATATAAATGCACTAAAAACCGTCACACCTATTAAGCCATTTATAATAAATAAGTTACCAAGTAACTATCAATCACTTGGCCTTATTTATGTGTTGTTTCCAAATGCTAAATTTATAAATTTAACACGCGATTTTAATGCGACTGCTTTTTCTATACTTAGTAATTATTTCGCAGAAAATGAACCTTACTTTTGCTCTCTTGTAGAGTTTAAGCAATATCATGCATTATACGAAAAACTAATGCTTCATTGGCAATCGCTTAAAGGTATGCCAATTTACAACATCAGTTACGAAGCATTAGTAAACAACCCAAAACAGCAACTAACTGCATTACTTAACTTTTTAGATTGCTCCTTTGAAGAAAATTGTTTAGCATTTTATAAGCGCAAATCGGCGGTTACCACTCTTAGCAAGCATGCTATTCGAGAGCCGATTAATCGTTTAGCCATTGCAAAATGGGAGCGTTATAAAACGCCCCTACTTGAATTACTTGATGGAAGTTAACGTGTAGGGTGCGCATTAAACCAATTAAGTAAATCTTTAAATTGATCATCACGCGCACGTGGGTGCGTGAGCATATTAATATGATCGTAATCAAAATTATGCCCATGTTTACGGCCATAAATACGCATTTTTTGAACCCCCAGCCCTGATTCATCCATGAACTTTTGAATATCAATTGGCTGCGCTAATGCCTTATCGTTTACTGCAGCAATATGTAGCGTAGGTGGCAAATGCAGATTACTAATAGTGGTTGCATAATCAAAGTTATCATCAGAGTCTATCCACGGTGTTTTTTTAGCCCACTGCATACTTTGAAAGTGCGACTTTTGAGTTTCATTATCACTGCCCCACTTATAACCTTTAGCATTTAAATAGCCATGCTTTTTAGCCAGTATAGGTGCCATAAAATACCAAATAAAATTGGCTTGCAGTAACTTTTTAGGATGGTTGTTAAACAATGAGCGCTTAGAGCCAAAATAAACACAGGCCTTGACGTTATTTATGTAATCAGGGAATCGTGCGAATACACTGTTCATCAACACCCCCCCCCAAGAGTGAGCGACCCAATAGTCGGGTTTTTTACCTTCAATCACTTCTATTTGATTAATAAAAGCTGGAATATCTTCCAAAATAGCTTCTGTTTGTCCATATTCAGATTCACCCGAAATAACGGGCTTGCTATCACCTCGTCCACGTAAATCAGCCACATAGCATCGATAACCGTGCTCGGCTAAAAAAGGGGCAAGTCCTTTATTAGAGTGCGTGTAAAATATTTTTCCGTTTTCTACAGCCCCATGCATAAAAAACACCACAGGCCCTTGCTGGTTATCATCGGCTATACGACGTAAGTGTAGTGTTTGCTGAGCTGTAAAATTGATTGCTATTGATTGCTGAGAAATGGCCACGGTTGTTCCTTTTTATTTTTACCAACTCATCCTACCAGCAATATCCGCGATACCAAAGAAAATGTCTGCACTTTACTCACCAGCATTTGTTACAATTGCCACATCATATCTGTTGTTAAAATTAAGCCATGAAAGAAAATAAAGCACGCTCAAAATTACACCCTCGTAACCTACATAAAAATGGCTACGACTTTGATTTATTAACAGCAGCACTTCCTGCTCTACTGCCTTTTGTTATAACGACACCAGCGGGCACTAAAAGCATTGATTTTAGTGATAACAAAGCCGTTAAAACACTAAACCAAGCACTTTTAAAAGCACACTATAATATTGATTTTTGGGATATTCCTGAGCATAACTTATGCCCACCCATTCCAGGTCGTGTTGATTATATTCATTACTTAGCTGACTTATTAAGTGATGATAATCAACAACAAATACCGCTAGGTAAGCAAATTAAGGTGCTTGATATTGGTACTGGCGCTAACTTGGTTTATCCGCTTACTGGTACAAGTGAATATAAGTGGCACTTTACGGGCACTGATATTGATGTAGCCTCAGTAAAAATAGCAAAACAAATTGCCCAGTTTAATGGTTTAAAAATAACTCTAAAACAACAAAAAAATGCATCTCATATTTTTAAAGGCGTTATTAACCAAAAAGATTTATACCATTTAACACTCTGTAATCCGCCGTTTCATGCAAGTGAGGAAGAAGCAACCAAAGGCAGTGAGCGTAAATGGAAAAACTTAGGAAAAGCCCCCTGTAGCACACTAAATTTTGGTGGTCATAATAATGAATTATGGTGTGAAGGCGGTGAAGTTCAATTTATCTCCAATATGATCAAAGAAAGCGAAAGCGTTGCAGAGCAGGTACTTTGGTTTACGTCTTTGGTGTCTAAAAAAGATAACATTGCAGCCCTTGAAGAAGTATTAAAAGCTCACCCAATAGCCGAGTATAAAATAGTTGATATGGCACAAGGTCAAAAAATTAGCCGCTTTATTGCATGGAGCTATTTTGATAAAGAAACCCGTGAACAAATATGTAGTGAGCTTGCTTAAGCTATTAAAAGGATAAAGCCATCATGATAGATTTTCGTTCTGACACAGTGACTAAACCAACAAAAGCAATGCGCGATATTATGTATAACGCACCGGTTGGTGACGATGTATATGGTGATGATGAAAGCGTAAACCAACTAGAAGCCTATGCATGTAAGCGTTTTAATTTTGAATCTGCAATTTTTTGCAGCTCCGGCACACAAGCTAACTTGCTTGCATTAATGGCGCATTGTGAGCGAGGTGACGAATACATTTGTGGCCAAAATGCTCACAATTATAAGTTTGAAGGTGGTGGCGCAGCTGTTTTAGGCTCTATTCAACCACAACCTATCGAAAACGATGCTGATGGCAGTATCCCTTTTAATAAAATTACGGCAGCAATAAAACCAGATGATTGCCACTTTGCTAAAACTCGCTTGCTCAGCCTAGAAAATACTATTGGCGGAAAAGTACTTCCTCTTGAATACTTAGCCCAAGCACGCGACTTTGTTAATACACATAATTTAGCACTGCACTTAGATGGCGCTCGTGCATTTAATGCAGCTATTGAGCTAAATGTTGATATCACTGAAATTACAAAACACTTTGATTCAGTTTCTATTTGTTTATCAAAAGGCTTAGGCGCCCCCGTTGGGTCTTTATTATTAGGCTCGCAAGCGCTTATTAATAAAGCAAGGCGATGGAGAAAAGTACTTGGCGGTGGTATGCGCCAAGCCGGCATACTTGCAGCGGCTGGCCAATACGCACTCGAATATAATGTTAATCGTTTGAGTAACGATCATGCTAATGCACGATATTTGGCTCAAAAATTAAGTGAACTGAATGGTTTTACTGTCGATATGAGCAACACCACTAACATGGTTTATGCAACGTACGCTAGTAGTAAAAACATCAAAGAGATTGCTCAAACACTTAAACAACAAGGCATATTATTTAGCCCAAGTAAGCAGCTTAGGCTAGTAACGCATTTAGATATTACCCGCGAAGATATTGATACATTTTTAACTACTTTGTCGGCCCATATTTAACGCGGCTTTATAATGTTTGCGGCATACCGAAACATATCGGTCATTGCCGCCAATTTCTACTTGATTGCCATCGGCTATTGCTTCACCGTTTTCATCTGTACGCAGTACATGGTTAGCTTTTCGTCCACAATGGCATACAGTTTTAAGCTCTACTAACTTATCAGCCCACGCAAGCAAGTATTGCGACCCTACAAATAGCTCGCCTCTAAAATCGTTACGCAAGCCATAGCACAGCACAGGTATACCTAACTCATCAACCACATCGGTTAATTGCATAACTTGTTCTTTTGATAAAAATTGACATTCATCGACCAACACACAGTGGCGCTTTTTGTCGCTATGAAGCGATTCAATAAGATCAAAAACATCTTTACTGGCATCAAATACATGCGCATCAGCTTGTAAGCCAATACGAGATGACACTTTACCCACGCCTTGCCTATCATCAATAGCAGCGGTGAGGATCACAGGTTCCATACCGCGTTCTTTATAATTAAAAGCAGATTGTAGTAATGTGGTTGATTTACCTGCATTCATTGCAGAATAGTAAAAATATAATTGAGCCATTAGGGTGCCATCTAATAAAAAGTGCGCTTATGCTACCTTAATATTAAATTAATACAAATTTAACCCTTCATGTTTCAATAACCAGCGTTTTCTATCCAAACCTCCCGCATAACCGGTCAACTTTGCATTTGCGCCAATAATTCGGTGGCACGGTACAATAATACTAATCGGGTTTTTACCATTCGCAGCGCCTACCGCCCTTACTGCTTTCGGGTTATTGAGTTGGTTAGCAATATAGCCGTATGTTTGCGACTGCCCAAAAGGAACTGTTAATAGTGCTTGCCATACACTTTGCTGAAATACCGTCCCCTTTGTATCAAGTGGTACATCAAACGTAGTACGCTTTTTTGCAAAGTACTCGTTTAGCTGTGCAGCGCAAATAAGCACCGCCTTATTAGTGACTCGCTCAAATGGCGTATGAGGGTGTTCAACTGGTGGGTAAAAACCAACGTAACTGACACCTTTATCGGTTGCCTGAATAATTATGTCGTCTATTGGGCTTGAAATTGATGTTTGAATTATCATTATAATTGCTGCCAAAGTTGAAAGGTTAAGTAAGAGCGAAAAGGAGCGCAATTAGCAGGCTCAAAAGGATTTGCCGCCGCTTGAGCTTTTTTAACACCCAAATCGCCATCAAGTAATATATCGGGTTGGCTTTGCCCTCGCAGCTTTGCATAATTTACCGTCCAAGGGCCAATTCCCTTTAAACTAAGCCATTCGTCTAAATCGTCGTTTTGAGGGTTTAGCGCACAGAACTGCGCTAAATTATGCAGCGCATTTTTGCGCGCTTGTGGCATTTTAAAAAAGGCAAAATCACTATTAACAACAACTTCAGCTGCGGGGAAGTAAATAGCATTGCCCTCTTTTTCACCTAATTCATCAACTAACTTTGTTACTAAATTATGCGCCGCAGTAACACTCACTTGTTGCCCAAGTACCGCTCTTATTCCGGCTTCAAAACTTGACCAAATCCCTGGAAGCCTGAGCCCTTCACACACAGTAAACGCATTGTTTATATTGGCGCTTAAATGCGTTTGAATTAAATTAATGTCGGCGTCTAAATCAAGCACACGACGTATATTATTAATAACAGGTTGTAAGTACGCCGTATTGTCTATATTGATAGATACACTAAAGTGGTTTTTACTCGCTATAAATTTGGCGGTAAAGCTTCCTTTATATTTCTCACTTGCAAAAGTACGCCCGTAACTCGTTTGCGTTATCCACTCCATTGGTTTGATCAAGCGCCTTTGTAAAAAGGACTGCAAAGCAGGCCAATTATAGGGCGGCCTAAATGGTAAGGTTAATGTGAGTGTTGACGTTGGTTTTTTATCGCCACTGCGCAGCTTCGAGGGAGCTATATTTAATTGCTGCAAAAATGCATCATTAAAGCGCCTAATGCTTTTAAAGCCAGCAGCAAACGCTATTTCGGTTAAGGGTAAATGTGTTTCTTGAATCAGCTTTTTAGCAAAATGACATTGGTTAAATAATCGATATTGCGTAATCGACACACCAAAATACTGCTTAAACAACTGCCTTAAATAACGACTACTTATACCTAAACGAGCTGCTAATTTTTCGCAGTCGTGTTCATCTTGCTGATCAACTAATTGCTTAGCCCTCAGAGCTGTGGTTTTTGTACCTTGCCAAGCAGCGCTGCCTGGTGCACTGTCGGGCCTGCAACGAATGCAAGGTCTAAAGCCATCTTGCGCCGCGTTATGGGCATACTGATAATAAGCAACGTTTTTTTCGTGAGCCGTTGGTGCAGGGCAAATAGGCCTGCAATAAATACCGGTACTTTTTACCGCGACGTAAAAAAGCCCGTCAAAACGAGGATCGCGACTCTGACGTGCTTTTTGCCAATGTGAAGTGTCCATAAACGGCCCTATAAATTAACCTTATAGAGCCTAGCTTATACAAAAAAACTTACATTACTAGCCATATTCGGCACTCAACCAATAGCCAATAAATAACGCCTTTGTACTTCTTGCCAATTAATTACATTATAAAAAGCGGCGATATAGTCAGGACGTTTATTTTGATACTTCAAATAATAGGCATGTTCCCATACATCAAGACCCAAAATAGGGGTATTGCCCTGCATTAGAGGGCAATCTTGATTAGCGCTATTTTCTACAATCAACTTTTTATCTGGGGTCACACATAGCCATGCCCAACCACTGCCAAATTGGCTAATTGCAGCAGCAGTAAATTGGTCTTTAAACTTATCAAAACTGCCTAACTGTTCATTTATTGCCTGAGCAACACTACCTTCAGGTTCACCTGTGGCTTGTGGGCTCATTACTTGCCAAAATAAACTGTGATTAAAATGCCCTCCTACATGCTCTTGTACTGCTTTTTGCAAATTACTAGGCAGGCTGTTTATTCCCTTAAGTAATTTTTCAGCATTTACGTTTTCATATACAGTATCTGCTAAAGCAGCATTGGCTTTATTGATATACGTTTGATGGTGCAAAGTATGATGAATATGCATCGTTTTACTATCAATATGAGGCTCTAGTGCATCGTATTCATAATCTAGTTTAGGTAAAGTAAACGTCATAAATAGTCCTTTTTAGTGCAATTGTTTGTTTGAAGGTGTGTTTGAGCTTAAACAAAAATTAACTTGCTCAATCAGTTCTGGAAAAGAAGGGTACCTGCGTGCAAATGATACAAGTTCAGAGGAAGTTTTAATGTAATGGTGCTTACTCACTTTTTGTATATCGTAATGAGTATGCTTAATTAATGAAGAAAGTGTTAAGTGTACTTCGCATAGCCATTTGCATGCATTTTCAGGCTGTTGCATAGCTATATAGGTATCAGCTAAATTATGCGACGCAACAACAAGTGCGGGTATACAATGCTCAATAGCATGAATGACATTATTATTAATTTGTGCATATAAAAACTGCTCAAGAAGATGATCTGCAAGTGTTTTGGCTAATAAGTATTTATCGCGGGCTTCGAGTAGTGCACCTTGTTCAAATGCATAATTACCTTGCATTATGTTCGACTGCCAAGGACTTAATGCATGCTCAAGATAGAGTAAATCTGGGTGAGTTTGTTTTTGACTTGAGATCATATAATCATCTGCACGTTTAATTATTGAGTGTGTATTTAACTTACACACCCAACAGTGTAAATGCAAATGATTTTCATTAACTATTTGGCGAAATCTAACAATTCCTGCCCTGTTAAGCGATATATAATCCATTCGTTTTGAGGCTTTGCGCCTATGCTGTTGTAAAAATCGATAGCGGGTTTGTTCCAATCAAGCACTACCCATTCAAAACGACCACAATTATTACTAATGGCCTTATTAGCTAAATGTTTCATAATCGCTTTGCCAGCGCCATTGCCACGGCTATCTGGGCTTACGTATAAATCTTCAAGATACAGGCCGTTTTTACCTAACCACGTAGAATAATTATAAAAATAGACTGCAAAACCAATTGGTTCATCCCCCTCTAAACAAATTATACTGTGCGCAGTTGCGCCATCACAAAATAGCGTATCTAGTATCGCTTGCTCACTTGTTTTTACAGCTTCAGGTTCTTTTTCATAAATAGCTAATTCATTTATAAAATGTAGAATTGTTTTTGAGTCACTCGGTTGTGCATCACGAATAATTGGCTGGTTCATTATTTTTCACCTTAGGGCATACTGCTTTATTTTAAAAACTGAATCGGACTATGAGAATATACTTTCATAATGCATTAAATAAGAAGAGACGCAAGCATTGGGGTTTAAAAGCTTTGAAACATAAGCAATTAGTGTCATTAATAGTTTTATAAAACATGCTTTGATCGTGTTTTAATAATAATCGCTTACTTGTTTTACACTTAAAATTTATGAGTGCTACTTTTTAAATATAGTTTAGAGGGATTTATGGGACACAATCATTCACATAGTCATGTAGACGAAAATCAAAGTAATAAACAGCTTACGGTAGCTGTTGTCATAAACGTATTACTGACCATAGCGCAAGTCATTGGCGGGATATTTTCTGGCAGTTTATCACTTATAGCCGACGCCCTTCATAATTTAAGTGATGCTGGTGCTATTTTCATAGCCTTGGTAGCACGTAAAATAGGCAATAAGCCTGCTGACGGCACTCATCATTTTGGTTATAAACGTGCTGAAATACTCGCTACGTTATTTAATAGCAGCACGTTAATTTTAATTGGTGGGTATTTAATAGTTGAGTCTGTTTCGAGTTACTTAAATCCTCAACTAATTAATGGCTGGATTGTTGTATGGGTTGCCGCCATCGCATTAGTTGTTGATTTAGCTACCGCATTTTTAACCTACCGTGCTGGTGCAAATAACAGCATTAATATAAAAGCAGCCTTTATTCATAATATCTCAGATGCAATGGCATCTATTGTGGTCATTATTGCGGGCACCTTAATTATTTTGTATCAATGGTATATTGTTGATTTAATTGCCACTGTCCTTATTTCTATCTATGTAATTTATCATGGCGTTTTACTATTAAAACAAAGCTGCAAAATTTTAATGCAAGCAGCGCCTAACAACATTGATACACACACAATATCAAATACTATTTGCAGTAAATTTAATATCGAATCGGTAATCAGTATTAAGCTTTGGCAATTAGATGATAAAGAAAGTTACTGCGAGCTTGTTATTAGCACTCAACACCTAGTTGATTTACACATAGTAAAAAGCTTTTTGCACGACAATTTTAATATCGAAAATTGCATAATAGAAATCCAATCGATCGTAAATAAAAGCCTCACATAATGGTATTAATAATAAACCTGAACTCTGGATAATAAATCTATCTCGAGCTGCTATTTTCAACGCTAACTGCGTTGAATTTACTTGCAATAGGCCAGCTATTGACGCATAAATTCGCCTTGTTTTCACTGAGAATCTCTAGCTAGAGAAAATAAATTTAAATACCATCATGATTCAATACGTTAGTAAATCTCTTAACCAGAGTTCAGGTTAATAAGCAAAACCAAATACATGACTATTAATTAAAAACAGCTCGTATTATCATTTACAATATTGCTATTAACTCATAATGAGATACTTTTTTGAAACTTTGGTTACGTAGAATTCACTTAAGCCTTGCCCTTATTAGCGGACTATTTTTATTCATAGTGAGCTTAACCGGTGCGGTTATGATTTACGCAAAAGACATACAGCACTTAATAGAGCCTGCAAAATGGCAAGTAACACCCCAAAAAAACTTAATGCATTACGATGAACTTATACAAAATGTACAAGCTCAAACTAAGCAAACAATCACCTTTTTTATGCCTGAGCAAGCACCAAACTCAGCATGGCAATTTAGGTTAGCCAATAAACACTACGCCAGTGTTGATCCCTACTCAGGAAGTGTACTAAACATCTATGAATCAACAGATACCATTTACGGGTTTGCTATGGGCTTACATCGCTGGTTGTTATATGAAAACAGTCAGGGTGAAAAAACCTTTAGAAATTGGATGTCGGTGTGTGCTTTGCTACTTTTAGTCAACGCCTTACTCGGCTTTTACCTATGGGTTAAACCAAAAAACAGAATTAAACGGTTAGCAATAAAACCAAAAGCCAAATTTAGAGTGCTTATGTATCAATTACATACTGTGCTTGGCGTTTACTTTTTTATACCGCTTGTACTTATTGCCTTTACTGGCATGGCGTTTAATTGGAAAACACAAACTCAATCGGTCTTAGAATTTTTAACCTTTAACACCGTAGAGCAAAGACCGAAAGCACCAAAAACAATCGCATCTTTAAAAGCGGCTTTAAACTATAACGAAGCAATTAAAAATGCAGAGAACGTATTCCCAGATGGTAAAATATATAGAATTTACTTGCCTAAAAAAACCGACGATGCAATAGCGCTGAGAATGCAAAACCCTAGCGAAAGCCACGCTTACAGTTGGGTTTGGAGCAACCCATTTACTGGCAAAGTCTTAAACTCATTTGACGCAAGTAAAACCAACTTCACAACACAAGTATGGAACTTTAAATATAAATTTCATATTGGTGATTTTGCAGGCCCAATAGTGCAATTTATGTGGTTATTAATCGCCCTTTCACTCGCATTTTTTATTGTAAGTGGTGTCTATTTTTGGTTAAAGCGTCATAAATGGAAATAAATCTTATTAACACTTGCGCCATTAGTTGATAATAATTACCATTACGGAAATTATTATCAACTAAGATCCCTCAATGTTAAAAACTTCACTTTGCCTTCTTGCTGTTGCAATAAGTGCTAACACGTTCGCTGATGAAAGTAATAAAAATGAATACACTGGTGATCAGTTAGAGCACGTCATTGTGTCTGGTAGCCGTATAGCTGAAAGTATTGACGAAGTACCCGCTTCAATTACGGTTATTAATCAACAACAAATACAACAGCATTTAAAAGTAAGTTCAGAACTAGGTAGTTTACTAGCGCAAATGGTGCCAGGCCTTGCTCCCGATACCGGCAGCTCAAGCAATTCAGGACAAACACTACGCGGTCGTGCGCCTTTAATAATGATTGATGGCGTGCCGCAATCAACCCCTCTTCGTAATGGCTCTTTAGGCGTAAAAACGCTTGATGCAAGTGCTATAGCGCGCATTGAAGTAATAAAGGGTGCAACGTCTATTTATGGTAATGGGGCCTCAGGTGGCATTATTAATTACATAACGAAACAAGCCCGTAGTGATGGTAAACCGGAAGGTGAAATAAGTATTTCAAGTCGCTTTAGCGCTGTTAAATTAGCAGAAAGTGGCGGCGGTAGACTATCGGCGGCCGTAAACGGAAAGTTCGACAAACTCAGCTATCTGTTAAGTGCAAGCTATGAAGAAAACGGCGTACAACGCGATGCAAAGGGCGATATTTTAGGTTTACAATATGGTTTATCAGACTCCGAAACGCAAAACTATTTTACCAAGCTAACCTATGATTTTGATGACGAAAAACAGTTGCAGTTTAGCTACAACTTTTACAGCTCACAACAAAAAACAGACTTAGGCGATGTTACCGGCGATGGCAATATAGGGGAAAAAACATACGCTATACACGTCCCTTTAGCACTTCAAAAACAAGGTAAACCGCAAGGACCAGAAGGTAATGAAAATATAACGCTAAAGTATGTTGATTATGCGTTATTTGATAACACACAAATGACTCTCGATCTCTATAAACAAAATATAGAAAACGTATTCTTTTTCTCAACCGCGTTAGCCAATCTTGATGAAGGTTATAGCGGTGGTCAGTCTGTCATTAAATCAGACAAACAAGGGGCAAGAGCTACTTTTAATAGCCAGTTTGATTTTGAAAACGTAGCAGCTACGCTGATCTATGGTATTGACGCGTTAAACGATAAAACGTCGCAACCTTTGGTTGATGGTCGTGTTTGGGTCCCAGAGATGGACATGGAAAGTGTTGCCGGTTTTTTACAAACAAAATGGGTAATAAACGACGACATTATTATAAAAGCAGGCGTAAGAAACGAAAGCATTGATTTGAGCGTAAGTGATTATCAAACATTAAAGCTATGCAGAACCGCGTCGCAGTGTTCGGTGCCGTTAAACGTACGTGGTGATACTATTAATTACGAGGCTACAACGTATAACGCAGGTATAAAATACAATCTAACTGACGCGTTTAGCCCATTTTTTAGTTACTCGCAGGGATCTGACATTTCAGATATAGGTCGTTTACTTCGCGCCGCGACCGTTAACGATATTGCACTTATTCAAACACAAGCCTCCATAATCGATAATTATGAAGTTGGTTTTACCTCACAGTTTGAAGATGTGCGCTTTGAATTTTCCCTTTACAGAAGTACCTCAGAGCTTGGTACGAGTAATGCGTTCAACGAAGTAACAGGGGTTTACGAACCCGTACGCGCACCTCAAGAAATATGGGGTTACGAAAGTTTAGTTAACTACACGATTACTGAAGATCTTAAATTGAGCGCCACTTACAGCTACGTTGAAGGCAAAAACAGCAAAGCTGATGAATATTTAGGCGCAAGACAAATTAGCCCACCTAAAGCGACGGCTAATTTAACATGGCAAACGAATGACAAACTATCACTGGCGATGAGCTTTTTATATGTAGGCGACAGAAAGCGCTTTGATAAAAATGCACAAGGCCAATACTCTGGCGATCAAGGCCCTGTTAGTAGCTACAACACATTTAACTTAAGTGGGCAATACAATGTTAACGCCCAATGGAGTGGTTATTTTGGGATAGAAAACCTGTTCAATAGCGATTACTACCCTGCTCGAGCACAAGCATACACCTACGGTGGGTACAATATTAAAGGGTTAGGCACAACTGCAACGTTGGGCGCTACATACCAATTTTAATGAATAAACACACATTATAGGCATGCCCTGCATGCCTATATACTTAACCTGAGTTCTGGTTAAGAGATTTACTGACGTATTGAATCATGGAGATATTTAAATTGATTTTCTCTAGGCAGAGATTTTCAGTGAAAACAAGGCGACTTTACGCGTCAATAGCGAGCCTGTTGCAAATAAATTCAACCCAGTTAACGCTGAAAATAGCTGCTCGAGATAGATTTATTATCCAGAGTTCAGGTTGCTTAACAAATCCCACATAGATAAACGTCTCACTTTTTACCTAGGGCGTGTTGATCTTTGTGGATTGAGATTTGTTCAATCTAGGGGCGATTAAATTGCGGCGCGAGCTTTGTAACCTAGTGGGCTAAGTAAAAACCGAGCAACAAAAAGTTAATCGTCCCTAGAAAGAACCTTTTGGGCAGCGCATGTTTGGTCTTTATGCTGCGTTATCGCCTATTTATGGGGAAAAACCACACTACATAGGCACTGCCTTGCCTAAAAACCAAACACACTGCTGCAAATTTAACCACCAAAGTCCAATACGCCCTAGCAATCATAATCTTGCATTAGATGCTAATACAAATAAAAAACTGTCCATAAACCAAGCAGTAACGCAAACTTAAATAAGAATCAAAACCAATAGTAAAGCAATGATTTTTATAGAGAAAACTTGCAATTCATTCGATTTATACTACACTGCCTACAATTGAAATAGTTAAGGCGATTTATCATGAAAGGTAATCAAAAAGTAATCGATGCGTTTAATACATTGTTAGCTAACGAGTTAGCGGCAATCGATCAGTATTTTATACACTCGCGCATGTATGACGACTGGGGTTTAAACAAACTATACGAGCGCCTTAACCACGAAATGGAAGAAGAAAAAGATCACGCAGATTGGCTTATTAAGCGTATCTTGTTTCTAGAAGGTGTACCAAATATGACTAAGCGCCGTGATTTACTTATCGGTAGCGATGTAAAAAGCATGATGCAAAACGATTTAACACTTGAGCTTGAAGTAGTCGCGTGTGTTAAAGATGTAATCGCAATATGTGAAGAACAACAAGATTACCAATCTCGTAGCATTTTAGAAAAACTGTTATTTGATACAGAAGAAGATCATGTTTACTGGTTAGAACAACAACTTGGCTTAATTGATAAGATTGGCTCTGAAAATTATCATCAAGCACAAATGGCTTAGTAGGAGCATATTATGAAAGGCGATAAAGACGTTATTGCGGCGCTTAACAAAGTACTCGCTAATGAGCTTGTTGGTATTAACCAATACTTTTTACATGCACGCATGTTTAAAGATTTTGGCTTTACACAACTAGATAAAGCAGATTACAAAGTATCTATTCAAAAAATGAAAAACGCCGATCGTTTAATCGAGCGTATTTTATTTTTAGAAGGTTTACCAAATCTTCAAGATTTAGGCCGATTACGTATTGGTGAAAACAGCGAAGAAATGATTGCAGCTAATATGAGTTTTGAACTCGATACAATCGACGAGTTACAAAGTGCAGTGAAACTAGCTGAAAGCAAAAAAGATTATATTACTCGTGAAGCCCTTGATCACATTTTAAATGAGCAAGAAGAGCAAATTGATTGGTTAGAAACCCAACAATTACTTATTAAAAATACGGGTATTAAAAACTACTTACAGTCTCAACTGTAAATAGTAATAAGCATAAAAAAAGCAGCTATAAGCTGCTTTTTTTACATCTAAATTTTTTATGCAATTAAGCAACTTGATCCGTTACATCAGCAATCTGAATCAGCCTGCGATTAAGGATCTTTTTAGTACAGCCACAACACTTACCGCATTGGCTGCCCACTTTAAGCTCTTTAGTTAATTCACGCATGGTTGTTGCACCATCGTCAATTGTTTGCTCAATTTTTTTATCAGTCACACCGTGACATAGACAAATATACATGAATACAAACCACTCTCAATTACATTTAGTACGTACATACTAATCTAAACGAAAATAGTTATCAATTATTTTATTGGCTAATAAGTCTCTTTTTTAACTTATTTGGCCAGCGCCACTTAAGTTGAGAATTCGCGGCAGCTTGAGAATAGTTTTAATTTTAAGCAAGGCGTGGCACTCAGATTGAGATTTATTAATTAGAGTCTACCTTAAATTTAAGTAAGATTAGGTTTAGGTAAATATTTGAATGGTTAAAAACTAATTAAGGCTTTAAAAATCTTATTCTCTTGTTATAAAACGCTTAATTCTTAGTCCCAATCTTTTTCATAAAATACACCGCCCAGGAAATGCTACTTTAAAAAAGCCCCATTCTTTAGAAAGCCATTTATGAACTGTTTTATAAAGCTCATTATCTAGGTCGATACTATCATCTCGAACCCATAAATAGACTACACATTGATAATTCGGAGAATAGCTCGGGTCGATGTAAACAGAGCCAAGGCACTTGTTTTTTGACTTATTAAATACTGAATAAGCAAATGCCTGCCGTGATTCAAATTCTTGTTTATGAGCTTTTAGGCTAGCGATATTTTCTTCAAGTGTCATATCACTTTTAGGCCATTCAGAACTTAAGCCAAAAATTCCTTGTAGTCTCTTTTGACTAGACATTACGGCTTCAAAATCTAATTTTGCAACTTCGTCATCAAGAACTCTGAAATGAAAAGATTCACTGTCAAAACTCTTAGGCGGTTCGTAAGTTTCAGAAATAAAAGGGTTAAGCATACTCAGGACCTACCGGTAGTGACATTATTGTATTACGAGCCTGTAGAATAACTCGTTTTTAATTTATTTTTATTGATGGTTTAACCATAGCTGAGTTCCTATTTTGATTCAATCGATTACTGTATTTTATGCAGAATATAAAGTGGGAGTTTAATGTTGTTTTAATTGGCTTTTTGGAAGGTATTACAGGTGTTTAAGTGGCTTTTATTTAGGTTAAAAGGGCTTACCCATTCTTAATGAATCGTGTTTTGGATCTTTTCTATGTTATATGAATTAGGCAATACGATTGTCGCAATGTGAAGTAAAGGCATTCATTTTCGTTTGTCGGCGTAAGGTCGATGTAACTGGGTTTGTTACGTGATTTATGATTTGTACTTATAATATTGTTTTAATTCATAATTTATTAGAAATTAGGATAGGTATCATCCTAACTCCCATGCCGTACACCCACCCCTCTAAAATATACACTTCATTAAGCTGAGGATAAATTATATTCAACATAATAATTTTCTAGCTTGACTCTGAAATTGAATTTTCAGCGGGGCAGGATATAGTCTATTAAGTCACTCAATCGCAACAATACTACTAATGACTAAAAGGCTACCACGTCTCATTATTAGTTTATTTTTGATAAACCAATTAATGCATTCTCACTTTCACCATCATGACAACGGCTATCATTGCCGTCTCTGTTCTCTATTATTAAGGTGTATTCACTGCCATTCTTTCCTTCAGCTATTGCCATTAATATCGGTGCTAATAGATAAGTCTGCTCTGGGTATACAATTACAGGCTCGAGCTCAAATCCAGAAGCTCGTTCATAGCGAACTTCAAAAGTATTAAACGTTGAAAATACGTCTGTAATAATGCCACTACAAGTAAATACTTTAGCTTGGCTTGAAAATGATATTGTTAAAACAAGACTTAATACTACGTTTAGTAATAAATTTTTCATCTCTGTGATCCTATATTATTGACTAACCTAATTGTTAGAAAAACCATCATATCTATTAATCTTTTTGAAATTAATGACAAAAAAATTAACCTTTAATGACATAAACACATAAACACATAACCACATAACCACATAACCACATAACCACATAACCACATAACCACATAACCATAAATAGTGTCACCGCGATTATTCGTAATTTTAAAATCATAAAATTGCAAAAGACAAACTGCATATTCTAGTATTTACCGAATAAAACATTTATGGAATAATGCACGCCTCTTAAGGGAGTAGCCCGCTCAGTCTGTCAATTTATCTAAACAAATAACTAGTTAATACACTAGAAAACATATGTTTTAATAAATTGATAAACGAGTAAACTTATCAACATAATTGCACCTCACGTGCATGGTAAGTTTGTAATGTTGTAGCAAGCATTATCGGCGAGACTTAGGTGAACACTATCCTCGAGGCGGGAGATGGTTGTTTGCCTTTGTTTAACACTCCCGCCTGAAAGTAGTTTTAATGGAAGCTTTTCTTACCTCAACCGTCACTGTTACCCTTGCTGAAATAGGCGATAAAACACAGTTTTTATCATTACTTCTCGCCGCTCGTTTTCATAATAAAATTGCACTTATTATAGGCATTTTAGCTGCAACAATTATTAACCATGCTTTGTCTGCGTGGTTAGGCGATTGGCTCAGCGGTAACTTTATAACTCACTACATGCCATTGATTGTCAATATCAGCTTTATTGTTGTAGGCTTTTGGCTGCTTATTCCAGATAAAGATGAAGAGGTAACTCAAAAATACGATCATTTTGGTGCGTTTTTAGTCACTTTCGTCTTATTTTTTATTGCTGAAATTGGTGACAAAACACAAATAGCGACAATTTTGTTAGGTGCTCAATATCAATCTGTTTTTTGGGTAACACTGGGGACGACGGCTGGTATGTTAATAGCGAATGTCCCTATAATTTATGCTGGCAACACCTTGCTTAAAAAAATCCCACTAAGCAAAGTACGTGTTATTGCAGCAAGTGTGTTTGTACTGTTGGGTATATATGGTTTGATAGCACTTTAAACTGCAAAAGGGTTTATTTTAATACGTGGGATTTCGTCTTATATGATCTAATAAAGTTTATTAGATCATATAAATATGCATAATCACTCTATACTTTATTAACGCAGTAACAGCCTTTTGTATCGGTAATTAAAAGTTTTGAGTTATATCCTGCAACTAAGTTGTTTATCACGGCTTCAACAAACCCACTACCTTGCGCGCATGCTAATCCTTCAGAAAGCGGTCCAACATAAACAAAGTCACCGCTTTTGTCGATAATAATCGCAGCTGGAGTTGCTGGTACAACAGCCTTAAGCTCTTGTGTAAGTTGCAGTTGAACTACATCCAATCCTTTAGTTTTGGCTAAGGTCGTTAGCGACGAAATGTGCGACTTAGCTTGCTTAAAACATCCACAGCTTTGCTCTGTAATCAATATTAAGGATGCAACTTCTTTATTTTCCCATACCAATTGTTGTTTAAAATTATTAAACCAGCTGTTTTTTATCAGCATTTGCGTGCTATCAAATGCTTTCAGTTGCCCTACCTGAAAGTAAATAAACCCAGCTACAACAAAAAACAACCAGGTTACAATCACTGTAATAATTAGGTCTATTTGAACTTTGCAATACTTTGCTCTAAAACTTCAATACTGTCATCAATAAGCTGAACTTTAGCCGTCAACTGTTTCACTATACTTGAGTCTACATATTGGTTTTCAAGCATCTTATTGGTACTTTGAGCTATTTGCTCAGTGTTACCCGCCTGCTCTGCGACCACTTGCGCGACTGAATTTGCACTACTAGATACAGCTTTGATCTGCTCGCTCATCGCAGATATGTTTTCTTTCATCGCGGTGCTTATTTGAGTAAGATCAACAACGAAATCTACGCATTGGCCCATAGACTGCGTTGATGTTTTACTATTACTCACTAAGTTTTTAAGTGTAAGACTAATTTTATCTGTCGTTGCCTTACTATTATTAGCAAGAGAACGTACCTCATCAGCAACGACCGCAAAGCCCCTACCGTGCTCGCCCGCTCTGGCCGCTTCTATTGCTGCGTTTAAAGCTAATAAGTTAGTTTGCTCTGCAATACCCGATATTTCATTAAGTAAACCTGAAATAACATCCCCCGCACTAACTAAATGGTTGATCTGCTCTTCGGTATGATTAAGAAGTTTTAACAATTCTCTGCTTTTACTGTCCGTTTGTAAAACATCGTCTAAAGCACCACTTGCTGCTTGTGTAATGTTATCAACCTGAAGCTTTAATACTTCACTTTCTTGTTCAACTAACTTGAAGCCCTCAGCAACTTGAGCACCGGAATTTGCAATATCATCTGTTTGCTGTGTACGCTGCTGAGCAGCATCAGCCAATTGATCATGAACTTGAATAAGTTCTTGTGAATTAGTTTGTAAAGATCCTGACTGGGTTTGTACTTGCTTAATTACATCAGATAAATAATCTAATAATGTATTAAAGCCATTCACAGCTTCACTTTTTACATCATCAGCTCTTAGTGATAATTTTATATGTTCAGGGTCTAACATGATTTGCTCAGTTGCAAAACTCAGTGATGAACCCGCACGACGTTCTTGCTGCAATGTTTTAGCGATATAGCCGACAACAAGCACTTCAACTATTGCATAACAAGCGTGTATAAGCACAGTAGAAAAAGCCAGCCTATCAGGATCAAATACATAAAAACCTGTGTTTTGAGTCTGTAAATAATAAAAAGATAAGTGATGAACCGCCACAAATACGATGGCAGTGATAAATACCCGCCATTGTACAAAAACAATTAACATTGGCATTAATATAAATATCTCAAAATGTACTTCAATTAAACCGTACGCTTGTTGTATGTGCAAAAAGGAAAACATCATAATCGCTGCGGCCACTATGTGCGGTGTTACTTTGCTATCAGCTTGAGTATTTAAAAACCAAATAGGCAGCAAACTCAGCGGTAAACCAATAATAAATGCTTGTAATAATGTCCCAAAATACAAACCTATCCCTATGGATTCGATGAATAGCAAACTAAAAATAATTGTAAATAATCGACTAACATTGGACATAAAAAACCTTTAGATGTGTATTGTTTATTTTGTAACTCAGAATGCTTGGCCATTTCGTACGTAATAAAACAAAAATAAGGACATAACTCCCCGATATTTATTTAACTATAGGCAATATTTCTTTAAATGTAGGGGTTGCTGCATCTTTAGTCCATTGAAATATAATTGTTTCTGCGCACGAAATAATAGCACCGGCTTGTCGTAACTGATCAAGGGCTATGCGTACGTGCTCTTTATTTCGAGAACCGACAGCATCCGCAGCGATAATAACGTTAAAACCATTTTGTAATAAATCCAAGCATGTTTGTAACACGCATACATGTGCTTCAGTGCCAATAACTATAACTTCTGAACGCCCGTAGCTTTGCAATGTATCTACAAAATGAGGCTCTTCACACGCACTAAAAAATGTTTTATCAATGTATTCGGCCTTTGGTAATGCATTTTGTATTTGTTGATGTGTCTCCCCTAGTCCCTTTTTATACTGCTCAGTTATTAGGGTTGGCACATTATGAACCTGGCTTGCATGTGATAACTGTAGTGCACAATTTAAAACGCCCGAAAAATTTTCAATGACAGGCGCTAATCGAGCTTGCAGGTCAATAACCAAGAATAAGCTTTGGGTTGCATCAACATTAAAAATTGTACGCATAGTGACCTCATAAAATTTTAAGCTATTGTCTTATATAAGTTAGTTTAGCAGCAAAAAGAATACTGTTTTAACTTAACATCTGTTTTTGTAATTCAAAATAAAAAATACATGCTATATTTAGTACCTACCTATAACTCTATTCTATGTTAGTGAGAGAATTTATTAGTGCGTTTGAATAAATGGCTTTTTATCCTCAATACAATTGCGTTAATTTGCTTTGGAAACGTTTTCGCATCGCAAAACTATGCTCAACAGCTACAACGCATTTCTACCGATGAAGGCTTATCGCAAAGCTATGTTACAAAGTCATTACAAGACAATTTAGGTTTTATATGGATTGCAACTACACAGGGCCTAAATCGATTTGACGGTCATCAAGTTAATATCTTTGATGGGGGCGTTGGATTAGATCGTTACAACATAGCTAGTTTATTTAAAACGCATGATGACAAAATTATTGTATCAACAGAGAGCTCTGGTGCTTATTTAATCGATCCTATTAACTTAAGCACTGTAAAAATTTATTCCCAAGTTGCTTCTGAGAAATCAAATTATATTCCGCCCATTTTAGCTGTAGAGCAAACCCAAGATATCTTTTATTTTGCGATACGTAATCAAGTTTTCTCGTTTAGTACAAATAGTAAAATACTCACTTTAGAGGCTACCATTGACGATGAAACTAATCATATTCGCGCATTGAGTGTGTACAAAAACGACTTGTTCATCGGTGCAAACAAAGGATTATATTTTCAAAACTTAGCAAATAAGCAACTAACTAAACTTGAGCTACACGATCGTACGCAAAATACACTCGATAATAATGATGTTAAGTTTTTAAGTATCGACTCTCAATTAGGTCTACTCGTAGGCACCGTAGAGGGGCTCTATGCCGTAGCACTGGATGATAATACCCTTTTAAATACGTCTAAAATATCCACAATTATTCCTGAATATAATATTTGGGATTATAAAAAAACCCCCTACGGAGAGTTTATAGCCACAGAGCAAGGGCTATTCCAGTATCACCGAGACACAGGTAACACTGAGTTTATTTTAAATTTTAGCGACAGTAAGTTTAATATTACTGAAAATACAATTAATGATTTAATGGTTGATGCAACGGGTATGTTTTGGCTTGCATCGCGTACGCAAGGTGTTTTTACATGGGCTATTCAAACAAGACGGTTTAACAAAATAAAATTACCTGCTAACAATGTTATTAATGCAATTTATCAAGATAATGACGATTCAATTTGGTTTGGCACAGATAACGGCATCACCCATGCATCTGCTGATATGAAAAAATCTAAAAACTATTTAGAATCAGACGATAATAAAGCCGTTTATGGAAAGTTTTCAGTCTTTAGTATCATCCCAGCTCATTTAGAGCCTGAATCACAATATTTATGGCTAGTTCGCTACTACGACCTCATTTTATTTGATAAAAAAGCAAAGAAAATAGTTTCAAAGCAAACGATAGATTTAGAACCAAATAACCCGATTGATTTTTATGGTTTTTCCGAAATTGCAAACGATACATTTGCATATTTTAGTAACGAAAACTTTTTTATCTATAACGGAAAAACACAGAATGTACGGATAATTAAAGGACTAAAAGAGCAAATTGACCCATTCGATGCATATACGTTTCTTCGCCCTTTAGATACCCACCCTGATGAATTACTGATCAGCACATACACACACCTGTTTCGTTATAATGAAAAAACTCAAACACTTACAACACTTTACGCAGCCCAAAATAGAAAAGGTAATACGCTCTACACCATTGATGATTGGCTCATTAATAACAAAATATTATGGCTTGCTACCAGCCAAGAAGGCCTTATTGGCTTGGATTCGACGAGTTATGAGAGAAAATATCATTTTGATATGAGTGATGGCTTAAAAACTGAATCTATGTATTCTTTGCAACTAGATGAGTATGGTTTCTTATGGATAAGCAGTCAAAATGGGCTCTATCGCCTTGATACGCAAACTCAAGCTTTAACTGTTTACACCGTTAAGGATGGCCTTTCGGTTAATCAATTTAGTGTTATTGGCGCAAATAAATTAAACAATGGAAATTTAATTTTTGGCAGTAGTTATGGGGCAATCTCATTTGATGCCGCTGACTTTATCGAACAATCGCAACAAGCCCCCGTTTTTAAAACGTTAATAACTGATATTACATTGCTATCAAGGCAAGTGAATTACCACCCAATGCAATATGCATCAACTCCATTAGCACTAAACCATGACGACATTGGCCTTGAAATAAGCTTTTCAAATTTTGACTTTCACAATGCCAATAAAACATATTACAAAGTATCATTAACGGGGCCTACCTCGCTCAATTACGATAAGTTGAAATCAAATAAAATATTCTTTACTAAACTCCCACCTGGCGACTACGTTTTAAACGTGTCTTCACATAGTACAAATAGCTCTAAAATAAACGAAAGTAGTACATTACTGTTTAATATTGCTTATGCACCTTGGCAGTCACCACTTGCATACACTATTTATACTTTAAGTATTATCAGTATTTTGTTTTTACTTTTTTGGCAATACCGTCATCGTAAAATTACAATTGAAAATGCACATCGCGCAACTATTCATTCTCAAAAACAAACCGAATTAGCACTGAGAAATAATAAAAGTGGTGTTTGGGATTACAATTTAAAAAGCGAAACAGTAAACACATTGCGAGGTAATGAATTAGGCTACACTAATTTACCCGAACGTATTGAGTTAGCGTACTTTATTGCCCTTATACATCCTGATGATCGTAGAAGAGTCGAAAGCCAATGGAATATGTTCATTCAAAAAAATGAACCACTGCAAAATTGGCAAGCGACTTATAGATTACATCATAAAAATGGCCATTGGCTGTGGTTCCAAGACATTGGCCAAATTATATATAGCCCTCTATCAAACGAACCTTTGTATGTATCTGGTATATATACAAATATTACCGAGCAACGCGCCAATGAGCAGCAAGCTAATGTTCTTGGTGAAGCATTTAGCCAAATAAATGACTGGTTACTTATTCTCGATACTCAGTTAATGCCTTTTTCTGCTAACAATAGTCTTTTAGACGCGTTTTCAAGCAACTCAGCTAAGGCAAAATTAAGCACTAAATTATTAATTAAAGCAATGGGCAAAGCAAAATGTAAAAAATTTGCAGCCAAGCTAAAATCGTTGAAGCCAAAACAAAATTGGCATACGGATACTTATATTAAAACGAAAAAAAATAAAAATCACCCTATCCAACTTAGTGTTACAGCTGTTGCGAAAGAAGATAATAACGTTAGCTATTATGTGGTTGTTATTTCTGATCTGACGGAACAAAAACGAGCAGAAAACGAGTTACGCTATTTAGCAAACTACGATCCTTTAACTCGCTTACCTAATCGCAGTTTAATGTATCAAAAAATAGAAATAGCCATAGAAAAAGCGCAACAGAGCGTTACTCAATGCGCTATTTTATTTATTGATTTAGATAAATTCAAACCTGTGAACGATTCTTTTGGTCATGCTGTGGGTGATAAACTACTGTGTAACATTGCTGAACGTGTAAGCGCAATATTAGGAGAGTGCTCTACATTGGGCCGCCAAAGTGGGGATGAATTTTTAGTTTTGATCGAAAATACCAGCTCAGTAAAATCATTAAATCACACAGTAAAAGAAATCAGCGCGGAGCTTGCAAACAAAGTTATTATTGAAGATTTTTCGATTAATATATCTGCCAGCATAGGTGTTGCATTATATCCTTTCGATGCTGAAACAACCGATATATTAATTAGAAATGCTGATGTTGCAATGATGCACGCAAAACAAAATGGCAGAAACGGATTCAAGTTTTTCAACGAAAAAATGAATGAAAAAATAAAACAAAAGTTAATTCTTGAAAATAATTTAAAAGACGCGGCCAAAGACGACTTGTTTTTTAACCATTATCAACCAATTGTCGATATTGAAGCAAAAATAATTAACGGTGTCGAACTGCTTATGCGCTGGGAAAACGATGGACAACTCATATCACCGGCTCAGTTTATCCCTATTGCAGAAGAAACGGGCTTAATAGAAATGCTCACTGAGCAAGCTTTAAAACGGGCCTTATCTGAATTAGCACCCATTCTATCCAGTAATCCGTTATTTTATATTTCTTTAAATTTATCGCCAAAGCATATTCTTAAAGAAAACATAGCCAAGCGTTTACTCTCAATCCTGAACGACAACCAGATAAGTCCGATGCAGCTTCGCCTCGAGATCACCGAAAATACATTGTTGGATGATAAAGTTAAGGCTGCAAAACAGCTTCAAAAATTACAAGCGCTTGGATTCAAGTTACTCCTTGATGACTTTGGGACAGGCTATTCTTCATTAACTTATTTGAGTCAATTTCCTATTAATGTGATTAAAATCGATCAAAGCTTTGTAAATAGTATTGGCATAGATAAAGGTGACGAGTCTATCATTAAGAGTATATTTTCACTTGCTAACAACCTTGAGCTATCCTGTATCGCTGAAGGTGTTGAAACACGAGAGCAGATGGTATTTTTAACTAATATGGGATGCTATGCACAACAAGGTTATTATTTTGCTAAGCCGATGAAAGCTGAAAAGCTGTGTGAAAGTGACTGTTTCAACAAAATAATTAACTTAATTTAGAGCCTATACCTTCGTATTGACTCATCAATGAAGATATTTATACCAATTTGCTTAAATATAGAGGCGATAAAACCCGTTAAATGGCATCAAATACTGATGCCAATTGGTGTTGTTTACTACTAACTGTGTTGATGCTCGGCATGACTTTCTATTTGCAATACGCTGCTTTTAACATTAAATTTTAATGACAATAGTTGTTCTACTTTTAAACGACAGACCTCATCATGCTTTTCAATAGTACAGTGCTGTTTAAGTACCACATGGGCTCCAACTACAGCCTCTTTATCTTTACGCGTAACAGTTACGTTGTGTACGCTATGCACATGCTCTATATGAGTTATTTCGTATTCAATATCAACAACTTTTGGAAGTTTTTCTTTATTTAAACGTAACCCTTGAATACAACGAACAATGACCTTAATGCCTGTAAATAAAACAAAGAATGCGATAAGCATACTCGATAAAATATCAATAACATCCCAGCCAGTAAAATAGATAAGCACGCCAGCAATAAAAGTCGATACGGTTGAAATTAAATCAAAAAACGAATGTAAAAATACAGCATAAATATTAATACTGGCTTTACGACCTTTGTACAAAACCCACGCTGCAGCACCGTGAAACAAAAAGCCAATACCCGCAATAGACGACATCAAGAAGCTATTAATGGCAAGCTCATTGCCCTCATGATGATGAATAAAACGCTCCCCCCCTTCATATAAAATAACTAAGCTAATGGCTAAATATAAAACGCCATTAATAAGCCCACCAAATAATTCTGCTCGCTGGTGACCATCGTTGTAAGTTTTAGCGAAGTGAATAGCAAGACTTGAGGCTATTAACGCAATAAATAGCGAGCTGTTATGGACAAATAGATGCCCTGCATCTGCAAGTACTGCAAGTGAATTTGCATAATATGCGCCAATAACTTGAATGACCATGAATGAGCATGTAATTGCTAATGCAATTAATAACCGGCGGCGGGAAGCCTCGTGTGTAGTGATCTCTGTCATGAACTGTTTGAATTACCTATACTTAGAATGCAAATAAGCCTATGGACAGGCTTAGTGAGAAAAGAGTAATGATATACAGTATCAATTATAATACGTCGGTAATTCAAACGCACTAAAAAATTAGTAAAATGAATAATAATGTACTAAAAGTAGTAGAGTAAGTATAAAATATACCGTACAAAACAGTATAATTTAATAACGTGGAGTGAATAAGTGGGTTTGGATTCAACACAAGAAACATGGAGTACATTAAAACATCTTCCATTTGCTGTTTTACTTCATGATACGCAATCGCAAACCTACCAGGCGAACGCGCATGCACAAACATTATTTGATTTAAATACAAATTCCCCATTAACTGAAAATGATTTTAATCATCTCACTTTAATAAACCCTCTCAGCAAAATAACTTTCTCTATAAAATCACTGTTTAATGATTACTTACTGCCGCATACAAGTAACCAAATACTTATTGAAAAACAAGGTAATACGTTTTTACTAAATGTAAGGCTTGCACACTTTAATGAGTCGCTTTCAATGCTCGTATTTGAGCTAATTAAAAATAACGTAAATGAAGAGTATAATTTTGATAAAGTGATATCTAGCATATCAACCGATTTAATTGATATACAAATTGACGATATCGATAAGCATATTGACTATGCCCTGAAAGCCATTGGTACTGTTGCAAATGCAGATAGAAGCTACTTGTTTAGATTCAATAAAAACAATACAAAAATGAGCAATACGCATGAATGGGTGAATGAAGGCATTTTACCTTTCAAAGATACATTACAAGATGTTCCTAAAAGTGCACTGCCGTATTTTTTCAGCTTAATGAATGACACATATTTATTCAGAGTAAATGATACATCGACCCTTCCTAAAGCAGCACTCAGTGAAAAAATCGAATTTGAACAACAAGAAATAAAATCGGTATTGTGCATTGGTCTTCGTTATGAAAAAGAACTTGTTGGGTTTATCGGCTGCGATAGCGTAAAAGAACTACGGGAGTGGACCGATTTAGATTTAATAAGGTTAAAGCTTGTAGGTGAAATACTGACTAACGCATTTAAAAATATAGACTACAGAAAAAAACTAGAATTGGCTCAGCAACAACTCATTACGGCCAACAAAAAGCTAAATGAATTAGCAAATACCGATGGGTTAACAAATATAGCCAATCGACGCAGTTTTGACCGCGCACTTAAAAATGAAATCAGGCGCTGTGTGCGCAATCAGCATCCCATAGCACTGATCATATGCGACATTGATTTTTTTAAACATTTCAACGACAGCTACGGACATCAACAAGGTGACGAAGCTTTAAAAATAGTTGCAAGTACACTTAATAAGTTGTGTCATCGTCAAGGTGATTTAGCTGCGCGTTACGGTGGTGAAGAGTTTGTTATTATTTTACCCGCCACTGATGCAAAACAATGCAAAGCATTTACTGCGCTTATTCAAAAAGAAATTGAGACCTTAAATATTGAGCATCACTATTCAAATATTGCTAAGCGCCTTACTGTTAGCATGGGGTTTTATGCTTTAATTCCCAATACAAAAACACTTCCAGAAGATCTTATTAGTAATGCAGATTCCGCCCTATATAACGCAAAGAAAACAGGGCGAAATAAAGCATCCGAATTTATATCCGAATAGTGTTTACTGCATTAATTTCGTAGCTTAATTTGTTAATTGTATTGCTTTTCCAGCAATAAATGCAGTTAGCAATCCTGCAACCATTGCACCGGCAAAAGTACAAATTATACCGCCTATAACACCATAAACGCCTACCAAACAGCTTGTTGCGAATATAAACAAGCCTATTACCAACGGTAATTTAATCAACATTGTTAATGTGCTTTTACGAATGCAGAACATCATAACGAATAAACTCGTCATCGCCGTAAATATCAAAAATTCATTCATGCAGTTTTTGCCTCTATGTATGTATTTGTAGAAGCTTTTATTTTCAACGCGTAGCCAATACACATGGCCCCCACAAACATAAAGCTAGCATCAACAATAGCAACTAAGCCACTGTTTAAATTAATAATATTACTGTGACTCAATAAAATATTTAATGGCAGCACAGCACTCAATGCTAACCCACAGAGTAAAAGTGTCTGTTTAAAATAGGTTTTATAATCTACAGGCAATAACCCTATTAATAGCCAACCTAACCAAGTATAAAAGAATACAGGTCCAAAATAGCTATTTTGCGCAGCACCAATAACATTGTGATTAAGTATTACCTGCAGCGGGAAAAGCACAAAGCTTGCTAACACTAAACCACCGCAACTTCCTATAATAAAGCGGTTCCAACGCGCGTAAGCAACCTCAGATAAACTAGCATTACTCCCTCGCGTACGTTTTGCTAGCCACATCATCATCCCAGACACTGGTAAAAGTGCAGTACAAAAACCAAGTAACACCCATAGTAGTTTGATAAAAATGCCTGCAAAATTACCAAAGTGCATTGGAAATACAAGTTCTATTACTTTTATTGATATCCCTGATATATCACCAAAACTACTCATCGATTTTACAAATTCGCCATTTCCACGATAGTGCAGTAACTGAGAAGCCACCGCTTCTCCACCAAGTAAACGTAAATATACCTGCGCGTTAGCGTCATTGTTAGCCATTATTGTTGCATCTATAATCACGGCTTTTGGATAACGGCTATGTGCATTTTCTAGTATGGTGTCTAGCTGTGTCGGCTGTTTAGTATGGCTTATTACTGTTTCTGGTATAGCTGTAAAAGTTTCTATCAGCTTATTTTGATCGCCACCAAAACTCACAAAAGCGGCGGCGGGCAATAAAATAACTGTTGCCAGTCCCAAAAAAGCCCCTGAAAAACCAATCACAATATTAAATACACTTCCCCAAATACCCATTACTTTATGGCCATCACTAATCGCAATATTGAGTCCTTTGTCGCGTCTGAAAGTAAATAACTCTTTTATCAATTTGCGATGAATAAATAAGCCTGTTATCGCACTCACTAATAACGTTAACCCCAAAAAGCCAGTGAGAATTAACCCAATAGGACGACCTAAATGTAAATCAGCATGAAATTCACCAATATAGCTCGGGGCATCAGTTTTTTTATTTGCATAAAAATCTTTGCTAGGGCCGTAGTAAGTATTCACCAAAGCAAGTGTATCGGGATGAAACTGAAATACTCTGGCAACTTCCTCGCTGTAATTCTCATCTCCGTGGTGCGATTCGAATACAAGGGTTAACAGATAGAAATTATGGCCACTTGGCATAAATACATGAATATTTTCCCCAAATTCATTGGGCACTTGTTTGTGGTACTCATTGACTAAGCGATTTACTTGAACACTCGCAACGTGTTGACTAGATTGTAATTCAGGATTTGCCCATATTTTTAACTCTGGGCGAGAAAGCACAGCCAACGCACCACTAAACGCAATAATAAATAATAATACGGCGGTTATTATCCCAACCCAGCTATGTAATAAAAATAGCTTTTTTAAAGTAATCGACTTCATCCTTGCCCCTGCGTTAACGCCCAAAAACTAAATAATCCGTGTGTAGCACACAATAAACCCATCACTATAAAAGGCTGCCATACTTTTTCAGCCAAATAAGCATATATAAATAACGCTGTCCAAATGATTGGAAACAACAAAATAGGCAGCAAAATTTGCTCACTCATCTCAAAGGGTAAATAAGTGGTCATTCCAGGGATTATGATAACGGCGGTAATAAGTGCCATCACGCAGGCTAATAAGTGTCGCCGACGTGTAGCGTTAAACGTTTTTTTATTATTCATTGTTTGCTCATTAAATTTACTTAAGCATATACTAAACAGCGTATGCAAATGATAACAATTGTTATTATATTGTGCATTTGGTATTTAATGCAATTTATTAAGCACGTTTAGTTACTTTATATTAAAAAATATTGTTGATATGACGCATTAAGGGCAGAGTCTTTTGAGATTAAATTTACAGCGGTCTCTTAATTCGATTTGCTTAAACGACCTAACTGCTCTTGCTGTCGGTTTTTTAACGTCTTTTATAGTCGCCTATTTTACTATTAAACTATTCATACGCTTTCTAGAAAATTTCACTTTTGTTAGTTTTGGTCTTTACCGAATCGTATTTGGTGTTATTTTATTAACTAACCTGAATTCTGGTTAAGAGATTTAAAAACACTATAAATAATAACGATATTTAAGTCTGTTTCTCTCTAGCTAGAAATTTTTGGTGAAAACAAGGCAAATTTACGCGTCAATAGCTGGTCTATTGCAAGGAAATTCAACGCAGTTAGCGCTAAAAATAGCTGCTGAGATAGATTTATTATCCAGAACTCAGGTTAACTATAGCCTACACATAAGAGAATATTATGAGCGAAAAGATAAACGAAGAAGCACTCCACGCACTTAAAATAGCTTTTACTTACATGCCTAAAGCGATTGAAGTGACAAAATACGAATATGGCGAGCGCTACCAAAGCGTACTTGATCACATTGAAGCTGTACGTGAAACACTGCTTATTAACGATGTTGACCCAGAGGAAGTAGGCGGCGATATAAATCCTGAGTACACACCAAACTCAACCTACTAAATATAAAACACTGAGCATTATATAATCAATATTACACTCAGCGTTATATTAATGCTCTATTATTCTACAAAACATAAGGTTATAAATTTAAAGTGTACACATCAGTTTTAGTTATCATCGATAAAAACTGCTAAACTTACTTAGTAATTAATGAATATGCCTTTAATTGGCTTTTATACTGTATAAATTGAACAAAAGCTTACGGGGTGTTTTCTTTTGAATTTTCTTAGGCAATTTCACGACATAGTGTCTAACCAAAGTCTGAGCTTTGACGAAAAAATTAATCAACTTTTAGCATTCGGGCTTAATGTGTTTAACCTTGACGTCGCTATCATTAGTAAAGTTGAGGGTAAATGCTATACCGTGTTACATGCTATTACGCCAGATAACTCGCTAGAAATAGGCACTCAATTTGATCTAGAAGGCACCTACTGCGTACACACTCTTGTTGCGGGCTCCGCACTAGCATTTCATAACGTCTCGCAAAGCGCAATAGCTAATCACCCTTGTTATGCAAATTTTCAACTCGAATCGTATATTGGTGCGCCTATCAAAATAGGTGACGATATTTTTGGCACTGTAAATTTCTCCTCACTTAACCAGTCTCCTATTTTTACAGATGAAGCCTACGATTACATAGAGCTATTTGCACAATGGTTAGGCGCAGAGTTCGCACGCGCTATAACCAAAGAACAGTTAATAAAAAACAGTAACGATTTACTAAAATTAGAAAGCGTAGCAAATATAGGCACTTGGGAAGTTGATCTCACTAATAATAAAATTTATTGGAGTCAGCAAACTAAACGAATTCATCAAGTTGATGAAGACTATAACCCTGAAATGGACTCTGCAATCGATTTTTATAAAGAAGGTGCAAGCAGAGATAATATAAATAAGGCCGTAGAAAATGCTGTTCACCATGGTGAAAAGTGGCATTTAGAACTTGAAATTATAACAGCAAAAAAACAAACAATTTGGGTGTCTACCTTCGGAGAAGCACAATTTAATGGTGATCACTGCACGCGGTTATTTGGTACATTTCAAGACATTACTGAAGCGGTAACACTAAGAGAAGCGCTTAAAAAGAAAAAAGCCGAAGCGGAGCGCTTGCTAGATGATAGAAGCATGCTTTTTGCAAAAATAAGCCACGAACTCAGAACACCGCTAAATGGTATTACGGGCATGCTCACTACATTGATAGATGAGCACAGCGAAGAAAAAAGAACAGAAAAAATAAGAGTAGCGCTACGTAGCGCCGATATACTTTTGAGTATAATCAACGAAGTTCTCGATTTTTCTAAAATAAATCATGGTGAATTAAAGCTAGAACCCACTAACGTTTTACTAAAAACAACCTTTACTGATCTGGTGTCTTTATATACGCCTTTATTTAAAAGCAGTAATGTAGAGCTAGAAGTAACAAATGAAATTTCTGATAACTGCTGGGCATATTGCGATAACACACGACTAAGCCAAATTACCTCTAACTTATTAAGTAATGCGTTAAAATTTACTGAGCACGGTTGTGTAACACTGCATACATCAGTTCTTAATAACAATAATAAACTAACGTTAAACATTGAAGTAACTGATACAGGAAGAGGCATGACTAGCCAATTTCTTCAGTCTTTGTTCTCCCCTTTTACTCAAGAAGTTGATGCTAAAAATAGTAAAGGTGGCACAGGGCTTGGTCTCGCAATAGTTAAAGAACTTGTTGAGTACATGGGCGGGAAAATTAAGGTCAGCAGTAAAGTGAATCAAGGGACTACTTTTTCGCTAAATATCCCCATAGAGCTAGGTAAAGAACAAAAAGTAGAGCTAAATCCACTATCAAAAATAAATATTAACGCGTGTGAGCTTGCTGTTTTAGTGGTTGATGACAACGACATAAACAGACTTGTTCTTGATGCCTCACTGAACAAATTCAATATAAAACCAGACTTTGCAGTAGATGGACAAGACGCCATATTTAAATGCGAGCAAAAGCATTACGACCTTATTTTTATGGATTGTATTATGCCTATACTTGATGGCTTTGAGGCAACAAAACAACTGCGATCAAAAAATATCTGTACGTCCGATTCAACCTATATTGTTGCTCTTACGGCCAATACTTCATCGCAAGATAAATTGGCATGTAAGCAAGCGGGGATGGACATGTTTATTTCAAAACCATTTAAAATGCACTCATTAGAAGTCGCTATTGCCTCGGCCGCTAAGCGGCTGAAATTAAAACATTAATAAGAAAATATAATTGTATAAGGAATTCAACAATGAAAAATATATTTAGAACCGTATTGTTCGCTATATTAGCTATAGTGCTATTCAAAGGTTTTTCAACTCAACAATGGCCGCCATTAATTATTGTCATTGTGGGGATCAGTATTTTACTACTCTCAACTTTTGTTACAAAGGCAAAATCGACTAGAGGCTCGTCAAGTTTTTTAGGCGGTGGCACGTCTCATACGGATAGCCATTGCGGCGGTGGTGATTCTGGTGGTGGCTGCGATTAAATCGCATGTTAATTTTTAAGCATAAAAAAGCCGCCTTTGGAGAAGGGCGGCTTGGGTGAACAAACAGCTAAGGGTGAACGCTGTTATATCAAGAGATGTTTCTATTAAATTTTTTATTAAATAATATTAAGCAGCGCTTTGATCTTGTTCGGTTTCATCGCTGTGGCGAATTAAATAATCAAATGCGCCTAAGCTTGCCGTTGCGCCACTGCCCATTGCAATAATAATTTGTTTAAACGGAGTATTGGTCGCATCCCCCGCGCCATAAATGCCTGGTAACGAAGTCGCACCTTTAGCATCAATCAGTATTTCACCAAATTTGCTTAGCTCAAGGTCGCTGTCTTTTAACCACTCGGTATTTGGTATTAAGCCTATTTGTACAAATATACCGGCAAGTTCAAGCTCTTTGCTCTCCCCCGACACTCTATCTATGTACGTTAAGCCTGTTACTTTTTTACCATCACCAAGCACTTCGGTTGTTTGTGCACTTTTGATAATAGTAATGTTAGCCATGCTTTTAGCTTTACGAACGAGTACTTCATCAGCGCGTAATGTGTCTGCAAATTCAAGTACCGTAACGCTTTGCACAATATTGGCTAAATCTATCGCCGCTTCTATGCCTGAGTTACCACCGCCAATTACCGCAACTGGCTTACCTTTAAATAAAGGGCCATCGCAATGTGGACAATATGCCACTCCGTGGCCGCGATATTCTTGCTCACCCGGTACGTTCATTTCGCGCCAGCGTGCGCCGGTGGCAAGTACGAGCGACTTAGCTTTAAGTACTGCGCCATTTTCTAGTGTAATTTCGTAACCATTGCTATAACTAAGTGCCGCTGCCCGCTGATTATGCATTACATCTACATCGTATTCTTTAACGTGCTCTTCAAGCTGGGCAACCAATTTTGGCCCCTCTGTCGCCTTAATCGAAATAAAGTTTTCTATTGCTAATGTATCTGCAACTTGCCCGCCAAACCGGTCGGCAACAATGCCTGTATTTAACCCTTTTCGTGCTGAGTAAATCGCAGCCGATGCCCCCGCAGGCCCGCCACCAATGACAAGTACATCAAATTTATCTTTTTTACTTAGCGATTCAGCTTGGCGTTGTGCCCCTTTGCTATCTACTTTATTGAGTATGTCGGTAAGGCTTAGTGCACCTTGGCTAAATGGTTCGCCATTTAAATATACAGCCGGTACAGCTAAAATATTTCGCTCTTCTACCTCACTTTGAAATAATGCGCCATCAATCATGGCCGCTTTAATATTGCTGTTTGTCGCTGCCATAGTATTAAGTGCTTGGACTACTTGCGGGCACGTTTGGCAACTTAAACTTATGTATACTTCAAAGTTTAACTCTTGAGTAAGCGATTGTATTTGCTCAATGTCTTCGCTTTTAGCTTTACTTGCGTGTCCGCCAGTATGTAAAAGTGCTAACACTAAACTGGTGAATTCGTGCCCCATAGGTACGCCTGCAAACGTAATATGAGTGTTTTTAATTGGTGAATGTACAACCATTGACGGACGACGAGCGCTTGTATCTGGGTTGTTTGTTACCGTGAATTTATCGCTCAGTGAGGCTAAATCGTTTGCTAAGGTTTCTACCTCTGCTGATTTTTTGCTGTCATCCAAGGCAATAAGCAGCTCAACAGGTTGAGTAAGCGATTCAAAATGGCTTTTTAATTGATTTTTTATGTTGTTATCTAACATGGCTTAACCCTTTTAGGAAAATTTAAACAGCAAGCCTCCCATGTCAAATAATGCATGTGCTTAAACAAGTATATTGATATAGGAGGCACCAACAAACGTATGTTCGTTGATTTAAGGGCGGTTACCTGCCCTTACTTGATTGGAAAATCTGGTACTTAGATTTTACCAACTAGGTCTAGTGAAGGTGCAAGTGTGTCTTCACCTGGCTGCCAAGATGCAGGGCAAACTTCACCGTCGTGAGTTGCAATGTATTGTGCAGCTTGTACTTTACGAACAAGTTCTTTAGCGCTACGGCCAATACCTAAATCGTGAGTTTCGATAATTTTAATTTCGCCTTCTGGGTTCATTACAAATGTACCGCGAAGTGCTAAGCCTTCTTCTTCAATCATTACGCCAAAGCTGCGTGTAATACGTCCTGTTGGATCGCCAATCATTGGGTAAGTGATTTTACCAATTGTGTCTGACGTATCGTGCCATGCTTTATGAGTAAAATGAGTGTCAGTAGATACTGAGTAAACCTCTACGCCCATTTCTTGAAGTTGTGCGTAATGATCTGCCACATCGCCAAGTTCAGTAGGACATACAAATGTAAAATCGGCTGGGTAAAAGAAGAAGATTGACCATTTACCTAAAACATCTTTTTCAGACAATTCTACAAAGTCACCGTTGTGGTAAGCGGTTGCATTGAATGGTTGTAATTTTGTATTGATTAATGAAGTGCTCATGGTATTCCTCATTTATATTTAAGTAGAATTAAAGTTACTCAACGCAGCCGTAATATATGGCCTCTTGCGTTGGCTTGATTAATACAATACGGCCAATGGATAATTAAATAAAATTGATTGTTTAGATTAAACCAATCGATTTTTAAGATTGAACTATATAACCTCTTTTATCGTAAGCACTATTTGGACTATAGATATTGGCGAATTATTAAGATAGCTAATCGCAATACTGCTACAATACTCCCGCTTTTAATCACATAAATACAAGGCATACTATTATGGAAAAATTTATCAACCACATTCAATTAGGTTACTTAGGCTTAATCCCATTTTTAGGCTGTGTAGGTTGGCCTCTTGTGTTTGGTAGTAATAGTATTAATTTAGAGTTTTTTACTTTTTACAGCATTGCAATATTAGCATTCATGGCGGGTAACTTATGGCGTGCGGGTGAGCAACGCTACAGCGATGCAGTAAAAGCTGTACTACCTGTTATACCAGTACCGTTTTTAGCATTTTTACCTGTTGAGTGGGCGCTTGGTTGGTTAGCTGCAAGTTTTTGGCTAGTACTACTTTTTGAAAAAGCGACTGCGCAATGGCAAACCTACCATAAAGATTATCAAAAAATGCGTGTAGTACTCACCTCTGTTGTGTTTGTTTGTCACATTCTGACTATTGGTATGAGTATTTATCCTAAGTAACCTGAGCTCTGGATAATAAATCTATCTCAAGCCGCTATTTTCAGCGCTAACTGCGTTGAATTTACTTGCAATAGGCCCGCTATTGACGCGTAAATTCGCCTTGTTCTCACAGAAAATCTCTGGCTAGAGAAAATAAATTTAAATATCACCATAATTCAATGTGTTAGCAAATCTATTAACCAGAGTTCAGGTTAAATAGCAGCTGTAAACTTAAATATTGCTCGGTAATAAGGTAATATCCGCGCACTGCTATTTGAGGACACACCATGATTGACCAATTACGCCAACAACTCGATGAACTAGGCGAGAACTACATAGAGAAAAACGCTGCATTTAAAATCAAAGTGATCCCTTTTTTTTGCGCTATTCGCATTAAAAAAGATCATAAAAGTGAAGGCCGTTTAAGCTTTTATTCAAGTCAATTACTCGAAATATTTTTAGTCGTCTTATTTTTATTATTTGGTTTAACACTTTACGATACAGATGCAGGATTTACCCACGGGCCTATTCATATTGCATTTGCCATTTTAATTACTTTTAATCTTATAATTAAACAAGTCGCTATTGAAGGATTAAAAACCAGACTCGCGTTTCATCGCTTACTAGCAAAAGACTCACAAACAAATAGCGATATAAATAATACTGCTACAAACATAAACGCTAAATAAAATATGTACTTAAATCCTAAATGGCGAATACTCACTGTAGGCGATGGCGATTTATCGTTTTCAAGCGCTATACAAAATCATCTGAAGCCATATTTATTAGTCGCCTCTACCTACGATGATGCAACCACTATTGAACATAAGTATCCCGATAATGCGCTCAATAATTTAAAAGCGTATAACGTTGAAGTGCTTAATGGTTTTGATGTCACAAATACAGCGTGCTGGCAAAGCTTAGACGGTTATTTAAATAGCTTTGATGTAGTCATTTTTCAGTTTCCACTCATACCTGCGTTTGTTGGCCGTGAAGCGTTTGAAAACAACACGCGCCAAACCAGCATGAATGTACTTAACCGCGCTTTACTACACCAATTTATTAAATATGCGAACGAATTTGCGCTTGATAAAAATGGTCCAATGCTGTGTTACATTACTTCCAAAGATGTAAAACCCTATCGCGAATGGAATATAGAAGGCAGTTTAAATATCGGTTTAAGCGCTGAATATTTAGGCCAAATGCCTTTTGATATTAGTCGCTTTGAAGGCTATAAAATTCGGAACGTTGACCGCGATAAACACGTAAAAGATACCAGCGGTATAACGTACGTATTTAGCTCAAAAGCGATGAATACTCACACCAATGAATTAAGTGCACTGCTTACCAAACCAGCGTACTTAACACCAAACCATTGCCCGCTTTGTCGCGTTGGGCCATATATGGCAAATGAAGATGAAACTAAGCACATAAATGCTAAAAAACATAAGCAAATGCTGCACCTTGAAAGCGATTGGCAACAATGGCTAAACGATTTTTATAATTAAGGATCTTTGAACACGCCCTCATTAAACATTTGCGCGCTTAATTAAATCGGCTGCTTTTTCAGCAATCGCAATTACCGGTGCATTTGTGTTGCCGGTAATGATGCTAGGCATAATAGACGCATCAACTACACGTAAATTACTCATCCCATGTACTCGCAAATTATTATCCACTACAGCCATTGGATCTTGTCCCATTTTACATGTCCCCACTGGGTGATATTCGGTATCTGCAGTCTGACGAATAAATTCAATCAACTGCTCATCATTATTTATATCAAGCGGATACACCATTTTACCGCGTATGTTATCAAAGGCTTTACTTTGCATAATAGCGAGTGTTTTTTTAAGGCCCGCAAGCATTACAGTTAAATCATCTGGGTGGCTTAAATAATTAGGGTCTATAAGCGGTGCACTACGTGGATTGTTATCCGCTAACGTAATAGTGCCACGGCTTTTAGGACGCATAATACTACTGTGAATACTGTAGCCATGCCCAGTGTGTAGTTTACGACTATGATCGTCCACCAGCCCAATTACAAACTCTAGTTGTACATCGGGTGCAGGCGAGTCTTTAAATAATTTAATAAACGCATGGGATTCTGCAAAATTGCTGGTTAAACACCCATCTCGGTTACTAAACCAATTTACACACCCTTTTAAAATATGCCCTATACCATATGGGCTCAAGCCAAATGTACCTTTATTGTATTTAGCTTTAAATAATGGCACCACGGTTAAATGATCCTGTAAATTAGCGCCCACGCCGTCAAGTTCGTGTTCTACTTTAATACTATGCGCATTGAGATGATCCTTTGGACCAATGCCTGAAAGCATTAATATTTGCGGTGAATTAATCGCTCCAGCACTCAGTATTACTTCTTTTTTTGCTAGCAGATCAATAACTTGATTATAGCGCTCTATTTGCACGCCTTTTGCGGTCTTATTTTTTATATTTATTTTATTAACGTGGCTATTGGTTAATACCGTTAAATTTGGCCGGTTTAAATACGGGGTTAAATACGCTTTTGCGGCACTACAACGCTCGCCATTATGCTGAGTTACCTGCGATAAACGTGCGCCGCTTTGCTCTTTGCCATTTATATCGTCGTTTATATTAACGCCCTGCTCGACACAGGCACTTAAAAAGCACTGGTTTACATCGCTTGGATTACTTAGCTCTTGTACGTGTAGCAAACCTTGAGTGCCGTGGAGATCATTATTCACAAACGCTTTATTATTTTCGGCTTTAATAAAATAGGGCAGTAAACTTTCAAAATCCCACCCCGTATTGCCATTAGCCGCCCATTGGTCGTAATCGTATTTATTGCCTCTTATGTAAACCATCGCATTAGTCGAGCTTGAGCCACCCAGTACTTTGCCGCGTGGTACAAACCCACAACGATTATTAAGCGCTTTTTGCGGCACGGTATTGTAATGCCAGCTATTAATACCATAAGGTACGCTCGCCGCAATGCCTGCAGGCATTTGTACAAACGCACTGTTATCGCTCTTGCCTGCTTCAATTAAGCATACACTTACATTTTTATCCTCTGACAAACGCGATGCCATAACGCAGCCGCCACTACCTGCGCCAATCACAATGTAATCAAATGTTGTATTGTTCATGGTGTACCTTAATAAAAGTGTTAAATGGCCTTAACAGTAATAGTGCATAGAAAAACTCAACAAAACTTGATATTTTTAGACATCATTTATTTGAGGTTAACCATGAGCAGCCTAATCAGAGCCACGTCATTACAAGGTATAGATACGCTAATTAGCGAATTTGGCGGCGATCCGCATGAAATAATGCAAAACTGTAATATTAATAACGTTGACTTTAAAAATCTCGATAACCAATATTTACCTTATCGAGATTACGCTGGGCTATTAGAATACTGTGCTTTTAAGTTCAATTGCTCTAGTTTTGGCCTTAAGCTCGCAAGTAGACAAAATTTTGATATTTTAGGGCATGTTGCAATAGCAGCCAAAAGCAGTACTAATTTAGGGGATGCACTTACTTGGGTTATTAAATACCTTCACTTGCACAGCCCTGCACTTAGCTTAAACTCACACCCATTAGAGAATGATAAAAGCGTGTTTTTATCATTCGAAATTAATTTAAAACCATTACCGCACATAAGCCAAGTAATTGAGCTCACCATTAGTTTAGCATTAGCTGTTATTAAAAAGCTGAGTAATAACCGCTGCAAACCAATTAATATATTTTTACCAAAAAAATTAAGTACTAATACTCGTGCCTATAACACTTACTTTGGTTGTAACATTATAGAGCATCGCAACAGCGCTGGTATTGTAATCTCAAAAAGTGATTTAACTCTTGAGCTTGACCACCCTGAACTAAATAAAGTAAAAGCGGCGCTAAGCTTCTTGGCAAATAACAAAGAACACACCCAACCATTGCCCAACCAAGTTAGTGCACTAATTAGGCCTATGCTTCCTATTTATCAATGCAGTAACCAAACTATTTCAGCTGCACTGGGTATGCACCCGCGTACTCTGCATCGAGAACTTATCAAACATAATACGAGCTTTATAAAACTTAAAGATGCCACTCGCCGCGCTTTAGCTGACCACTACTTAGCGCAAAACCAATTTACAATATCGACTATATCTGAGCTTTTAGGGTATCAGGAGCAAGCAACGCTAAGTGTTAATGTTAAACGCTGGTTTGGTTGTTCTCCTCGAGCATATAGAACTAAAAAAATGTTAAACTAAACACTCTTATTATTTTTATTTAAGTTTATTTAAGCTAAGGAGTGAGCATGAACTTTGTTATTGTTGGCACTAATTTTATTAGTGACACATTGTTAGCCGCCGCAAATACGTTAAACGATTTTAATTTATACGGAGTGTGTTCGCGCGCACAGTCGAGCGGCAGAGCATTTTTAGCCAAACACCCACGCAATACACAAGCAAAAATTTTCACCTCAATAGAACAAGTATGCCAAGATAAAAATGTTGATGCCGTCTACATAGCCGCGCCAAATAGCTTACACAAACAATACGCCGTTATGTGCCTAGCAGCAGGTAAACATGTACTTGGCGAAAAGCCCTCCGCAGCAAACTCTAAAGAGCTTGCAACTATTATTGCTACCGCAAAAAAACATCAGCGCCTTTACATGGAAGCGATGATGACCACTCACTTGCCTAACTTTGCACGACTACAACAGGCAATGATAAAAATTGGCACGCCACGTAAATACATAGGTCAATATAGTCAGTATTCGTCTCGCTACGATAAATATAAAAATGGCGAGCGTCCAAATACATTTTTACCTGAATTTGCTAACGGTGCACTGGTAGATTTAGGGATTTACCCACTGTATTTATTGATTGCTCTTTGGGGAGCGCCGCAAAGCATAAGTGCCAGTGGCGTATTACTTGATACCGGCGTAGATGGCGCTGGCGATATATTACTAAACTACGCTGATAAACAAGCTGTTATTAGTTATTCTAAAATATCGCAAGGCGATAATATTACCGAAATACAAGGCGAACTTGGCCGTATTCGTATCGAGGCCATATCACAACTTAAAAAAGTAGAATTTATTGCTAATAATGGGGATCGCGAATTAGTGTCTATCGCGTTTGACGAACACTTTATGAAATTTGAAGTGAACCATTTTATGCGAATGGTTAATCAAGGTAAGTGTGAGTCAGGTGTTAATACGTATCAGCTTTCAAAAAGTGTCATGCATGTACTTGATACTGCGCGTACTCAATTAGGTGTTACTTATCCTAATGATTAACAAGTAGGGCTGTTACCCACTCAGCGGCCTTGTACAAAAAACGCCCACCAATCCTTTAGATGACTGAGCTATCGCTTCTATTTTTAGTCGTATGCACTTACCTCTAATTTAAAAAAAAGATACTATGCCGCTATTAACTCAGGCTGCGTCAACTTTACGCACACTCGCTCATTTTTGACAGACTCGTCCATTAAAGGATAAAAATGCAATCACCTTCAAAAGAATTTTTATTAGCAGTTATGTGTGTACTACTTGCTATGGTGACTATTCAATCTGGTGCTTCAATCGCTAAACAATTATTTCCTGTTGTAGGTCCTGAAGGCACAACAGCTTTAAGGCTGGGTTTTTCAGCCGTCATACTTTGCTTAGTGTTTAAACCTTGGAAACATCTACCTAGTCAAGGTAATCGCATCCCTATCATAGTGTATGGATTAAGCCTTGGTGGTATGAATATTTTATTTTATTACGCCATTGAACGTATTCCACTAGGCATTGGTGTCGCACTTGAATTTACAGGCCCCCTTGCTGTTGCTTTATTTTCCTCGCGCCGAAAACGTGATTTATTTTGGGTTGCCTGCGCTATTGCTGGCATTTTGCTTTTGCTTCCAGATATGAGTGGCCAAGATAGTCTTGATCCATTGGGTGTAGCACTTGCTCTTGGGGCGGGTGCATGTTGGGCAGGCTATATATTATTTGGCAAAAAAACGGGAGTACAAAGTTCTGGTGGAGCCACTGTCGCATTGGGCATGACTGTTGCCGCTATAGTGCTAGTGCCTTACGGCGGCATTATGCAAAGCGCCGCGTTTACATGGGAAATTATCCCATTAGGGATTGGTATTGCTATTTTATCAAGTGCATTACCTTATACACTCGAAATGGTTGCTCTGCGTAATATGCCATCGCAAGGGTTTAGCGTCATGATGAGCTTAGAGCCTGCCATTGCATCAATTGCTGGTTTTATACTTTTAGGTGAGTTACTGACTTTATGGCAGTGGCTCGCTATTTTGCTTGTTATTACTGCATCTGTTGGTAGCTCGTTTTCAAACGCAAAAAAACAGGCTACTTAATTAAGCACTAAATAATCTAAATAACCTAAATAAAGTCACCACGCAACATGGTGACTTTATTGTGCTCTGTGCGATAGTTATTTAACTCACAACCTTACTTTGCTTTTTAGTTGTAACCAAATAGCCAATCAACGAAATAAGCGGCATGCCCGTAGCAACCAGTGTAATACCTGTCCAACCGCCCGCTTCATATAATGGGCTGGCAATAAGCGAGCCTACTGCGCCACCTACAAATATACTCGTCATGTAAATAGCGTTTAAACGCGCACGGCTTTGGGGCTCAATTGCGTACACTGCACGTTGCCCGAGTACCATATTTGCCTGCACAGCAAAATCAATAAACACACCCGTTATCGCCAAAATTACTATCCCGTAAGGTAACTCAAATAAACTTGGTAAAAAGCAACCAGCCGCTATAACTTTTGCAAGTAACGATACCTGATGTGTATAGCCCTTATCTGCCAAACGCCCAACAATGGGGGCAGCTACAGCACCTGCCGCACCCACTAGTGCAAACAGTGCTATTTCTGATTGGGATAAACCATACTCACGAGAAAGCACAACCGGTACGCTTGTCCAAAATAAGCTGAACGATGCAAACATTAATGCTTGAAAAAGAGATCGTTGGCGCAGCACTGGTTGGCTTATCATTAACTGTTTAAGCGATTTTAATAACTCAAAATACGTTGTTTTATGGGTAGGTTGCCTGCTTGGAATAGCAAAATAAATTACACCTGCAATAAACACCATACACCCTGCTGCAAAGTAAAATACAGCGCGCCAACCAAAGTGATCGGCTATTAAGCTCGATATAGGTCTTGCCAACAAAATACCTAGCAACAGACCCGCCATAATATTGCCAAGAACTTGTCCGCGTTTTTCGTCAGACGATAAATGCGCAGCAAGAGGAATAAGCACCTGAACAGAAACCGAGCTCATACCTATCATTAAACATAAAATAAGCATTACATTAGGTGAATCAGCAAGTGCAGTCCCCACTAAACTCAAAAACGACACAGCTAAAGTAATAAGCATTAAACGCTTATTTTCAATTAAGTCAGCTAATGGCACTAAAAAAACAACCCCAAAGCGTAGCCTATTTGTGTAAGCGATACGATAAGGCTAGCACTGTGCGCACTTAGTCCCACCTCTGGGGCGAGTAACTCAATAATAGGTTGAGCGTAGTAAATATTGGCAACAATAAGACCACAACACAAAGCAATAATAGTAACGAGTGTATTGCTAAGTGGTTGTGGTGAAACGCCTGTTTGAGTCATGTGTGTCTCTACTTTATAAAAATAATAAAACCCAACCAGCAAGCGCGGGTTGGGTTTTGCTTAGGGCGTGTTTTATTTAATTGGAGATGGCTGCCCATGTGGGCTTGAGCGTAAATACTGTTTAGGTGCAGTTACTGTAGCGCCAAGCTCAGCAGCTGCATGCCACGGCCAATGTGGGTTATATAAAATGCCACGCGCAAGCGCTACACCATCGGCTTGCTGCTTACTAATAATATCTTCGGCTTGTTGCGCCTGTGTAATTAAACCCACCGCTATAACAGGCATTTTAACTGCTTCTTTTATGGCTGTTGCAAACGGTACCTGGAAATTAGGTTTTACCGGTATTTGTTGTTCAGGGCTTAGGCCCGCAGTACTTATATGAATAAAATCACAACCGAGTTCATCAAGCGCTTTACTAAGCACTATAGATTGTTCTAAATCCCAGCCGCCGGCAACCCAATCGGTTGCCGAAATACGCACACCCACTGCTTTTTCACTTGGGAATACCGCTCTTACTGCTTTAAACACATCAAGCAATAAGCGCATTCTGTTTTCTAGGCTGCCACCGTAATTATCATCACGCTTGTTTGAAAGTGGTGACAAAAACTGATGCAGCAAGTAACCGTGCGCACCATGTAGCTCTATTAAATCAAGGCCGAGTTCATCAGCGCGTTTAGCTGCACTTACAAAATCTTTAACTAATAAATCTATGTCATCTTGGCTCATTGCTTTTGGTATTGGGCTTTTATCATCGTACGCAATTGCAGAAGGTGCGAGCGTTTGCCAGCCATTTACGTCATCAGGTGCAATAGCGCCAACATCTTCCCACGGCTTACCTGTAGAGGCCTTACGTCCAGCATGCGCCAGCTGAATGCCAATAGGCATAGAGCTGTATTGCCTTACTGCTTTTAAGCTTTTATCTAACGCTTGTTGTGTTTCGTTATTCCAAAGCCCTAAATCGCCGTAGCTAATACGCCCTTCTGGATTTACTGCTGTTGCTTCTAAAATTAGCAATCCTGCACCACTCAAGCTCAATTGGCCTAAATGAATAGTATGCCAATCGCTAGCAGCGCCATTGTTTGCTGAATACTGACACATGGGTGCAATAATAATACGGTTATTTAACGTTACTTGCCCAAGTGATAAAGGCGAAAATAGTTGGCTCATTGTTAATCCTTAAAACACGCACAAAAAAGTGCGGACAAAATAAAAAAGAGGATACGAAGCGGCAATCAAACACGCTCACTCAAAAGCTTATGCAGTCACTTATAATGGCGACTACCACTCTTAATGGGGATAAAAACACACTTTAATAGTGCTAATAAAAGTATAAGTAATGACATTATGAAATATTAATTTTAATGTAATAATCTGTTTAACGAGCACGTCATAACACCAGCTTTAAAACATGAATGACTATTTACCTTTAAACAAGGGTGTAATTTTTAACCTAACTGTACCTAATTCCACTAAGCTATTGCTTGTATTGCCTATTAACCAAATAAAAACCCTGAAAACAATCAATATTTATTCCATAAAAGTGAATTAAAATTCAATTTAAATATTCCCAGCTACTTCACTCCCTGATAAACTGCTTAACTTAATTTACTAATGTAAAACATTTGAACTGGGGATCACTTTTTATGTTTAAACCAAGCTTGTTAACCTTGGCTATTTCGAGCGCTGTTTCTAGCGTATTTTTATTACCAAATGCAGCTCTTGCTCAAGAAGAAGTTGCCGCTAAAAACAAATCACTCGAAGTAATCGAAGTTACAGCAACGAGGCGCAGCGGCTCTGTGCAAAATGCACCGTTAAATATTACCGCCCTTGATGCAGATATTATGAAAGATCAAAATATCAATGAGCTTGCGGATGTAGCACGCTGGGTACCTGGTTTAACAATTACCGATCAAGGTGGTCGCTCTGGCTCACCTATTATTGTTCGTGGTTTAAATACAAATTCTTCTGGTCCATCGTCAGATGGCGGCACGGTATCTACTTATATAAATGAAATTCCAGTTTCGGTAGATATGCGCTTAGTAGATATTGAGCGCGTTGAAGTATTAATTGGGCCACAAGGCACCCTTTATGGTGCAGGCACATTAGGCGGTGCAATTCGTTATATGCTTAAACAGCCTGAGCTTGATTTTACATCGCTTGAAGTTTACGGCGACCTATTTCAAACAAAAGAAAGTGACTCTTTAGGTGGCGAAGGCGGCTTTATATTTAACCTGCCACTTATTGAAGACACACTTGCAGTGCGCGCCAGTTTAAATGTTTACGAAGACCCAGGTTTTATCGATTACGGTTATGTTGTGCGCGAGCCAGGTGTATCAATAACCGATCCTAATTGGAGCGACAGCTCAGCGGTTACTAACAACCTTAAAAACATAAAAGACGCCAACGGTGAAACCACCACTACTGGCCGCATTTCTGTTCGCTACAAACCAAATGAATCGTTTGAAGGGACGCTAAACTACTTTTACCAAAACCAAGATAGCGAAGGCCGCTCGATTGTTCATTACAACAGCCTTAATGCAAACAACGGTTTAAGCGACGTAATAGGTAAATACGAATCAGCTTACCGCTATGCGGAGCCCCGTGAGAAAAAAGATCAATTACTAAGCCTTGAGCTAAAAGCCGACTTAGGTTTTGCAGAGCTGGTATCGGCAACCGGTATTTCACGCTTTGATGCCGATGGCCAACGCGACCAAACAGACCTACTTATTCGTCTTGATTACGGCTACGAAGAATTCCCTTCGTTCTCTGCTTTTACCCGAGAAATAGATGAAGAAGACACCTTTACGCAAGAAATTCGTTTGGTGTCGCAAAGCGACAGTGACTTGAACTGGATTGTGGGTGGCTTTTACAACAAAACAGAAACGGATGCCTCCAGCAGAGAGTTTACTCCAAACTACGATGTATTTGTCAAAGGCGAACAAGTACGCCCTGATGCATTAGAATACTTAGAATTAACCAGCAGTAAAATCACTGAATCTGCACTTTTTGGCGAGGTGGGTTACCAAGTCACCGATAAATTAGACGTGACTATTGGTGCCCGCTTTTATGAATACGATATACAAGCAAAAGCTGCGTTTGACTTCCCACTTGCTAACACCTTATCGGGTAGCGCTGGTCCTAATGGAATCAGTATTAATTATGAAAACAGTGATGCGAGTGATAACGGGAATTTATTTAAATTTAATGCTAAGTACCAGTTTACTGATTCAGTAATGGGCTATGTAACGGTAAGTGAAGGCTTTAGAATTGGTGGCTCAAACGGCTTGGTCGCTTGCCCTGATCCACTACCTGCCGATCAGCAAACGGGTTGTGGCCAACCTGACGAAATGCTTTACGATGCTGATACCACTACAAATTACGAGCTAGGTTTTAAAAGCACATGGTTTAGAAGCCAACTACACTTTAACGCCGCGTTATTTAACGTAGATTGGGATGATGCACAAATCTCTGGCGCTACCGATGTAGGCCAATTAACGTATCTTTCAAACGCAGGCAGCGCGAATGCAAAAGGGATTGAAATTTCAACCCGTGCAATTTTATCAGATGCATTTTCGCTTTATGCAACCTATGCTTATACAAAAGCAGAGCTAACATCAGATGCCCCCTTTTTATTTAATGCCGATGGCACCGGTGGCGCAGAAGACGGCGATCGTTTACCGGGCTCACCTGAAAACCAATTTTCGATGGGTGTAAATTATCAAGCCGAGGTGTTTAACGATAAAACCCTTGATATTAACTACGGTTTAACCGCGCAAAGCGACGTACTTTCAAGAGTGGGTCTTCGTGATAACGGCGAAACACTACCGGGTTATAGCTTAAGTAATATATCTGCTAAATTAACGGCCGATGCATGGTCAACTACGCTATATGTTGATAACCTATTTAACAAATATGCAGTTACCTCAGTTCGTCGTTCAAATGCGGATATAACATCAGCGAACGGCGCCGATATACAGCGTAACTACGGCCATTACATTAATCGCCCGCTTACGGTAGGTGTTAAATTTAACTACAAATTTGAAATATAATTTAAGCGACTTTTAAACAGTCTCACTTTTTAAACACTGTTTTAAGGCTCAAATTTATTTGAGCCTTTTTATTTTCTTTTACAAAATAATAATTACCAAGAACCATGCAGCCAAATTTAAAGCAACTTCATCAAAGCGCAATTAAACATTTAAACCAAGGTAAAATAGAGCAAGCACACAAAGCCCTTGTGGAGTTAGTTACACTCAAACCTGATTTTGCTGATGGGTATTTTTTGCTGGCAATGGTTAATTTAACTGTTGGGCAAATACACAAAGCAATAAAGCTCATCGAAAAAGCCCTCACCCTTGGTCAAAGTATTGAATACACCGCGCAACTTGCTAAATGTTACGCACTTATTGGCGAATTACAAAAGGCAAAAAATACCGCATTATCGGTGTCATTAAAGCAAATAACTAAATCACTTGATGCTGATACACTCGGCGTAGCCCTTACTCAAACAGGTATTCACGAGCAAGCACTTAACTATTTTGAATGCGCTATTAAACTGGCTAATGCAGCTAACAAAGCTCAACCGCAGTTTTATTATAATTATGGTGTAAGCGCTAAGTTTTTAGGGTTATTTGATAAAGCCCAACACGCTTTTAAACATGCCATAGCGCTTTATCCGCTGCATCATCAAAGTCATTTTGCATTGAGTGATTTAACTAAAGTAAGTGTGCAAAACAATCATATTGAACGCTTAAAAAATGTATTTGAGCAAGTAACACACCCCGATGCAAAACTGCATATTGGCCATGCTTTAGCTAAAGAGTATCAAGATCTTGGTGAGTTTTCAGAGGCTTTTAACGCGTTAGAGCAAGGTAAAGTAGCAAAACGTGCTGTGCAGCCGTTTGATCATAAAAGCTCAACTGAGTTATTTGAACATATTAAACGCTTAAGTGAGCAGCACAAACAAGCGCGAGTACAAGGCAACCCAACGGCCGAACCTATTTTTGTATTAGGCATGCCCCGCTCTGGCACCACATTGGTTGAGCGTATTTTATCGAGCCACAGCGACGTGCAATCAGCCGGTGAATTACAAGACTTTGGCCTAAGTGTTAAAAATCTCAGCCAAACAAAAACACACCATGTGCTCGACACTCAAACGCTCAGTAAGGCCTACGAGCTTGATTTCAATCAGCTTGGCAGCACCTATTTAAACGCAACACGCGTAATTACAGGCAGCCATAAACACTTTGTTGATAAGCTCCCGTTTAACTTTTTTTATATCGATTTAATAACCAAAGCACTGCCAAACGCTAAAATTATTTGTATGCTGCGCGACCCAATGGACACCTGTATTGGTAACTACCGCCAGCTATTTACCATTAATAACCCCTACTATGCCTACTCACTCGACTTACTCGACACCGCTAAATTTTACAGTCGTTTTTACAAACTAATGCAGCACTTTAGCGCCCTGCACAGCAACATAAAATTACTAAAATACGAAGAGTTAGTAGTAAGTCCCGAACAGCAAATTAAAGAATTAGTCAGCTTTTGTAATTTAGAGTGGCAAGAACAGTGTATAGATTTTCACTTAAACACCGCCCCAGTTTCTACCGCAAGCAAGGTGCAAGTACGCCAGCCACTCAACAATAAAGCAATCGGTCGCTGGAAAGCGTTTAAGCCACATACTGATGAAATTGAAGATTACTTTTTGAAGCAAAATACCAGTTTTGAGTAAAGATTTTATAGCTTGGGAGTTGGGTATATGAACCTATAGATAGACGGCTTTGTGCCAATTGCAGACAGTGGTAACGCCACATTATATGTATAATTCACGCTTAACGCAGCTACGAAACAGTTTATACTTTTCTAACAACTCATCAGTTAAATTGACAATTTCAAGTGCATGCTTATTGTATTTACCAAGACGATCATCTTCGCCACTGCGGTCAGGATTTAGCTCAGGATAGAGGCAATACGTTTGATTTTCCATAACGATATGTGATGGATGATGGAAAAAATGAAGTGCAGTCCAGTTCATGACTTTTGATAAAGCTTGACCAAATTCAGTAAATTTTTCATTTAATTCTGTATTAAGAAAGTCATACTCAGTTTCTTGTGAATAATAAACAAAGTCGTGTAATCTAGCTTTATCATTTCTGCTATATGAATGGTCGTCCGTTAGCGAAGATATATATTCTGTTAGAAAATATTCCTCGAAGCCTTTCGTCACTTTTTGGTAAAGCTTTAAATCATGCTCTCGTGATAGTGCTTCCTTCTTTGCTTCACTATCAAACCTTCCATTAACTTCTATTTTTGTTTTTTCTCTTTGTAAAAGTATGTTGTGAGTTAAGCCCAAAGTAATAAGAACTATACCCACGAGAGAATCGTAGCTACCAAGAATTTTAATATTAAATTCTGTCGCTAAAATTTCATTTAAGATGTTTTGAAGAATTGAAGATGACGTTAAGCCGAGTCCCGCAATAATAACAGTCCAAGTAACCTTATTAGAAAATTCGGGAAAAAATAACCGAAATACTTTTTCTATTTTCCAGTTGATAGATAGTACTCCATGTTGATATACATATAACGCCAATATTGTGGGACGCTTAAAGAGTTAGAGTGCCGCAGGCAGGATCAGCAATGCCTTGTTATGTTTGGTGCCAAGGGGCATTTGCAATACCCCTTGGACTTTTTTAGAAGTATTGAGCGATATGAGCTATTGCTAATACAAGGCCGCTAAGCGCTGTAATAACCTTCGCCACATCAAACTTAACTTCAATGCTGAGTTTGGTTTTCATGGTTAAATTCCACTATACCGACTCAACCGGTTGAGTCATGAAAGACTCGTTTTTATATCCCGCCTTGCGAGCGGCCTGAGGTGCTATGACTAGTATAAGCAACCTCAAATCGGACGATTTCTACTGGCACAACCAGCCCAAACTTCGAGCTCCTGCTCTAAATAAGGTGTCGCCCTTTAGCCGCCTACCAAGCGACATACGGAGCTGGTGACTCCGAAACTTTAAAACATAACGTACTCAGTATTTATTATGTGCTTATTAAACCTAATGTTTAACAGTTAAGCAATGATCTTTTCCTCACGCACAGTCGCGACTAGTCTGAGAAGTTATGCAGATTAACTCATTGACTTGATGCAGCAAGCAAGATGATAATTAACAGTGAGGGCTATCAATAAATCAAAGGTGATGTCATGCGCCACCGTTTTTGACTGGCCGGTAATCGCTCAAAGCCGACTAATGAATACATTCAATTTGCAGATACTCAATACTTTAAAAACCTTTGCTATATTACCAAGCTGAAAAGTAACTCCAACAGCACACTATTTTGCCATTATAGGAGTTTGTTATTCTGTTTTTAAAACCACACCTTTCGATTGGGCAAATATTACTAGCGAAAATACTATTTCGGTTATCCCGCCAATAAAAGCGCCGATTACAAAATTGGCATTTAATACAATACACAACATGCCAGAAAACATAAGCGAAGCACCTAAAATCCAGTACACTTTCATGCCATATAAAGTGTTGAAAACTAAATAGCGAACACCAATTATCATCAGCATTATTGAATAAAACCATTCAGCTTGAAGTTTTGCTACATAAAATGCTAAAAACAAACCAACAAATAAAATAATAGTGCTTTCTAAGGCCAATTTACCTAATGGGTTTTTAGGGCCGTGATTGCCTGAGCGCTTAAGCGCTTTTGAAAGTAACATGGCTAAAGGATGTATAAACATGCCACCAAAAAACAAAGTAAGCATACTTGATTGATTTGAAAGCAGTAATGCGACAAAGCCAGCTATACACCAAACTAAGCCAGACACTAATACACCGGTTCCACCACCGAAGTATGCGAGGTTCATATTTTGTTGCGCATCTTCAAACTTCATAAAAATCCTTAATTTTAGAAATATCCCTAATTTAATATTATCGCATCGTTATTAGTTACAAATCGTTACTCGAATACACACTTAAAATAGGGAATTTATAATCGGCAAACGATACAGTTACCGATTGTGTTTCGTTGCCTTTAAAACCGAGTTTAAATTCAGTTGGCATGAATCGGCTGCCGTCAGCAAAGAGTGCAAGTAAATGCTCCTCACTTAGTTCTCGGTTGCCCGACGATAAGTTAGTAAGCGTAATAACAGCCCAGCGTTCGCCCTCTTCATTACTCATTAATACATAATTAATGATTTTGAAATCCCCTTTTTTAGGGGCTATGTTGCTATCGTTTGCAAACGATAAATGCATGCTATTTGGTACTGCACGATCAACATTAAGCGCTTTAAGTGTATCGGCCTGAGTGGCCCACGAAAACATCATTAAAATTATTATTAAGGCTTTGCTCAATGTCAGTTCCTTCTTATTAAACTATAAATCAATTTAAATTATATTCGCATTCCAACCCTATTATGTAAACAAGCAATTATCATAACTTTATGTAATATATTGAATAAGCGAGCATTCAGTGATCCTGCGATATTATTGGTAGCAGTAACGACTAATAAGAGTAAATTGTCCAAAGCGCACTTAATGTAAAAGCGCGGTTAAATAGGAGCAAAGCGTATGACAACCACACATAATGATTCAGTAATTAATTTATCAGATCCAAATAACACTATACAGGTAAGGGGCGCGCGCGTTCATAACCTAAAAAATATAGATGTTGATTTACCACGTAACGCATTGGTTGTTTTTACAGGTATATCGGGATCGGGTAAGTCGTCGCTAGCTTTTGGAACCCTATTTGCTGAGTCGCAGCATCGCTATCTTGATTCGGTATCGCCCTATGCACGTAGATTAATAGATCAAGTTGATGAGCCCGATGTTGATTCTATTGAAGGACTACCGCCTGCCGTTGCTCTGCAACAGCAACGCGGCGCGCCCTCGGTTCGTTCATCAGTGGGCAGTATAACGACAATCTCTAACGCGCTACGTATGCTTTATTCTCGTGCTGGCGATTACCCTGCTGGGCAGGGCATTTTATATGCCGATGCGTTTTCACCTAATACGCCACAAGGCGCTTGCTCAGAATGTCATGGCATAGGCCGAGTATTTGAAGTAACCGAAAAATTACTTGTGCCCGATGATACAAAAACTATTCGCCAGCGCGCCATTGAAGCGTGGCCACCAGCATGGCAAGGTAAAAATTTAAGTCGTATTCTTACCTCACTTGGTTATGACATAGATACGCCTTGGAATAAGCTTTCTAAAAAGGCACGCGATTGGATTTTATTTACCGACGACACTCCAACAGTGCCGGTATATCCAGATTACACCTATGAGCAAACGCAAAATGCGATACAAAACAACGAAGATCCAAGCTACATGGGAACTTTTTCAAGCGCTAAACGCTTTGTTTTACAGTCTTTTGCGACCACACAAAGTCCGCGTACAAAAAAACGCGTATCGCAGTTTATGCAAATATCGCAGTGCCCTACTTGCCAAGGTAAAAAACTAAAGCAAGTATCGCTCAGTGTTAAATTTGCAGGGCTTGATATTGGCGAGCTATCTCAACTTACCTTAGACGAGCTTGCTAAAAAACTAAGTAACGCCGCCAATACTAAAGTTAACAAAAACACAAAAAACCCAGAGCAAGCCATTGTTACGCAACGTATTGCCAGCGATATTCTCACCCGTATTGAAGCACTCACCATGCTTGGTTTAGGGTACTTGTCGCTAGAGCGAACAACACCTACATTATCCCCTGGTGAGCTACAGCGATTGCGATTAGCAACACAAATTCGCTCTAAATTATTTGGGGTGGTTTACGTATTAGATGAACCATCAGCGGGTTTACATCCTGCAGATACACAAGCACTTTTAAAAGCCCTTGATGAACTAATAACAGCTGGCAACTCTGTATTTGTTGTTGAGCATAACGTGAGCGTTGTTAAACACGCCGACTGGATAGTTGATGTAGGCCTTAATGCAGGAGTACACGGTGGCGAAATTATTTACAGCGGCCCTGTTGAGGGATTAAGCAAAGTAAAAAACTCTCATACCAGTCGCCATCTTTTTACTAAAAGCACTGTTGAAAACAACATTAAAAGGCAGCCAAAAACATGGCTAAAGTTAGTTGATATTGAACGTAATAACCTCAAAAAGCTCAATGCAGAATTTCCACTAGGTGTTATGACGACGGTCACTGGCGTGTCTGGCTCGGGCAAATCGAGCTTAGTGAGCCAAGCATTAGTTGAACTTGTTTACCAAGCGCTTGGGCAAAAAACAATCACAGAAGCACCAACCGACGAAGCCGATTTACTCGAGCAAGAACTACAAACCCACACCAGCGGTAAAATTACAGAGGGGATCGATAATATAAACCGACTTGTTACAGTAGATCAAAAAGCCATAGGCCGTACACCTCGCTCAAACCTAGCTACCTATACTGGTTTATTTGATCACGTGCGTAAACTATTTGCTTCAACACAAAAAGCAAAAGAGCGCCGTTACGATGCTGGGCGTTTTTCGTTTAATGTTGCTAAAGGTCGTTGTAAAAATTGTGAGGGCGTGGGTTTTGTAAGTATTGAACTGCTGTTTTTGCCCAGCGTATATTCACCTTGCCAAGTGTGCCAAGGAAAACGCTATAACAAGCAAACACTTGAGGTTACATACCGTGATAAAAACATTGCTGATGTACTTAATTTAACGGTTGAATCAGCGCACACATTTTTTGAAAATGAACCCGCAATATTGCGCGCGCTCGATGCACTTATGCAAGTAGGCCTTGGATATTTACGTTTAGGACAACCTGCAACAGAGCTTTCTGGCGGCGAGGCGCAGCGTATAAAACTAGCAACCGAACTACAACGTGCGCTCATCAAGCACACGCTTTATGTGCTTGATGAGCCAACCACAGGCTTACATCCATCGGATGTGTCAATGTTAATGTCGCAGTTAAATAGGCTAGTTAATGCAGGCAATACCGTCATTATGGTTGAACACAATATGCAAGTGGCGAGTAATAGTGATTGGATTATTGATGTAGGACCTGGTGCTGGCGATGAAGGCGGGTTAATTGTGGCGCAAGGCTCACCTGAAAAAGTAGCAAGTTCAAAGATGAGTAAAACAGCCCCATTTTTACTGCAATAATTAAAGTATGGCGCTTTTAATTGAACATAAAAGCGTCATCCATATATAACGAGTTAAACACATCCCGTTTTTATTTTGATAACCAATCAGAAATAGCTTGACCTATTTCATGCGCAGAGTCTTCTTGTATATAGTGAATACCGTTTACGGTTACCTCAGTTAAATTTGGCCATGTGCGTACAAAATCTCGTGCGTAACCAACTAAAAAAGCACCTGGCTCTGCATTAATAAATAGCTTTGGAATATCATAAGAATTGGCTAAATAACTCGCATAGTTTTTTACTAAAGCCACGGTATCGGCAGGCTCTCCAGCAATCGGAAGTTGGCGAGGGCCCGCTAAAATTGCGCGGCGATCTTCCCCTGCATTGATAAAAGGTCTGCGATATTCATCGTGTTCTTTTTGCGTTAACTGGCGCGTAATAGTTGCGGGCAATATGGTTTCAATAAAAAAGTTATCATCAAGCACCATTTTTTCGCCTTCCGCTGAGCGCAGAGTACCAATCGGACCATGTAGATCTTTAGGAAAATCGTCCCACGTTGGAAAATCGGTCACGATTGCTTCCATAAAGGCAATGGCTTTTACAGCGTCGCGATGTGTATTTGCCCAGTTAAAGCCAACGCCTGAACCCCAATCGTGCAGTACTAAAGTAACATTATTGTTTACGCCGAGCGCATCTAAAAGTGCAAATGTGTACTTACTATTTTCAGCTAATGAGTAACTTCCGTCATGGGTATTGTCTAGCTTTTGTGAATCACCCAATCCAATCATGTCGATAGCAATTAAACGCCCTTGTCCTTGCATATACGGCATAATATTTCGCCAAAGGTAGCTAGATGTAGGATTACCATGTAAAAATACGATTGGATCGCCTTCGCCCTCATCTATATAAGCCATTTTTTTATCTAAAACAGTTTTAAACTTTTTTGCATAACGTAATGTTTCTGAATCGTTTTTCATCAAATTTTTCCACTTTTTTTAAGTAATTATTAACGTTGAGTTCTTGTTTATGACTTATCGAAAGTAAATATAAGTAACACAAACCCAATTATATGATTGAGTCATACAATAATCGAAGTTATTTAATTTGTCACTATATTTATATGATCGAATCACATATAATTAAATTTATGAAAAATGAAAAATACATAGCAAATTTAATAGGCACATTCGCGACCTCTGTGGCTACTGATATAGAAAAGCAGATTGCTGAATTAGGTGGCAGAAGCCTTAGCCACGAAGCCGCATTAGTCACAATTAATAATCACCCCAATGAAACTATTGATATGTTGAGCAAAGTGCTCGATTTAACCCACTCTGGTGCTGTTCGGTTAATTAATACACTTGAAAAAGAGGGGCTGGTAGAAAGAAAAAAATCAGTAAACGATGCCCGCTCCGTTGTTTTATGTGTAACAGGTAAAGGCAGCTGTAGGGTCGAATCAATACTAAGCAATAGAGAAACGGTGACATCTAAAATACTTGAAAAATTTACTGATGAACAACAGGCAAGCTTTTTAAGTTTAATAGAAATAGCACTCGGTAATTTTTCAACCGAGCAAATAGAAGCGCGTAGAATATGTAGGTTGTGTAACGAAGGTGTATGTCGAAAACAAGGCTGCCCAGTAGAGAATGCAATAAAATAACTGAAATTTTAGGGATAATACTTTTAATAAAACAGTTAACTACCCATTATGAAAGCTGATCAGCTAAATAATCTACAAGTAACCTTATTTTTGGGGATAGATGACGGTTCTGTGGGTAAACTGCCCATATGCCTTCATCAGGAGCACGATAGTTATCTAATAATGAAACAAGCTTTCCACTTTCTAGGTGTTGTTGAACATAATAATCGGGTAACTGCACTATTCCTAAGCCTTTCAAAGCTGCATCCGTTAAACTATATCCGCTGTTATATCGTAAGCGGCCGCTTACTCGAATACTTTTTTCTTTATTTAATTCGGTAAAATGCCAATAATCGAGTGTACCCAATAAGCAGCTATGCTTATTAAGTTCTGAAATAGAATGTGGAATACCCTGTTTTTCTAAATAAACAGGAGAGGCACATACATAGTTTGTTCGCTTGCCAAGCTTTTTCGCCATCATCGAGGAATCACTCAACTTACCCAGCCTAATTGCAAGATCGTAACCATCTTCAACTAAGTCAATTTTCCTATTACTTAAATAAGCCGATACTTCAATATCACTATATAACTGCATAAAATCATTCACTAAAGGAAGTATATGCTGCTCGCCATACGTTACCGATGCGGTTAATTTGATTTTGCCTTGGGGTTTAGATTGTAAGTTAGTGATAGCACGCTCAGCGGCATCCAACCCATCCAGCACACTGCGGCAGTGCTGGTAAAAAACGCGGCCTTCTTCTGTTAAAGAAACCTTGCGTGTGGTTCGATAGAATAACTTTATATTCAAACGTTTTTCTAAAGCACTTATTTGACGGCTAACCTGTGCAGTTGATATCGCCATTTTTTTAGAAGCAAGCGTAAAACTCTCATTTTCAGCCACATAAACAAATTCGCTAATACCTTCCCACTGCATGGTTATTACCTATATGTATTAACTGCTTTAATAAATAATACATTACTATTTTTACAGTAACAAATATCATAATCACATTCCTTCACTTTGCTTGGAATATATAAAATTACTTGGGGGCATTAAATAACCTGAACTCTGGATAATAAATCTATCTCAAGCAGCTATTTTCAGCGCTAACTGCGTTGAATTTATTTTCAATAGGCCAGCTATTGACACGTAAATTCGCCTTGCTTTCACTGAAAATCTCTGGCTCAAGAAAATAAATCTAAATATCACAATAACTCAATGTGTAGTAAATATCTTAACCAGAGTTCAGGTTAAATGTACTTTTTAAGGTGCGGAATAAATGCCTCGTGTTAACTTGCAACACATAAATACTCAACTAAGCTATTAGCCAATGCGCTGCTAATCGATTATTACAGCAACATTATTGTCGACTTTTATAGGGTATTAGCATTAAACCTGCTTACATAATTTTGTATAAAAAGTTCACAATTGATTTAGTTGCGCTCGGCACGCTTCTATCGCTTAGCCGTTAACCTCAGTAGTCGCTTTTTAATAGATAGCCTGAACTCTGCTCTGGATAATAAATCTATTTCCAGCAGCGATGATCAGCGCGAACTGCGTTGAATTTATTGAGAACCTCTGGTTAGAGAAAAATAAATTTAAATATCATTATGATTCAATATGTTAGTAAATCTATTAACCAGATTTCAGGTTAGATAGATTAATCTAATACACTCCATTGTTACATGGTGGTAAAAGTAAATTGCTAATTTAGTGGATTATCATCATCAAATAAAGAGAGTAAACTAGCTTTAACATCAGACGTTTGTCTCTGAATTAAACAATTAAACTACAGATAAATTAAAAGTGAGTATAAATATGTCAGATAAATTTATAAAATCAAAAGCAGCCATTGCTTGGGGACCTAAACAGCCATTATCTATCGAAGAAGTGGATGTAATGTTGCCGCGCAAAGGTGAAGTACTGGTAAAAGTTATCGCTTCAGGCGTATGCCACACTGACGCATTTACTTTATCTGGTGATGATCCTGAGGGCATATTTCCCGTAATTTTAGGCCATGAAGGTGGCGGAATTGTTGAGCAAGTTGGTGAAGGTGTTACAAGTGTTCAAGTCGGCGACCATGTGATCCCGCTCTACACACCTGAATGCGGCGAATGTAAATTTTGTTTATCTGGTAAAACTAATTTATGCCAAAAAATTCGCGAAACCCAAGGTAAAGGTTTGATGCCAGATGGCACAACACGCTTTTATAAAGACGGTCAGCCTATTTTTCATTATATGGGTTGCTCAACGTTCTCTGAATACACAGTACTACCTGAAATCTCACTTGCTAAAGTAAATAAAGACGCGCCATTGGAAGAAGTGTGTTTACTCGGTTGTGGTGTCACAACGGGTATGGGCGCAGTGATGAACACTGCAAAAGTTGAAGAAGGCGCAACGGTTGCCATATTTGGTCTTGGCGGTATTGGTTTGTCAGCTGTTATTGGTGCAACAATGGCTAAAGCAAGTCGTATCATTGCTATTGATATTAATGAAAGCAAGTTCGAACTAGCAAGAAAATTAGGAGCGACTGATTGCATCAATCCTAAAGATTACGATAAGCCAATTCAAGATGTCATTGTTGAGTTAACCGACGGCGGTGTTGATTACTCATTTGAATGTGTTGGTAATGTAAACCTAATGCGATCTGCCCTCGAGTGCTGCCATAAAGGTTGGGGAGAGTCGGTTGTGATTGGTGTTGCTGGTGCTGGGCAAGAAATATCAACCCGCCCTTTCCAATTGGTAACGGGTCGAGTATGGCGTGGTTCGGCATTCGGTGGTGTAAAAGGCCGCACAGAATTACCTGAATATGTAGAGCGTTATTTGGCTGGTGAATTCAAATTAAGTGATTTTATTACACATACAATGGCTCTTGAAGACATTAACGAATCATTTGATTTAATGCACAAAGGCGAAAGTATCCGCACTGTTATTCATTTCGATAAGTAAGCAGCAAGTAGTACTTTTGTAAGTACTACTTATTATTGAAAAATACTTATACCAATGGCATTAAGAAATGAGTAACTATAGCAATAGGTAAATGGCTCGATAACAAAGTGAAATTACTATATTAACTTATGTTTATGAGTCATTTTTAGCACAGTACATGTGCTAAGTAACCAGCTAAAACAAGCAATTTTTTAATAAAATTGGTATTACAATCACTTTAATAAAACGATATAGCTATTTGATATTAAAAATGAAAAAAGCTGACGTTTGAGGTTTTGCCATGACGATTGAAAATATAAGTGTAAATAAAAGCTTTGGTGGCTGGCATAAACAATACAGCCACCAATCAAAAGTATTAAATTGCGCAATGCGCTTCGCTATTTACTTACCGCCACATGTATCTAGCGGTCAAAAAGTACCGGTATTGTATTGGCTTTCTGGTTTAACGTGTACCGACGAAAATTTCATGCAAAAAGCAGGCGCTTTACGTATAGCAGCAGAGCTAGGTATTGCTATTGTAGCTCCTGACACCAGTCCCCGTGGTGAAGGGGTTGCCAACGACGAAGCGTATGATTTGGGTATGGGAGCTGGCTTTTATGTAAATGCGACCCAAGCTCCTTGGAATCGCCATTATCAGATGTACGATTACATAGTGAATGAATTGCCTAATATTATTGAAGCGGCATTCCCTGTTTCAGATAAACGCGCAATTAGTGGCCACTCTATGGGCGGACACGGCGCATTAACTATCGGTTTACGTAACCCTGAACGATATTCCTCAATGTCGGCTTTCAGCCCGATTTGTAATCCCGTAAAAGCCCCTTGGGGTAAAAAAGCCTTCGCGGCCTATTTAGGTAAAGATAAAACCGCGTGGGAAAGCTATGATTCGAGTGAACTAATGCGTAAAGCGACCTTATTTATTCCAGCCAAAGTTGACCAAGGCGGTGCTGATGATTTCCTTAAGGATCAATTAAAGCCTGAGGTGTTGGAAGCTGCAGCAAAAATAAATGGTTACCCATTACAGCTCGCTATTCATGAAGGGTATGATCACAGTTATTACTTTATTTCATCATTTATAGAAGAGCATTTACGCTTTCATGATCAGCACTTAAATAAGTAACCTGAACTCTGGATAATAAATCTATCTCCAGCAGCTATTATCAGCGCTAACTGCGTTGAATTTACTTATCATACATAATGTAGAGCAATAACAACGTTCATTTTTTGTCGTTGTTATTGCTTAAGATATTATTGCTGATTGGTATAAGGAAATCAGCCTAGCGCCAACCACACACCTACTGCAACCATTAAGCTCCCAGCTATACGGTTCATCCATATAATGTTATCACCACGGGCTAAAAATAAACGCAGGCTTTTTCCACCTGTTGCATAAGCCAGCATACATAAAAATTCGCTCACCATTATTACGCTCAGTAGAACTAATAGCTGCGGGGCTACTGCATGCTCAACACTTATAAATGGTGGCAGCAAGGAAATCATAAATGCCCACCCTTTAGGATTCGCTATTGCGGTTACAAAACCCTGAGTAAAAAGCGAGCGCCTACTTACATCTTTAGGTTCTGAAGTATCAATCGACATTTTGCCTTTGGCTCGCCACATGTTAAAGCCAATATAAATTAAATACGCACCGCCTACCCATTTTAAAATAGCAAAGGCATCAGGATAATTTAGCATCACGCTTGCAACGCCTAATACAGCCGCTATGGCAACACTTGCTACACCTAATAGCTCACCTACCATCATCCATAATGTACGACGCACACCAATGCTCATACCTAAGGTCATGGCAAGGGTCATGCACATACCAGGGGTTATAGACACAAAAAAGAAGGTAGGAATAAAAACCGCCAGTGCTGCAACATCAATCATTAATTTACTCTTATATTAAAACCAAAACGCGGCTATAAGTAGCCGCGCTGTTACTTACTTATGTTTATTACTATTGCCCAGTACTTATCACTGATTCAGTAATTACATCTACCGGCTCAACTGCATCACTTAGCAAGTACTTATCTAACCACTGCGCTTGTTCCCACAGTACGTGTAATAAGCTTTTACGCGCACGATAACCATGTGCCTCATAAGGGAGCATGACCAAGCGAGCATCTTTACCTAACCCTTTTAGCGCTGCGTACATGCGCTCACTTTGCATTGGGAAGGTGCAGTGAGATTAAGAGTGGATCTTCTTGCCCTCACAGCATATGTAAAAAGCATCTATTGCCCAGCACTTACCACTGGTTCAGTAATAACCTCTACGGGCTCAACTGTATCACTTAGCAAGTACTTATCTAGCCACTGCTCTTGTTCCCACAGTACGTGTAATAAGCTTTTACGCGCACGGTAACCATGTGCCTCATAAGGGAGCATGACCAAGCGAGCATCTTTACCTAACCCTTTTAGCGCTGCGTACATGCGCTCACTTTGCATTGGGAAGGTGCCGTGAGATTGAGGGTGGGTCTTCTTGCACCCCACCGCATATGTAAAAAGCATCTATTGCCCAGCACTTACCACTGGTTCAGTAATAACCTCTACTGGCTCAACTGTATCACTTAGCAAGTACTTATCTAGCCACTGCTCTTGTTCCCACAGTACGTGTAATAAGCTTTTACGCGCACGGTAACCATGTGCTTCATAAGGGAGCATAACTAAACGGGCATCTTTACCTAACCCTTTTAGCGCTGCGTAAATACGCTCACTTTGCATTGGGAAGGTGCCGTGAGATTAAGAGTGGATCTTCTTGCCCTCACAGCATAAATGCACCTTTACTATTTGCTAGGTGTTAACTCTGTCACTGGCTCAGTAGTTACTTTTATCGACTCAACTGTATCACTTAGCAAGTACTTATCTAGCCACTGCTCTTGTTCCCACAGTACGTGTAATAAGCTTTTACGCGCACGGTACCCATGTGCTTCATAAGGGAGCATAACTAAACGGGCATCTTTACCTAACCCTTTGAGCGCTGCGTACATACGCTCACTTTGCATTGGGAAGGTGCCAGAATTAGGGTCTTCTTGTCCGTGGATCATCAGCATTGGTTCGTTAATTTTTTCAGCATGGAAAAATGGTGACATATTAGCGTACACGCTTTGTGCTTGCCAAAAATCACGCTCTTCTCCTTGAAAACCAAACGGCGTTAATGTGCGGTTATACGCGCCACTGCGCGCAATGCCTGCTTTAAATAAGTCGCTGTGTGCTAATAAGTTAGCAACCATAAACGCACCGTACGAATGCCCTGCTATTGCGATATTATTTTTATCGGCAATGCCTTTTTTAACCAATACATCAACAGCTGCTTGCGCGCTTGAGACTAACTGCTTTCTAAAGTTATCGTTTGGCTCACTGCCATCAATACCCACTATTGGCATTTTAGGGTCGTCAAATACGGCAATCCCCTTTGCAAGATAAGGCATTGGTCCCCAGTAGCCAATGTAAGTAAACGCGTAGGGTGATTCACGTACTTGCGATGCAACCGCTTTATCTTTGTATTCAAGAGGGTAAGCCCACATTAACACAGGTAACGGGCCTTGTGCTTTGTCATACCCTGGCGGCAAATAAAGCGTGCCCGAAAGCTCAACACCGTCGTTGCGTTTATAACGTAATTGCTCTTTAGTTACCCCTTTAAATGCTGGATACGGGTGCTCAAACGTTGTTAATTGCGTTAGCGTGTCATTATCTAAATCACGTATAAAAAAGTTAGGTTGCTCAGTTTTAGATTCACGAATAGTAATAAATCGCTCACCTTCGTCGTCAAGCAGTGCGCGTACACGCTCGTAGTATGGCGATTTTGATTGCCATAAACGCTTGCTGTTATTTGTTTTAACATCAAACCTATCTAAAAACGGGATATTACCTTGCTCTGAAGCACCATTACCACGCAGGTAAATATAGCGCCCGCCTACAATTTTAATCACGTTGGCGCCTAAATCGTTGCGCTCATAAATTGCACTACCTGGATCTTTATACGCATCGTTGTAACTACGCTCTGAAAACAATACACGATTTTTGTCAGCATCACGTGGCTGCACTATATAAGTACGAACTTGGCGATCGCTAAAGCGCCAATCAGTGAGCATTGCAACGTTTTCGTTGCCCCACTCCATTCCCGCATAACGGCGCTCAACTTTTGCAAATAATTTAGGCTCGCGTTTAAATGGTGCACGTAAGCTGTAAACATAATCATGATGCTCAACGTCGGTTTTCATGTCGCCGCCATCTTGCGCTTCTGCCCAAATAACCTCAGCCCCTTGATCTGCTCGCCATTCAAAATCGCGGCGGCCAGTGCGAACGCTGTCGTAACCTTGTGGAATATTGTCGGCAAGTGGCTGTTTTGCCAGCTCTGCTAAGGCATAGCCGCGCATGCCCCATATTTGCCACGTGCTTGCAAAGCGGCTGTAAGGCACTTGATACGAAAACGGCTCATTAATACCCGCGACTAATATATTGGTAGAATCAGGTGATACCGAAAACGATTTAAATAGCGCTGAGCTACCAATTGCTTGAGCATTACCATCAAGCGTTACATAAGCCAATTGCCCTTGGCCATAAAACTTAAATTGCGCTTCATCAAACGGGCTTGTTAATAAGTTTTGGTAAGTACGTGCTGGCGCTTTTTCGCCTGAACTTTGTTGAATAACCGGCACTACGTTTTGGCTGTTATTTTTAAGCCTTGGCTTGGTAAAGTTAACAGCGAGGTTTGCAACAATGGCGCTGCTATCTGGCAGCCATTTATATGGTGAGGCAGTTAGTACCGAATTTAATGCAGCGCTAGTTAACTCTTTTGCTTGTTTGGTTTCAACGCTGTAAAGCCATAAGTTGGCTTGGGTTGGTTGCTCAACAACAAAGGCTAAATATTTACTATTAGATGACCATTTAGGTGAGCGAATAATACCCGTTGGTAAGTTATTAATACTAATAACAGTGCCACTTTGAACATGCTTTAGCTCTACAGCACTAAACTTGGCACTGACACGTGAACGCGAAAAATTAGCGGGATTTAGCTTAATACCGGCAAGCTTAAGCTCTTCTTTTGCAAGCTCGTCGAGCGTCACTACACGCTTACGCTCAAATAATGCAAGCCACTGACCATCGCTTGATAAGTAACTAGAGGGTGCCAATTTAGCATCAACCAGAGCGGCAAGCTCAGGTGATGGCGTTTGATATCCTTGCTCAGCGTAGCTTGTTGGCAGCAATGTAACACTACAAATAAAGGCAACTAACAGCCTAAAAGCGTTCATGTTTTATCCTTTTGTTATTTTTTACTTTTATAAACGTATATAAACACGTTTTGCTTTGTTCATAAAGCATTAAGCTCGTTTTAAGTATTCCAATAGATGACTTAATAGTACTGTTTAAGCTACACTACAGCGCTATTTATTGACCACTGCGACACATTAAAAATGCATAACAAAACCAAATCAGTCACTATTTTTGATGTTGCAGATCTTGCCGGTGTATCAAAATCGACAGTGTCACTAGTACTTACCCAAAGCGATAAAGTAAGTGATAAAAGCAAACAAAAAGTATTAAAAGCGATTGATGCGCTGGGCTATGTTTATAACCGCGATGCGGCTGCAATGCGCTCAAGGCGATCTAACTTAGTCGCAATAATTATAAACAACCTAAACGATCCATATATGGCAAAACTTGCCACAAGTATAGAGCACTTGTTAAACGAAAATGGCTCGCAAGCCATGATCTTAAGCAGCAATAATAGCCTTGAACAACAAAAAAATGCGGTTAAAAATTTAAAAGAATACAATGCCGCTGCGTTTATTATTTGCCCCGTTGCTCACACTTGCGGCAAATGGCTCGATACACTCAGTGAACAATACAAAGTCATTACCCTAATGCGCGAAGTTCCCTTTAGCGTTGCTCCGTGTGTGTTACCTGACTATAAAAAAGCAAGCCATCTAGCCTGCATGCATTTGCTGGCGCAAGGGGTTACACATATTGCGTTTATCGGCCACGAGCTTACTTTAAGCGACTCTCAAGCACTACAAAGTGGCTTTAAGAGTGCTTGTTCGCAGCAAAATGTAACGCCTCTTGTTACCATCGCATGCAATCAAAATCAGCCGCTTGACGCTAAAAATGCGTTTATTGAAGCTTATAAAAAACAACCTCAATTAAATGCGGTAGTGTGCGCAAATGATATAATCGCGCAGGGTGTGATTGCTGCAATACACTCACTTAACATACCAGACAGCAACAATATAAACGTAGCGAGCTGCCATCATTTACCTCACTACACAGTAATGCCTGGCAATGTGAGTACTGTGGTTATTAACGCCGATGATATCGCTAAGCGGTGCCACTTAGTACTGCAAGAACTACTACAAAATATATCCCCACCAGTCAAAACACTGGTCAATGTAAACTTACAAATTAGAGATTCTAGCCAATGAAAAAAGTGCTGGTAATTGGCTACGTATGGCCAGAGCCAAATTCATCTGCTGCGGGAACGCACATGATGTCGTTATTAAATGCATTTAGAGCGCAAAACTGGGATGTGGAATTTGCAACGCCCGCACTACGTACCGACCACATGGTAAACCTTGACGACGTTGGCATAACCTGCCAAAGCATTGCACTAAACTGTGATAGCTTTGACGAATACGTAAAAGCCTATAACCCAGACATAGTGATGTTTGACCGCTTTATGATGGAAGAGCAATTTGGCTGGCGTGTAGATAAACACTGTCCGCATGCGATTAAAATTTTAGATACCGAAGACTTACAATGCCTGCGTAACGCTCGCCACGAAGCGTTCAAAGGCGAGCGTGAGTTTTCAACTAGCGATTTACACTCAGACATAGCCAAACGCGAAATAGCAGCTATTTTACGTTGCGACTTAAGCTTAATTATTTCAAGCTATGAGATGAGTTTACTCCACAGTGTATTTAAAGTAGAGTCAAACTTATTACATCACCTTCCTTTTATGGTCGATTTAAGCGCATTACCAACGAGTACTAAAACGTTTGAGCAGCGCCAACACTTTATGACCATTGGCAACTTTAGACACGCGCCAAATTGGGACGCCGTACTTTACCTACAAAAAATATGGCCACTTATTCGCAAGCAACTACCAAAAGCAGAGCTGCATATTTATGGCTCTTACCCACCGCCTAAAGCCACCGCACTTAATAACCCAAAAACAGGGTTTTTAATAAAAGGTTGGGCCGATAATGCGTTTGATGTAATGCAAAGTGCACGTGTATGTTTAGCGCCACTGCGCTTTGGCGCAGGTATAAAAGGTAAGTTACTTGAAGCTATGATAATGCAAACACCTAGCGTTACCACCAACATTGGCGCAGAGGGCATGCATAACGAGTTACCCTGGCCTGGTAAAATAGCTAACACCGCCGATGACTTTGCTGATGCAGCTGTAGAAATGTACAACAACCAAAGTGACTTTGAACAAGCACAACAAGATGGCAATACGCTACTTAATGCGCTATACAACAAAGCACAATTGAGCGCTGCGTTAATCCAAAAAATTGACACAATAAGTAGCGATTTAAGTGCTCATCGCGAAAAAAACTTCACAGGCCAAATGCTCAAACATCATACAATGCGCAGTACGCAATACATGTCGCAATGGATAGCTGAAAAAAATAAAAAATTAGATTAAAAATGACTAGACACACACAGATTAGTGTTTAAAATCGCGCCCATCGAACGTGGGCAGTTTTAGCTGTATTGTCTATATTTTTAGCTTAGTTATCGCAATATTTGGTTCAAAAAGATTTGAAAACTGCAACTTTTACAGAAAAACGCAAATTTATCGTAAAATTAGGTAAAATGCTTCATAAGTATGGCACACCAGCCTACCGCCTAGAAGCCCACCTAATGGAAGTGGCTACTTACTTAGGTCTCAAATCCTCATTTGTAATGTCGCCAACCTCTGTAACATTTGTTATTTGGACCGACGGCCACGAAGACGAGTATACCCATGTTGCGCGAGTCGATCCTGGCGATCACGATTTAGGCTCCCTTGCCGACACCGACGACCTTGTAAATCAAATGCTTGACGACAAGTTAACTTTACAAGAAGTCGATGCTCAGCTTGATGCAATTTACGTTATGCCCAACCCATACAACAAGCTTGTAACAGGTATTGCATTTGCCACTTCTGGTGGTGCCTTTGCTATGCTAATGGGTACCAGTTGGACTGACGTAATTTGGTCATCATTACTGACTCTGGTTGTTTATTTATTTGTACTTTGGTCTGGCCGCTCAAAACGTGTTGCACACATGCTAGAACCATTAGTTGCTATTGTGTCAGCCATATTGGCCTGTGCCGTGAGTGTATATATAACGCCTGAAATAAATATACGCTTAGTGGTGCTTTCAGCCATTATTGTATTTATACCTGGTTTAGCGCTTGCACTGGGGTTAGCCGAGCTAGCAGCACGGCATTTGGTGTCTGGTACCGCGCGAGTAATGGACTCGTTTATGCTACTGTTTAAACTGTATTTTGGTGGCTTCATTGGCATAGGTATTGGTTTTGCGTTATTTGGGCAAGCCGATTTTGTACAGCCAGAACCATTGCCAAAGTGGACAGCATGGCTGGCTATATTCTTACTTTGTAGCAGCTTAATCGTTATTTTTAGAACCAAACTTAAACACGCAGTTTGGTCTATTGCATCAGGCTTTATAGCGTATGGCACGAGTATCGGTTCGGCTATGTATCTTGATTACACCTTAGGTACCTTTGTCGGTGCGTTATCGGTAGGTATATTTAGTAACTTGTTTAACCGTGTTGCCAATGCGCCCGCCTCAATTGTGGCCATGCAAGGCTTGATTGTGTTAGTTCCAGGTAGTAAAACCTATATCGGCTTAAATTCTCTGATTGAAGGTCAAGACTTTGTGTACGCAGAGCATATAGGCCAACAAACGTTTTTAATATTTATGTCGCTTGTTGCAGGGCTAATATTTGCAAACGTTGCCCTACCGCCTAAAAAGAGTTTATAACTGATATTAAACACTCGCTTTACTTTAATTGAGCAAAGCGAGTTCAGCTGTCAATCACTTTACTGATATAACCTGAACTCTGGTTAAGGGATTTTCAGTGAGAACAAGGCGAATTTACGCGTCAATAGCTGGCCTGTTGCAAGTAAATTCAACGCAGTTAGCGCTAAAAATAGCTGCTCGAGATAGATTTATTATCCAAAGTTCAGGGTGATACAGTGTCCTTGAGATACTTAGTCGCTTAACTGTGAATATGTTACTATCACTTCCAATGCTTTTATTTACTGATTCATCGCCTAATTACCATGCCAAATTTTGCTCCTTGCTTTACGTTATTTTCTGAAAACATTGATAAGTTCACGCTTCCTGAAAAGTTTACCTTTCCGTTTTATTACGAGCCACAGCCATTAGCGGTTGCCGCGACTGAGCAATTACAACAGCAACTTGAAGCATTAACACATTTAAAAGCAAAAAATGCAGGTAAAATGTTTGGTGTATTAGTGGTGCAAAATACTGAGCAGCAGTTGGGTTTTTTAAGTGCTTACTCTGGACAAATTGAAGGTGATAAAGGCAATATTAGTTTTGTCCCTCCTATTTCTAGTATGCAGCTACACGACGATTGCTATTTAGCTCAAAGCGAAATAATTAATGATATTAATGCTCAAATTGAGCAGTTAGAAAATAGCGAACAACTGCATGACGTTAATTGCAAACTTGATGATGCAACACAGAGTTACCAGCAAGCGCTATTAGCTCAACAGGCAGTAATGCAAATCGGTCGCCAGCAACGAAAAATACAACGTACCGAAGGCGAATTAGAGCTGAACGAAAATGATTTTGAGCAGTTAAAAAACAAGCTTGCCGGACAGAGTATCGTAGAAAAAAAACAGTTGCAGGCACTTAAGTTACATTGGCAAAATAAAGTAGATTTACTTCAGCACGCATTAACGAAAATTACTGATGAAATAGCCCATTTAAAAAAACGCCGAAAAACACTTTCTAAAAACTTACAAAAAAAACTTTTTTCTCAATACCAATTTTTAAATGCAAACAATGAAGTTAGAGACTTAAATACCATTTTTTCAATACTACCTGAACGGATCCCACCAGCAGGCTCTGGAGAGTGTGCTGCCCCAAAGTTGCTACAATATGCGTACAAACACCACTTAAAACCGATTGCTATGGCTGAGTTTTGGTGGGGAGCCGCGCCTAAATCTGCAATCAGACAACATAAAAACTACTACCCTTCTTGTTACAGTAAATGCCAACCTATATTAGGCCACATGCTCGAGGGTTTAAACATTGAAGATAACCCGCTACTTATTAATCCGGCCGATGGAAAAGATTTAAGCATTATTTATAAAGATGACGATTTACTGGTGGTAAATAAACCCGCTGAATTTTTATCTGTACCGGGCGTTAATATTGAAGATTCTGTTTATATGCGTATTAAAACGCAGTTTCCAGAAGCATCTGGTCCGCTAATTGTGCACAGATTAGATATGTCCACTTCGGGGCTTTTAATGATCGCCTTAAATAAACGCGTTCATAAAGCACTACAAAAACAATTCATTGAACGCACAATAGATAAGCGCTATGTAGCATTAGTTGAAGGAAATGTTCCCGAAGATAGCGGAACGATTGATTTACCACTCATACTCGACTTTGATGACAAGCCACGCCAAATGGTGTGCTACAAAAATGGTAAACCATCACTTACTACATGGCATGTTTTAGAGCGTAAAAATGATGTTACACGCTTGCAGTTATACCCTAAAACAGGCCGTACCCATCAATTAAGAGTGCATTGCGCGCATCGTTTAGGACTCAACACGCCAATGGTAGGTGATACACACTACGGCCAAAAAGCGGATAGATTACATTTACACGCAGAATACTTGGCATTTACTCACCCAATAACCCAAAAACGATTAGAGTTTGAAGTAGCCGCCGATTTTTAATCAAACATTAATCGTTGAACCCGTTAAAGCCCATCTAACACCATTTGTTTGATTTTATATGCTTTTACAAAATGATCTAATTGATGGGTGTGTATCCACCATGTAGCCGCTTCCATGAGTAGCTCTGGATCGTCGTTTTTATTTGCAAAAAACGCATAAAAAGAAAGGCCTACATTTTCGCCCTTCGTCGCTATTTTTTTATCACATACAGTAATTATTTTTGCCCTTAGAGTACTTTGCATGTATACCTCATTTGAATAGTAATAGATTAACCTGCTGTTAATCGCTAATAACAGCGTAACAATAACAAAAATTCTAAAAAACAATCCTTCTAATTCACCTACAAAAGTCGCTTTTATAATATTTTTTATTTATGCACTTAAGCGTTGGTTGTAACTTGTACCTCAATGGTATCACTACTTTATCACTTTAATAAAACATACAACCATTAAATACCTATAGGCATGAAATTATTGCACTTAAATAATTGTAAAATTTACAGAATAATAATCAAAAAATGTACCATTAAAAATATAAACAATAAAATTCAATAACTTAAATATTGGCATTTAGCTTGCTCTCTATTGATATGAGCAATCAAATAACAAGTGAAAGGATTAGTTATGAATATTTTTGAAGCACTACGACATGATCACGACAAACAACGTAAATTGGTAGATGCACTTATTCAAACTCATGGCGACACAGATGAACGCCACACATTAATGGATCAGCTTAAAACAGAATTAAAAGAGCACGCAAAATTTGAAGAGCGTTATTTTTATAACCCGCTAATGCTTGATGATTTAACTCATGAAAAATCACGTCACAGTGTTGCCGAGCATCATGAAATTGATGAGTTAATTGAAGACCTTGAGGTTACCGAGATGAGTTCACCGGCTTGGCTAGTTACAGCTAAAAAGCTGCATCATTTAGTCCATCATCATTTAAGCGAAGAAGAACACGAAGTATTTCAATTGGCAGGAAAAGCACTCACTGAAGAACAAAAAGAAAGCTTAGCAAAGCAATATAACGACGCTATGCATTAATTTGAAACCGTTTAACTTAAATACACTCCCTGTGTACTGTTTGGTTATAAGGCAAATGCCTTATAACCATTTTTTCTTTTAACGATGTGGGCACTACTTAATAGTAAATTTTACGTCTTGATCACGTAATAAGTAAAGTGCAAAACACGCAGCCCACATTGGCCAAGCAGTAAAAAACAATAGATTATTAAAACCGTCGATGTACTGATTGTATGACGAGAGAGTCGATAATCCATGCATTACAAATATCAGACCGTACGTGATACGCTTTTTAATACCCGCTACAAATGCTAATACTAAAATAAGCTGCAAACCACCCAGTATATAAGCAACAATATCTGATGAACCACTGATCCCGTAAAAGTGCTCAAAAATACGTGCGCTATGGCCTGGATTTACGAATTTATCGAACGTCCACATGATCATTACGATAAAAACGCCTAAACGAAGCGATAAAAGAGACCACTGCAGACGATTTTGAACGTCAGAATTCATTGAACTTGTCATAAAACTTCCTTTAAAAATATATAAATAAACCTTGAAGTAACCAAGACCGTATAGATTCGTTTTTATTTCAAAATTTTTCAATTATTTTAATTAAAGTAGCTCTTTAACCTTGTAATTAACTTGGACTGTGGATAGTTCGGTATCAAGTACCTTGTATAGAAGTAAATACATATGAAGAGTTAACAGCTAAAAATAAGCTATAATTAAAAAAATCATTAAAAGCAAATATTTAGATTCAATGTAGACCAATTACTGTATTGGGCAATCGTTAGTTACTAACCTTAGAATGCATCTGTTTTTGTTATGTTCTAAAAAACGAAAAGAAACAAAATTTTACTGAAAGTTATTTTTAAACCTTTCGGTCTTTATCGCCATCAACATATAACCGTAGAGAGAAAACGTTTGAAACACACATACTTGGCTTTATCCTTAGCCACCATATTAAATACACCACTGAGTGCTTTTGCAGCTGAAGAATCAAAAACAACAAAAAATGATGCAATAGAACGCATTGAAGTGGCGGGCCAAGTTATTAAATCTCAAGGCCTTTCGGTTAAAGACTCTACGGTTGATGGGCCTTTTGGTGACAACTTAGCACTGCAAGATATAGCGCGCTCAGTCACCCCTATTTCAAGCGAACTGATAGAACAACTTAATATTACTACGCTGCAGGATGTGCTAGCAGTTAGCCCAAACACATACTCAGCCAGCGGGTTTGGTGCACCTAGTTTGCCAACAATTCGTGGACAGCTCGGTGAACTTTTCCAAGATGGTACACGCCGCCAAGCAGGTAACAATGGTTTTGGCGTGCCGTTATCATTTAATCCTGTAGAGCAAATAGATGTAGTAAAAGGCGCACCACCGGTTTTATTTGGTTCGAGCCAACGTAATGGTGGTTTTGTAAACCTACATTCTAAAAAAGCGTCTACTGATGAAAGTAAAGGTAAAGCGAGCTTGTCAGCTGGCCGATGGGATCAATACCGTGTTTTAGTTGATTACAGCGCACCTATTGTAAAAGACAAAGTTGGCTTTAGAGTAAGTGCTGAGCACATTGATAATGGCAGCTACTACGACTACTCTGGCACCAAAAGCGATAGCTTATTTGCAGCATTACGAATATTACCAGATGAGAAAAGCAGCTGGGATATTAATTTTGAGTTATACCAAGTTGAATTTACCGACAATGCGGGTATTAATCGTCCTACTCAAGCACTCATAGATCATGGCTTATACATTACAGGCCAAGGCGTGCAAGTAAACGGCAGCACAATACCAGCAGCAGGGTCTATCATTTCACCGACTGGGCAAGTAAAAATAGACCGTAGTACGGTACTTACCGATCCAAATAACCAAAACGAAGCCACTACCTACTTACTACACAGTATTTATAAGCGTGAACTTTCCAGCAATGCATCAATAAAAAACATTACGTATTTTCAACACTTACAACGTGAAGAAATTGCGCAAAACAGCTTTGTGGAAATTATAGACGGTGCCGATACAGCACAAAACCGTACCGAGTTAACTTATCAATGGAGTGACAAACAACAAACAATTTTTGCATTTGATGTACGTTACAACCGTGTATTAGGCTACAGCCAATTTACTACCGAAGCCGATTTACCGATTGATTTAACTGGCCCTATTTCAAATCGTCGTATTCCTTTAACCAATGCGCAACAAGCACGTTTAATTGAAATTAGTCCAGGTGTGTTTGTATCTCCTGGTGGCCAGTACGATATTACCAACGATGGTAGCGGCGACTTTAATTTATCAGACACTACGGACTCTCGCTCGTGGCAAACTGGGTTTGCTATTCAGCAAGATTCAGATTGGACAAATAAGTTTCATACAAGCGTAGGTTATCGTATTGACTATTATGATGTAGAAGCACGTGATCCAATTGCACCACAAGGTCAAGTCGCCGCCAGTGATAGCATTAACGACACGCTGCAATCGGGTCAAGTTAGCTTTAATTACAAACTAAATAATGATTACACCACTTACGGTGCGGCAAGTTATAACGAAGCTACATCAAACAGCATGGCTGGTGGCACATCACTGGGTGGCGACAACGCAATCAGTGCACAAAACTTTGCTACCGAAAACACCCTTGTTGAGTTTGGTTTAAAATACGCCCCAACCGATAGCGATTGGTACGCCGATGGCGCTTTATTTAGCCAGCGCCGTAGTTTACGTAACCGCGATGGAAGCAATACCGGTATTCGTACACAAGGGTTTGAAGGCCAAGTATTTTACGATGCCTACCCATATTGGTTAAGTGCTGGGTACAGCTATATTGATGCGCGTTACGACAACTCTGCAAGTAGTCAAGATTCAGCACAAGTCGCTGATGCATTTGACAACTCTCGTCCAGATATTATCGCTGGTACCGGCGTTGGAGCACCTAACTTTACGCCATTTGCGGCTTCAAATAGCCAAGTGCAGGGCATTCCAGAACAATCGTTCAGTTTTAACGGAAACTATTCGATAAATACGAAATGGCAGGCGGGGTTTTCAGGTCTATATACAAAGAGTTACCCATTAGACTTTTTAGCTACAGTTAAAATTCGTGATCAGTACACCTTAAACGTTAATACTAGCTACGCTTTTACACCTAGTACTAAATTGCGTTTAGATGTAAACAACGTCACAAATCAAAAAAATTGGCGCCCAGTATTTGAAGGTGGTTACTTTGGTGCAACGTTAGCTTTTCCTGAGTTACCAATAAACGCAAAGTTAACCCTTACGCATAGTTTTTAAGAGAGAGAACATGATTAAAAAAATATTTTTATTATTGATTGCAGCAGCCGCCGTAGGCTTGTTCTTTCATTTTAATTTACACCAACTACTTACGCTTGATGGCTTAAAAGGGTCGATGGATCAGTTTAACCAGTACAAAGAGCAGTCTCCCTTATTAGTTATTGGCGGGTTCTTTTTGCTATACGTAGTAGTAACTGCTCTCTCTTTACCGGGGGCGGCTATTTTAACACTGGCAGCAGGCGCACTATTTGGTCTAGTTGAAGGTTTATTGGTTGCATCTTTTGCATCAACTATTGGTGCAACGCTTGCCTTTTTAGTATCACGATATTTATTACGTGATTCTATCAAACAACGTTTTCCTGAGCGCCTAGCCGCAATTGATGCTGGTGTTGAAAAAGAAGGTGGCTTTTACTTATTCACCCTTCGTTTAGTGCCTGTTTTTCCGTTCTTTTTAATCAACTTACTAATGGGCGTTACTGCAATAAAGTCATGGACTTATTATTGGGTAAGCCAGTTAGGTATGTTAGCAGGTACATTTGTGTTTGTTCTTGCTGGTACGCAACTGGCGCAAATAGAGAGCTTATCTGGAATTTTATCATTCAACTTAATCTTATCGTTCGCTTTATTAGGTATCTTTCCATTTATTGCAAAAGGAATTTTAAACGTGTTTAAAAAACGCCGTGTATACAAAAATTATACTAAACCTAAAAAGTTCGACCGTAACATGATTGTTATTGGCGCGGGTGCTGGTGGTTTAGTAACCAGTTACATTGCCGCTGCTGTTAAAGCAAAAGTAACCCTTATTGAAGCGGGCGAAATGGGTGGCGACTGTTTAAATTATGGTTGTGTCCCAAGTAAAGCCGTTATTAAAAGCGCTAAAATTGCAGAGCAAATTCGCCACGGTGAAAACTACGGCCTAGAAAACGCAACACCACAGTTTTCGTTCAAAAAAGTAATGGCGCGTGTACATAAAGTTATTGCCGATGTAGCACCACACGACAGTATTGAACGTTACACTAACTTAGGCGTAGATGTTGTAAAAGGTTACGGTAAATTAATAGACCCGTGGACTGTAGAAATTAAACTTAACGACGGTGGCACGCAAACACTCACTGCTCGCACTATTGTTATTGCAACTGGCGCACGCCCATTTGTACCGCCATTACCTGGCATTGAAGAAACAGGTTATGTAACAAGCGATACATTGTGGAATAAATTTGCAGAGCTGGATGAGGCACCTAAAAAACTTGTCGTACTTGGTGGTGGTCCAATTGGCAGCGAATTAGCACAAAGCTTTGCACGTTTAGGTTCAAGCGTGACACAAATTGAAATGGCGGAGCGCATCATGATCAAAGAAGATCTTGAAGTGTCTACTTTTGCTCACGAAGCGTTAACCGAAAGTGGCGTTAATATTTTAACATCGCACCAAGCACTTCGCTGTGAAGCTCGCGATGGTAAAAAATATATTGTTGTTAAACATAACGACAAAGAAATAGATATTGAATACGACGAGCTATTATGTGCCGTTGGTAGAAGTGCACGCCTTAAAGGTTACGGTCTTGAAGAGCTAGGCATTGAAACAAACCGTACAGTAGTAACTAACGAATACCTAGAAACACTGTACCCTAATATTTTTGCAGCAGGCGATATTGTAGGTCCATACCAATTTACACATGTGGCAGCCCATCAGGGTTGGTACGCAGCAGTAAATGGCTTATTTGGTCACCTTAAAAAGTTTAAAGTCGATTACCGTGTTATTCCGTGGACTACGTTTATTGACCCAGAAGTTGCACGTGTTGGCTTAAACGAGCAAGACGCAAAAGACAAAGGCATAGATTACGAGATCACTCGCTTTGAATTTGAAGAGCTAGACCGTGCAATTACCGACAGCGCTACAAAAGGCTTTATTAAAGTAATTACACCAAAAGGCAAAGACAAAATACTCGGTGTTACTGTGGTGTCTGAACACGCTGGGGATTTAATTGCTGAGTTTGTACTGGCAATGAAACACGGCTTAGGTCTTAACAAAATATTAGGTACTATACACAGCTACCCTACTTGGGCTGAAGGTAACAAATACGCAGCAGGCGAGTGGAAACGCGCTCATGCACCTGAAAAAGTACTTAACTTGCTTGAAAAATACCACACTTGGCGTCGAGGTTAATTATGTTTAAAACACCTCTAAAAGCATTGTTATTTGGCTCAGCTTTAGTTGCAACATCGTTTGCAACGTCATTTTCGGCCCAAGCCCAAAACATGCACGATAGCTGGAATGCATTGTTAAATAAGCATGTTGTTACTATTAACCATAATCACAGTACTGAGGTTGATTACGCTGCCATAAAACGTGAGCAAGCACAGCTAAAAACGTATTTAGATTCGTTAACGGCTGTAACGCAAAGCGAATTTGACGCGTGGGAAAAGCCTAAGCAACTCGCTTTTTTAATCAATGCTTATAATGCGTGGACTGTAGAACTAATCGTCTCTAACCTTGCGAGTAAAGAGTATCCTGATCTTAAATCAATCAAAGACTTAGGGAGTTTTTTTAGCTCGCCGTGGAGTAAAGAGTTTGTGCCATTACTTGGCAAAACTCGCAGCCTTGATGAGATAGAGCATGATTTAATACGTGGCAGCGGTAAATACAACGACCCACGCATTCACTTTGCGGTAAATTGCGCGAGTATTGGTTGCCCAGCGCTTCGAGAAGAAGCGTATACCGCCACTGATTTAGAAAGCCAATTGCAAGAGCAAACGGTGCGTTTTTTATCAGATATGACACGTAATATGGCTCAAGAAAATACGCTAAGCGTGTCTTCAATATTTAAGTGGTACGGCGATGACTTTGAAAAAGGCTTTAGAGGTGCAAACACGCTACAGCAGTTTTTCTTGCAGTATCCTGATGCCCTTAAACTGATACCCGCTCAGCAAAAAGCACTTAGAAATGATGACATGAAAGTTAAATTTTTAGACTACAACTGGGATTTAAATGTTCGCCATTAAGTTTTGGCAAACACTGACGCGATACAGCTTTTGCTGTGTCGCGTTTTGCGTTTGTGCAATCGCAAATTTAGCTGTTTTTTCGAGCATCGCGTTTGCTAATACCGTTATCAACTCAAAGAGTGAAAGTAATTTAGTAATAAACACACAGCAGCAATCTCGATGGCAACAAGTTCAAACTCTTGGTCGCAATCAAGATGTATACTTTTATGCATGGGGCGGCGACGCGCAAATAAATGCCTATATTCAATGGGCAGCGCAGCAAGTTAAAACTAAGTACAACATTAACCTAGTGCATGTAAAATTAAGCGATACCAGCGAAGCTGTAAGCCGTGTACTTGCTGAAAAATCAGCAAACAATAACAACCAAGGCAGCGTAGATTTAATGTGGATCAACGGGGCTAACTTTGCCACCATGAGTGAGCACTCTCTGCTTTTAAAAGAATGGGCAAATAAACTCCCCTACTTTGCATTAACCGATCCGGCTAACAACCCAGCTGTAACCTTTGACTTTGGTTTACCTACCAATGGGATGGAAGCGCCATGGGGGCAAGCGTCACTTACATTTTATTACGACAGCATTGCAATAAATGGTAAGGCAAACAATAAATTGCCTACTACATTAAACGAATTATTAAACTGGAGCGCGCAAAACCCTGGTCGCTTTAGTTACCCAAAGCCGCCTGACTTTTTAGGTATGAGCTTTTTAAAATACGCCTTAGTTGTACTGCATCAGCAAAGCAGCGAAAATATTAAAGCGCAGCTAAACCAACCAGCTACAACTAAAAATACAGCGCAAGTGTTAAACCCACTGTGGGACTTTTTAGATAAATTACACCCAACTCTTTGGCGTGGTGGCACTCATTTTATGCAAAGTGGTGCTCAAATGCGCCGCTTAGTAGACGATACAGAGTTGAGTTTAGCCTTTACTTTTTCAGCACCAGAAGTACCGGCAGCTGTAAAACGCTATGATTTACCAAACAGCATTCGCAGCTATGCAATGAGTGATGGCAGTTTAAGTAATACCCATTTTGTGGCAATCCCTTACAATGCAAGCCACCAGCAAAGTGCGCAATTAGTGGCTAATTTTTTACTCAGCCCTGAGGCGCAAGCTGAAAAACAAAAAGCGCATATATGGGGCGATAAAAGCGTACTTATTCAATCAACGTTAACGCCTGATCAGCAAGCCTTATTTAAAACAGCTAAACCGCATCCAAGTGCACTGCCTTTAAACAGTATTAAACGCACATTGAGCGAACCTCATCCAAGCTGGGTAAACGCCATTATGCAAGGTTGGCAAACCCGTTATGGAGTAAGCCAATGAGCGTTATTTCAAAAAGTGTACTAGTAAATACCAAAGCAACAACGCAGTGCAGCACCGATATGTTTACGCGCATTGTAAAATTTAGCCCGCGATTTTTACTCGCTTTACTTATACTACCCGTACTTGGTGGCTTAATTAGCGTATTGCTGCCTGCCTTTGGTTATGCGCCCGTACTTGAGCAAACAACGTTTAGCTTGCAAGGTTTTAATACCCTTTGGCAAACACCTGGCCTTACCCAAATGGTTACCTTAAGCGTTGCAACAGGCTTAATAAGTACTTTGCTTGCATTTATCATTACCTTAATGATTTTAGCTGCGTTTTTTAATAGCCCGTGGCTTAACCGAATTCAGCGTTTATTGAGCCCTATATTAGTTATACCTCATGCCGCAGCGGCTATTGCGGTGGGGTTTTTAATTGCCCCTTCAGGTATGATTTCACGCTTAGCGTCGCCTTGGTTAAGCGGCTGGGAACTTGCGCCAAACGGACTATTTCCGCATGATTCGTTCGGTATTAGTATTATTTTAGGCTTAACACTCAAAGAGCTTCCCTTTTTATTATTAATGGCACTGGGCGTACTTGCTCAACCTGAGCTTGGCAAAAAATTACGCCAACAACATAAGGTTGCGCTTAACTTGGGTTATTGCCCAATGACCGCTTTTTTTAAAGTAATACTGCCAAGTCTTTATCCGCTGCTGCGTTTACCCCTTTTAGCCGTGCTTGCCTATGCAAGTGCCAGTGTAGAAATGCCACTCATTTTAGGCCCAAATACACCACCAACATTGGCCGTTGCAATAATGCATTGGTTTAACGATGTTGATTTAAACCTGCGTATTAAAGCCTCAGCAGGTGCTTTATTACAACTAGCTGTTACAGGCGGGTTATTAGCGCTTTGGCTTGGCACAGAAAAAGCCGTAAAAGTGCTATTTAGCGACTCGCTCACTAATGGAGTGCGCGAATACGGCGGATTTTATTGGCAAAAAATAACGGTCGTACTCACCACATTAGTAATTAGCTTTATACTGTTGTCACTTATTGGTTTAGTTATGTGGTCGGTTGCAGGCTTTTGGCGCTTTCCAGATGCAATGCCTGAGCAATTTACGCTACTGCATTTTAAAAGTGCGCTAATGCAGATGAGCAGCCCGCTTTTTAATACGCTAGCAATCGGTTTAGTAACCACGCTATTTACCATTATTCTTACTTTATTGTGTTTAGAATCAGAGCAGTTGAGTGACAAACCTATTTCTCGTTTTACCAGTTTAATTATTTACTTACCGTTATTAGTACCCAGTATTGCCTTTTTGTTTGGGCTAGTATGGATACAGCAATTGGTAAATAACCAAGCCGCATTTTTTAATGTGGTACTTACGCATTTACTGTTTGTGTTGCCTTATGTGTTTTTGTCACTTGCGAGCAGTTATAGGCGCTTAGATCCTCGTTTTGCTCATGTTGCAGCAAGCCTAGGCGCAGCGCCGTGTAAGGTGTTTTTTAAAGTAAAACTACCTCAGTTGTTTGCCCCTATTTTAATTGCAGCCGCACTGGGCTTAGCAATTAGTTTTGGACAATACCTCCCCACGCTTTTAGCTGGCGGCGGGCGCATAGCCACAATAACAACCGAAGCCGTTACGCTTGCCAATGGCGCAAGCAGACGCACCAGTGCCGTGTACGCTATTATGCAAATGGCGTTGCCACTTATTGGATTTATACTGGCATGGGGTTTACCTAAATATTTTTTCAAAAGTGCACGTGTTTAAACGTGCACATATTTAAAGCACCCATGTTTAACACTATCAGGGTTAAGGTTTTTTAATGCAGTCATCGTTACAGATTAAAAATTGTCAGCTTTATCGCCAAAATGAGCTGTTACTTAGCTTAAACGAGCAAGTAAATGGCGGTGAGATCCTGACTATTATGGGCCCATCCGGCAGTGGTAAATCAAGCTTATTAAATTGGCTTACGGGTACTTTACCAAGTAGTTTTAAGGCCAATGGTGAGGTGTGGCTTAATGGTCAAAATATCGATAACACACCTCCACACTTACGCCATATTGGTGTACTTTATCAAGACGCTTTGTTGTTTTCGCATTTAACTGTTGCTGGTAACATTGCCTTTGCAATGCCCAAAGGTAATAAAAAACAACGCCTTGAAAAAATAGAACACGCGCTTGAGCAAGTAGGTCTTAAAGACATGGGTAATCGTCACCCAGATAACTTATCGGGCGGGCAACAAGCCCGTGTTGCATTATTACGTATGCTGCTGAGCGAACCTAAAGCCATTTTACTTGACGAACCCTTTAGTAAACTCGACACTCAACTTCGTGTTGATACACGCGAACTCGTGTTTAGCCAAATACGCGATCATAAGCTACCTGCAATTATGGTTACTCACGACCATAGCGATGCCGACGCTGCAAATGGCAAACTCATTACGTTAAGTAGCGCACTTTAATACATGACTTTAATGAATAGCTTTAAACGCATAAGGCAACAAATATGCTAGACAAATTTATCACCCCTGTAATTAAGCCACTGTTAACACCTGTGGTTATGCTTATGCATAAACGCGGCATAACCGCCGATCAGCTAACCGTGGCAGGCTTTTTAGTTGGCTTATTAGCCGTGCCATTACTGGCGTTTGAAATGTGGTACGGCGCATTAGTTGCCATTGCTTTAAATCGAATTTTAGATGGACTTGATGGCGCATTAGCACGCTATGCAAACCAAAGTTCAAGCGCAGGTGGCTTTTTAGATATCACACTCGACTTTTTATTTTACGCGGCTATTCCGCTTGGCTTTATTTTGGCAAACCCTGAGCAAAACGCGATAGCGGGATCGTTATTACTTGCTACTTTTATTGGTACGGGCTCAAGCTTTTTAGCTTTTGCGATTGCCGCCGAAAAATTTAAACTCGAAAAACCGCAATTTAAATATAAAAGCTTTTACTACTTAAACGGCTTAACCGAAGGCACTGAAACAATAGCGCTATTTATTGCATTTTGTATTTGGCCGCAGCACTTTGCGGTTATGGCGAGCATTTTTGCTATTGCGTGTGGCATAACTATTTTTACCCGTATACATGGCGGTTATCACACACTTAAGCAACAAGAAGCCGATGCTAACAAAGCAGCTTTAAACGTGCCTAGCAGTTCAAATTCTGAGGTAATAGATGACTAATGAAGTATGGTGGCGCTTAGGCTTCTTTTTTAGCATTTTAGTTATAATGATGCTGCTTGAAGCGCAAAAACCAGCGCGCAAATCACCAATAAAAAGCAGTACACGTTGGTTTGCCAACTTTGGGTTAGTGTTTGCTTCATCAGTTGTTGCGCGCTTAGTGGTTCCCATTGGGCTAACCGCTGTAGCACTTTACAATCAAGAGCACGGCATAGGCTTATTTAATCACATAGCGCTACCAAGCAGTTTAATTATTATATTGAGCATACTTTTACTCGATATATTAATTTATTGGCAACATAGGTTATTCCATAACGTGCCTATTTTATGGCGCTTACACCGTGTACATCACGCCGATGCACACGTAGATACCAGTACAGGGCTGCGCTTCCACCCTATAGAAATTGTACTGAGCATACTTATAAAACTCATTGCAATAACTGCTCTTGGCGTACCTGCCATTGCGGTACTAATATTTGAAATAGCACTTAATGGTTTAGCATTATTTAACCATGCAAATATACGCCTACCTAATGCCATTGAAAAACCACTGCGTTTAATTTTAATGACGCAAATATTGCATCGAATTCACCATAGCCAAGTGGTTAGCGAAACTAACTCAAATTATGGTTTTAGTGTAATTTGGTGGGATAAATTATTTGGTAGCTACACAGATAAAGCGAAAAAAACCGACGCAGATATAAATATTGGCTTAAAAGAATACCCAAGCCAGAAGCAAAATGCCTCGTTGTGGGGCTTATTGATCATGCCATTTAAAAAATAAGTGAGCATAAGCTCACTTATTTAGGATATTAGAGTTGGTTTTTAATTTATTTAACCTGAACTCTGGTTAAGAGATTTTCAGTGATAGCAAGGCTGTATTTACGCGTCAATAGCGGGCCTATTGCAAGTAAATTCAACGCAGTTAGCGCTGATAATAGCTGCTCGAGATAGATTTATTATCCTGAGTTCAGCTCATTTACTTTTTATATTTGCTATTGCTTTTAAAATGTCGTCAGGGTGCTGAAAAACTGCCATATGATCGCTATTACTCAGCGGTATATATTGCCCTCCCGATTGCTCGCTAATTTGTTGGCTCCATAAAGAGCCCTCTTGTTGCCATAAGACTAAACCATCTACGTATTCTGGCTCTGCATTTTTAATATCATACGATTCAAAATCAGTATCTATAACGGAGATTGGAATGGATTTGGCTATATCGGCACTAATAACACGGTTTAAATCATCATGATAATTCATGATCTCTCTTGCTCGAGTTACTTGTTTATCAATTTGAGTACGGCTTTGACTTATTAAATCAAAATACAGCCAATCCATTTCTGCTTCATACTGTGATGGGATGAGTGTTTCAACCGTTGTGCGCTCATCAGTTAATTTATCTCGAGTCCTTTGCGTCCAATTACCTTCTTCTATATGTGTGATTAAGGTATCACCCGCGTCTCTATACCAATATACGGGCCAATCTTGATACAAGCTAATAGAGTGTGGCAGCAAAACATCAGGGTCAATCCACACCATACCGTTAAGGCTAGTTACAAATTGTGAATCAGGTGAATTTTGCCATAAATGAGCCAAAATATTTGCACTGGCAAAGCTAACAATAATTAGATCCTTTTCATTAAGCAGTCCCAACGTTTTATCTAATGCAGGCACAAAGGAAGCATACGATGGTTGCTCAGCAGAGCTACTAAAACCACTTCCAAAGCGTTCTATGACGTGTACACGATGAGTTTTTGCTATCAATGGCTGCAGTAATGAAAACCAAGCACTGTCACTATGAAAGTTTTTATTAAAGCCTGATAAAAGAATAATCGCAGGCCCCGAATGTTCAAGACCCATGCTACGTACGTGTACATCTTTTTTTTGTTGCTGATCAGTACGATATAATTTTGAATAGGTATCGAGTTTAGTTCTACTTACTGTATCAAAAAAGCTAACTACTTCATTCGTGGTGCTAAAGTCATTAAAAGTCCAGCTATGCCCACCCCCTCCAATAGCCACCAATTGGTTAATATAGGTCTCGTTTTTAAATAGATATTTAGCGATTGTTTGGTTTGTTTGTAATTGTACATCCGTATCTATGCCGTTTGCTTTAGCTATTAATTCAATAGCAAGTGTACTTGGAATTAACCCAAAGTTTGAATGTGCCCTCCCCTCAAAAGGTAAAGTCTGATCATTTTTGCCATGTACCATCATGTAGTTGGTGTCATTTTTTACCTCGCATCGTTGTGACAATTGCTCAGACATAGGTGAGGCAACTGACGCGATAGCCGTAAACTTTAACTCACTATTACACATTAAGTTTTGTGTAAATAAACCGCCTTGAGAAAACCCAACCGCAAAAAGCTCTTCATCAATAATGTTATATTTAGCTTTAACATCAGTCACAACACTTTTAACAAACCCCAAATCATCAATACCTAATCGATGAGGTTTATTGCAGTCGCATCCTTCATTCCATTCTTCAACTTTTGATTGTGGATAAACGACGATATAATTTTCTGATGCTGATTCAAACGCAGCCATACTTTGCATATTTTTTGCACCCTGACCAGAGCCATGAAAGGCCAGTAAAAGTTTATAAGACTTTTTCACATCAAAATTATTACTTGGCATTGCAATATAATAGCTTCGGTTATTTAAGTTGATTTTTGTTAAATTACTGGGTTCTGTGCTCGTCAGTTGTGAGCCTTTGTCAGTACCATTACAGCCCATTAATAATAATGTAACCGCCATTATTTTTAATAATAAATATAAATAAATACGCATTTTTTTTACTCTTATTAAATATGAGTGAGTAGCAAATCATGTATTTACTTAGTACGGCCATCGTTGCCGCTTATGTTTTTGTTATATTTATGTTATGTTTAAAAAACCGATTTAATTTCAATATCATAGAGAATCCTATGGCTGTCCGTATTTCGGCTGTTATTTTTGACGAAGAGCAACGAACATTAAAAAGTGATAGTCAAACTAGAAAACTTGAACCAAAAGTGTTCAGTTTATTAACGGCTTTACTAGCAGCTAATGGGAAAATTGTCACTCGAGATCAACTCATAGTCCACGTATGGAATAACCGTATTGTTGGCGAAGGTGCAATCAACCGTACGGTGTCTTTATTGCGGAACCATTTTTCTGCGTTCACTGATGAGACGATTATTGAAACAGTGCCTACTCAAGGGTATCGGTTAGTTGCTACTGTGACGAACACAGATATTTCGCACGATAAAATACCTGTTGATCAAAAAGTTGCGTTTAAAAGGCAATTATTTAAAAAATCCGTGCGCAATATCAAAAAAGCATCAATTATTGCAGTTACTATAGCCCTGCTATTGATTGCTCTTTTAAGTACCGTCTCCAAAGTTAAAAACGTAACGACACCGAATCAATTATCAATTGTTAGTGCACCATTGGTCGGTTTACAAGGCAGAGAATACAAGCTATCAACAACCCAATCTGGAGGGCTCATTTTATTTCATCATCTTGATAAGGATGATAGTCAATCAATCTATTTATACGATACAAAAACACATGCTCAAAACAAGATACTCACCAACTCGTTAGCAGCTATAAGCGCTGATGGGAAACGTATTGTTTATGCAACACACTATAATGAACAGTGTTTAATTTCGATTTATTATGTATTCACAAAGCAAAAACAATCTTTATTCCCATGCGATGAGCCTCCCACTTCATTAGTATGGGGAGAAAATAACACCTTTTACTTCAACAAGCGTTTTAGTAAATCTCATCCATATCAAGTATATAGCTATAATGTAAACACAAGTAGATTAAAACAGATTACAAACCCGAATAGTAAGAATAATACCAAAGGTGATTTTGATTTTTCCTACAATCATCATAACAACCAACTCGCTATTATTCGTTATATAAGCGAAAGCGAATCAACAATAATTATAAAGCTTGAAGAGCAGCAACTAAACAAACACGCAGTAAACCTTCGCCTTAAAAACTTAGTATGGCACCCAAATGGTAATACATTAATTATTGCCGACACCAATAGGCTTTTTTCACTAGATACGACTAACGGCCAATATACACTTATTAAGCAATTAGATTTTACAATTAGTTCTTTAGCGGTTATTCCAGCCAAACTGAATGCCTCGCTATTAGTAAGTAGTCTTGATGTCGTAAGCGAAATTGTAAAGTATGACACTCTAAACTACAGTCAACATATGTGGCAGCAAAGTGCGCGTACAGAGCTTCTTCCCCGAATGCAGGCGGGTACCCAAACTTTTTTATCTACGCGTTACAAAAGCCATCACTTTTGGAGAGTTAAAAACAACAAAGCCCAATTAATTGATATCGATTTTCCCTTTGACTTACAGTTTGTCCGCTACGAGCTGTCTGATGATGGCAGTCGTATTTTATTTACTAAGCACGGCGATGTTTTTGAACTAGATTTAAATAAAAATACCTATCAAAAAGTATTTATTAAAAACCGCAGTAGCTATGTTGCCAATTACGACGCACATAATAACATTATTTATAGCGGGAACTATTCTGGGCAATGGCAACTGTGGTTGTATCAACGAAGTACAGACAAACACACTCAATTAACCTTAAATGGAGGCTACAGTGGCAGAATTGTTGACAAATTCCTCTATTACTCAAAATTTAACGTAGATGGCTTATGGCGTAAAAAGTTAACAGAATCAAATGAAGAACTGGTTATTAAAGACTTTAATCGAATCAATTGGCTCAACTGGCAACTTATTAACCAAAATTTATACTTTTACCGAGAAGCTACGGGGATTTGGGCGTTCGACATCAAGACACAAAAAGAGAGTTTGATTATGCCAAAGCCTGATAATTTCGTTCATCAGTATACAATAGCACCTGATCAGCAACACATATTCTGGGTTCGCCTAAAAGCTATTCAAGGCGATATATACCAATACAGCTTTTAAATGCAATGCAGGTTATCTACTTTGTTACTGCTAATAGTAACAAAGTAGAAACAAACCAGTTTATTCGTTACTTTTAATCTCCTCAAGTAACAGACCAGTCGTCCAATCAATACCACTGAACGCGATATCGGATTTATAATAATCCCCGGCTCCTCGCGCTCTGTTAACGTACACTTTGTTAGGCACAATCACCTTGCCTAAACCTGAGGGTAAATCAGCTAAGCGCACCTCCATATACATAGAATCTGCACTGCTTGGTGCACCAAATAATTGCGTGTTTGGAAATAGTTTAAACACGTCAATGGCATCTAAGCAGGCACTCGCGCATTGCGGTGGCACTATAACAAACACCTTGGTTTTAAAGTCGCTGGTTAAGGATGTGTTTTGATCTAGCGCTGGTTGACTATCTTTTTCTTCAATATAAAACGGTTTATTGTTTTTAAGCGCTTGTGTCATCCCGCTAGCAACAGCTGTGATAGCTGCATGCGTTTCGGGCTGATCTTTCACAACCTCAATTAACGACTGCACATAGTCAGTATTATCTTTTGATGCTCTCCACCACACTTGCGTATTTTGAGACAAGCCAGCCGCATTGTGATTTACAACTTTTTCACCCCATAATCTTTTTGCTACTTGTAAGCTCCAGTAAGATGAACCACCTTGGTTATGGCGTAAATCTAATACCACGGCTTTTGCAGTAAGCAGTTTGCTACGCTGCTGTTGTATTTTTTCAAACACTTTATTGTAGGCAGCAGTTTGTTTATCGTTTACCGAAAAACTAGGCATAGCAATCCAAGCAATGTTTTTTTCAGGCCACGTTAAATCAATGGGGAGTTCATCACCGTTGTCAGCATTTTGTAAATGTTTGCTTACTGATTTAGGCCTTACTGACCAATTCAACACGTGTGTAAAAGTTTCGCCATTGGCTTTAACAAATTCACATTCTTTTAAGGGCATTAAAAATGGATTCCCCTCATCAGTTAGTAACCGCCAACCTTGCTGCCACCAATGACCTAGCTGTGCCACTTCGCCATTAAACTTAAATATTCTCTTACGCATTAAGGTCTCAATGCTTTGCCCATCACATTGGCTTACAACGTCGCCTTTGCTAATATTTTTGGCTTCGCTGTAATACACTTTTAGCGCATCGCCTCGCCATACAGCACTAAAACCTGGCCAGCGGCGCGCTGGTCGCTCTACGCTTGAAAACGCACCCGCGTGACCATCTTGTAACACAGTGTTAAAGCGCGCAATTGCAGCTACATGAACCTGCGGCCCGCTCGCTTCAACAGATAATGCTAACGCTTCTACTTTTGCTTTTTTTAATAATGCTGGAAACGCGGGATTATTAACATCAACCATACCGGGGTGGTTTAGTGCGGTTATATTGTAAGCAGCTTCTATATCACTATTAGTGATACTGCGCCACTGCTCAGGAGTTGTAGGCGCATCTGTTTTTGCAAAACCTAAAGCAGGTGTAAAAAATAAAGCACTTAGTAGAGTACCAAAACCTATTTTTGTTTTTATAATCATAGTCACTCTTTCAAATCGTTATATTAATAATTATTACATTAGGGTGTACTGACCTTTGAAAATTGAAATTCACTCAGCCTTGAGGGGTTAATCGTGGTGCAAAACTTTTAATCTAGTAAAAATAAAAAGGTGATTAATAACAAGGTAACAACTCAATAAACGAGCATGAAAACTAGCCTGTTGCATGCGTTTTAATTCAGCCTTAAATAATAACTTTAGTGAAAACAGCCAGCGCTCAGCTTAGTCAACTGACTGCAATCACTTTTAAAACCATATAGTTATAACTACCTAATAGAGGCAAGATTTCTTTGAATCTGAACCACAATATCCGTGTTATCGTACAAAAATACATTTTCATAACGGGCTGAGTGGTTAGGACTCAACCTTAATACTGTGCTTAAGTTAGCTGGTACTGACCAGCCAGCCCCCAGTTTAAGCCCATTCACAGCACGAATTGACGTCATACCTACCGCTATAGCTGCATGAAAAACTTGATTATCTATCAACCTTCGAAATGTAATAACACTGCCAGCAGGTATATGAGCTCGATAGCTCCAGCGTACATCTGAGTTCAAGTTAGCAATCCATCCTTGCCCCGAAGTAGTTAACAGTTGTGCAATTGAGATCCCCGCACCACCATGAAGCAGTTTATTACCTAAAAGGAATTTAACAAAAGCGGCCGCATCATAACAAACCCCTCTTACATATCGATTTATATCTTCTCCACCTCGAACAAGCCTAACTGCAAGTTGTAACTTTTCAGGCCCACCTAGTTGAGCAGCTCGAGCGCCTTCCGGAGTTAAATTCATTTATGTCACCTTGGTTTAAGCTTTAACGAGATTGTAGAATTACTCGTTTAAAATTTATTTTTATTGATGCATTCACCTTATCTGAGTTCCTATTTTAGGTCAATTGATTGCAATGCTTTTATATCAGATTTCAAAAAAGGGTTCAACGTTGGTTTATGGGTATTTTGGAATATATTTGAGTAGCTTATTTGAGGTTAAAAGGGCTTAACTTTCTTAATACATCAAGCTTTTCTATATTATGAAGTTTAGGTGTTTACTTTCGTTTATGCTTATAAAGCCAACTTGTACATGCCTGTATAAACCATTATGTTCCGTATTTAACCTTAAAGAAAGCAGGTTCAATAACCTCTGCATTATTATCACTTTTATAAAAATTGTTATGGGACTGTTAATTTAGATTTTCATTCTATTTGTAGAGATTTTTGTGATTAATTGTTTACAAACTGGAAATTAACCCTGATTTAATTGATATTTTTTGTAATAATTAGAGTGACTGCTAGTAATTAGGGGTGCTGACATCCTAATCTTACTTACCTGTTCAAGCAGGTATTTTAAATTATTGTAACTTTGTGTTGCTATAAATTTAAATTATTGTAATTTTAAATTGTTGTGTTATTTTTGTACCTCTATTTTAAAAGGAGTATTTAAATGAATAAAATAAAAAAGGCAATTTTCTCTGTCTCTTTACTTGCTTTAACTAACCAAGTAGTTGCTGATGAATATTTTGAACTTTTCACTAAACCTGCACCATCGAGTTTTTATAATGTCGACCAAGAAACTATTACTAATAATGAAAAAATTATATTTAATGGTATTTATAACCAAAATATAAGTGATCATCTTAGTTCTGGATCACACATATCAGTAGATTTTTTTGACAAAAAAGTTAGCTATAAAATCAATAAAATTCTAACGAAAGAACAGAACAGGACCTCGTTTCTGGGTTCTTCTACAAACTCGGATGACAACATTGCAATTTCTCAGGTTAACGGTGAAATATCCGGCTCACTATATTATCAAGGCACGCTTTATAAACTAAGAACTACACCACAGGGAAATACACTAGTTATAAAGGTCCCATCTGAAAATTTAATTGATCACTCACCCAGCTACATAGAGTACTACAGTGATGATATTTTAAATAAAAATTACGAACAGTACGATACATCTGTAGTCGATTCAGCTAGTGAATTTACTGTTGTTGTTGCTTATACCGCTGATTTTGTAGCAAGTGCTGGAAATATACCTGCCTATATGGATTTATTAGAGACAGAGACCAATGCATCATTCGCAAATAGTGGCGTAAATACCAGCGTTAGCATTGCTCATTCGTATCAAACAAATTACCAAGACAGCGGGAATTTTTCTACTGATAGAGATTATTTCGCTGAAAAATCTAATCCTGAATCTAAAGAGTTACGTAGATTACGAGACGAGCACCACGCAGACTTAATGATTGTTTTAACCGGAAATAATTATGCTTTCTGTGGTATAGCAACTGAGATTGGTGCGACAGCAGATACTGCAATAGCGTTTGCAAGAGAGAGCTGTGCAACAGGTTACTATTCTTTTGCTCATGAAATTGGCCACTTGTTTGGAGCTCGTCATATAATAAGTCAAGATAATAACTCGATTCCATTTTCTTATGGGCATGGGTACTGTAATGTTACAGAAAACACTTGGAGAACAGTGATGGCCTACCGTTGCCCAAATGGTACTGGTGGCAATCGTAACCTACACTGGTCGACTCCATTGGTTCGGATCAACGGTGAAGTCACTGGAACTGCAGAGCTAAAAAATAATGCCAGAGTGCTAAATGTAAGAGCCAACACCATAGCTAACTTTAGACAAACACCTTTAGCAACCCCGAATACACCAACCGCTAAAGTAAACGGCAATATTGTTTCTGTTGATTGGTCTGACGTACCAAGGGCTACTTCTTATAAGTTAGCAATAAAGCACAACAACGGGTCATGGACTGATTACAACTACTCCGCTTCATCATCATTTATTTCGTGGTCAAACTTAAATCCTGGCAGCAGGCAGTTTCGTGTCAAAGCATGTAAATCTGGAACCTGTTATAGCCCTTCAGGTATTTCAAATATTGTCACTAACCCTGAACCTGCTCCTGTTCCCCTACCAGCTCCTAATACTCCAACCGCGAGCGTTAGCGGAAATAATGTTTATGTAGATTGGAATGATGTGACCAACGCAGATTCATACATGGTAGCCATTAAATTTAATAATAACGCTTGGACTGACTATAAATATTCGGCTAATTCATCGTATATTTCTTGGTCTAACGTAGACCCAGGTAGTAGACAGTTTCGTGTGAAAGCCTGTAAAGCAGGGAGCTGTTACTCAGCTTCAGTATCATCGAATATAGTTATAACTCCTCATAATAGCGCTTTGCCTGCTCCAAGCACACCCACAGCAAGTGTTAATGGTAATACTATTTCTGTGAATTGGAATGACGTACCTGGTGCAGAGTCCTACATGCTTTCGATTCAATATAATAATACATGGACAGACTTTAAATATTCAGCGACGACGTCATCTATTTCTTGGTCAAACTTAGGCTCTGGTAGTAGGAAATATCGTGTTAAAGCGTGTAAAGCTGGCGTTTGCTATAGCTCTTCAAATGCCTCCAATACAGTAAGAAATTAGTCTACTTTATAGAAATAAGTTATCAGTTTATAAAGGCTCTTGCTATATGAGCCTTTATAAGCCCTCCATAACAATAGCCAATATTGATAGGCATGGAACCTACTCTTCCCCCTGTACCACTACACCCTTGATAAGAGCTAATCTCAAGTTTAAACGAATTAAACGTGACATCCGGTAATCCCCCCATTTTTAATGGAGGCTATCTGTAGAATTTCCGTTGTTTAACTTTTCCAGTTTTTGTATGGGTGTTATCCCACCTATGCCCATGTTAGGGCGTTCATTATTATAAGTCCATAACCAATCGGTAGCTTTATCTTGTAACTCACTAATATCACTGTAAATATAATGACTTAGCCAGTCATACCTAACCGTTCGATTAAACCGCTCTACATAAGCATTTT
>NZ_JBISHA010000010.1:0-1196 GCF_045064135.1 Pseudoalteromonas sp. Ld19 | reverse complement strand
TCCCCCCATTTTTAATGGAGGCTATCTGTAGAATTTCCGTTGTTTAACTTTTCCAGTTTTTGTATGGGTGTTATCCCACCTATGCCCATGTTAGGGCGTTCATTATTATAAGTCCATAACCAATCGGTAGCTTTATCTTGTAACTCACTAATATCACTGTAAATATAATGACTTAGCCAGTCATACCTAACCGTTCGATTAAACCGCTCTACATAAGCATTTTGTTGCGGGTTACCGGGTTGAATAAACCGTAATTCGATATCATTATTCAACGCCCATTGCGCTAGTTGCTTGCTAATATATTCTGGGCCATTATCACATCTGATAGCTTTTGGTTTACCGCGCCATTCTATAATTTGATTTAACGAGCGGATCACACGTTCAGCAGGCAGTGATAAATCAGCGTCAATAGTCAGCCCTTCACGATTAAAGTCATCAATGACATTAAACAACCGACACGCTCTGCCATCCGCTAATTGGTCATGCATAAAATCCATTGACCAGCATTCATTGATGGTTTCTGGTACTGCCAATGGCTCAGGCTTATCTCTATTTAAGCGTTTCCTAGGCTTGATCCGCAAGTTTAACTCAAGCTCACGATAAATGCGGTAAACGCGCTTATGATTCCATGTGTAGCCTTTGACATTGCGTAAATATAAAAAACATAAACCGAATCCCCAATTTCGCTGACATTGGCTTAAATCCAATAGCAACGCTGCAATTTTCTCATTTTCATCAGATAGTTTTGGCGTATAGCGATAGCATGTTTCACTTATCATGAAAGTACGACAGACTAAGGCAATACTCATTTTATTTTTGCTAACGACTTCATGTGCCAAGACTTTGCGCTCAGAAGCCTTTACCACTTTTTTGCCATTGCCTCCTGAATGACCTCAGATTTTAGCCGCTCTTCAGCATACATTTTCTTTAAACGGCGATTTTCATCTTCAAGCTCTTTCATTCGTGTCATTAAAGACGCATCCATGCCGCCGTATTTAGCGCGCCATTTATAAAAGGTTGAGTTGCCCATGCCATGTTCACGGCATAGCTCAGGAATAGGTACGCCACTTTCTGCTTGTTTTAAAATGGCAAGGATCTGACTGTCTGTAAAATGTGCTTTTTTCATAATTTTCTCCTGTGTTTACAATAAGAGAAAATTCTACATTTGGCATCTATTATTTTTAGGGAGGATTACC
>NZ_JBISHA010000009.1:0-38438 GCF_045064135.1 Pseudoalteromonas sp. Ld19 | reverse complement strand
TAAAGACGCATCCATGCCGCCGTATTTAGCGCGCCATTTATAAAAGGTTGAGTTGCCCATGCCATGTTCACGGCATAGCTCAGGAATAGGTACGCCACTTTCTGCTTGTTTTAAAATGGCAAGGATCTGACTGTCTGTAAAATGTGCTTTTTTCATAATTTTCTCCTGTGTTTACAATAAGAGAAAATTCTACATTTGGCATCTATTATTTTTAGGGAGGATTACCATCCACTTTAATTGAACAAACAAAACTTTACACCCACTTTAATTAAACAAACAAAGCTGTTCATCTAAATTCACTTTTTAGGTTAAGAACATACCTTAAACTACTGGGCTACTTCCATTTCATCCATTAAATAAGTCATTAGTAATCGTAAACTTAAATTTCGCGCATGAAAATAACCATATCGTTGCCGTTTTAGGGGGGATTACCGTTGGCTAAAATGTTGAGGAACGAAAACAGCCAACTGTTTTTTGTCCTTATTTATTAGCTTGTTAGGTACAACATGCCATTAACTGTTTTTGCAATTCTGTATTTTCACAGCCGATAATTTCTAAACCCATGACTTTGTTTTTAGAAGAGTAAGTTAACATGACAGTATATTCATTGTTACCTGTTGGAAATGTATCTTCTATTTCTTCAGGGTTATAGCCAATGAATTCAATAGTAAATGCTGAATTATCTGATGCAAATGAAGCACACGAGAGAATTTCACAATTTGTTAATTGCTTAGCAAAACCTTTTTCATCTTCTTCGATTAATGAGGATTTAACTTCGTTGAATAGATCTGCTAACTTTTCCTTAAACACCAAATTCTCCGTTGTACCCAACGAGCCTGTAGATTAACTCGTTTTTTATTTATTTTTATTGATAAATAAACCATAGCTGAGTTCCTATTTTGGTTCAATCTATTACTGTATTTTATGCAGAATATAAAGTGGGAGTTTGGTGTTGTTTTAATTGGCGTTTTGGAAGGGATTACGGGTGTCTGAGTGGCTTATTTGAGGTTAAAAGGGCTTCCCCTTCTTAATGCATCGTGTTTTGCAGTTTTTCTATATTATGAACAAGGCAATACAGTTGCCGCAGCGCAAACTAAAGGCATTCACTTTCGCTTGGCTCCGTAAGGTCAATTTATTCATGCCTTTATTCACTGTAATATTGCACTTTTTACCTAAAGAAAAGCTGGTTCAATACAGCCGAGTCGTTTGCCGTCCTATAATAAATAGCTGTCGTCGTCCGATTTGGCTATCTATTTTTACTTTCATTTTGTCTGCATTGCTCAGTTTTTTGCGTAATTCATTATTTATAAGTTTTACTTAACGCCCTGCTTTAATTGATAATTTACGTAACAGTTAGAATTGGTATCATCCTAACTTTAATGAAATGCAGCGAATGTATTTATCTTATTACATTGCAAACAGCGGGCAAACTCTGTGTTTTATCAACCGTATTTGTTGTCGGCATAAAAGTGCTCCATTTGATAGGTACTCTTTAGGTCTAGAACATAGATGTATTATTTACAAATCATCAACTAATTATTTGTAGCTTGCTATTAGCATCTTCAATGGCTGTTAAGTGGTCGCTTATTTAAAAACTAATTAATTAGTTGATAGATGAAATTATGCGCGCTATAGTATTTAAAACTAATTAATTAGTAGATTAAAAGAAAGGGTTAAATACGATGGCTAGAAATAAATCAAACCAGCTTACCGATGGTGAGCAAAGTATTATGGAAGTGCTTTGGAAAAATGGTGAAGCATCTGTGCGCGACATAACGGATGAACTATCAAAAGAGAAGCAAACGGCTTACACCACAACACAAACCCTGTGTAAGATCCTTGCTGAAAAAGGCTATGCTGATTTTAGAAAAGAGGGTAAAGCGTTTATTTATATCCCTAAAATCACTCAAAAAGAGGCCCGACAAAGTGCATTAACCTCAATGTTAAACAAGTTTTTTGGTGGCTCACCCAAGGTGTTGGCACAACACTTAATGCAAGAGACCGACATAGACCTTGATGATCTAGAAGCGCTGCAACGTAAAGTCGACCAAAGTAAAGACTAACAAACCAAGATAAGGACGCCAAGGCTATGATGATTGAATATACTTTATTAACAACGTTGGCATTTCACCACCTTGTTATTGGTTTTATCCTTTTATTGGGAATTGCGTTGATTAATAAATGTGTACCATCGAGTGCGGAGCTGCGCAGTTGGTTATGGATGACGGCATTTATTGTCGCAACAGTCATCCCCTTCACTTTGATCACAATGGATGCAGATAAAACTTCAAGCGTTATAAATTCAGTTGCGCAATCGGTTGATTCAAAAATAGAAGATAGCTTTTCAGCAACTGATAATAAAGTCGCTATGAGTGATCAGGAGAGTAACTGGCATTTACCCAGTGAGATTGTATTTAACTTCTCATTTTTACTCAGTATTGGTGTCCTACTTTGGTTTATAGGTAGTATATGGCGTGGATTTACGGTGTTATCGTCATATATGCAAACACGAAACTTACTCCGCTCTACGATAGAAAAAGCGCCGCGCTTATCGGCCCATATTAATACAGATGTTTATACTTCAAGCAAAGTATCCTCGCCTTTGGTTATTGGGTTTAAGCAACCTAAAATCATCCTTCCAAAAAGCATTACTGAACAACTCAAGCATGAGCAATTACTGGCGATAGTGCTCCACGAAAACGCGCATATAAAACGTAAAGATAACTGGTTTGGCTTATTTCAGGAGATCATTGCTATCTTATTTTGGTGGAGCCCAGTGATCCGCCTGCTTAATAAGCAAATTCATGTAGAGCGTGAAATAGCGTGTGATTTACGCGCAGTGAACGAAATTAAAAATACGCAGCAATACGCGCAGTCACTAATTGATTGTGCAAAATTAATGGTGATGGAGCAGCGGAGCGTGTTGGCAATGGGACTATTTAGTAAGAAAAAAGAGCTGAATTATCGTATCGGCGCGGTTTTAGAAAACAAGCAATTTAAAAAGCCACGTATCACGATCATTATGCTGGTTTGTGCAGGGCTAACAGTCACCACAATTCAAGCTACACAGGCCTTTTCACCTAAAGTCAGCATTAAACACACCGTCGTTGATGCTCGACATTACTCACTATTACCGCAATTTGAAAGTACCTTACTGATTGATGCCGTTACTCGTAATGACATTGGCGCAATTAAAGCACTGAAAAATGATGGGGTTGATATTAACGTGCCAGTTATTGGCGATGGCACTGCGTTGATGATTGCGGTGAAACAAAATAACAAAGCAATGACACAGGCATTGATTGACTTAGGCGCTGATGTAAATCAGTCATCAAGTGGTGATGGTAACCCGCTGATAGTCGCTGCGATGAGTAATAATATTGAACTGGCAACGCTATTGTTAGATAACGGCGCTGATATAAATGCAATTGTGCCGCGAGATGAAACACCGCTTATCAATGCAGCGTATTTTGGTTTTTACGACATGAGTCAATTATTAGTTGCACGCGGAGCTGATGTTAACTTAGCAGTTACGACAGGGGTTTCTGACGGTTATCAGCGACGCTCGCCTCTAAATCGTGCGCGTACTGAGTCAATTAAAGCGCTACTAATAGCTAATGGCGCACGCGAATGATCTATATCTTACTTCACTTATCACCTTAGCGTGCTTTAAGTCGATTGGCTTTATTTAGCCTGCATCACGTTTATTTAAATTACTTCAATTAATTGTTGATTGATTTTCACCCTACTTTTAGTGGGTTAGCCAAACTCGTTCTAAATAAAGGAAATAGTGTGTTTATACCCAAATATTCCTTATCAAAGAACACATATCACACAAGAAATAACAACGAAGGTGACACCATGATCTTTAATACCCCCATATTCTTTTGGTTTTTTGCCATTTTTATTTTGTTTTACGGGTTTGTGTTTTTAAAACAAAAACCCAAAGTGTACTTAATTTTAGTTGGTAGCTTAGTGTTTTACGGCGCGTGGAATTATAGTTTTATTCCATTGTTGGTAGGCAGTGGGGTAGCCGATTACTTTATTGCCCAAGCTATTTATAAAGCATCAACGCTGCAACGTAAAAAGCAATGGGTGACTTTATCTGTGGTGCTTAATTTAGGTTTACTTGCAGTGTTTAAATATGCCGATTTTGCACTTAACTCTGTGTCTGAGTTGTTATCTTCGCTTGGTTACAATGCCTCTATTGAAACATTAGGTTGGGTGCTGCCCGTTGGTATTTCTTTTTATACTTTTCAAAGTTTAAGTTACACCCTTGATGTTTATCGTGGTGACATGAAGCCACGTAAAGGCTTAGTTGAATTTGTTGCTGCGTTATCGTTTTTTCCTCAATTGGTTGCAGGACCTATTCTTCGTGCAAGCCATATATTGCCACAAATACACGCCATCGCATTACCTAAATATACGGCTGTAAAACATGGCTTTTTACTGATCACTGTTGGGCTTATCAAGAAAACGGGGGCTGATATATTAGCTATCCCAGCGCAACATGCTTTTGAAGCAAAAGGCCCTATTAGCACGCTTGAACTTTGGACTGGAGTACTGGCATTTGCAGGGCAAATCTATGGCGATTTTTCGGGCTATACCGATATAGCAATTGGTATTGCGCTGATACTTGGTTTTAGTATTCCATTGAACTTTAGAGTGCCTTATTTTGCGCTTTCTCCGGTTGATTTTTGGCGTCGTTGGCATATCTCCCTCTCTACATGGTTACGCGATTATTTATATATCTCATTAGGTGGAAACAGAAATAATAACCGTACCCGTAATGTGTTTTTAACTATGTTATTGGGTGGTTTATGGCATGGTGCGGCGTGGACCTTTGTTGCGTGGGGCGCATTTCATGGCGCTATTATTACTGTCACGCACTATTTAGCAGGGTTGAAAATATTTGCACGTTTTAATCAATCCAACGCGCTGCTTGTTACTTTTATTAAGTGGGCCATCACGTTTTATTTAGTCCTTATAGGTTGGGTATTTTTTGCAGCCAACGACTTAACTTCTGCCATAGATATTATTACTAATTTACATGTATTTAATTCAACAATAGCAGCAGGAAGCAACGCAATGACTATTTTTGCAATGACCAGTATATGGGTGCTACTTGTACATATTATGGATTTTTACGTAATAAAGGGCGCTGACAAGCTGGAAAATAAACCCTGGCTATTTTGGCTGTTAATGATGTTAGGGCAAGGCGTGTGTTTATTTATCGGGGAGCCAAGTAATGAGTTTATCTATTTCCAATTCTAATCATCAAGGTACACCAACAATGACATCACAAAAATTATATGGAAAGTCGATTCTTGTTATTGGCTTATGTATGGCTTTCGCACTTATCAGTATTCATCTTATTTTGCATGGGATGGGGGCAAATTCACAAGGCGTATTAGGCAGGGTCACTGAGTCACGGGCGGCTTTGCCACAGATAGTGAAAGAACCAAACGATGTTGTGATGTTTTTTGGTTCATCAATGACGCGAGCTGGGTTTTCGCCGCGAAAATTTGATGCTGATTTAGCGCAGCGGGGTAAGCAGGTTAAATCGTTTAATTATGGCTTTGGTGGGCTAAACCCATATTTTCAAGATTTTTTGTCACGGCGTATTGCGGATGAATTTATCGAAGAAGATCGCAAAATAAAGCTAACCATGATTGAGTTTAATCCGTTTCAAACCACGCAAACACGCTGGGATAGAGCTGCGCCAGTTTTAGACTCGTTTTTAACGTTGCTTGCCAATGACGAGGAGTTAATGGAAATTGCAAAAAATGATCTTACTCGTGGCGTACGGTTATTCAATATAAAGTATTTGCGCGGTAATATATCAGCTGAAATGATCACCAGCTTTTTTGGCCGAGGGATGTTTCCTCCTCAGTCACATCAAACGTTTAAAGATGATGATGAAACTATTGCGCAACATCGTCGCTTAGGGCGATTGCTTGGTCAGAAGTTTGATGAAGAATACCCTGATCATAAGCCGGTAGAATGGAGCTATGAATGGCAAGGTGGCGGGACTATTCCACAAGAGCGTTCAGCAGAAACATTAGCCATATTTAACGACTATTACCGCGTTACGCAAACCGATAACGCAATGAGAAATGACCGCCTCAGTCGCATTAGTAGTGCCGATATAGAGCAGCTTCATTTTGAGCCATTATTAGTTGATCACTTTATTAACATTGTAAAAAACTTTCAACGTGTATCTGAGAACGTTGAAGTGATCATGCTGCCAAAAAACAGCAAGTGGATAAAAACAACACCAGAGGCTGAAAAACGTTTAGCTGAGGTAATTACGCAAATAGAACAAGCTACTGGTATTAAGCTGAAAAACCATCAAAATATACCGCAAATAACCCCGCAAATGTACCGTGATACCACGCATTTATCGCGTTATCGTGGCGATATTGCTTACACAGATTATCTAATAGATCAGTATCAAAGTTTGTTTTAGTTTTTACAGTGGTTAGGCTGAATAAGTTACATGCATCAGCGGGTGAGAAAGACCCTAACTTATCACGTTGATGCTTTTCGCCATTATTTGGTGAGAGTTGTTATTCAATATTGTTTATTTAAAAGTTTTAAAATTTAAGTTGTTGATTATTAATTGTTATTTATATGGCTTAATATTTGCTGAATGAGTGTAACTTAATTAGGAATAGACACTCATGCTATTAGATATTCAATCATTACGTCATCAATATAATAAAAGCAAAGATGCAAAATGCGCAATTAATACATTATCGTTGCAAGTTGAACCTGGTATTTTAGCCTTGTTAGGCCCTAATGGAGCAGGAAAATCTAGTTTGATGAGAATTCTGGCTACCATTACTAAGCCAACACAAGGTGTCATTTTATGGCAAGGCCAAGATATTGTTAAATCACCACAATTGTTACGCAAAGAGCTGGGCTATTTACCTCAATATTTTGGCGTGTATGAACAGTTATCGGGTATTGAGTTTTTGCAATACATGGCAGGGCTTAAAGGGCTTGAAAGTTCCCATGCAAAGAGTGTTATTGATGATTTACTGAATAAGCTTAATTTAACTCACGCCGCGCACCAGCCGCTAAAAGGCTACTCTGGCGGTATGAAACAACGCATTGGAATTGCGCAGGCGTTATTAAATGATCCTAAATTATTGATCATTGACGAGCCGACAGTTGGTCTTGATCCGCATGAACGCGCCAACTTTAGACAGTTATTGACCGAGCTTGCGGCGGATCGTTGCATTATCTTCTCTACGCATATTGTGTCAGATGTTGAATCGATTGCGGATCGCATTGTAATTATGCGCGGTGGCACGCTTATCCAATCAGCAACAGCAGATGTATTACAGCAAAAAGTGGCTGATAAATGCTGGACACTAACGGTTGAACCATCGGAGCTGAAACAGATCCAGCATGAGTATATTGTTAGCCACAGCATTCGAAAAGAAGGAAAGCTTGAATTAAACCTTGTTGCGGATCATTGCCCTGACTCTAAAGCTACGGAACGGGTGCCATCACTTGAGGATGCTTACTTGTATTTTACCAGCGATCAATCAGTATCTCACAGCGCAGTGAGGATCCGTTAATGAAACAGATTTGGCAATGTATGGTAGCTGACTTTAAACAACGCACACGCCAACAAAGTTATATGGTGACCTTGTTGGCTATGTCTGTATTAACGTTATTGTATTTTCCATCCCCTGATGCGCAGTACCAAACTTTGGTTATTAATGGCTACCGCGGGATTTATAACAGCGCGTGGATTGGCGTATGTTTAGCGATGCTGAATGTCATGTTCTTACCCATTATTTGTTTTTACTTAGTTAAAAATGCACTTGAGTTAGATAGGCAATCAAAAACGTGTGAGCTTATTGCAGCAACGTCGATTAGCAAACAGGCTTTTTTATTCGCTAAGTGGGGAGTAAATGTACTGATTTTGCTTTCAATTGTATTGGCGATGTTGCTCAGTAGTGTATTGATCCAACTTTATTATGGCGAAAGCTACCAGATTGATATGTGGGCACTTGTTTGGCCGCAATTAGTGTTTGTTTTACCGCTGTTATTAGCAATTGCATCTATTGCTATTTTGTTTGAGTCGATAACGTGGCTCAAAGGTGGTTTTGGTAATGTGGCGTATTTTTTCTTGTGGATTGGCTCGATAACGCAAAGCATTGAAGGAGTGTCAGGCATTGGTGCGGTGCTTGAAAGTTTAGATATGGAGGTTGCTGCGCGTTTTCCAGCAGAGCAAGGTGGCACCAATGTTGGCATAACAGCGAGTGAATCTGTAAGCACATTTGTTTGGCATGGATTTGAGCCAAGTGTTGTGCTCCTCTTAGGAATGCTGCCTTTGTTGATGATCAGCTTAATAGGTTTGAGTTTAGCATTTTTATTTTTTGATCGTTTCAGTAATGGCTCACTGAAAGATGCTAAAAAGCCATGGCGAATAGTCAGCGTAATTGAAAAAGTCACAGGAATACTCGATAGATTATTTGCTGGCGCAACAAAGTCATTCGCTTTTACACGTTTATTACGATTAGAGTTTAAGTTAATACTCAAAGGGCAAACAAATCTGTGGTTCATCGGGTTGGTCACTTTGAATGTATGCCAAGCTTTTGTTGATCAGGAGCTGTTATTGAGCCTTTTTTTACCTATCTCATTGCTGTGGTGTGTATTGGTTATATCACCATTAGGGCAGCTAGAGAGGCAAACAAATACCTTTGAAATTATGGCTTACAGTAAGCAATCCCCATTATTGCAAAATATGGCTAGTTTTAGTGCTGGCTGGGGACTGTTAGCATTAGCGTGTTTAGGTAGTATTGCACGGTGCGTAGTAATGGCGGAGTGGTTGTTGCTGGTACAATTGTTTGTGGCTATTTCGTTTATGGTTTCATTAGCCTATTTTTGCGGTGCATTTACGCAAACAAAGCGAATGTTTGAAGTCGTTTTTTTAGTTATTTGGTATATAGGGCCTCTGCAAGCTGGGTTATATTTAGACTTTTTAGGCGTGAACAGTCAGTCGAGTTGGGATGCAGGAATGCCTTATTACTTTTTGGCTATTGCTAGTGGATTATTGCTATTAACAATGAGTATTAAACGAACCCGTTAATTAAAAGAGCATCAGGGGACTTTACCTGATGCTCTTTTGTGTACTTGGGGGTTGCGAACTTTAATTGTTTACGAGATATAAAGGCTATCATCACCAATACGTAGTGCCATACAATCACTTTGGCCATTTATAATCATACTTTTATCAACACGTACCCCCGCACTTGCGTATTGTCAGATTCAAGGTCGAAGTACACCACATTTATTAAACGAGATTCAGGTTAGCTAAATATATATCCCCTGAAGTAAAGCTGACTCACCTTGTAAACAAAAAGAAAAAAATGTAAAAAACCTTGATCGCAGCAATTAGTCCCTGTACTTTAAACATAATTATTTAAGGAGAGAATGATGACACTTTTAAAACTTACCTTACCACTTGTACTGACCCCCCTTTTATTACTTACTACACCAGTTAAAGCCAATGGTATCGATGAATGCGACCCATTTTGGATAAAGTTCAATATGAATAAGTATATGCAAAGTGAGCGAGTTGAACGGTTAACAGTTCGAGCTGGCAGTAAAAATAAATGTGTAACAATATCAGCAAATAGCAATGAGGTGTATGACATACTCAGAATGCAATATAATAAGCGAAACGCGCTTGAGTCAAAATTAAGAACTAAAATTGATGAACAATTACGAAGTAGTGCTTCTGGTTCGGTTAAACACCGATATACAAACTTTGAGCTGACAGGTAATCTAGCAACTAAACTTACAGCTAATTCAAATGGTGAAATTTTAGCCCGTGTTAATGGCTTTGGTTTTAAAGCTCGTGCCAAATATACACTTAAAAATGTCCCATCAATTATTGCCAAAGTATATGCTAATGTATCCATTAACAATATTGTGGTAGATGCCAAATATGACTTTATGACAGGTAAGTCACAAGTAATAAACGTAAACCCTATTAACCTTAATATTAATGTTGACTCTCGTATTTTTGGCTTTAGTGTTCCACTATTAAGCAACTACATTAATAACAAGATCGAAGCAGAACTTCGAAGCGATATTGCCAATTATTTAGACACTAAAACTAATGGATGGAGTAAAGCTCTATTCTCACTAGATAACGCAATTCCAAATGATAAGTTTGGAAATCTAGGAATAACTGTTAAACAAAAATTGACGAGCCTTTTGCAAGGGCAATATATCGAGATTCGAACTAACACTAAGAGTCTAATAGGTTCTTCATTAACTGTAGATATATCCGGTGACTTTGGTATTCATATGGATTCTGATAGGTACGAGAACTCATGCTACATATATGCTGACACACTATGCGGTATTCCTAAGGACTAATTGGTAGTGTCATCCTAGTTCATTCCTTAATTCAACAAGCTGTAAGTGGTGAAATGATCCTCTTAAAATAAAAAGCGCTGCAAATATGCAGCGCGCTCATTGTTGAGTGGCTGTTGTATTTAAATTTTTTTAAAAGAAGCCGAGTGGATCTTCGCTGTAGCTCACTAATAAGTTTTTAGTTTGCTGGTAATGATCGAGTGCTAGTTTGTGCGTTTCGCGGCCTATTCCTGATTTTTTATACCCACCGAAAGCAGCGTGTGCTGGGTACATGTGATAGCAGTTGGTCCACACTCGCCCTGCTTCTATTTTACGACCCATGCGATAAGCACGGTTCATGTTTCTGCTCCACACACCGGCGCCCAAACCAAACTCTGAGCTGTTGGCAAGTTCGAGTGCTTCGGCTTCATCTTTAAAAGTCGACATAGAAATAACAGGGCCAAAAATTTCTTCTTGGAACACACGCATGTCATTTGTGCCTTTTAGCAGCGTAGGTTGTATGTAGTAACCACCGTTTAAATCGCCACTTAGTTGCTCTACGTTACCGCCAGTGAGTACTTCGGCGCCTTCTTTTTTACCTATTTCAATGTAACTCAGTATTTTATCGAACTGTGCTTTTGAGGCTTGTGCGCCAACCATAGTTTCGCTGTCGAGTGGGTTTCCGCGTTTAATTTTTAAGGTACGTTCGAGTATTCGTTCAATAAACTGCTCGTAAATATCTTCTTGAATAAACAGCCTTGATGGGCACGTACACACTTCGCCTTGGTTAAAGTAAGCAAGCACGGCGCCTTCAATGGCTTTGGATAAAAACGCGTCGTCTTTTTCCATTACATCATTAAAAAATATATTAGGCGATTTACCGCCAAGCTCGACCGTTGAAGGAATAATATTTTCAGCAGCGCATTTTAAAATATGTGACCCCACAGGCGTTGAACCCGTAAATGCAATTTTAGCGATGCGTTTACTTGTTGCCAGTGCCTCACCTGCTTCTTTACCAAAGCCATTTACAATATTTAATACGCCTGCAGGGAGTAAGTCGCCAATAATTTCCATTAACACTAAAATAGAAGCTGGGGTTTGCTCAGCCGGTTTTAAAATTACGCAGTTACCTGCAGCAAGTGCTGGCGCTAGTTTCCAGGCGGCCATTAAAATAGGGAAGTTCCACGGAATAATTTGCCCAACTACACCGAGAGGTTCATGAAAATGATACGCAACAGTGGTAGCGTCTATTTCACCTATAGTGCCGTCTTGCGATCGTAGGCACCCTGCAAAGTAGCGAAAGTGATCTGCCGCTAGCGGAATGTCAGCTGCGAGTGTTTCACGAATTGCTTTACCGTTATCCCATGTTTCGGCAACAGCTAGTAACTCTAGGTTTTGCTCAATTCGGTCGGCTATTTTTAGCAGTATGTTACTTCGGTCGGTCACCGACGTTGTGCCCCATTGCTCTCGCACTGCATGCGCTTTATCGAGAGCCAGCTCTATGTCGTCTTTGTCTGAACGCGGTATTTGGCAAAATACCTTACCGTTTACTGGGCTTATATTATCAAAGTATTGGCCATTTACTGGCTTCACCCACTCTCCGCCAATGTAGTTCCCGTATTGTTGTTTAAAGTTTACGAGTGCGCCATCGCTACCTGGATTTGCATATATCATGTGTGATCTCTTTATTGTTGTTAGCTAAAGGTCGAACAGTTATATAAAGCAAAATGCTTTATATTTAATCAGTGTTGTTTGACATTAAACTAACAACCGCCTAAAAACTTGATTAGCTGTCCACAAAAGTTGTCTGTGAGTCCACACTAATAAAAACCTAAAGGGTTGATATGCACACATCTCAGTTAAACAAAAAACGCCAACAACTTGATGTATTAATAGAAAATAAAGTTTCGTTTGCGGCCGATAGCAGTGAGTTGAGTATTTACGACACGTACCAAAGCGCGCAAAAGGTAGCACTGCACTCAAACGAGTTACTATTTTGTGCCATGCTTAGCGGTAAAAAGGTAATGCACGTAGAGAGCAGCCAATACCATAAAGCGTTTTTACCACACGAGTCGTTTGTATTAGCGCCAGAGCAAGGTGTATTAATTGATTTTCCACAAGCCTCAATGAGTACCCCTACCACCTGTTTAGCCATTGAAATTAGCAAAGACAAAATAACGAGCGTGGCTAATGCACTTAACATGCAGCAAAACTTTGCACTTGATGACTTATTTGAATATGTACCTCAGTTAGTGCATACCCAGCATAATATTCAAACGCAGCAATTATTAGAGCGTATGGTGCATTTATTTAATGAGCAAGGCGCGCAGCGACATTACTTGATTGATTTATCGTTAAACGAATTGATCACCCGTTTATTACAACAACAAAGCCGCGAGCTATTGCTAGCTAGCTGCGATAAGCCACGCCTTAAAACAACAGTGAGCGATGCCCTGCTTTATATTGAAGAACACTTAAGTGAAACGCTCGACATAAATACTTTATGCAAAATAGCATGTATGAGCCGAAGTAAGTTTTATCAGCAATTTAAACTCGCATTTGGTACTAGCCCAGCCCTTTGGCAACAACAGTTAAGACTTAAAAAAGCGCGTACTCAATTACTACAAGGCCATGCAATTAGCAAAGTTTGCTTTGATGTTGGATTTAATAGCGCGAGCCACTTTAGTCGCCTATTTAAACAAACCTTTGGCATTGCGCCTAAAGAGTGCCGACATTAGCCCTAAAGGGGCATTACCTGTACTGGCTGATGTAATTTAAATGATTAAAGCCCCATATTACAGGGCTTTAAATTAGAGTTAGATCTATTGCTTTATAAAGGTGACACCTTTAGGTATTTCATCTTGGGGTAACCGAGTAGAGTGCATTTGCGATAACAACCATTTATCGCCCACTTTTGATACAACAACGCTTTCTAACCAATAAATATCAATACTTCTTTGAGTGTTTTTAATATTGGCTTTATTCCAGTAATTAATAAATGCAACATCACCCACTACACGCGAATTTATAACACTAAAATAATTAGTTCTTATAAAGTCAGAAGGCTTAACTACATTTATAAAGTCATTAATAGTCCACACTTCACCGTGTTCTAAAAGTAGAAATGAATCATCAACGGCTGCACGCATTTGCGAGTGATCAACGTTAGAAACAGCTAAAAAAAGATCGCTAACCGGCGTGAATATGTTGTTATCTTTTGCATGTATTGATGTAGAAAATATCAGGAATGTAATAAAGATAAGTACTTGTTTCATTGTTTTTATAATATGTAATTTGCTCAATAATAATGAGTGTATTTTAATAGAGCAGTATTAACAATTGAAATAAAGCGGATGTAACTACTTAATAACGTTACCCATAGAGCAAAAAAGCACTCTATAAGAGTGCTTTAATTTAAGTTTTTAAACCAGGCTATTCGTCTAGCCAATCTATGGCTGCGGTAGCATTTTCAAAGTATTGAACCTCACCCGATATAAACCAGTTACCTATTTTTGCCATTCGAGCTTGCCACTCTTTATTACCGTAAATAGCTACTTTTTTAAATTCTTTAGAGTGCTTAGCACCTAACTTTAAGTCATCCCACGCTGCGCGTACTTCCCAACCTTCAAGTTCGCTACCATCTATTAAGGCGTTCACGACTGGATGCTTAACTTCGCCAAGCGCTGAATTTATCATTGGGGTAATTATTTTGTAGTCGTCGTGAGTAAGCGTACCAACGGCTTTAAGTTTTAAAAAAAACTCTCTTCCTGCACGTTCAAGACCAATCGATAAACCATGTGTTGTGTGTACCATTACTGCTCTCCTTAAATAGGCTGAGCGGTAAAAGTACATCGTCTAAAATTAATTAGTCCTGAACTAAATCAATAAATAATCTCAAATAAACGACTGATTTACGCATTTTGTACGCGAGATATCTGGTTTTCTACATCAGTTAAATGGCCCGTTTTAAGCCATACTTTTGCGCCATTACTTCCCGCCTTAACGTTAATGGAGCTATTAATAGGCACTCTTAACCAACTGTTTTTTACAAAGGTATCGGCTTGCTCATCAAATGAACCTTCAAGTACTAGCAGTTCTGCTCCACCTTTTGCGTTTATAACCATGCTGGCGTTGGGCTTAAAGTGCAACAAGCTTACGTCTTCAAAGTCGTCTTTGTACAAAGTGGTTACGGCGACATTTTTAAAACTAGGGTGCGGTGTATTCAATCGGTCAATGCAACACCTTATAATTGATTATTAATTAGGTAGTTATGACTGACTTATCAAAACGTGGTTTAAGTGATATTGAAAAGCTGAAAGCATGGTTCTTATGGCGTGAAGGTGCTTTGACCAACGTTATTTAGATAAAATCGCTAATAAACTAAATAATCGACCAAGAAGAATATTAAACTATTTAACTCCTAATGATATGATTAAAAACCATGTTGCACTGACCACTTGATATCACCGCGCCGTACTTTGCATCAAGTTTGTTTGCAAACGCACATGCGTTCGATCATCTGGCTGAAACTGCCATAACTTTACAAATATAACGCAGCCATTTTCAGACCCCGGTTTATGCTTTGATTGCGGTGGATTACGGATATAAGAACCTGCCGCAAAGTCACCATGCTCATCTTGAAATACCCCTTCAAGCACAACAAACTCCTCACCGCCGGTGTGTACATGCGGTGAAAACTCACTGCCAGGTGCATAACGAACAATGGTCGTGGCGCGAGCAACTTCGTCGCCCACTCTATCGAGCGCTCGTCTATCAACGCCCGCCATTGGCGATGCGACCCACGGGAGCGTTTCGCTATGTACAACAGCTCGTTTACTAAAATCGGCAGCAATTTTCATATTTGGCTCCTAACCGGTGTTCCACTTAAACTTTAAACTAATAACCTAATTACGCCGCAACACTTGGGCGTTTTGCTACTTTTTCTTGCCATGCTAATAAATGAGTTAACTCATTTGGGATTGCTATTTGTGCAAATCCAGCAAATACCAGCCCAGCATACGGTGTAATATCAGCAATACTAAAACACACAAGCGGTAATAAAAACAGTTACTTTGAACTTGCTACCCAAACACTTTAGGTACACAAAAAAGCGAGCTATTCATGATAAATAGCTCGCTTGTTTAATGCCTGAAATAACTTATATGATTATTATTACATTACAGGCTTAACTTTATGCTTAGCGTGCACGATAGTTAAAACAATTAAACCAATCACTGCAACTACAGCGCCAATAGGTTTACCTAAATCGCTTGATAAGTTAAGTCCAATCGCTGCGGTCGCAATATAAGACAGTGTTACCGCAGTGGCAATAACAGCAGGAACACTGGCGATCCAATGAAATGTACCACGGTCAAACAAGTACTTAGTGGCAAGCCATAATACGCTTGTAGAAAGCAGCATGTTTGAGAATGCAAAGTAGCGCCAAATTAATGAAAAATCGAGCTTCGTCATAAAGTACGCAATCGTCAGTATAGGAACAGCCAATAATAAGCGGTTACGTAAACTTTGTGGAATATTAAACGCATCAACAACTGTTAAACGTAGTGAGCGAAACGCTGTATCACCAGAGGTAATTGGGAATACGGCGACTGCAATAATTGCCATTATACCGCCAAATACACCTAAGTAACTATTCGCTACATGGTTTACTACTAAACCTGGACCACCTTGATCAAGCAATGCTTTTAAGCCTGCGTAACCCTCTGGGAACGCTGCAATACCAGCAAGTGCCCATACACAACCAACAATACCTTCACACATCATTGCGCCGTAATAAACTGGACGTACGTATTTTTCGTTCGTTAAACAGCGCGCAATAATAGGCGCTTGCGTAGAGTGAAAACCACTAATAGCGCCACAGGTAATTGTTATAAATAACAATGGCCATGTTGGTAATCCATCAGGGTTTGGTTCTAAAAAGTCATGTGCGTGGTCGGCTTCAAAGTAGGCTAAAAAGTCACTTGGTACCGGTAAGTGCGGCGCATTAATAAGTAATGAAATAGCAATTGCCACTGTCATTACAATCATTAGCGCGCCAAAAATTGGGTAAAACTTAGTGATAATTTTATCAATTGGTAGCAAGGTAGCTAAAAAGTAATACGCTAAAATAGCAAGTACCCAAAAGGTATTATTTGCCAGTATTGTCCCTTCAAAAAAATCAAGGTTACTTAGCAAACCTGCTGGGCTCATAATAAATACCACACCTACAAAAAACAGTAACATGGCAGTAAATACAAGCATAAAACCTTTAAATACGACGTTGTAATAATGGCCTGCAATTTCTGGTAGGCTTTTACCGTCTTCTTTTATACTCATTACACCTGAGAAGAAGTCGTGTACAGCGCCACCTAAAACATTACCAAGTACAATCCATACTAGTGCAACAGGGCCGTATAATGCACCTAAAATTGGACCAAATATTGGGCCTACGCCAGCAATGTTTAAAAACTGAATTAAAAATGCTCTTACAGGGTGAATAGCGACGTAATCGACACCTTCGCTAAAGCGTTTTTGTGGTGTGTCAGCAGTTGGATCCAAGCCGGCTTGTTTTTCAACAAATGGGCTGTAAAACTTATAACCCATTATTAAAATAGTGAGGCAGATAAAAAAGATGATCATAAAGCACGTTTCTCTTTTTGTATTTTAATTATAGAGCGCATTGTGTGTCGCCCCGCCTTTTCAATCCGTGAATAATCGACGAACATTAACAAAGCTTTACCTTTCAAACAATAAGACGTTTAGCTAATACTATAGTCGATATAAGCCATAATTTACGCAAGCTGCGCACTTAAAACTCACTTATCGCCTGCGTCTTATTTAAGGCACAAAAAAAGCGGTTAAACTTTTACGTTATAACCGCTTTCACACACAATTTTTTTAAAGTGGGTTCATAAACTCACTAATTTGTTGATGCGTTAAAGTAGGTGTTGCACCAGAATTTTCGGCAACCATAGCGCCAACGGCACATGCAAAGTCAACGGCATATTGCGCGTCGTCATTGCTACAAAGCTGATATATTAACGAACCTAAAAACGAATCCCCTGCGCCAACAGTGTCAATTACGCTAATTAAATAACCTGAATTATAAAAATTTTCGCCATTGATTGTTAATAAAGCACCGTGACTACCTTTGGTTACACATAAGTAATCGGTATTTGTTTGCTGTGCTATAAACGCTAAGTTTTGTTCGAGCGAAAGAAACTTACAACCCATCGCTTTTGCTATTTCGTATAACTCTTCATCGTTTAATTTAATAAAGTCTGCTTTATTCATTAAATCTACCAGTGTTTCTAGCTTGTAATGCGGTGCACGTAGATTTACGTCAAATACTTTAAAGTTTGCTACATCAACTAGTTGATTTAATGTTGCTAAAGATGCTTCGCTTCGCCCAATTAGGCTGCCAAATACAAATACATCGCTACTTTTAACTTTACTAAGCAACTCATCTGTAAGCGCTATATTATCCCACGCAGTGTCTGTCACTATTTCGTAACTTGCAGAACCTTTGCTGTCGAGTGTTACCTCAACCGTGCTAGTTTTTTTATCACTATTGATAGCAATGTATTCGCAGCTTACGCCTTTACTAGTAATTTCGCCTAGTAACTCAGCGCCTAACTCGTCGTTACCAACAGCGCTGATCATATCGGCTTTAATGCCTAGTGAGTTAATACGCACACACATATTAAGTGGCGCGCCACCTAAGCGTTTACCTGAATCAAAACAATCCCACAGCACTTCGCCAAAACAGCTTACGCTGACGGTTTCACTTGATTTATGATTAATTAAAATGCTCATAATTAGTTACTCTTTTGATCAAGTACAGCCTGCATAATGGCTTTAATTTTACTATTAGGTGCATACAACGCAGCAATCGACTTTTTATATTCAGCAGTAAATGCTTCGTTATGCTCAAGCTCACCAAACAAGCTCGTTAACTTTAAAAATGCAGTCGGGCTAGTTTGTGTCTCTTGCGCGTAAGAATTAAGCTCTTTGTGCATCGCATCTTGAATTTCAAGTTGCTTGCCGTTTTCACTTAAACCTTTATCGCTGTATAAACACCAAGTAGCAATAACAAGCGTTGCCAATGACACATCTCGACCTTGTACTAGGTTTTCGTTAATTGTGGCAATTAAAAACTTAGGCAGTTTAGCTGAACTTTCACTGCAAATACGCGCTAGGCTGTCTTTAATATTAGGATTAGCAAAACGCTCTATTAGCGTATCTTTGTAGCTTTCAAGGTCAATGCCTTCAAGTGATTCAAGATTTGGCGTTACTTCTTTATCCATAAAAGCACGCAGGTATGTGGCAAATAATTCATCCGATACCGTTTCGTCAATAGTGCCATAGCCATGCATTGAACCTAATAAACCAAGCACCGAATGCCCTGCATTAAGTAAACGTATTTTCATGGTTTCATAAGGCGTTACATCAGTAACAAACTGTGCACCAACAACGTCCCAATTTGGGCGAGAGTCACTAAATGTGTCCTCTATTACCCATTGTGTAAACGACTCACAGGTAATTGGCCACTCGTCGCTAACACCATATGCATCAACCACGTAATCAATATCACTCTTTTTTGATACCGGTGTAATACGGTCAACCATCGCATTTGGAAACGATACGTTTTGCTCAATCCACTCACTTAGGTTTTTGTCTTGCTCTGTAGCAAAGGCTAAAAGCATTTTGCGTGTTACGTTACCGTTGTGCTGAATGTTATCGCACGATTGCACTGTAAACGCGCCCAGGCCTTGCTCTTTACGCAGTTTTAACGCAGCAGTAAGGTAACCAAACGCTGTAATTGGGTCATTCGGGTTATTAATGTCGTTAATAATATCTGGATTGCTGGTGTCAAACTCGCCCGTTGCAGGGTTAAAGTTGTAGCCGCCTTCGGTAATAGTAAGCGACACAATTTTAGTATCGCTGTGGGCTAACTTATTAATTACCGCTTGCTTGTCCTCTGGAGCAAACAAAAAGTCGATCATTGAGCCAATTACTTTGTTATCTATTGTACCGTCTGGGTGTCTAACAGTAAGCGTATAAAGGTAATCTTGCTGCTTTAAAACATCACGCAGACCACGGTTACCTTCTAAAAGGCCAACACCACATATGCCCCACTGCTCAGAACCTGGCGTTTTTAAAAGCTCATTAATATAAACGGCTTGATGGGCGCGATGAAAGCCACCCACACCAATATGTACAATACCGGCTTTAACTGCGCTACGGTCGTAGGTTGGTGTATCAACATGGCTTGGTAATTGCGCCAAGCTTTGTTGGTTTAGCCCTGTAACTAGAGCGTCAGTGTGTTGTTGTTGCGTCATGATGCGACCTTACTAAACAAAGATAAAATATAAATTACGATGCTGTATTGAGTACTTTATGGCGTTTTAACGACCAGTACGCAGTAACAAAATAAATAACAGTACAAATAAAACAGGCTATTTCGAACTGCGATTTATTAGCGCTGTAAATATTCATAGTTTCACTGAAAAACATCACTTGGCTGGCAAATATAAAAATAATAACCAATGAAACCGTAGAAACTGCATTAAGTACTTTGGTAAATACAGAGCTATCAATGATTGGCTTTGGAATGTCTTTAGCCTCAGCTGCTTGATATTCTTTAATGTCACGTTGCTCTTGCTTTTGGGCAGCAATCTCTTGTGTGTAATCATCACCGGCGCCGTATTTTTTAGCTAAAAGCGTGTAAATAACGATTGTGAAAATCCACGTAGGGATAAACAAGTAGTAAAACGACATTACATCAATTGCGTTTAAGCCAAAACCGAACACAAGTGCAAGCGCCCATGAGGCAATAGCAGGCACGCTGCGGGTAATATTTTTATATTTAGCCCAGTAACGTGTTAAACCAATTTTAGGAAATAACACATGTTCAGCAAACACAATGCCGCCTACTGGTACAACTAATAAACCAGCGTAGGTAAGTAGCGGAAGCATTTGTGAAAATACAAATGGGAAACACGCAATAATTACGGTTACAACACCCACAATAGCGGTGGTGCGTTCACGTGATTGATTAACAAATATAGATTGTGCTGCAAGGCCTGCACGGTAAAGGTTTGCGTTAGCAGTAGTCCAACCGGCAATTATTACAATAACAAAGCCAGTCCAACCTAATGCATGGTATGCAACATCGCCCGGATCAAGTGATGAAATAGTTGTTTTAAGTAATACCGCAACACCTGCGCCCATAATACCGGCAGAGATCCACGCTAAGTAATGACCAAAAAACATGCCCACGCCAGAAAACAAGCCATAGCTTTTGCGTTTAGCAAATCTAAAAATAGCCATGTCGATTAAACCAAAGTGAGTAATTGAGTTAGCAGCCCATGCAAAACCAATTACTTCTAATAGGCCAATGCCTTTTTCGCCATCGGCATTGGTGCCCGTCCATATGGAGGAGTCGCCTATGGTCATAAAGTCACTAAAGCTACTTAAAGAGGTAGAACCTAATACATGATTTGAAAGCTCAGGGAATAACGCGAACGAGCCTGCAATAAATATAACAAATAGCCACGGCGCGCACAGTTTCGAAAAGTCAGCAACCGTAGAAAAGCCATACATAGCAACAAATACAACAATAGAGCCAACAGCTAAAACAATGGCTACAAACCAAAAGCTATTTGGATACCAATCAAGTTGCGCAGGTATATCAAACAAAAACCGCACGGCGGTGGAGGATACCGTGATCATCGCAGCCGATATCACACTAAAAATAACCACGTTAGCCCAGTTATAGAGCTTGGTCATTGAGTTACCAGCAATTTTGTTTAAGTAGTTATATAAACTTAAGCGGGTTTCTACTGCAATGGGTGCAGTAATTAGCCACCAAGAACACATTGCTAACAGGTTACCTATTAATAAACCCAGTAGAATGTCGATGGTTGAAGCGCCTAATGCAACAAACGTTGCACCAATAACAAATTCAGTAGCCGCAACATGTTCGCCAGCGTATAAGCCTGCAAAATGCTTCCAACCGTGAAGCTTGTTATTAGCAACAGGAAGTTGCTCTTCGTTTACATCTTTAAATGTGTGTGTGTGTGGACTCGTTGCCATGGTATTTCCTATTGTTAACAGCAAAGTATTTGGCATCAATCTGCATAACTATTTGAATAATTTAATGAGTTAAATAAACCCCATATTCAAGCAGATTGGTGCAGTACCTACATACTTTGCCTTTTATAATTTGGCTTATAAACGCATGATGTTTTGCCGTGTTTTGTTTTATTTTTAGTAAAGCAAAACCATCTATATTTATATTTTGCGTTTGCTTGCCTGTCAGTGAGTAAGGCGAGCAAATCACGTTTAAAACTTTATTTCTTTAAAAAGCCGCGTGTTTACTGCTTTTTAAGTGCAGGGTATGCACTAAAAAAATCTTGCCAATGCGTTAAATGATCAACATTTGGGTAAGCACTGCGCACATGATTAACAGAGCCTTGCATATGTTGCCCACCGCTGTAATGCAGCACTTGCATGTTGGCATCAATACCTGCATTTACGCCGGCTTTACTGTCTTCAATCACTAAGCAATGCTCCGGCTTTACACCCATGTGTTTAGCTGCATGTAAAAATAAATCGGGTGCTGGTTTGCCACGCTTAACTTCGCAGCTGGTAAAAACCGTATCGCTAAAGTACTTACTTAAACTCACTACACTCAACGCTTTTGCGGTGCGTGCTGGGCTGCTGCTAGTAGCTATACAAATAGGCACAGCTAAATTGTTAAGTACGTCTTTTATACCGTCGGTCGTGGTTAGTCCTGTTTCAAATTCGTTTAACAGTGCTTCGCGGTAGTCACCTTCAAAGCTTTCAGAAAGAGTGACATTAAATGCATCCGCTATTTTTTGGCTTACTGTTTTAAAGTTGCAGCCTAAAAAGTGTTGCTGTACATAAGCACGGTCAATCTCAACGCCCTTTTCAACAAGCATATTAATGAGTACGTGTGCGCTTAAAATTTCGCTATCAATAACAACGCCATCACAATCAAAGATCACTAGCTCAATGTTGGTATTCATCTTGTCACCTTATTAAAACTGTTTGGTTTAGCTAATCTAAGTATAACGAGTTAACTGCGATTAATGTTATTCAGCTTTTTGTGACACCCAACACTGAGCATAAGCCCAACCACTGAGCATACTCCCTTTATTGCGCGGATATGTCAACACACTGTAAGTATAAAACGCACCAAGGGAATGAAAATATGATTAGCTAAAACTAAAAATCACTGTATTAAATCAACTTTATAAAAATGCATATCGACTAAGGTCGTAGATACAAAGACTTGAAAACACATTGGAAATTTATTTCATCTATTTTACAAATCACATCAATCTAATTAATCAGTTTTACCGAAGTTAATAAAGTTAATACACTCATTAACAGTTAAACAGCCTGCACCACTGCTGGCACTTTTAAAATAGATGAGGTCGACAATGAACACTCAAATAAACAAAACAAATAAAACTAAATTAACGCTTAGTGCATTAGCACTTGCAATAGCACTACCAGCAAGTGCTGCGACAACACTGACTAAAGACAACGGCGCGGCTGTTGGCGACAACCAAAATTCAATGACTGCTGGCGAGCGCGGCAGTGTATTGTTAGAAGACGTACAACTAATTCAAAAACTACAACGCTTTGCACGTGAGCGTATTCCTGAGCGTGTAGTACATGCTCGCGGAACGGGTGCACACGGTGTGTTTGTTGCATCAAAAGAACTAAATGATTTAACAATTGCAGCACCGTTTGCACAAGCAGGTAAAGAAACAGAGGTGTTTGTTCGCTTTTCATCGGTAATTCACTCAAAAGGCAGCCCAGAAACACTGCGCGACCCACGTGGCTTTGCGACTAAGTTTTATACCGACCAAGGTAACTGGGATCTAGTGGGTAATAACCTGCCGGTATTCTTTATTCGTGATGCGATTAAATTCCCAGACATGGTTCACTCTTTAAAACCATCTCCGGTTGATAACATTCAAGATCCTAATCGTTTTTTTGATTTTTTCTCGTATGAACCAGGTTCTACTCACATGTTAACGTGGGTTTACAGCGACTACGGTACACCAGCAAGTCTGCGTAAAATGGACGGTTGGGGCGTACATGCATACAAAATGATTAATAAATCGGGTGATGTTAAGTATGTTAAGTTTCATTGGGTAAGCCAACAAGGTATTGATAACCTTGATTCAAAAGAAGTTGCTAAAGTGCAAAGCCAAGACTTCCAACACTTAACACGCGACCTATACAGCGAAATTGGTAAAGGTAACTTCCCAAAATGGGATCTGTACATTAAAACGCTTGACCCATCGCAGCTTGATGACTTTGATTACAACCCATTAGATGCAACCAAAATGTGGTTAGATATTAAAGAAACTAAAGTAGGCACAATGACCTTAAACCGTATGCCAACTAACTTCTTCCAATCTACAGAACAAGTAGCAATGGCACCGGCAAATGTAATTCCAGGTATTGAGCCATCTGAAGATCGTTTATTACAAGGTCGTGTGTTTTCGTACTCAGATACTCAAATGTACCGCTTAGGTGCTAACCACCAGCAACTGCCAATTAACCGTGCAAAAGTTGACGTGGTTAACTACAACCAAGACGGCGCAATGAATATTGGCAACACAACAAGCAATGTGAATTACCAACCAAGCCACGAAGACGTAGCTGAAAACCCAATTGCACGTAGAAGCCAAACAGAGCTTAAAGGCTTTGTACAACAAGCGGCGATTAAAAAGCAGCAAAACTTCGCGCAAGCGGGTGTTTTGTATCGTGGCTTTAGCAAACAAGAACGTACAAACTTAGTAAATAACCTAGCAGGCGATTTAGGAAAAGTGCAAAACAGCAAAGTTAAACACAAAATGCTTAGCCACTTTTACAAAGCTGATAGTGAGTACGGTACACGCTTAACTAAAGCTGTAAAAGGCGATATTAAAATGGTTAAACAACTTGCAGCTAACTTATAAGTAACTAGTTAAAAGCAATTAGTCCCAACTAAATAGCTATTTAAACCACAACCATGAGGAAGGGGAAATCCCTTCCTCTTTTTATACAAGGCAATGGTTATGCGTAATTTATTAATTATAGTCGCCCTACTGCTAAGCTTTACCAGTAACGTCTACGCTCAAAATACACCAGATATACAAATAACGAGTACACAAACTAAAAACCAACACTCTGTACAAGCTCAATACCAAAGCTTATTTGCTTATTACTTTGCCGCAGCACGCACCAACGACATCGACGTAATAGAGCAATTTGTAGATGCCGGTATTCCTATCGACAGCTACAACAATAAAGGCTATACCGCGTTAATGATTGCCACTTACCATGGGAATAAAAAGTCGGTTAATACGCTTTTGCAGTTAGGCGCTAATGCCTGTTTAGAAGATAACCGAGGTAACACAGCGCTCATGGCCGCTATTTTTAGAGGTGAATTTAGTATCGCTAAAACACTCGTATCACTTGATTGCGATAACACGCATCAAAACAAAGCCGGTCAAACAGCCGAGCAATTTGCACAAACCTTTGGTCAACAAAAAGTTATAGAGTTACTAGCACAGGTAAATAATGGAAAATAAACTTAAATGAAAGCCCTACTTAAAGGGCTGTCACTTTTCTTATAAACTTTAAATTACTCTAAAAACAGTGTGTTTATTAAGCTTTCTTGTTCTTTTCCGGCTTCATGTTTTAATGCTCGTATAAAATCCATAGAATTGGCGGGATTGTTTGGATAAGCATGATTTTTCCAAACCCACTTGAGCGCATTAATAATAGGTTTATCCCCAATCGCAGCGCGTAGCTTAGCAAAGACAATGGTTGCTCGCGAATATTGATCAAAGCTTTGTGTAGCATCAACTAAGGCTGATCGCTCCTTTATGTTCATCAACATACTTTGCTCGTAGCGTGTTGTTTCATACTCAACCAGCGCTTGCATGGTCGCTTTCCCATAACGCTGCTCTATAACAACAAGCTCAATGTACTTTGCCATAGACTCCACTAAAAAAGCACTATCTGAAAATACTCCATTACCAATATCATGGCCAAACCATTGATGCGCAGTTTCGTGAACTGCACGGCGATAACGTTGATCAAAGCCTGCATTAACACTTGGCTTTGCTCTAAAACCAACACTGTCTTCAATAAGTATAAGTTGCGGCAGGGCATAACCTGTTCCACCAAATTTAGGCGAGCCTATTAAGCTCAATTGTTTTGCTCTATATGGGCTTATATTATTAAGCCATTTTATTGTGTCGCCCATTGCGCTAAGGTTTACAGCTATAGACTCAGCTCGTGCTGGCTCGCTTTTGTCTTTGGCAAACACGTTTAACATCACGCCGTTTTGCTGCTTGGTAACAGGTGAATAAGGCACCGTCACCCAAGCTGGGATTGCATTTATGGGTGTACGAGTCTCAAAATGAAATACTGCTCGGTCATCTTTGCTGGTACGTGATATTTCCTCTCCTTGGGTTATAACCTGGTAACCTCTTGTTGTACTCACTTTACTTGACATAGTAAGCCACTGGTAATGAGTACTTTTTTTCGCCGTTTTAGCAAATAGCTTCGTGGGTCTAATAGCCTGCTTTACTTTAAGTGCGTGTTGCTGACGAAGTATAGGATCGGTTAATTCATAATTCTCTTGATAGCCAACAGTCGGCAATAAAGGCACTGATCGTATATAGCTAAATTCAGGAGTTATTACCTGATGGCCTCTCACTGGCCAAAGCTTAGCTTGATGAACATCAAACCGTGTAACTAGTTTACGTATTTCTCCTGGCTGCATTTCATTCTCAAACTTAAACACAGCTTGATTAAGTAATGGAAAGCTTTTAGCCCTTTGCGCGCCATCAATTTCAATATCGGCCCATGTATAAAAACCAGATCGCCCAACCAATATCTCTTTAATAGGATCTTGATGGGTGTTTTTTAAAGTATATATTAAAGAAAAATGAGCCTGCTGCTGATGCGGATAAAAGTCTATATTAGCATCAATATGCACAATACTTGGCTGCGCTACATTGCGCCATTGTGAAAAAGACTTTTCGTACTGTGCTTTAAAAGCCTCGCGCTTATGCGAGTTAGTTAAAGGTTTTTCATCCACCAGCTTTAAGTGCAATTGAGTAAATAGTGCGACAGTGATAAGTAAAGGAATAAATAGCCAAAAATGTTTAACCCCCATTACTCTTTGGCTCAACCCGGCACCTCGGTGATTAAAAACCCCCGTAATTATAACTAAACTTATACACGCCACTAACCAAACTGATATATAAGGCCAATAACTACTGATACTTGCACGATAACCCCAAAAGTTATCCGGTGCCTGCAAAGGCGTCCAACCAACACTCCACAATGTATGCGTAAGACCAAGATAAGTCATTATCGGTGTAAATTTGATCAGTAAAATAACAGCAATTAGCAAACCCGCAATAAGCTGCGAACGACACAAATTAAATACACACAAAAATACACACGCAATAATGGCAAGCACAATTGCCATCAAAAATAGAATGGTTAAATGTACTTCAAATTGATATGCACTGTGTAAAAACCACTGAGCTGCACTTGCCCCTAATAAGCTCATTGTTAAAAAAACCAATATCATAGTGCCTAGGACCAATAACTGACTGTTTAAAAAGTAATATGTTTTGAGCGGTGTTGCAGCGATCAGCTCAGCTATATTATAGTATTTAGCAAAGCAGCTTACTTGCCAGCTCCACAAAGCCATTAGTAAAGTGCCAAACAACAATTGCATATCAAATGCATAATAACTAATCGCATCAAAGCTTGTGGTGCTCATAACACTCATTGGTTCAACATAACCAGACGACGAGGCAACACTATTAAAAACCATCACCGGCCAAACAAAAATAATCAGTAAAGTAACTGGGTGTGAAACCAAATTAACCAGCGTAGTTTTGTATAAACTGGCCATCATCAAAAATGGCTTTTGTGTGACTCTCGCTGTTTTATATTCAGCGGGTTTTAACGTGTTGTAACGAATGTATTCGTTAGTATTTTTACTTTTCTTACTCTTTAATAATGTGTGTTTTTTATTTTTACTAAAAGTAATATAAAAAATACCAACAGTAAGCATACTCACAACAACGCGATTAATAGCAAATGAAGCCCCTAATGAATTGGTTAAACTGTTTATTACGGCTGTGTATGCAAAAGGGTCAAGCCAAACAAATAATGTATAAAAGCGATTGCTTATAATACTACTTCCAGCAAGTAATGGATTTCCGGTAATACTTGCAAGCATTATGTAGCCTATCCACAACATCGCAAAAACAACATAATTGGGTAATGAAGTCGTTGATTTATGGCAAACAAAAAAGGCAACAACAACTAAAAAGCAGCTATTTGGTAACAACACTAAAAAGCTATTAAATACAGTAAAAGAAACCATATTTGGTATATAGCCCAATTGCCTTACTTGCATGTATGCCACCACTAAACTACTGATTAAGCCAACAAAAAAAACCAAGCCAATCAGTAAGCATACCCTTGCTAAACTGCGCTTAAATAAACTAGTTTGCGTAGCATAAATAAGCTCCTGCATTGACGCGTGCTGATCTCGTAAAAATATAACGGGTGCCAATACTCCTACAAGCACAGGTAACTGCATCATTTGTAACATTGTAATATTTAACTTAAATTGTTTTAACGAATCAACTTCAACTGTTGCAAGCCCAGAGGACAACATAACCGAAAATATTAAAGGTATAATAATGCACAGCCAAACAAGTGGTTGGCGCACTGCATATCGCCACTCATTAAAAATTAACATGTTTGACTTCCTTCATTGAGTGCAAAAAAGTACTTGTCTTGAAGCGTAGCGGGCGAATTTATTGCATTTTGTGCAGGCGCTGTGTCTGCATACACACGAAATGACGCTCTACCATAGCGATGGCTCTTACTTAATACATACTGATTTGGTATGCCCGTAGGTAAACTTTCGAGCTGCCAAATCTTACCTTCTAAAGGAACTAGTAACTCTTTTACGTCACCGCTTTGTATGAGTGCTCCTTGATCTATAATGGCCACGTAGTGACATAAATTTTCTACATCTTCAACAATATGGGTCGATAACAATACCAACCTATTTTGACTAATACTAACGAGTAAATTATTTAAACTTTCTCGTTCCACAGGATCAAGCCCAGCAGTGGGCTCATCCATAATAATTAGCTTTGGGTTGCCTAACAAAGCCTGAGCCACGCCAAAACGCTGCTTCATTCCTCCCGAAAAATTAACGACTTTTTTATTAGCAAACCGAGTCAAATTAGTTAGTTCAAGTAAACTATCAATTTGGTTTTTGCGTGCACGACTATCAATGCCTTTTAACACGCCAATATGCTCAAGTAACGCCCGACAACTCATATTGGGATACACGCCAAAATATTGTGGTAAATAACCTAGTTGCGAGCGAAGCGCGCCTGGTTGGCTAATCACATCAAGGCCATTAAAATTAATATGTCCGGAGTCGGCATTTTGTAAACATGCGAGCGTGCGCATAAGTGTTGACTTACCCGCCCCATTTGGGCCAAGTAGACCGACCATACCGGTAGGTAGAGTGATCGTCACATCATTCAAAGCCTGCGTACCATCTGCGTATTTTTTGTTGATATTTTTCAGTGTAAGCATTAGTTTCATCCTTAATTGGTATAGCACCAGCTTAAGAAAGCAAGTCAATACAAGCGAGAAAATAATGGTTAACGTATTGAAATAAATGATGAACATAAAAAAGTAACGTTGGTCATTTAAATATGACCTTTCATCATTTAAATAAACGGCCTAGTATGCTTAAAACGGCTGCTAACCCTATGAAATAAAATAATTATTTTAAAAAATAAATTATGATTGAAACCGTTTTATGGATAAACTAGCGCGCTCAGCGAAGTGAATTGTGCAAAGGTAATGTTTAAAATAAAAAGACAATTTTATCTGAGCGTATCTGCTCAGAAACTATAATAAAAACGGAGTCACATATGCAGCAAGCCAATACACCAATATGGCAACGCTTTAGCATTACCCAGCTAATAATTTTCTTACCGCTAATCGCTGCTATTATGCTCGACTCTCATATGCGCTTTTTGTCATCACATATGGATTCAACTAGCCAATATCTGGCTATTAATATTCAACTTTTTTTACAGTGTATTCCCTTTTTGATTGCCCATGCATTTGCATATTGTTTATTGCTTACACCCGCAATCACAGTGTGGCTGTTAGGCTTTTTAGCCTATCCATCCCTCTTACTAGTATTTAATAACCAGCTTCTTAACTTTTCGCAATGGCAATACCTTGATGCACAATGTTGGGTATTGTGCGCATCTGCAAGTGGTATATGGCTTATTACTAAGCGCACTAGTAAAAATAACAATGTGTTGAGTAATAAATGGCTTAAATCCTTGTTTTCACTTGATACAGTCGTGTTTATAGTACTTTTAGGTTGGGCAATTGTTACATCAAGCATACTCAATACGCACACTGATCCTATGTTAAACCAACCTGTTGAGCCTGTTATTGACGTTTATAAAGTATTCACACAGTTTGATACTTTTTTGGGTTATCTTTGGCAAATTACTTTTTCCGTAGGATTGATATATGGTGTGTATTTATTAAATAGATATTTATTAATACGCTATGTATTAACCTATCATGGTGTACTGATGTTTTTGTTTGCAAGTTTAATAAGCCTCGTTACACTTACACCTGTATTAACATCGTGCTTGCTACTGTTACCTATTAACGATTTACCTGCAGGCATTGCTAACTTAACACCTGGAGGTAATAATAATATTTTTAGCCCTGAAAATTATCAGTTCGTATTTTTGTTTTTGGCTATAAGCACACCGATTATTTTAGCGTTTGAACGACAGCAACAACACGTTCAAATTAGCAACATTGCCCAACAACAAACAAAAACAGAGCTAAAGCTACTTCAACAGCAAATTAACCCTCATTTTTTATTTAATACATTAAACAACCTCTATGCGCTGACATTAAAAAAATCAGATAATGCACCAGATCTTGTTATGCAATTAGCTAATTTACTGCGTTACAGTGTTTACGAAGGCCAAAAAGCGCAGGTGAGTTTAGAAAAAGAAATTAATTACTTAAAAGGTTTTATTGCATTACAGCGTTTACGAAGCGCTGAGCGCTGCAACTTTGATATGCAATGGCCTGAATATCAACAACACTATTTAATTTCGCCACTACTGTTAATAATGATTTTAGAAAACGCGATAAAGCATGGTGTAGAGCCCACGTCACAAAAAGTAACGGTTGTGTTTAAAATCACCATGGCCGATAACATACTAACGCTATTTTCCTCCAACCCTATTCTAACTAATAACAATTCAGAGCATGGGATGGGACTTAACAATTTACGCCGTAGGCTGACTCTTTTATATCCAAATAAGCACACATTAATTATTAATGAAAATAAAAACCTTTGGCAAACCACACTTAAATTGGAGCTGGCTGCATGCTAAACACAATAATTGTTGATGACGAGCCGCTCGCGCATGACGTTATACTGCATCATTTAAGTGCCCATAAAGATATTAATATAAGCGGACAATACCTTAACGCTAAAGATGCATTATGTGCTTTAGCCACATCATCTATTGATTTGTTATTTTTAGACATAAACATGCCCGAACTATCAGGGATTGCATTACTAAAAGTGCTCGCGAATCGACCACAAGTGATTATTATTAGTGCGTATCAAGAATATGCTTTAGCCGGTTTTGAACTTGACGTAACTGACTACCTACTAAAACCAGTCTCTGCGCAACGCCTTGAACAAGCACTCAATAAAGTACGGCAAAAAAGAAAACACATAACGCTAAATTCCAAGGCACCTCTGACTATCACACTTAAAATCGATCGTGAAAAACATAAAATTCAATTAAGCGACATAGACATGTTTGAAGCGTATGGAAATTATGTAAAAGTATGGCAAGGTGAAAAAGCATTACTTGCAAGTAGTACTCTCAAATACATATTGCAAGAGCTTGATACTTCATTTATTCAAGTCCACAAATCTTACGTTATTAACAAACACAAAGTGGTCGCGTTAAGTAATGAAAGCGTTCAACTAGCATCAGGCGTGTCAGTTAAAATTGGCAAGTCATTTAAACAACAAGTGCGCGACATTATTTAATCGGAGATCTTATTTTATGTTTACCTAAAACATAACTTTAAGCTTCCCCTATCAGCGACTCTAAACTTTAGCACTTAACCTTTGTGGCTTTTCTCGCGTTACAAAATAGCAAATTAGCGAGCCAACGGTTACCAGTACAACCCCTTGCCAAAACGAAGCGCTCAGCGTAATAGATAAATATAGCGCTGAAATAATAGTAGAAAACACAGGTGTAAAGTACGAAAGCGTGCCAAGCAGCATTAAGTTACCGCCAATAATAGCTTGATTCCACAGTGCATAACCGCTCCCCACGACTACACCCGCTAATAATAATGTCATGCTTGAGTTGAGTGAAAAAGTTAACTGTGATTCATTACTAAAAGCATATTGCGCCCACAAACTCATTGCCGTAACAGTAAAAAATAATGTAATGGCATTTTTACCATTACTCAGCGTTTGCGTTACCACACAATAAATAGCCCATATAAACGCTGCAGCTAATGCCATTAAATAAGTAGCAGGATTATCAGCAAAGTTAGTAACAAGCGTATCGACCGACATTTCTTGATCGCCCGTAATACACCAAGCAACGCCTAAAAAAGCAATAATCATGCTTGGATAAACCCAGTAACTCACTTTTTTACGACCAATGATAATAGAGAGCAATATAGTCAGCGTAGGCCACAAATAATTAATAACCGCCATTTCCATTGCCTGATGACGACTATTTGCCATACCAATTGAAAGCGCCAAGCAAATTTCGTACGACACAAATAATAAAGTACCTACGACCAAGTAGCGTTTTGAAAATCCACTAAACTTGGGCACTCCCATAACCAAAATTAAAAATATCGCACTGACAGAATACATAGCCGCAGCACCACCAATGGGGCTAAACAACTCAGAAATATCTCGTAGTAATGCCACTAAGCAGCTCCACAGTAATATTGCAGCAACTCCATATAGTGTATATTTATTTTTGCATATAAAATCCATTTGCCAATCCAAAAGCACTACTCGTAAATTTGAAACTAAATTAACAGTAATTTTCAAATAAAACAACCAAAGTCAATAGCTTAAGTCTCTCGTCTATTTTTTAATATTTTGCCTTTCTAATAATTATCTTAACGCTAAATACTTTAGTAACATGGCCTATTGTTTTTAGATATTAATATACTTGAGCTATTCAGTACTGCACTTTAAACTGCTCTCATAGTTATGATGTAATTCGTGGTTTTTGTAATAATTAGGATGAGTCCATCCTAATTATTTTACTTCATATGCGCTTCAACCTAGGGGCTGTTGATCTTTGTAGATTTAATTAGTCCAAGAAAAATGGTAAATAACTTAATTAAATGCTGATCATTTAATTATAATCATCTAGCGATATTCCAGCTTCCTTTGCATGCTTTTTAAACATCGCTTTTCTAATTGCAACATAGTTACTTTCATCTAAATAACGCTTATGCTCTGCAGCCTTTTCCGAGTTGCCTAATTTTTTATATATCAAATAAAGATCTTTGTGAGTGCCAGCGACTCATATGTAAAGGCTAATGCTATAATCCCATCAGAATTAGGATGGGTGTCACGGTAATTTTTAGGTGCTGTAATTTATTAATCCGATTGAATGCCCTTGAGGTGTGAAAGCATTTACTGGTTATTTAGGAAATGAGAAAGCGCTTTGGACGCAATATGATAGCTGCGAGCTAATGAAAAACGCAGAGCAAGCTCATTACTTACCCATGTTAGTGAGTCAAGGTGATGCTGATGGCTTTTTACAAGAGCAACTTAAGCCTGAAAACTTAGTCGCTATTGCTGATAATAAAGGCTACCCGCTTACATTTGAAATGCACGCAGGCTACGATCAGAGCTACTTTTTTATAAGCAGCTTTATTGACCAACACTTATTATTTCATCATCCGTTTTTAACTGCTTAGACTCATTGGTGTATAGGGATGACTTTTCTACCTCTACACACTCTTTTAGACTTTTAGTGACTTGCCTACATACTTGCGTTGTAGTGCTTTCCCCTTTAACTAGGCTAACAAGAGCAGAATCTATCTTTAACCCCATATCAGTAAAGTTAAATCCGTTTTTATCTGTAGGTACTGGCTCTAGTGGGTTTTTATAAGGCGTTGACTGCGCCGGGCTAATACTATTTTTATCATTACGCGCCTGAGATTGTGCTTGTCCGTCAATAATAGCGCCAGCAACTGTACAGCCAGAAAGGCAATAAAAAGACAAAAGTGCAATAAGTGCTTTCATAGTTCATCCTAAACAAAATATTAGCTAAATTGTATACACTTTTTATTGTAACTATGTAAAAAAATGTAAGTAACCTGAACTCTGGTTAATTAATATAAATTAAAAAAAGCACTTATTAAATAAATCACGCATGAGAGTAAAAGGGAGCCAGCATATGCCAAAGCTATCGCTTGATCGTTTTCAATTTTAGTTCTAAAAAAATACTTTTCGCAAGTTCCGAGTACATTTATTACAGCTAAAAATGTAACTATCTGACTTAGCCAAAAATAATTACTAAATAGAGGGAGCAGAGGACTGATTACTGCGTAAACAACGAGCACCTTAAAAGCAATCGATGTATTTTTAAGCGAAAGTAGAATTGTTGCATTTACAAACAAAACAACAAGACTTGCCGAAAAAAATGTAATGATTGGCCACGCTACAGGCTCTGGTAACGATAAAAAGGCATCAAATGACTCACTTACATTGTCCAAAGAAGGCAAGCTGATAAGTGAAGAAATAAAACTAATTATTCCAAAAATAATAAACCAGCAAATTACCCCTGAAAAAAAATAGCTAGGAGAAAACTTAGTATACCCTTTACGTTCTGCTAATTTTACAAAAAGAACACCTACTAAATTAATTCCACCAAAAACCAATAAAGCGTGCATAAAATCATTAGTATAAAAAACACTCATCGCAACCGTAGCTGCTATAAAAATACTTGGTCTTACAACACTTTTTATATACAAATAAACAAACACTGGCTGAATTACCAGCATAATCATTGCTAGAACACTTAATTCCATAAACTTTCCCTTACTCCTAATAGCCCTACAAAATCACGAAAAACTTTCGTTTAAACTTTAGCCAAGATTAAAAACATTACTACCATATTAAAACCCATACAGCTTGATCAACTATCCTCACTTGAGCATATTTAATAGTGCTCTTAAAGGTGATATTTGGTATGCCTTAAAGTTTTATTTAACTTTTTAATATAAAAACTAAAGGTTTATCTTTTGCAAATAGGTTTTAAGCTTTAATAAGCCCGCAGGGCTACTTGCGACTAAATCGCTCAATAATGGTTGAATAAGCACACGATGCTCTTCAATTTTGGTTGGGTCCTCGTAAATAGCGTATACAAGGTTAGTTAGTGTTTGTTGGTGTTGTTGTTCCATAATAATTCTAAAACGCCTTCATTTTGGCGTTTATAGCTCCTTTGTGTATCAGTTTTTATTCAATGATTTATTTTTAATCAAAATTTCTTTTTTAGCTAACTCTAACAAATCAACAGCTCGTTCTTTATCATAAGCTAAAGGGCTGTGGTCAATAACATATTGTGCATGCTCATTTACTGCAAGCCAATTCTGCTGCGATTTATATAAGTTTGCCAACTTAAAGCGCGCAGCCGCAACTAACGGATTTGGCAATTCTGCATCTAATGCTAAAAACTCTTTGTAAAGGGAAATAGCATAATTAATATCTTGCACCACAAACATACCACTGCCATATAACCAAGCTAAAGTTGAATAAGCTTTTGGCTCTTTTGCCGCAACCCGCTTTTTGGCTTCCTCTAATAATCGAGTTCCATCTCCATTATGAAGGCTTAGTGTAACCAATGCCTTCCAGTATCCCATTTCATAAGCTTTTTCACACCACTCCTCAAGATACTCAGGCGCGTTAATTAAGCTTTTATGGCACTGCTCTGCGGCAGCTGATACAGTCAAATCTGGAGCATTTATATCTATTGAATTATCCCATCGAGGGCCAGCGGCATTACTAATTAAGCTAAAAGTAAACAGTGCACTAATTAATAAATACTTTGTCACATGACTTCCAAGTGAAAAGCTAAATACGCGTGAAAAATTCACAAATTACTTTCTTTCAAGGATGTTTCAGCCTCATCTCGCCATCTTTGTGCAAGTTCCCTACGACCCTCTCTTTTTGCATTATCAATTACATATTGAGTATGAGTTATTACTTTATCCCACATACCCAGCTTTCTATAAATTGTGGCTAATTCAAAATGTGTAGAAGTTTTAAGTGTAATTGCTTGATTATTCTCTTGAGCTAAATAAAGCTTGTATAAGCGTGTAGCTTCACTTAAATCCTTTTTAACTAAACGGCCGCTTTGGTATAACCAAGCTAATGTGTTAATAGCATTAGCGTCACCTTGTTCAATTCGAGTATTTAATTCATTCAAATAACGAGAACCATCCCCAGTATACATACCAATATAATACAAGGACTCTAAGTAACCCATTTCGTAAGCTTTTTCACACCATTCTTCTAATTTGTTAGGTGCATGCATATAGCTTTTTTCGCATTGCTTAGCTGCAATTTCAACGGTTAAGTTCGGATCATTAATATCGATATTCGGAAACATGGATGCTTTGGTATCCATAGAGGTAAAAAAACTAATTGCTAACGCAACTGTCACTAGTACTTTTACCATTGGAATGATCCATCATTATTAATACATTTTTCTGGGAGGTGAACTTGAAATGATTTAACCGTACTTTCATACGGAAAGCCCTCTTTGTAGGAGTATTGTTCTTTCAAGGCCTCTTGTTGGCTAGACATCCCCCTACATGGCCTGTCGCTGTAACAAGATAAGCCACCAATAAAATCAATAAAACGAACATTTTGAATACCGTGCTCTTTAATTAAAGAATCAATACCTATTTGATACTTTAAATTCTTAACTGCGTGCCATCGACTCATAAAAGCAACAATTTTATTCTGCTTAGATCTCTTGAGGATTGTAGCTAAATTGTAAGCCCAAAGATCGTTTCTAAACGTATGCGCATCAAAACATTCCCCAGTCACGGCTTTTGTCGATGGGCATACACTATCCATTACTTCCATCGTTTCTACAGAAACATCCAATGCAACAATCTTCATTCCTGCATTGCGTGCCGCCTTTACCAGCTCACCATAGGCTTGAGGAGTAAAATCACCATGTGTCCAATATTTATCAAAATATTGCTGTATTAAATTAAAGCCTTTACCTGTTCGTTGATAAAATTCTATTTTTTCCTGCATCGAGCTAGGCAGCATTTCTATAGCAAAATGTGTAAAGCCCGCAGCCTTTAACTGCCTAATCGCTTTTATAGCCTCATATTTATATCCAGCAGCACTATGGCTCGATTCGCCAAGCATGACTAAACGTGCATTGCCCGCCATTGTTCTGTAATTTACATCCGTGTTTATTTTGTTCATTACCTATCCTTGTTTTTATTTAAATTTTGAAAACACCATCTATAAAATTCAATAGCGTCATTATTTTCAGAGCTGTAGGGAGCAACTGCATATTCATAGCTCATTGCAAATAAAAGCTCTTGTGTAGTGAAGTTACATTCTTTACTTTTTGAATAACATTCCTTAACTCCACGCCATAATTGCATTGCGCGACTTACGTAGTCATCACCCCACTTTTCTTTAAATTGCTTGCTGGGGTTGTTTTTTAAAGTAAATGAAGCAACGTCTTGAAGTGTTAATCTATTAATATCAGGTAAATCTTCCAACAAGTCATTAGGTATCTTTTCAGTTTTCAATGGAGTCACTACACTATGAATTAAATCAAACGCAGCCATTGGGTGTTGTTCCAACTTTTTCTTTGGTATGTTTAGTAGGTTAGCTACAAGTGCATGCTCTAAATTCCAATAACCAATATAATAATCTGTATACTCAAATTCCAAGTCACATTCATGACTATCATGCCAATCGGCTGCTTCCAGCCCGTCATACCAATTTATCATGAACCGATTGAGTAATTTAACCTGCTCATTTTTAGACGCTTCGAATACATCACTTAAAGGTTTGTATACTTCTGGATAATATAACTTAGTAGAAATAGGGCGGTTTACATCACCTAATTCTAGTGCGATGTGGTCAAGTAATTTATCTTTCCCTCTCTCACCAACTATATTTAATGCATCGTTGATATGTGGTTGTTCGACGTCACATGCTTTCAGTAAAGACAGCCACCATAAAGTATAAATGTAACGATTTATATTCTCAGAACCACACGCTGCCGCAGCTTCGCCTAATTGCTCAAAAGCATAACGGTATGCTTGGTGAGCAACTGGCAATTGATCAGCGTAAGTGTTGAGCTGCTGGCGAAATGGCAGTATAGCAAGTACATATGGCTTAAGGGTTTCTAAAGAAGTTCCATAAGAATAAAGCGTTACAGCACGCATAATTGATAGCTGAAATAACCGCAAAGAAATATCTACTCGACTACTAGGAGTAGAGAAATTACCAGCGTCTAGAGCTTCTTGAGTCTCAGTTAATGCCTCTTCAAAATCAATAACTAATCCTTCAAAATAAGCTTTATTCTTTCGAGTATCTCGCATCGTCACTTCTCTACTTGTTTGAGTTATTTTGCCAATGTACTAAATCTTTTGGGTAGTATTCATGATCGATAAAACTGCTATCGTCAATATCATAAAGCTTAACGACTAAAGCGGCTTCCCAACACCAATAGCGGAGTTTTTCAAGTTAGTTGTCGCATCAAGTTAAATTTTATGCCGCCCGCACTTCTTCTTTTTTCTCTGGATTCAAATTTACTTCATTGATCATTGTCCAATCTCTAGACTTTCCTGACCAACGA
>NZ_JBISHA010000008.1:0-284325 GCF_045064135.1 Pseudoalteromonas sp. Ld19 | reverse complement strand
TTACCTTGTGCATTGTGTACAAAGTGTTCTTTATGGCCCCGTGAGTCTATACAGGTTGTTTCGCCGCGCTCAAGGTTGTATTCAAACTGATAGGTATAAGTGTTGTTATCGCCCCATTGCTTTATACATTTAGCACTCGGTGAATAGCTATCCCACTCAAAATGATGGCTAAAACCGCTGGCTCGGGTTCGCTTAGTTAATAAATTAGCGGCGTTGTAGGCGTAGCGTTCAGTCTCGTTTTGCTGATTAGTGGCTTGAACAAGGTTGTTGTTTTCATCATACTCATAGGTTGCAAGTACGGGGTATATAAGCTGCTGTTTATTATTTTTATCGCTCTGATACGCTGCAATTTTACTCAGTAAACCCTGTTGGTTGTAACTAATAATACAACCACGTACTTTGTTGACTTCTATACGATTGATGCGCTCTTTTGCATCGTAATAAAAACCAATACGTTGACCTTTCTCATTGATTATTTTTTCAAGTAACCATGAATTTTCACCGGCTTTAAAGGTCAAGTGTTGGTCGTCTGGCGTCACAAGCACGTGCTTGCCATTGGTTTGATAATGCAGTGCCAGATTACTGCTTAACTGATAGCTCGATTGCCCAGGCTTTACTTTTTCAAAGCGGTGTTTAGCGCCATGCTCGTCTTGGTATTCTAACCAATACGTGCCTTTTTGTTTAGGCCCTACGTTGGGTGGCGGCTGGTAATGCTCAGTTAAGCGCACCATAAAGTCGTGTCGCCAACCATTGCCCATCACACTGCACACATCGGCATGGGATGAACGGTACAAACGTCGCCATATTAATTGGCGGCTGCCTGCTAAAGTAAAATCAATAAGCGGCAGTATTTCTTCACCCGATAGCATTGAAACCGGATCTGAGCGGCATGCTTGCTCTGTAATAGGGGTTTCACTTGCGGTCGCATTACTGGCACTGCCTGAGTTAGATTTAGGCGCTTGTGCGGCGCTTTTACCAGATGCAGGAGACGCGCTCTTTTTCGTTGATTTTTTACCCGCTGAGCCGCTGTTTGTGTTATCGCTTACCTGAATAGCCGACTTGGCTTTTTGGTGGTAACACGTCACAGCGCCTGAAATAAGGGCTTGGGTGAGTGCGCTCGCTGTTTCGCGTGCAGTTGCACTGCGGGAGCACCCCACACCCGCACTATTGAGTAAATTAATGACATCGAGGCGCTTAGTGGCATCGCTTGTTAATGTACTGCCAACTTGGGCAATTTGCTTGCTTGCGCTTTCAGGAGTATTTGCCACGGCAGGGGCATAACCAGACGGCGTACTACCTTTACCAGCAACTAGGCAAATAGGGTAACTCGTTCCTTGTAAAACAACTGTATTATTTTGCATTAGTTGTGTACTTCCTCACTTATCCATAAGTATGATGCTGTTGCTTGGTGTTTTGCTTGCTCTTGCGAAATCATTAAGGCATGTTCGTAATGATTAATAATCACGGGGCTTGTTGTTAATTGGTACAAATTAACTAATCCCTCAAGGGCACCAATTTGGCCTAGTTTATAATTAGGCAGCTCATAATGTGTATGCTCATTAATTAAAGTACTGAGCAATTGTAAATTATTCACCCACACGTCGCCGTCGGGATTAATGCCATTTCCTGGCGCAAAAATGATGTCTATTGGCTGCTGAGTTTGCTCTACTATTCGCGAAAACATACCATTTAATTGATTATGCTTTAAAAAATCGACAGTCGGTGCCAACTCAAAACCAGATTGTGACCAGCCCGATTTTATATGCTCAAACGTGGCAAGTGCACCACCAACGCCTTGGTAACTGTATTCACCTTGAGCATTTGCTTTAAAGGTGGCATCAAGTGCAATAACGTTTACTTTATCCCAGTTATTTTTTTTAGCTAATGCAACCAATGCATGCGCACCCGTTGCACCATAAAACAATAAGTGCTCAACATGATCTGGATACAGTTGCTTCAAACTACTTTCAAAAACTTGCTTAAGCTCATTTTGATATGACAACGCAGGTAAAAGCCAGACCAGTGGTCTATTTAAATCCTCTAGATTAGCCATTAACGCTTTAGACTTAACTATACAGTCGTATATACATATATCCCACGATTGCCAAACGGACTTCGCTGAGGCAACCGTGATCTCACCATACACAAGCTCATCAATGCTTGTTTCAGCAATAACCAAAAAATCATTAATTTCAATGCTGAAAGCGCTCATTTTTGCACTCCAGAGCTTACTTTTTCTGCTGCTATATGTCGGTAGTAGGTGTATAAATTAAATAAAGCTTGGCTGTAGCTGTCCATTGCTGACATTTGTATTGCATTTAATGGCTCATCGAGTACTTTACCCGCTATTAATCGTTGTGTTGAGAGCTGAGTTTCGTATTTTGGCCAATTTAGCTTTAACTGTTGCTGAAAATCTATAAGGGCATGTTCATCATCATTATATGCTTGAACTTGTGTTTCAAAATTAACAAGCAAATCTAGTGTTTCGCCTAATGTACGTTTAATTAGCGCTATAATTTTTTTTGGTTGCTCTAATTGCAGTAATGACGCATTAGCAAGAGGCACAAGCTTTACAAAACCGCTTTGTAATAGCACCTGTAAGGTATCATCAATACAAAGCGTGTTACTTGCGTGATTACCTATTTTATTAACTTGGTCGGCGCTTAGTAATAATAAAAAAAGTGACATTAACGGTGAGTTAATTAGCTCATTTTTACAAAGTTCATCGAAAATAGTGAGCATGCTTTCATTACTCGACTCTTCAGTGACTAATATAGCCTGATTAATTGCAATAAGTGCTTGTTCTGAATGCTCGCTTTGAGCCGTGTAAGCAAAAAACAACGTAGTAACGTCAAGTAACCGAATAAGATTAAAACTATGCTGTTGCAGCAATACTTTACTTATAATAAGTTTTGCGAGCACCGTTAATTTGGGCTCATTTAGGACATTATTTATAAACGTTATGTTTATGTTTTGAGGCAAATTTGCCATTATTTCAATACATGCTTGGGAAACAATAGCTGGATTTTCGTCACTTTCTATAAGCGAAATAAGTAAATCCAACTTTGGCGCTGTAAATGCCCGGGATAAGTTATTGCATTTGGCGTTTAGCCAGCATAATTCTAACACTCTTTTTTTCAGCATTTTTACATGCCCTACCGACGTAAACGGACACAGCTGCGCATTACTAATAGCAAGTAATTGAGCTGGGTGATTACTTAAGTAGTTAGACAGCAAGGTTACCCACCTATTAATACCGTCGGATTGCCAACAACTATTTTGCCGCCATGTGAGCTATCATCGCTCAGTCGAGCTGCAGGTTTACCGTTAATTTTAACCGTGCCAGAGCCACTTTTAATACTATCCGGTGGACCAACGCATACCATCATGTCGCCTTTACGCGCCGCAGGTATACCGCCAATTAATACGTTAGCCGAACCTAAAACAATAGGACCGCCAACATGAGGAACATTACCTATAAATTTAGGACAAACGTGCATATGTCCTATTGTAGCAGCGGGCTTACCCATTGAGACTCCTTGTCTTATTACGGTTTAACGTTTATTCGTATAAAGGAATAATTAATAACTTATTTTGAGTAACTAAAAGAGATAGCTCTTCAATTAGCTCGCCTTTTGTATAATCCGACAGCGCCACAGGGCTTTGCATTGCATACTGATACAAACCAGATACAACATCTTCGCTATTGAGTGTGTTATGCAAATAAATAAAAAACTGCTGAGCAAAGTAACCATTCATCGCTTTTAAATGACTGATAGCAGGGCTTAACAAAGGGTCATCCGGCCTATTAATCGGTAAACACACTAAATGGGGCAAGCCATAACGACAATATACAACATGCCCATTATTATTAATGCCGTTTCGAAGTCCTGCTTGAAAACTATTTATTATTTCCATAATTGCATTAATTTAATTTAATTAAGCCAGCAGATAAAGTGATTGCACTACCATCAACTTTTATATTGCTGCCTTTAATATCTATATTAGTGCCTTCGATAGTGATGTTACCGCTACTGCTCATTTTTATTTGTGCTGAGCCAGTTTTAATAACAATCTCATCGCCCGCTTCTATATTTAATGTTTTACCTACTTTTAGCGTGTCGTTTTTCTTTATATCAGAGAGACGATTTGCCGTAACGTTTAAACTATCGTCATTACCTATTTCGACTTTTCGATCGTTATCTATTTTTTCATTTTGATCGTTTTTAACATACAGTTGCTTATCTTTTTCGGCTTGAATATAAACAAGCTCACTGCCTTTTTTGTCTTCAAATCGTAATTCGTTAAAGTTATCTGCGCCGCCCTCTTTTGTAGAACGCGTTTTAATCCCGCTTTGTGTTTTTTCAGCGGGTAATGCATACGGAGGCATTAAATCAGCGTTGTATATTGCACCGCTGATAATAGGCTGATCTGGATCGCCATTAATAAAATCAACAAGCACCTCTTGCCCAACACGTGGGAAAAAGAAAGCGCCCCATTTTTTTCCGGCCCAATTTTGTGAAACTCGGATCCAACACGAGCTTTTTGAGTCTTTTTTACCTTCACGATCCCAGTCAAACTGCACTTTAACGCGACCAAACTGGTCAATCATTATTTCGTCAGCACTATCACCGGTGACTATTGCTGTTTGTACCCCATTAATTACAGGCTTTTTCTTATTAATTTGTGCTCTGTAGGGTATTTCTTTAGGTACGCACTCAAAATGGTTTGAATAAACCTCGTCAGCCGCGCTTTGCTGACCACCTGATTGATTAGGCACCGTAATCGACGTCATCATTGACGTGATTACAAAGGTTTTACCTTCTAATCGAGGGTCTTCGTGCTTTTTAAAGCCAAATAATTTACCCACCGTGAATGAGCGACAATCACTTCGGCCACTCGATAGTTTCATATCTCTTTGCAGTGATTCTAACTGAACTGACGCCATGCTAGCAGCACGCGGGTGACACTCAGATTCACCTGTGTATTCAAATATTTCTGATACCGATTGTGTTGGCAACTCAGGATTAGATTGCTCTCCGTCTGGGTATCTTGACGGTTGTTTAAAGTCGTAACCTATACGTTTAAAGCTGCCCGGCGCAATGCTTAAACCACCTTGCCAGCGCGATACATGTGATTCGCTAAGGTGACCGGTTGAGTAAACAACTTTAGCCTCATCGCATAATTCGTAAGCTGTAATATCATCAGCTAAAACAAGTGTATGATTGCTGCTTGAGTGTTCAAAAAAGTAAAAAATACCTTCATGCTGAAGCAAACGCTGAATAAAATCAAAATCAGATTCTTGGTATTGAACACAGTATTCGTACTTAGGATAGGTTTTGCTAGTTTTGTCTGAAAAAGCGACATTATGCTGACCAAATAAATCGGCAAAAATGTCTTTAATTGTTTTCTTTTGGAATATGCGACTATTTTTACGATTACGCATTGACGCAGCAAAAGGGACTATAGTTGCTTGGTAATCTATGTAGTTTTTTTGTTCGTCAACATCGGCGGTGCGACTACCATTAGAAACAAGATGACTGACTATACCGTGGTAATAACGCTCTGCGCCCCCATCTGCATTTTTAACCTTTATTGAGACAGGCTTACCCACTAAGTCTTCATGCGTTATTTGCTTGCCAATGGTGTACATATTAGCAGACATTACAAATAAATCTGACATTGCTTCTTGGGCAACAAAACGAGTTAAGTAAAGGGCATCTTTACCAGCAGGGGTGCTAATTTGAATTACGTTTTTGTCTTGTGTTGCTTTTTGCATTCCTTGCTTTTCCCATCCTAGAGATCAAAAAAAGCTCTGAGCAAAGCCCAGAGCCATTATTAGACAACAAATATTACATTTGTTGGCCTTTAACACCGCTGTAACCATATACTAGTGGCGCAGTAATGTTATTTTGGTCGTCTGTAGGTGTCACTGTCATCATCATTTCTGTGTAGCTGATAGTGATAGTTTCAATTGGACGATCGTTTTGTACTGATACCGAGTAGCTAGAAATCATCGCATCTGTTAGTTCGATTTTCATGATTTCTTCTACTTTATCACCTTGTTTAGTGATATGGAAAATAGCTGGTAAACCTTTACCAATAGTCGCTTCTTTGAAAAGATCCGGAGATGCTTTATCTTGAAGTTTAGTAATTGTTACGTCGCCTAAACGAGTAGAGCTAGATTCACGATCCATCGCTGTACCAGTGGCTGAGCTAATTTCACGGCTTACGTTCCAATCTAATGATAAAACTGTAATTAAATCTTTGAAAGACTCAGCAGTAGTTTCGCCTTTGATTGAACCGTATTTTAAATATGTATTTGCTTGCATTTGATAATGCTCCTTTTAATTAAACAATGTTATCCATTAATACTGGATTCTTTACTTTGGTTTCCCAAAATTCCTTGAAATCATTATCTTTACTACAGCAACGAAAAGGTCTTCAGAATTCCTTTCCCTAGATGAAGACAATGTCTCAAAAATTCCATGTAGTTACCTAAGACGGCTAAAATTATAATGCCCTAGAATTAAAGAAACAACCTTAATTACTAGTTATTTTTAATTAAATTGAATTAAATCTTAATTCAGCGCCAGTTCAAATTCATTTTCGTTGATTAGCAGCGAAATAGCGGTAACTTGGTTGCCATCTACCATATTCGAGAGTAAAACCTCTGATAATAAAGGTAATACTTTATTCTGTAAAATCGTGTGAATATTTCGTGCACCTGAACCTGCATTTTGACAATTAGCAATAATATACTCAATTACGTCGTCAGTATAAGTAAGCTCAGCATCATAATGCTTTTTAACACGCTTAATTATTTTATCTATTTGCAGTCCTGCAATCTTGGTAAGGATATCGTCACTTAGTGGAATATAAGGTATGACGTTAATTCTACCTAAAAATGCTGGTTTAAATGAGCCCAATAAATCATCTTGCAATGCTTTAAGTAGCCCTTTAATGCTCGGCTTACTTTCTTCATCTTCAAACAAACTCATTGTGGTATCGGTGCCTACATTTGAGGTCATTATAATAATGGTGTTTTTAAAGTCGATATCTCTGCCTTCACCATCTTTAATTGTTCCTTTATCAAATACTTGATAAAAAATATCTTGAACACCTGGATGCGCTTTTTCCATTTCATCTAGCAATACAACACTGTAAGGTTTTCTTCTAACGGCTTCCGTTAAAATACCGCCTTCGCCATAGCCTACATAACCTGGAGGCGATCCCAGCAGTAACGATACTTTGTGCTCTTCTTTAAATTCAGACATATTGATAATAGTGACATTTTCCTCACTACCGTAAACTTCTTGGGCAAGCGATAGCGCAGTCTCAGTTTTACCGACACCACTTGGACCAGCCAGCATGAAAATACCATTTGGTCTGCTTTCATCTGCCAGTTGAGCGCGAGAAGTTTGCACAACCTTTGCTATTAATTCCAGTGCATGGTCTTGCCCTACAACTCGCTGTTTCATTTGGCTCGCTAAATTTAAAATGCCATGAATTTCATCCTCATGCATTTTACCAACGGGAATACCTGTCCAGTCAGAAATAACCTGCGCAATTAACTCTTCATCAACCTGCCAATGCACCATATTGTGCTCAAATGAGGCAAGCTTTTGCTTACTTTCCTTTAACTTATCAAGCATTTCACTCGTTGAGCTATCATCTTCAGCATTAATTGATTGAAGGGCTTCGTTAAGCTCAATAACAATTTCTTTTTCTACTTTAAATTGCTCATTAAGTGGTAAAAGCTGAGTTTCTATGTCAACCAATTCTGCTTTTAACGTATTTATCTGCTCTGAGTGATCTAAACCCGTTTTTTGCTCTCGATTTAGCATCAATACTTGCGTTTCTATTTCACTTAATCTATTTACAAGCTGCTCAATTGTACTTGGGGTCGATGCTTGGCTCATTGCAACGCGCGCGCATGCCGTATCAAGTAATGCAACCGCTTTATCGGGTAATTGTCGTGCCGTTATGTAGCGATGAGACAAATGTACTGCGCTCTCTAGTGCTTGCTCAGAAATAAATACCTTATGATGACGCTCCATCACCGGCACTAATCCACGCAGCATAGCCACCGCTTTTTCTGGTGTTGGCTCTTCAACCTTAACCACTTGGAAACGACGCGTAAGTGCGGCATCTTTTTCGAAGAACTTTTTGTACTCGGCCCATGTAGTCGCTGCTATTGTACGCAGTTCGCCTCGCGCTAATGCAGGCTTTAACAAGTTAGCTGCATCGTTTTGCCCGGCTGCGCCACCACTACCAATCATAGTGTGTGCTTCGTCAATAAAAAGAATTACCGGATTAATTGCATTTTTCACTTCATTGATTAAAGATTTCAGACGGTTTTCAAACTCGCCTTTCATCCCTGCACCTGCTTGTAATAAAGCCAAATCTAAACTGTGGATTTTTACATTTTGTAAGACTGCAGGGACATCTTTTTGTGCAATTCTAAGTGCTAGACCTTCTACTACAGCCGTTTTACCAACACCAGCTTCACCGGTAAGTATTGGGTTGTTTTGACGGCGCCTGGTTAAAATATCAACCATTTGACGAATTTCGAAATCGCGTCCTAAAATTGGGTCAATTTTACCTTCAAGTGCTTGCGCAGTTAAATCAACGGTAAATTGATCAAGACTCGGGGTTTTAGAATTCAAATTAGTCTGTGTTGTTGCACTTTGCACAGACTGATTGCGCTCTTCTGACTGCGCAACTATTTCTGGCCACGCATGTAAAAGCTGACCTGGTTCAATTTTATTAAACAGCTTGCTACAACGTGTTACTAAGCTTGAAAGCGTATCGTCTTTTGTTAGCGTATAAATAACATAAGCACTACGAATTTGGTTATCGGTAAATTCTATACTGGTACTTAGCCAAGATTGCTTTAATAAACTTGTGACATGAACCGATAAACTCGGCGATGATTCACTGCCGGTTTTTAACGACTCTAATGACTGGTTCAAGTCTTGTTGAACCTTATCAATATCGATATCAAATGATCCAAATATTAGTCTAACGTCATCTAGCTTTTGCTCAATCATGGCGAGTAACCAATGCTCAAGCTCAACAGTAAAATGACTGCGACTATTACAAATAGAAACAGCCGCTTCTAGACTTTTTCTACAATCAGGACTTAATTTCTCAACTAGCTTATTTAGTGTCATCGAAGACATACGCTGTTCCTTTTAATTTTAATTATCCTTTAAACGATAACTTAGTAGGGTGTGTTGTTAACTTGTTTTTACGTGCACTCAAAAAACTATTTGCACCAAGTTGATAATCATTATTCGACAGTTTTGTTGCCTCTAAATCTTGGAAGTTAGCTTCAATTACTAAACGAAACTGAACTGTATTTCCCACATAATCTTTTATTATTTTATTGGTCAATTTAAACAAACTACCGCTAGGTAGCAGTAATTTAGCTTTAAGTGGATCATCACAAGAAATATGAACTTCTATATTTGATGATATATCCCACACTTGCTTACCAATAACGGTATCAACGCCCAAACGAGCATGTTGTCCTTCGTAGAGTACTTGGCTGGCTAAGCATGTTTGTTCTTGTAATCGCAACTTATGCCACTGGCCAACCATTTGCTTGATCTGAACATTACACTCTAAATAAGAAGTTAAAATGTTTTTTAGATCAGAGGCATTTCTAATTTTTCGACTATATAAACCCGAAAAATGAAGTTGGTGCTCATTATAACCACCACTTAATAACCCTAAAATTTGGGTATACGAGTCTTTATTTTTTTCTTTATTAATATGATTAAGCGCTGGTTTATATTTTTTCCACGCTCTGTAATACAGTGAAATTAGACGATGGTTAAACATGTCATAAAAATCACGCATCGTCGTATCTTTGTATCTCAAACGCTGCATAACCAGTTCACTATAAAACTGTGGTAAAGCACCTGAGCAACCCGTTAACCCCATAAACGACACTTGCATCGTGACTTTATGTAAACCCTCTTCGTAGCTGGTTTCTTCTAATTTAGTAATTGCATTACCGGGATAGCCAAACTTTTGAGTTGATGTAAATTTAATCAACTCTTGTTTGGGATTACTATCGTAACCAACATGGCGGTGCTCTAATCCCTGCTTTTTAAGCTGATTTTCAATAATGAAAACCGCTTTATAAAAGTCGATTTGCGGCGCTTGAGAAATAATATGCTTAATCATAAAAGAGGACTATCACCGACTCTTGCCGGCCATTGATAATATATTTGCTCTTGTTCTTTTAAGCGAAGGCTGACACGCGTAAAGCTATTTATAGCTGAAAACTGCGCAAAAAAATGGTCCAGAATAGATGCAAAGAAAAACATACCACTGCCAGAGAAATCATCATTAGCAAAGGTAATTTCAATATCACTGCCTGTTGCAAAACTCACTCTACCACTTTGCACAACTCGTGCAGTAGAGGGCGTAATTAATACTCTATAAATATTATCAATCATGCCTTTTGTTTGTGGTGAGGCCCTAAAATCATAAAGTCTCAATACCTCTTTAAGTTTGCTGCAAGCATCGTCACCACTAAATGTGTCCAGGGTTAGATGATTTACTAACTGCCATCTCGTCGCGTCCGCCAAAATAGGCCGAACAGCGTGAGTAAAAGGGATTAAGCAGCGAATTTTTTTAATAACATCACCACGCTCAGGCATCAATAAACCCAGCTCATCATCACCAAAAGGCATACTGGCTGGCAAGTTTCTGTTGCTACAATTTGCACGGACAGTTAAAACAGTATTCCCTTCTCCATACTCCATTGCGGTATTTTCAAATGTAGCATCGACTAGAGACAAAAATGTTTCAGTTCCGGATTCAACATAACCACCTGCCCATGAGGCCGTTTCTCTGCGTATATGCCAAAATAAATCAGCATGACCGTGATATTTTGGGTGTGTTTGCCCATAAAAAGGAGACACGACTTGCTTGTTACCCTTATGATCAAAAGCAATGACTTCAGTCAGACCAATTACTTCTGAGATCTCTGAATCCATATAGCGCGGCGTTAATTTGTATTCATACTCACTTATTTCCGGACGAATCGGTTCCAGCTCTTGCTCAAATAAGTTAATGATGGGTGTGCAGCCAAGCAAAAACATATTTTTATCGACTTGTTTTTCAAGCTCAGCTGACTCTGTATCGAGGTAAAAATAAACATTACATTGATTCGATTTTTTTGGCAGAGACGACTTTATCCCCTGTAATTCAAAAAACCTAAATTTCTCTGGAAAAGTAAAATTTTCAACTAATAAACGATAGCCCGCAGACGAGCGTTGTGAATAGGGAACAACGGCTTCATTTGAACTAAACCCAACGGCTTTTAGCTGACTCTTGGATAAGTACTTAATTCCTTCTTCACCATTATCAAATGCAATACCGATGCAATGCTTAAACAATAACTCATACACTTTTAGAGTATGATGCCATTGTCCATTTATAAATATTCTTAGTTTTTCAAGCCCTGTTTCAGCAAGTGATACACCTTCGTACTCACCGGTTAATTCTAGCTTAAATATAGATTTCGCTTTTTCATGCCAACGTGGTTTAGGTGCAACAAATGGGCTGTTATCAAACTGCACATTGGTAATTTCTACAGGCCAAAGGTAGGTTTCGTAGCAAGTTTGAAACTTACATTGTTTCATCGACTCAACATTGGTTTCTACTTCACTCGCTTTTGGAATGATAATACCGGTTGTCGATAAATTTTCTGCTTCTAATTTTACTATCGACATTGAGGGAATAGGCGCTTGATAATCAGGAAACATTTGGCCCAACAAAGCATCCGTTAACTCTGGGAAACTGTCATCCAATTTTTGCCTGATATTTGCTGTTAAAAAAGCAAATGATTCAATCAACCTTGATACGTGAGGGTCTTCAATGTGATCTTCACTTAGCTTTAAACGCCCAGCTACTTTTGGGTATTTATCTGCAAAGTCTTTACCTAAGTGACGCACAAATGCTAATTCACGATTGTAATATTTTAATAATTCATCGTTCATAAAGATGCCTCAATAATCTTCATACCTAAGTTAACGGGCTCAACCTCAGAGTCAAAACTGATAAATTCAGGTTCAGGATCCGCATACAAAAGCGCATTTATACGTAAGTTAAGCACTCTATTTACAGGCACTTCTTCATCTGTAAACACCTCAACTTCAAGGAATCGCGGCTCAAATTTTAAAATTGTGTCCCGAACGGTTTCACACAATAATGTTCGCCCTTCGTGAGAGCTTACAGACATACTTGAAAAGTCTGGCAGACCGTATGATAAGCAAGATGTTGCTAACTCATTATATTGCGATGGCCAGGTATGCCATTGGATCCTTGCATTAAGCAACGCTTCTATATCCCTTCGTACATTATTTCTTAGCTCACTAATGGTAATACCTTCTGTACGAGAAGGCGCATCTTGAAAGTCTGGCTCATCGTCGATAAGTCTATCGATAATAGATGCTTGAAGCTGTTGCTTATGTTCAATCATAATAGTTCAAATGGATTAAACGCTTTCGAACACGTTTATTTTTAAATTTGGGATAGTGATTGCCTCGTCGTTAACAAACAGCATTTTCATCCCTTTACCAATAGTAAGCTCTTCTTTAAGATCGACCCAATCAGAAACTTGCCCTAGCTTTTCTAGTTCTGTATCTGCGTTTGCATACACCAGCGGTAAATGTGCAGTACCTGAAGGACCATCATTTTTAATAGTAATTTCAACTCTTAACCAAATACTTTCAAGTAACGATGCGTTTGGCTCTACTTTTAATGCTTCTATCTCATTAAAGTTTGCTAAATAAAACTCACCATTAGTGCCTAAAACCTCTAAATATGGCGCTAGGCTGTCATCAAGATCTCTCACTACTGAGTCGCTGCCTTGAGATGTTTCAATTCTTAGCAATTCCATTTCTTTCGCTAATTTGCCCGCTTCATCAATCTCGCCTTCGAGTAAAGCCATATGCATTTTTAAAAATAAAGTATCAAGCTCATCCGCTTCATGAAATAACTTAGGGATGCCTTTACCTTGATAAAAATCAACTCTTGATTGCTGTGCTCTAATTAAGTGGCGAAGATTAACTGCACCCACCGCAAACTCTGGGTTTTTCTGAACCATAAAGTCTAACTGCTTATCCGCTTTTTCAAGCTCGCCATTAATGCAAAGTAACTCAGCATAAATACTTCTGATATCAAAGTTTAAAGGCTCATCTTGTAATTGTGTTGCGCACCAAGATAACGCATCAGTAAGTTTACCCTCGCGAATTAAGCTATGTATTTTTTTCATGACTATTCCTTTATTTTATGATGAGGACTGAGCTCTGTAATTAATTTTATACTAGAGACCATTTGATCTAATTGAAAATGTGGTTGTAACTGCAAAACAGAAAAATAGTGCCCTGGGTTAGCCTTGTTTTCACTGACTTTTATTCTAGCATTACTCAATGGGTACTTGCTTCTAATATGCTCAGAAGCGGAATCTGATGCCGTGGTATAGTTATTTATCCAAGCTTGTAAATCTCGTTCACAGGCCTGTGCTGTACTATAAGAACCCACTCTGTCACGTGCTAATAGTTTTAAATAATGCGCAAACCGAGAAACACATAAAATATATTGCAGCATCGATGATAAACGGGCATTGATATTCGCAGCATTTGAATCGTAGTTTATTGTTTTTTGAACCGATGCATTACTATAAAAAACAATATGCTCAGTATTTGTTACAGACGATGCTGGAATAAACCCAAGTTCAGAAAATTGTTTCTCAAATTTACTGGTTACCAGTAAATCTAAAGGCGGTTTTGCCTCTTTTTGATAGGTATCGTTAGCAAAACTATCTCGAGCAAGTCCTGTGACTAGACCTTTAGAAATTTTCCCTGGTTCTATACCGCGAATATGACCAAACCAACCGCTTTCACAATAGGCTCTTATTATTGTTGATACAAACTGATAAGCGGCGTTACCCCAAAGCATATCTGTCTCAGGGTTGGTTATTTGTTCTTTAAAATAAAAATCTTGATGGCGTTTTCCATCATTGCGGTAAGGGGGTCTTACTAATACATGGGGTAATGTGAATCCTACAAATCGGGACTCTTCCATTTTTCTAAAACTCTGCCATTTTGCGTATTCTGGCTGCTCAAAATGATTAAAAAGATCTGAATAATAGCCCAAGTCTGAAAAACTATCTGCACCAAACAAATTAGCTGAGGCAGAACAAATAAAGGGAGCAAATGCAGCGGCCGCAGTTCTTGAAATTTCTTTAATGGTGTCGATATCGTTGTGAGTTGTTCCCTCAGAGCAAGTATTGGTTATTTCATAATCGCCAATAACAACGCCAAAAGGCTCTCCTCCAGCACTATCAAATTCACTTTGGTAAAGTAATTGAAAAAACAAACTTTGGTCAAAATCAATCGCTTTATTTACATCTTTTGATAATGTAACCCAGTCGCAATTTAATAATTTTACTTTTACTTTATTTTCTTTGTCGTACTGCTCACTTTGCAGTAACAGCCACCATAAATTACGCCAGCTGGCTTCTAATTTTTGAAATTTTTTCGCGTGAATAATCGTGTTTAATTGATTAGATATTTGTTGATCTAATTCCACAATTATACGTTGTAGGTAGGGACCTATAGATTCCTTATTCCATGAAATAGGTGAATCAGAAGAGCCTTCAAGCCATAATAACAATGCTTTATCTAGATTTTTTTCGTTCAAAAATCTATCAAGCAAAGCATCATTATCACTTATTCGAGACTGTGCTTTTTGTTGAAAAGCAATGTCTTGATTTATAAATGAAAACTCTTCGTGATTCATTCTACTGCATTATCCTTAACGCTTGAGATTAGTTTATTAACCAATCTCTGGAATTTTAGCTACAAGACGTAAAGAAGAAGTCAGTTCTTCCATTTGTAGCCAAGGCTTTAACCAAGCAACCGCATTGTAAGCGCCTGGTTGGCCTGGGATCTCTTTAACAGATACTTTTGCATCAGCTAATGGGTAACGTGCTCTAATATCTTGACCACCACCCTCTGTCGCATTAACGTATGACAGGATCCAACGGTTTAACCAAGACTCAACATCCTCAGCTTCCATAAAGCTACCGATTTTATCGCGCGCCATAACTTTAAGATAATGAGCAAAACGAGATGTTGCCATTAAATAAGGAAGACGAGCAGAAATAGCAGCATTTGCAGTTGCATCTGGTGTCGAATATATCTTTGGTTTTTGACAGCTTTGTCCGCCAAAGAAAACAGCGTAATCTGTGTTTTTATAATGACAAAGTGGTAGGAAACCTAATTTACTTAGCTCTGCTTCACGACGATCTGTAATACCGATTTCAGTAGGACATTTTAGATCCGGATCACCATCATCACTTGTGAATATATGCGTAGGAAGACCTTCAACTTTACCACCGCCTTCAGCACCACGAATAGCAGTACAAAAGCCGTATTGAGCAAAGGCTTTTGTCATATTAGTCGCCATCGCATAGGCTGCATTACTCCAGCAGTAGTCTTTATTTTCAGTACTCACTGAACGACCCGCTTTAGGCTCAACTTCAAACTCTTCGTAGTTAAACTCTTCTACAGGTTTTGACGCCGCACCATACGGCAGACGAGATAAGAAGCGAGGCATAGTTAATGATACAAAACGTGAATCATCGCTATCTCTAAATGAACGCCATTTTGTATATTCTAGCGATTCAAAAACTTTTTCTAAATCACGAGGTTTTGTTAGCTCTTCCCAGTTATCAAAACCAAATAAAGAAGGTGATGATGCAGCAATAAATGGGCAGAAACCAGCTGCGGCAACATTAGACATTAAACTAAGCGTTTCAACATCTTCTGGGTGATTAGTAAATTCAAAGTCACCTACAATAGTGCCATACGGTTCGCCACCAGGCGTGCCAAATTCAGACTCGTATATTTTCTTAAAGGTCTGACTTTGATCAAATTCAACCGCTTTACTTAAATCTTTATGAAGCTCTTTCTTCTTCATATTCAGAACACGAATTTTAAGCGTACCACTCGTTTCTGAATTCATTACAAGGTGGTGTAAACCACGCCATGAACCTTCAAGCTTTTGAAACTCTTCACTGTGCATAACAACGCTAAGCTGTTTCGATATTTTTTGATCGATTAACTGAATAGCTTCATTAAACGTCACTGTCATGTTTTTATTCCACTGAACAGTGCCTTTTAATGCTTCTTCTGTCAGTGTTTTAAGTAACTCTTCAGCGCGGCTTGCATCTGTTTGTTTAGTTGCGCCGATAGCTTGTTCTAAAAGTGAAGAACTTGCCTCAGAAGTAGACTCTAGTTCTGTACTTAATTGTTCAGTACTCATTTTTCAGTCTCCTCTAATTTCAATTCCTTCGCGATAGAATCTAAACTTGCTGTATTACTTAGTACTTCTTCTAATACATTCTCTAGTTCTTCTGAACGATCAATTTTAGTCATTAAATCACGTAGTTTGTTTCTCGTTTCCATTAACTTACGTAATGGTTCTACTTGATTTACAACGGCAGCAGGCTCAAAGTCTTCTATTGATTTAAAATTAAGGTCGACTTGAAATTCAGAACCATCATCCGTTAATGTATTTGCAACTTTCCAGCTCAGTGACGGACTCATACGTTTTAAAACATCATTAAAACTGTCACGATCTATTTGTATAAATCGTCTGTCTTTAAGAGGTTTTAAAGCATCGGTATTATCACCAGAGAAATCACCCATTACACCAACAACAAATGGTAATTCTTTCTTTACCTCTGCGCCTTCCGTTTCTACATCATAAGTGATGTGTACTCTCGGTTTACGAACTCGTTTTAATTTATCATGGATACTCATTGAGAACTCCTTTTACCTATGTTTCAGTTTCGCTGATTTTAATGCCAGACAACTTAAAGTACCCAGTCCTAGCATCGCTATCTGTAATTAGTTCATTTAATAATTCAGGCAGCGATAATTCGCTCCATCGAATTACTTGTTCTATGGTGTACGACATTGGTGAGTGAGGCTCTGTATTTCTAAAAAACAGAGCGATCTCTTTCAATTTTTTTATCGCATTCTCTCTTGAATTTATCTCGTGATTATTCGCTTTTTCGACCACTGTTGCTGTCGATTCAACGTCATCATCTTTCAATTCAATTTCTTCTTCTTTATTATTTTCAGCAAGCGCTTTCTCAGCCGCTTCAAGCTTATCGGCTGCAACATGTTTCACAGCCGCAAGGCTGACTTCAAGTGCTTGCTTAATACTCGACGTTGGTTGGGGTTGCCCCGTTGCTTTATCCATTACGTCACTGAGTATTGAAAACTGCTCAATCGCTTTTTCTATATCTTGTTTAAGTGAAACAAAAAACTCTGTACTTGTCTCTGCTGCACTTTTTTCAATTAGTTCAAAGTCAACTGAGCCCTGAGTAATCTTTTTTTCTCGTTTGTCGTCACTTAAGCGCGATACGTCATAACCTTGTTGATATTCCCAAAAAGAAAAAGAGTCGATACTTACGCTATCTGTAAGGTAGATGCTCTTGATAGGAATAATCAAAGTCCCTTCACCAGCGGATCCATTTAAGCCAGCTAACGCCGATACTTTATCCGAAATTTCATCATCGTCATCCAATGTTGGATAAAGTGATTCAAAGTGACTGTCAATTAAATTATGTGCAACATTAAAACCAAATGCTAAACCTTTAAACCCGTAAATACGACACATCGCCTCTATGAACCATGCGATATATTCAATGTCTTTACTTTCAGTTTTAATTGCTTTACTGCATTGCTCAAGCAAAGGTAACCAGTCACGAGATAAAGATGCAATACCTTGCTCATCAACTAAAGCATTTCTTTCAGCCGCTCTTAACTGGTTTCTTAAATCTTTTAAGGCATAATATGTGGACGTAGGAGAAACATCTGAGCGAGGATCAATGCCTGCAAACTCAGTATCTGAAATAGGGGAGATATATTCGTCTAATAAAAACATTCCGTCGTCCTAATAATTATCCATAAAACCCCAATAAAGCGAGGCGGATTTTATATTACATTCTTTATAAGAAATTACAAGCCTAGCCACACTAGCATTTATGTGCAGACTATTGCGAATACAAAAACAATCACGTACTAATTTACTATTTTTGCTGGTGTGAAAATGATTCAGTCAAACCATATTCAGTTCCATTTATAGCGCCTATTTTAAAAAACTTTATACCAGTAAACAAACTATTTAACCTCAAATCTGATTATTTAACCTAAACTCTGGTTAAGAGATTTACTAACGTATTGAATCATAGTGATATTTAAATTTATTTTCTCTAGCCAAAAATTTTCAGTGAAAACAAGGCGAATTTACGCGTCAATAGCGGGCTTATTGCAAGTAAATTCAACGCAGTTAGCGCTGAAAATAGCTGCTCGAGATAGATTTATTATCCAGAGTTCAGGTTATTTAGTAAATAAAGGGATTGTCGCTTCATCTTGAATATTAAAGGTTTCACTATGCTGATTACTTTTAGTCTCATCATATTTAACAATAATACACGTTACATTATCTCGAGCACCTCGCACTAAAGAGGAGTGCATTAAGGCCATTCCTGAGTCAATAATACTGCTTGGCTCTAATGATAAACATATTTCATCATCAGACAACTCGCCTGTTAGTCCATCAGAACAAAGTAAGAAAAGATCGCCCGTTTTAATGTCATTTTGAATAACATCAACGTTTACGATTTCCATTACACCCACAGCTCGCGTTATTACATTCGATAGAGGGTGATCTTTAGCTTCCTCTACAGAAATAATACCTTCATCAATTAAATCATTAACTTGGCTATGATCTCTTGATACTTGCGTAAGTACTCCATTGCGCAGCAAGTAAGCTCTGCTATCGCCTACCCACAAAATATAATACTTTCCATCTTTGACAAATAATGCTGTAACGGTACTACCCGCTGTTTTGTTTTCGAGATACTGGGAGCTGTAATCGTTTAGTTGTTTATTTGCCTCTTCTATCGCACTTACAATGTGAGAAACTGTTAAGTCTTTTAAGTCGCGCTCTTGTACTTTTGCTCTAATTACGTCAACAACTAACTGACTTGCAACCTCGCCGGCCTCATGCCCCCCCATTCCATCAGCCACAACCCATAAGTTATGGCTGTTTATCTCTACATGGGAATCTTCATTGAGCTGTCTTACAACACCTCGGTGAGTAATTGCGTAACTTGTATTAAAATTGCTAATCACTATTTTTTACCTGTGTGTAATTCCATTCCCAATGCTTCCATCTTCCATCTAACATTGCCGCAACTTGATTTATAGGAGGTAATGCTGAAGTTATCAGTACCATGGGCTTTATATTACAAGAGCCATGTGTCCACCAAACACTGTATTCACCATGCTTTTTATACAATAATGCATGCATCGCATCTTTCAAAACATCACTGCTCAGTTCTGTTCCTGAAAATTCAAAAGCTTCACCATCTTTATTTTTATCAACAGAGTGGGAGTAAGTCACTTGCTTGTTTTCACAAGCCGCGATTTTAATCGTTTTAGAGACCTCTTTTCGCCATGAAAAAAGATCGACCGAGCCGTCTAAAACTTTTAAAACTACATCTTCATATTCAAGTGAAAAAACGCCTGAATTTAAGATATCGATAGGGTTATTGTCTGTAGTACTCAAAACCGTAAAAGGATAATGTCTGCCAACTGCATCCATACTTGGGAGCAATGTCCCCATAACGCCTTTATCACCCACTATATTTGGGCTCAAAGCAAAATGCCAAACAGGACCTGTTAAATAACTATCTTGCCATACATCCCCAAGTTGCTCTTTGCTAACAGCAATGGCTGCTTGCAGCCATTGCTCCCAATGCTCTGAGAAGTCTTTAGAGACATTATCTTGAACAAAGTCACCTAAACAAGGCACTTTGCCTAAGTAACCAATATTTATAATCGCGTCGGACATGAAAACTTCTCTACACTTGTATTCCAAAATGGGTGTCTAATTGACTTAGGCAAGAGCTCTACTTTTGCATTATTTCCCATTAATGAGAAATGCAGCTCTAGATCTTTACGTGTTTCACTTCTTTTTTCGCTAAGTTCATCAAGCATTCTATAAAGTGACCACTCACCTTGATAAGTCGTGTTAATAGAACGTCCACCACTTGGAGGAGTAAATACAACTCTTGTTTTACTTTGTCCTGAAGCGCCAGGCCAAATAAAGTTAGTTACTTTTAACGGGCCATGACGATACGTCATAGACTGGCCATCAATTTCTATCATTAAGCTAGATACGGTACGGTCAAGTTCAAGTGGGCGTAACCCAAATTCAATCCTTGGTGTATCACTACCACGGTCGAAAAATGCGGTTTGAATTTGGTAAGCGTGTTCAAACATTTTTAGTGCCTCATTACCAATACCAATATCTTTTTCGAACTTCCATGGACTTGAACTTATATCAACACTCGGTGCAACGTAACTATTAAAGAAAGAGTCAATTGTGCCATTTGGGCCAAAAAAGCGAGTAAAGTCTTTCATGTTCACTTCTTTATCAGCCTGCGGTGCAAAAGGATACCTGCCAACAATTGCAGCGTTGTATTCTCTTAACACTTTACTCTTCCAAATTTCATTTAAGTGTCTGTTTGCACTATTTTTAGTGATATTGCTTGTATCCCGGCTTATGTCTAACAACCAGCTATTAAACGGGTACGGTAAATCACGACTCTGAAATTCTAATTGACGTATAAAGCTAGGCTTACTTTTACCGCTAATTTGATCTTTTATTGAATCTTTTAGCTGATCGCCTCGGTCAAGCTTGGTTAAATAGACATTAAGCTCTCTTAGGTTTTTTTGAATATTATCTAATTGTTGCGAGTCAATCCCTATCACCTCTTCAAAAGCTTCTTCAACTTGATGACCCGGTAATTTAATATCAAACGTGGGAGCTTCATCAGGTAAAAATCGCTTGATCCGATTCGCCTTAGTTTGCAGTGCAATTTTAGCGGCATTACCGGCAACTTTACCTGCGACCTTCTGGTTTTCTGATACAGGTAATTTAGTTAATTGAACATTTTTTTGGACCGCTGCGATGATGTTTTTGATTGGTGCTTCAGAGCCCGCGAGTACATCTGTAACATTAACCCCTTCAGCAGGCGAACTATACTGATTAAGACTCAAATCATCCAAAAATGACTGCCAATAATAAATATAATCTTGGAAGTAACGTTGCTCTAATTTTTTCTCAATTTCGTCTTTAGATATGTCATAAGTGCCCGATGCTTCTTCACCATAAACCCAGCTACTGGCCATTAAATTACCGAGCATTTTACTTTTTTCAACGTTGAAAATACCGTGGAAACCGTTAAACGTGTACAAACCAGGTATACTTCTGGTGAGCTCACCATTGTTACGAAAAGTAAACTTTTGAGCGCTTTCAAAACTAATAATATCAGTGAGTCTAAACGGCGGAATACTGCTGTTAAGAAAATCAGCTTGAAGCCGTTGATATGCTCTTTCTGCTATCGGTAGTTTAGTTAGCTCACTACGAGCTGTACGCACAGCTTGATTATCGATGTCACTTTGAGTGATGCCTTTGTTTAGTAATGCAGAAATATGGCCCATTAACTCATCCCTGGTTTGCATATTTTTATCACCAGGTAAGTTTCTTTCTAAATAAGCATTAAACCACGCCGTAATATCTTCGCTTTCGAAGTATTCAGGCTGAAATAGCATTAAATAGCATTTTAATGTTTCATATAAATAGCTCAGATGCTCCGGGTGAGCTTCCATTTCTTTAATTAATGTATTGCCTACAAAAGGTTCTAGATACGTTTGTAAAGAACGATCATAAGCGTTAACCGACGACTCTTTGATTTCGCTTAACTTATTAAAGCCAAACGATGACGACTCTTGTAACTCGCTTACAAGCGGTCCACTTGCAGGTAAATTTCTCAAAGCATTGAGTCTATCATTGAGAACAAGTAGGTTATTACGATCAAAAGAAGCCGAATCAAGTTCTTGATAGGTAACAATGGCTTCTTCTGTTGCAGAAATTAAATTACTGTTCCACGCAAAACTAAAATACCAAGAAATTGAAAAGCCAAATAACGCTAAGCAGGCAAAGGTAATGCTCACAATGCGTAACCATTTATTTTGCTTATCATGGTGTTTATTAGTGCTGGCTAAGTTCTGCTCAGGAAAAATAACACTTTCTAAAACATTTTTTATAAAAAAGCTTTTTGACTGATTTATATGCTCAGATTTTCCTAAATTGCTATCACTTAAAAAGCTCGAAGGTGTACCTTCTTGGGTCGCACTTGTTAGGTAAACGCCCCTAAACATCGGCAATTCTTCATATGCGTTAGGTGTAAATATTTCCTTTAAAAATCCATCAGCAACACCTTGTAATACTCTAAGCTGCCTTGGAAATTCAAATATTTTAGCTCTTATTACTTCATTTCGCTCATTGATCAATCGACGATTTAGCATTTCCGTTAGTTTAGAAATCAACGAATGGAATTCTTTATTAAAAGCTTCAACTTGGGTGTCTTTTGCAAGGTCAAGTTCAAAGGTAACACCCCAGACTTGTTCACATTCTTCTTCGCTTAATTCACCAAAAAACTCTCTAAACCCATCAATTAAATCTACTTTCGAAAAAATAACATAGACAGGGAAAGTCATTCCAAGTTGATTTTGAAGCTCTTGTAATCTTTGTTTTATTGCGCGAGCATGCAGATTTCTTTCGGTCTTGGTCTGGCTCATTAGCTCAGAAATACCCATGCTGATCATGACACCGTTGATAGGCCTAAGTGGGCGGTACTTTCGAAGTAAACCTAAAAAGCCTTCCCATGCTCGTGAGTCATGTTTTGCATGACTGTTTTGCGTTGTATACCTGCCAGCTGTGTCTATCAGTACTGCTTTATTAGTAAACCACCAATCACAATTTCTAGTGCCACCTATGCCGTGCACTAAGTCAACTCCCAACTTATCCTTAAGCGGATAATCTAACCCTGAGTTGTGTATTACTGTTGTTTTACCCGCACCAGGCGGGCCTATCATTATGTACCAAGGCAGCTGATAAATATTTTTGCCTTTAAATAACTTAACATCTTTAAGCAGATCAATCGCTTCGTTCATTCTTGTTTTTAACGTTGTGATCTCTTCGTTAACTTCACTGCTATTTGAATCATCACTATCAATAAGCTCATCAGCCATTTTCTCGTCTCTTTTGCTTTGTTGCATAAGACGATAAATTTTTGATACAGAAAAAACGAGTAGCACTAGCAATATTGTTAACAATCTTGAGGCTATGCTTTCTAATGGAACGTAATCAGCAACTGCGATTAATGGACCGCCAAACCAGATCAATAATGATAGAGCAAGAAAACCTATAATTAATATCCCTGTGCGTGATGTAAGCGCGTATGTCATTTTTTTAATTTTTTGCGAGAAACTCATGTCAGCCCCATTAAAATAATAAATCGATTTCAATTCGTCGGTTTAATGACCGAGAAGCTGAATCTGAATTGCTGGCTATTGGCTCTGCAGCACCTTTACCTTCTGGCCATAAACGTCCACTAAGGTTTGTACTTTTAGCCATTGAATTAGCGACTTGTGTTGCCCTGGCTAAAGAAAGATGCCAATTAGAGGGGTATCTATCGGTATTAATAGGCGTGTCATCAGTATGACCCGTAATTAATATACGCCCTTTTGTCCCTTCTAAACTAAGCGCGAGTTTCTCAAGAATAGGCTGAAAAGAAGGCAGCAATTTTGAATCTCCTTGATTAAAAAGACTTTCACTATTAATCGAGATTCGAATACGATCATTACTTTTTTTAATTTCGACAATGCCCATTGTTATTTCAGTTTGTAATAACTGTTCTAAAACAAGTAATTGTTGGTCTTTTTTATCAATAGATACGTCATTTGCCAGAGGATGAATGACGGCAAGCTTTTCATTAACGGAAAAAACGGCATCATTGAGCCTCATGTTAATAAATAAATAAACAGTGAGCAGCACTAAACCTAACACAGAGAAAACGACCCAAAGTGGGACTTGATTTCTTAGTTCAACACCTGCAGCGACTCTGCTTTTCCAATTGGGGGATAATTTATTACTAACTGGGCCATCTAATTGATTTAAAAGATGATAAAGTTGAGAGCGATACTCTTCGACTTTATTATCTCCGCCTGTATCTAGTCTGTATTTCCCTTTAAAACCTAAATTTAGGCAGTGGTATTGTAGCTCTAAAAACTGTTTGTTTTTTTCGGGTTGACCCAATGCATCATCAAGAAGAGTGTAAAAATATTCGCCACCAAACGTTTCTTTATGGAATGTTGACAATAAGCTTTCATCGGCCCATTCCATTGAACTCCACTTTGAATTTAATACCGATTCATCTAAGATTGCACACAAGCAGTAGCGAGAATTATTAATCACATTTTTAGGTAGATTTTGGCTTCGAACTTCAACTTCAAAGCGCTTTAGTGCTTCAACACAGCGATGCTTAAGTGCTGCTAAATTAGTCATCTCCTTTGACTGACTAATTGAGATAACTAATGAAAAACAATCTGTGGCAGCTTCTAAAAGAGGGTTTTTAAATATAGATACTTTAACATTGCTTGCTTGTCTAGCTGATGGTGGCTCTACCGACATTACGGTCTTATCAGCGTCATTGCTATCAGTATTAATACTTGGTGCATTTCGCCCCAATCTACCAGGGCGAGGTTTTATAATGGTTTCGTCCATTGAAACTCTTCCTTTAAAAGTTAAGTTCTAATAGCCCAAAGGCTTAATTGAAGTTCTGGGTAATTCCCTGATAAATGAATAGCTATTCCACCACTTGAGCGAAGTTTTTCCCAGTGTTCGCCATGCTTATTTAGCTCAAAGTAATGAAAGCCTGCATGATACGGAATTTGCCTAGGTGCGGTAGGTAAACTACTAATTGTTATTCCTGGAATTTGATTATTTACAAGATCACGAATTGTTTCAACACTGCCAATTTTTATTTGTGACGGGAGTATTTTACGTAATTCTTCATGTGGCACACTTGCTTTGATAGCAAGAACAAATTGAGCTGAATTAAGCACCGATTTGTCTTTTAAAGCACCAAATGAAATACCAAACTTACTTTGCTCCAGCTTAATTTCAGTCGCTGTTTGCTCTATTACATGACTTAATGACTGATATAAGAAATTAACGACTTCGCTAAATACTTGTCCTAAATTCTTGTGGTCGTATTTGGGAAGCTTAGGCACTCTTTTGTTGACCGTACTGAACGTAGACAACTCTCCTGCGAGCTCAATAAGCCGCGTATAAAATACATTTGGGTGGAGGTTATTGACTGTTAATAGGTTTTCAAATACCGCATCATACTTATTCAGTGTTTGTAGCATAATAAAGTCAGCAACAGACGTACTTCCGGCATAACCTTGGCATAGTCTAACGGCAATACTTTCTGCGCGTTGCTTAATCATCGAACCTATTTCACGTACTAATCCTACAAGAGGTTTACACTGTCCAACCTGCAATGAGGCTGGAATATATTTAGTGTCTAACTTTATTCTACCTTCACTACTTACATCTAAAATTTTCGCTAAAGGAAGTAAAATATAACCAGAGTGATCATCTGAGGATAACACCAACTTACTAAACGTTTTCGCAACTTGGATTATTTCTTGAGATTGAGAGCCAATTAAGTCATCACTTACAGACAAATCATGCAATTTGTAACGAGTGACTATATTTTCTTCAGGCGCTGAGATATTAATCCCGCTATTTTTAAACGCAGGTATAGCAAGATACACTATCTCATCATAGACATCTTTGCCTACTACCAAAGGTTCTGGTAATGGGGTTGATTGAGGCATATCCAGCGGCAGTAGATCTGGAGTGATCGCAGATAATGCTTCAATAGCAAATTGACCTGAATTCAATAATTCAGTATCTATTGCTACTTCAAGTATTCCCCACGGATCGGCCAAATTCCCGCTACACACTTGCTTTATTACATTCGCAATATGTTTATCTGATTGCTGAAAGTGCTGTGGTCTTAAAAACATCCCTTCAGTCCACGCAACCCGAGTATTGTCACTCATTTACAAATCCTTTTTATTGCTCTCTCATGTATGTAGCAATTGCTTCCACATTAACATCTATGTCGTCATAACCCGTTGGATCGACCTCAATAACAGATCGCCATCTAGCTTGGTCTATATTTCTATACGCAACCACAACGCCTACATAACGAGTATTTTTGTTTAAACTCATTTTATATTTTTGCACTGAGTTTGGCTGTAATTCAAGTTCATCTTTTTTAATTAGGTCAGGTCCAAGTAATTTCTCAGGTGTATCATAAAGACTAAAGAAATCCTGCGTATCAAAGATAGTACGTGAACTAAGTTCAAAAATTTTCATAACTACCGGAGACGGTCTATCCGATGTATCCGGGTTTACGTTCTTGGATACATTAATAATTAAATCCGTTGAAGGCGGAACCAATTGATTAACAGTACTGCAACCGAGTACTAAAAATAGTAAACTAAAACTCATCAAATAGAGCTTAACTTTATACATTATTGCTTTCCTTTCTAGAGCGTTTCTTTAATTCTATCGTTATATGCTTTTAAGAAGTCATCTGACATCGCCATCGCACCTTTCGTATTCACTTCTTGCGATAAATCATCATGTAAACTTTCATATAGTTTCCAGCACTTGTAATCAATCTGCCCTGGTATAATCTTTAGTATATTGGCGTTATCATTTACTTGTTGACTTATATGCTGCGGAGAAACTTGCGCTAACATTCCTTTCAATACACCGTCAGCTCCTGCCAATAATGCATGTTCATGCCTGCGCGTATCAACAAAGCTTTCTTTTATTGATTCTTTAGAGGAAAGGAAGCTTGCACTATTTCTGATGAATAAATTCTGAATAACATCATCAACATCCGCAGAAAATTTTAAAGGGTTGTTTTGCTTAGTCTGAAACATCGTGTGATTTAAGCGAAGTTGGTTTTTTACATGCGCTCTTTGGCGCAAAGATTCCATAAGCTCGTTTAGTAATAAATTTAAACCTTGCCCCATTTCGAACCAATGTTCTTGTGTATTTAAAGCATCCTGCAATTCGGCTTTAACGCCTAATCCCTTTAAAAAAGCATCTGATAGCGCAGAGCCACTGCTCACTGCGGCCTTCGCTGATGATGGCTCTGGTGTGTGAACCTTCGCCGCTACATTTTGCTTTGGAGGTGCGGGTGCAATTTCAGGTTTTTGAGGTTCTTCAAAAACCGGCTTGTCTGCAACTAAAGATGCAGGAGCCATAAGACTCGATAACTCATCCCAATCTTCAGGTATTTGATTATTACCACCAGAGAAGCTTTCTTGTACCATATCAACAGCAGGCATAGATTCATCTAACAGAGATTCGTTTGTAAAGTGATGCGGTTGCGAAAATGACTCAGGCTTATTTACCATAAAATCATCACGGTGTTGAGACAAACCAGCATTGCTCGTAGCAGCGCCCTGCGGCTCAACTAACTTTACATCAATTTGAAAATCGCCAATAGTAAGTACATCTTTATCTGAAAGGCGTTGTCGATTACCTTGACCAAGCGGCGTCACACCAAAATTGACAAAAACACCGTTAGTAGAGTCGTCATAAACGTAAAATGCATCGTCTTCTTTTTCTATTCTTCCGTGCTTACTCGATATAATCTTTTCAGGATCGGGAAAGTGCCAGTCACATGTTTCAGAACGGCCAAAGGTGAGTACATTTTCTGTTGTCTTAGATGCTTCAATTTCAGGTGAGAGTCTATGATAACTAGTTATGTTTAGTATCAGTTCCATTTGATAAGTTAGTCCCATAAATCTTCAATTGCACTAGGATAAAGTACAAGAGAAACTATTGTCAACATTGAAATTAATATATGGACACTGTCTTGATCTTACTAATCTAAAAAATACGGGAAATATATAATTTATTAATGAAATAGTACTATAAAAATATGTTGTTAAAAAAACGCTGTGTATCGCCATTTTAAATTCTATTTATTAAAAACATCTTAATAAAAAAACACATTATGTAACGCTTTAGAAAATTATCACCCATAGCAACCAAAGTACTGCTCTGCTCTTTAAAATTCAAAGTACCCGCCAAGGTAGATCGTTAGATTTTTATAAAATATTACAAACATTAAATTAGTTACAAATTGAAAACAACATCGAAGCCACAAAGACGTGATTTAGATCTAAATATTAGGCAATTGAATCATTGCTATAGTGGGAGAATTTTGTAAAAATGGTGGACTGTATCAGAGGGAAAGTTGGTAAGAATAAAAAACTTACCTATGCGATTATTTACATTAACACAACAAAAGGACTTACGATGAGCAGTATCAATAGCTCAAGTGATAAAACTCAAATTGCTTCACTTGACTCTAATCTTAAAAGAACACCGCCAAAAAATAAAATTAATCTAATAGGTAAAAAAATATCAGGTCGTTATTTGATCGAAGAACTTATTGGTCAAGGCGGAATGTGTTATATCTATAGAGCTAGAGATACATTTTTAGAAAATGCGACTCGCTCAGAAGCATTTGTAGCAATCAAAATTTTACAAGAAGAGTTCTCTCACTCTGAAGAAGCAATTTCTCTTTTAAAAGACGAGACATCAAAAACACAGCAACTCTCTCACCCTAGTATTGTTAAAGTTTTTTCTGCTGATTCAGACGGTGACTTATATTACGTTACAATGGAGCTGATCGAAGGGGAGACCTTAGAGCAAATCATTAAACGAAATAAGCCTTCGGGTTTGGTGTTTAAAAAAGCCAAAATTATTTTAGAACAACTAGCCGATGCTTTAAATTATGCCCATTCAAGAGGCGTAATACATAACGATCTTAAACCTTCTAATATTATTTTTGACAGTAATGGTAATTTAAAAGTACTCGATTTTGGTATTGCTAAACATAAAAGTATTGAAGATGCCTACGCAGTAAACAGTAATACCGAGCTAGGTGTAGTTGGTGGGTACACACCAACTTACGCCAGTCCTGAGCAGCTAAAAGGCGCTGATGCTACGCTCAGAGACGACGTGTTTTCATACGCGTGTATTGCCTTTGAATTACTTAGCAGTAAGCATCCATTTAATCGTGTTGCCGCTGACAAACTCCCTAAAGACACGACGGCTAAACGTCCTAAAAATTGCCCACTATGGTTATGGGGAAGTTTAAATAAAGCACTTTCATTAGAAACGTCGAAACGGCACGACTCTTTAGTGCCCATATCAAATAAACTTAAGTCTAATCTAAAGCCAACTATGATATTCGTCGCAGTATCAGCGGCTTTGATCCTCATCGCTGGTCAATTAAATTTATCCAATGGCAATAACATAAAACAGCTAGAAGCAAAGCTTGATAATGCTAATGCTATTAATCAACAAATAGAAACTTGGATGGCGTGGAATGGCCCAGCTATTTTGCAAAGGTTAGGTGAAATACCTCCACAGTATAATGTGTTAAAACAAGGTCTGTTGAGAGTTAACCAAGACACTATATTGAAAAGCTTTGCTGACCAAGCAAACGATAGTAGCAATAACACAAGTAAATTTAAAAACTTTGATGAAATAATTGCTATATATTCTAATGCGCTTGAATATTATCCTGACTCAGAAACACTTTCGGTTCAACTTGAAAGTGTTCTTAGGGAGCGCCAATCTATAATTTTTGATATTACATCAAGGATTAACTTATTATTAGAACAATCACGTTATAACGAAATTGATAACAACAGTATTCCTCAGCTAATTAGCGATCTTAACGAAGTCGACAACACTTACGTATATCGCCCTTCACCTACACATTTTGAGAATTTTGAAGTTGCTTTAAACCAAGCTATTGAAGTAGATGACGTCGTATCTCAAAAAGCGTTATTAAATGTTGGTAAGGCTATATTTACTGATAAACAAAAAGCTGAAAGTCTATTTACCAATTTACTAAAAAGAGAGTCGGCAATTGATGCATTAAGTTCGTATCAGACAAAATTAGATGCGGGAGAACAAGCCACTTACCCAACATCAGACGCTGTTGTGTTCTATCTGCCAAGATTTCAACGTTATGATGAAATGCTAGAAAATATAACCGATCATAAAGCACTATTAGCTTTTGAAGAGCAAGTAAATTTGGAATCAACTGGACTTCCAAGCGACTTTTCTCTTTTAGTTTCATTTCGAAAAGAGTTATCAAGACGTTATATTACAATGGCCAATGCATTGATGAAAAAAAGAATGTATAAAACGGCAGAGCAGTTAGTGGAAAGAAGTGAAGCTATCACTAAATCTTTGGATAATTTACTTTAAAATAAGCATATCAACTCGTAGAGTTATTGCTCTGCGAGTTACATAACGAAAGTGACAATAATTGAATAAGCAGTAGATACATATTAAACTATTGCTATTTTTTAAAACGAGAGTTAGGGACGACAAGTTGAATACTTCATTTACTCTTCCAAAATTTTCGAAACACTCAATACTTTTAAATGGACTATTTATGAAAAAACTAAGCGCATTTGCAGCCATCCTTTTATTAAGCGGTTGTTCAACAACTTCATCTGTTGATGAAACTGAGCAAGTAGTTAATGAAGTCGTTATGGATGTTGAAGAAGTTGTAGCGCCAATTTCATTAACAGTTATCGCTAACCCAGCCGATGCCCGTGTTCGCATTATGAATATTTCTCCTATCTACCAAGATGCAATTGAACTTGAAGAAGGAAAATACGATATTGAAGTAAGTAAAAAAGGATTTATTACTTACAGAGAATGGGTTGTTGTTGATAAAAAAACAGTAGTCACTGTTCAATTGCAAAAAGCGACGGCAGGCCAATAATCGCTGTAAACAATATAAATCTTTTTAGCTAATGTACTTTTCTATAAAAGTATATTAGCTTCTCTACTACCTAACCAAATATTCAACTCACAACCCTTTTATGTTTGATAACTCCGAGTACTTATAACGCCAATATGCACTCAATTAATGCATTAGTATTACAAGAGTGTTTTAAAATAATGGTTAGCATACCCCAAGATGCATATATTAATTAAAATACATAACCACAGCACAATAATAAAACGTTTTTTTTGCGACTTATGACGCAATAACTGTTGAGCTATTAATGCACCAGGCCATCCCCCGAAAAGCGCTATTAACTGCAATGTTCGCTCCGGTGTACGATTTACTTTTTTATATACCGATTGCTTAGCTTTGCGTTTATCCCACGCGTATACTAAAAAGCTTAATGCGCTCAAAACGCTGATATAGATTGGTACATAAATTAGCGTATAAGCTAGCCAAGTAAAAATGATAAAAAGGCTCGCTATCGTTATTAAAGTTTTCTTTATCAATTAATTATCACCTATACTAACTTTATAAAACTAAAAAAGAGAGTGAAAGTATGACATATTTTAAAACGCTATTCTTAGCCTTATGCCTGTGTGTATTTACGTTTAGTTACGCAGATGAAAATAACCTAACTTTAGATAAACAACTAGCTGTATTTCAACCTTTTTTGGGTACTTGGCAAGCTAACTTTGAAGTAGCCCAAGGCGAAAAGCCAATTCAAGATGTAGGTAAGTGGGAACGAGCACTCAATGGCAAGGCTATTCGCACTGCACACTCTATTAATGAAGGTGAGTATGGCGGCGAATCTATGATTTTTTACGATAGCAAAAAAGAGTTACTCGTTTTTTATTACTTCACAACGGCAGGTTTTTATACTAAAGGCACATTAAAGGTGCTAAGCCCCACTCAATTTGTAGCCTATGAAGATGTAACGGGTAGTAAAGAAGGTATCACTAAAGTTAAATCTATGAGTGAACTAAAAGACGAAAAATTTATTGTGTCGACCTCTTATTTAAAAAAAGGTGAGTGGACAAAGCCCGAACAACGTATTTATACACGTAGTACAAAAACGGTTAAATTTAAATAGCCGCAATTTATAAACACAAAAAAGGCAGCCTAGGCTGCCTTTTGTCATTTATAAAATCGTATTTATTTTACGTATTTTTTAAATGGTTCATCAACAGGCGTATCTGCAAGGTGGTTAGTGTAATTACTCATAACTTTTTGAGATAAGCCTACAATGATTTCAAGTAGTTGTTGCTTGCCATAACCTGCTGCAAAAAACTTTTCAATTTGCGCATCGCTGATCACACCGCGCTCACGTGTCATTGCTAATGTTGTTTCACGAAGTGTTTCAAGCTTAGAGTCCGCAAGGGGTGTTTGATTTACCAATGCATCAACAATATCTTGATCAACTTTCATTGAAGCTGCTATAGCGCTGTGTGCAGGCACGCAGTAATGGCAGTTATGTTCAACATTAATTGATTGCCATACTACAGTAAGCTCTTGTGCATTAAACGATGTTTTTTGAAACAAATCATGCAGCACTTGATACCCTTTAAGTAATGTTGGCGCTTCAGCCATTACTGCATGTAAGTTAGGGACCATACCAAATGCAGCTACTGAATCAGCCATTAGAGACTTTGACTCTTCAGGTGCATTTTCTGCTGTGTATAAAGTAAATTCTGACATGTTTAGCTCCAATAAATAATTAGGTTTAAGTAACTTCGAAACACATACTATTTGATTTTGAGCGACTGTTCAAGCTAAAATTGAGCAAGTGTTCAAATTAATTGAGAAATGACATGGCTAACAAAATAAAGTTTGAGCGTGAAACCGTTGTCCGACTTGCAAGTCAGCTATTTTGGGAGAAAGGTTTTCATGCAACCTCAACGCGCGATTTGCAAGAAGCCGTTAACATGCGCCCTGGCAGTATTTACGCTGCTTTTGGTTCAAAGGAAGGACTTTATATTGAATCTTTAAAAGACTACACAGTACAAATGCAAACCCAAATTAACGAGTGTTTATCTACTTCAGATAATATTCTTGATGGTTTACGCATTTTTGTTGAGGATGTAGTCACAAAAAAAGAAAATATACCCAGTACAATTTGCATGTTGGTGAAGGCCAATTGCGAATTTGCCGAGAAAGACTGTCGCCTATATCAACTTAGTTTAGATTTAGCAGATAAATTTGAAAGCTATCTTTCAATTCTCTTTGAGCAAGCAATAGCAAATAATGAGCTGAGTAATAATATATCTGCACAAGATTATGCGCGATTTTTTGAGGTTCAGTTTACAGGGCTACGCGGTTACTTTAATCGTCCAGGTGTTGAATCGCTAGCTCAACCTATGATTAATCAAATGTTCAAAATTATGAAGAGTTTATAAACTAACACCTCAATTATTTGCGTAAAAAATGGCAGTGACTTAATCACTGCTATTTATATTTATGCTAACACGAGTCAAACGTTACGTTTTTAACTTATTAAGTTCTGAATCTTGCTGCGTGACCAACTTATTGAGCACTTCGCTGCTGTCGCCAGCTTGCGCCGATAAGTCAGATAACTGCGAGGCGGCGTCTGATATAAGCGTTAAATTGCGGTTGATCTCTTCTGTCACTAAGCTTTGCTCTTCCGCTGCGGTAGCAATGTGCGTGATTTGGTTTGTTATTTCATCGACTTTAACCACAACACTGTGCAATGCATCAAATGCAACAGATGTTTCCTCTACTGCACTTTGTGCACGCACCACACCCTTTTCGATAACCGTTGAAGCATTCCCAACTTCATGAAGTAAACTATCAATTAATTTACTTATGTCATCAGTGGATGAGCGTGTTTTCGAAGCAAGCGCTCTCACTTCATCAGCTACAACAGCAAAACCACGACCGTGCTCACCTGCGCGTGCAGCTTCAATAGCAGCATTTAACGCTAGCAAATTAGTTTGCTCTGAAATAGTACGAATCACATCTAAAATTTGTGTAATATCTTTACTACGCGATGCCACTTTTTCAACAGCTTGGTTAGCTTCTTTTATCTCTTCTGACATAGTTTTAACTTGCGTCATCGCAGAAGATAAACTCGATTCGCTACTGACTACTAAGCCATTAATTTCGCCAGCTTGTTGCGCCGATTGCTCAGATGCTCTAGCCACTTCGAGTGCCGTAGCGCTCATTTCATTCATCGCCGTTACTACGCTTTCAATCTCTTTAAATTGTGCTTGAACATTTTGCTTAGTATCTATGGCGATATGCGATGCAATTTCGCCTTGATGTTTTGTTTGTTCAGAAACAGCTTTTAACTGAATTATTAATTCTCTTAATTTAGATAAAAAACGATTAAAACCAGCAGCTAAGGCAATTAGCTCAGCATGCGTATCAACTTCTAAAGTATGAGTAAGATCCCCTTCTGAGCTTGCTAAATTATCAACTCGTTGTTGGATCTGCTCTAAAGGGGCAACCACACTACTAACAACCAATTTCATGACAATAAAAGCAATAACAGCAATTACTGAGCCTGAGACTAAGATTAATAAACCAAGATACTTGGCCATTTCTGACATGTTATTAGTTAAAGTAACCGGTCCAGCTAATGCTAAATCTGCAGGCACTTCAATTAGTAACGTCCAACTTACATCGGCTAATTTTATTTTAATCGGATACGAAACTAAAATTTCATTCCCAGATTTATAGACTCCTCCTTCGCCATCTAAGCTCTCAAAATTTTTGTTTACAGAGTCATTAATTGCTTCTTTAAAAGGACGCCCGAGCTTATCTTTATAATGACTACTACCAACGATTAAATTTAAGCTACTTAATAAAGTTACTTTTGCTTTACCCTTGTATAATTCTTCTGACAACTTTTCGGTTAAAGATTGAAAAACAGGTAAGGTAATGTCTGCACCAGCTAATCCTATAAATTGGCCCGACCTCATTATTGGCACTGTAAGAGAGGTCATCATTTCAGAATAACCGGGGGATATCTCGTATAAATAAGGCTCCATGATGCACGGCTTTTCACTGTCCTTAGCACATAAATACCACTCTGCTTCACGTAAACCAAACTCATTAAGTTTAGTAATATATTTTTCACTCGCATCATCTACAACTTGCTGCTTAACTACCCCTTGTTTACTGCGAGTAAAATAAATTTCTAGCGTCCCTACGTCTTTTACTGAATGGGGAAAACCGTTAGTAAAATTAGCGTCATTGTTGTCAAAGCCATTTTTTTCAAATTGAGAATAGATAGAAGACAACAAAGCATTGTCGGTGATAAGCGATCTATTTAATAGTACGGCAGAGTCACGGCTCAACGCGTTTTTTTCTGCTGATTCACCTAAAATAGAGGCTAAAGAAAAAGGAACTCGGTATACCTCATTTATAAAAGCGGCAATTTTCTCGCCGTATGAAGCGGCTTTTGCTGTTAGCTTTTCATCGACTTCTGTGACAATTAATTGCTCTGCTTCAATTGACAACTTAGTATTGCTTGATGAAAGCTCAGACCACAAAATAGTCGATAAAACGATAACAGTGAGTAGTATTCCACCCACACTGATCCACAATAACTTTTTTGCTAGCGCTATTTCCCGCATTAAACTTACCTTCCTTTTACGTAGTTACTTTCAGTCTAGACTAATTGCCAAATCATACTAGCTAAATTAGCTAAACTACTAAACTAAAACTACATTTAAGATCGTTGCGCTAATTTAACCTAATTTTATTAAGAAAAAAGGTGATTAAGGTTGCTGCTATGAGTAAACACACACTTACCCATAAACATGCCACCAACCCATATATTTGGAATACCCAACCAGAAAGCACCGTACCAAGTAAACGCCCTATTGCGTTGGCCATATAGTAAAAACCAACGTCGAGCGACACCCCATCGTTTTTAGCAAAACTTACTATTAAGTAACTGTGCAGTGATGAATTTACGGCAAATACACCACCAAAAATAAGTAAGCCTATTACAAGCGTAAAATGTATCGCGATATCAAATTGCATCAACAACGCTAAAATACCAGTTACGCCACTCAATAAAGCCACCCACCAATATGCTTTTTTGACTGAGTGTGAATTTGAATCGCTTTGCCCAGTTATGCGCGGAGCTTGCGATTGCACCAGCCCATAAGCAATAACCCACAAAGCCATAAAGCCGCTTACCCACCAGTGATCCCAGTTAAACTGAGCGGCTAAGTAAACCGGTAATGCAACGACAAACCACACATCGCGCGCCGCAAACAAACATAAGCGCGCAGCACTAAGTAAGTTGATTGCACGGGATTTAGAAAATAACTCTTTAAACTTAGGTTTGTTTTTAGCTTTGCCAATATCGCCTTTCAAAAAAATTAAACTAATAACCCACGCAACACTGAGTAAAGCGATTAAGCTTACTAGCGCACCTACAAAGCCAAATACAGTAAGCAGTAATCCGCCTAAAAAAAAGCCCACCCCTTTTAAAGCATTTTTAGAGCCGGTAAGTATGGCAATCCATTTATATAATTGGCTTTGCCCTGCATCGTCTTGTGGTACTAAATACTTAATGGCGCTCTTTGCGCTCATTTTATTTAAGTCTTTAGCTATGCCACTCAGTGCTTGCGCTGCCATAACATAGGCAACCGTTAACCAATCTCCAGGAACGCACAACATGGCTAAAGCGACAAGTTGTAGCCCAAGCCCTACATTCATGGTTTTATTTAACCCTAAATACGCGCCAAGCCAACCACCGACTAAATTAGTGATCACACCAAAAATTTCATAAAACAAAAACAACATGGCTATTGCAAATGCACCATAACCTAACTGATGAAAATACAGCACCACCAGCATGCGCAGTGCACCATCGGTTAAAGTAAATGCCCAATAGTTACCAGTAATTATTAAATATTGTTTTATAGAACTCGGTAAGTTAGCCAACTGCGCAAACATAGCGTTAAACCTTATTAAATGAGATTAAACTAAATCACTTTTTGCAACTTTAAGCATTAGCTCAGCAGTACGGTTGGCATAACCCCACTCGTTATCATACCAAGCATATAATTTAAGCTGAGTGTTGTTAATAACCATAGTAGAAAGTGCATCTATGGTGCAGCTACGTGGATCTGTTTTGTAATCTATAGATACAAGCGGCTTTTCTTCGTAGCCTAAAATGTCTTTTAGCTCATTATTTGCAGCATCTTGAAACCACGTGTTTACTTCGTCTTGTGTAACACCTCGCTCTAGCTCAAAAACACAATCGGTAATTGACGCGTTAGTTAAAGGTACACGCACAGCATGGCCGTTTAATTTACCTTTAAGCTCGGGGAAAATATGCGTAATAGCCGTTGCACTACCGGTTGTAGTAGGTATTAAACTTGTACCGCACGAACGCGCACGGCGTAAGTCTTTATGAGGGGCATCAATAATCGTTTGAGTATTAGTAATATCGTGAATAGTGGTCATTGAGCCGTGCTTAATGCCCACTTTTTCTTGCAGCACTTTTACAATGGGCGCTAAGCAGTTAGTTGTGCAAGAAGCAGCCGTAACAATTTTATGCTCACTTGGGTTATAAAGATCATCGTTTACACCCATTACTACATTTAAAATACCGTCTTCTTTTACAGGCGCGGTTACTACAACACGCTTAACACCTTGCGCTAAATATTGATTTAACAGTTCAGTGGTTTTCATTTTACCGCTGGCTTCTATAACAACATCGCAATCTGACCAATCAGTTTCGTTTATGGTTTTGTTGTTGGTAACTGTAATCGTGTGTTTGCCCACACTAAAGCTATTATCATCACTAGAAACCTGTTGTGCTAAGCGCCCGTGTACTGAGTCAAACTCAATTAAATGTGCGTGGGTTTTAGCATCACCCGCTACATCATTTACTTTAATAAACTCGATTTCTGGCCAATCAACTGCTGCACGCAGTGTTAAACGCCCCATACGGCCAAAACCGTTAATACCTACTTTAATAGTCATAATTAAATACCTTTAATAAGTTAATTTATTAGTTAGTTACAGCAGCTAGTAATACGTTCAGGGCGATTACCCATCGCGTTTAAGCGCGTTAAATCATTTTCATAAAATGAAGGGTTAGCAGTAAGCGTTTGCGTTAGCACGGTTTTAGCCCATTCTGGCAGGGCTTTATTAATGCTGTAATACACCCATTGATTTTGTTTGCGGTCGCTCAATAATCCGCATTGTCTTAACTGCGCTAAATGGCGAGACACTTTAGGCTGGCTTAGCTCAAGTGCAGCAACCAGTTCGCATACGCACAACTCTCGCTCGCGGCTAATTAGGAGCATTGCTTTTAAACGCGTATCGTCCGCTAGGCATTTATAAAATTGGAGTGGGTTGAATTGTTCCATACTGTCCTCACTGTGTTAGTGCACATACAATAAAACAAAAACAGAACATATGGAATAGTGAATATATGATTTTTTGTATGTTAAAGTAATTTTACCTTAAAACGCAAAAAAGCACACAACGACTGATTGTCGCTATGTGCTTTTATAACTTTTCTTTATTTAGTTATTAAATAACTGAAAGCTCTACTTCGATGTTGCCACGTGTTGCGTTTGAATATGGGCATACTTGGTGCGCTTTATCTACAAGCTCTTGCGCTGCAGCTTTATCCATATCACCAAGTGATACAGCAAGTTTTACCGCAATACCAAAACCGCCTTCAATCGCGCCAATAGACACTTGTGAGTCAATATGCGTGTCGCTTGGTAAATCTATTTTTTCGCTACCTGCAACAAATTTTAGTGCGCCAATAAAACACGCAGCATAACCTGCGGCAAATAATTGCTCTGGGTTTGTGCCTTGTCCGTCGTCTCCGCCTAAACCTTTAGGTGTTGATAGTTTTACATCTAAACGACCATCATCAGATTTAGCTACACCTTCGCGGCCGCCAGTTGCAGTAGCTTTTGCTGTGTAAGCTACATTTTGTAATACATTCATAATGAACTCCAAAGTTTAGTAATTAATTTAGTTTGCATGCAAAATAATAGAACAAGTAATTAGAGATTGCAAATACTTTGCGTGCAAATTAAAATAACGATATTAAAATAAAGGATAAAGCTATGTCGTTTGAGCAATTAAAGTTAAAAAATCAGTTATGCCATCGGTTATACATGGCATCTAACAGCATTGCTCGCACGTATCGTGAGCCTTTAAGCAAGCTGAATTTAACTTACCCACAATACGTAGTAATGATGGCGCTGTGGGAACAAGACAAAATAACAATTGCAGAGCTGATAGATAAAACCGCGATAGACGGCGGTGCAATGACCCAAATACTCAAAAAAATGAGCGACAAATCATTACTGGCTGTTATTAAAGATGAGCACGATAAGCGCAAACGGTTCGTACAGCTTACCCAAAATGGCCTATCACTTAAGTTAAAAGCGGCTAATATTCCTAAAAATATTTTGTGTAAATTTGATAGTGTTGATGCAGCACAAGCGAAGCAACTTATGCAATTACTCGATTTAGTCGTAAGCGATTTAGCCGATTAAGCTCTTAATTAAAATGACTGATATTAAAAAATTACTTTTGTTGGCGCATATAAAAAGTAGGCCGTTAATTTACTTTATTAAGTGACTGTATTTTTTAAAAAGCCTTGCAAATAGTTGCAGGGCTTTTTGCTAAAAAACACCACACTGGTGCATCTTTTAATAATACTTCACCTCTTTGGTGCTAATTCTTGAGTATATATTTTCACTTAAATACTAACCACCTGATTTTTATTCATAAAATATTCAAGTTAATGTTGGCATACTTCTTCTATTAACTAATGTGTCTAGTAAAAATACCAAGGAAAAAACCATGTTCAACTTATACCATACCCTTTACCTTTTATGGCGTTTAGACATTAGCGTTTGGCAAGTTAATGATCCGACAAATACTCACACCACGGCTGAAAAAGAACGCGCCTATGTTAAATAATAGCGTATTGTGTAAAGGCTTAGCGTAAAACTGAAATGTATAAACTACTTTAGGCTAAGCTTTTGCGCATTATGAACCACCTAGTATAAAAACACCCCTCCTAAAAGCTCACATTTACAAACATCAAAAATTAATAAAAGCACTGCGTTTATAACTTTGCAAGCAGCCCAATTGCGTTGTATTGTGGCACTCTATTGAAAATTTTTAGTTGGAACGTGTATGCACGCTTTGGAAGTTAATTTTGATGGTTTAGTTGGTCCTACCCACAACTACGCTGGTTTATCGTATGGTAATGTTGCCTCGTTAAATAACGCAGCAAGCTTTTCAAATCCTCAAGAGGCAGTGCTTCAAGGCCTTGAAAAAATGAAAGCCATGCACGACAAAGGCCTAACCCAAGGTGTATTTGCACCCCATGCACGCCCCGACTTAAACGTACTGCGCCGCTTAGGCTTTACCGGTAATGATGCACAAGTAATTCATAAAGCGTTTAAAGCTGATCCTATTTTATTACGCGCGTGTTATTCAGCGTCAGCAATGTGGACAGCCAATGCTGCTACGGTATCGCCATCTCCCGATACAACCGACGGCAAAGTACATTTCACTTCAGCTAATTTAAATAATAAGTTTCATCGTTCATTAGAGCCTGCAACCACTACACGCTTATTAAAAGCGATGTTTAATAACGACAAATACTTTGCGCACCATACTCACTTACCCGACCAAGGCTTTTTTGGCGACGAAGGTGCAGCAAACCATACTCGTTTTTGTGACAGCCATGGCGAGCAAGGCCTTGAAATGTTTGTATTTGGTGCCAGCGCGTTTAACAGCCAATTACCAAAACCCGCTAAGTTTCCTGCAAGGCAAACGCTTGAAGCCTCAGAAGCAATTTGTCGCTTACATAACTTAAAAGATTCTAGCCAAATTTTATTACAGCAAAACCCAGATGTAATAGATCAAGGCGTATTTCACAACGATGTAATTGCAGTCGGTAACGCCAATGTACTACTGTGCCACCAACAAGCATTTTTAAATCAAGCACTGGCGCTACAAGACATTCGCGACGCGTATGTAGGCAGTAAAGAGTTTTACATTATTGAGGTACCAAGCGATAAAGTGAGTATTAACGATGCGGTAAGTAGTTACTTATTTAATAGCCAACTAGTGAGCCTTGATGATGGTTCAATGCTGTTAGTTGCACCACAAGAGTGTAAGCGCAACAGTGCTGTTAATGCCTACATTGAAGAAATGATTATGGCTGATAACCCAGTCAACCAAGTACAGTTTTTTGATTTACGCCAAAGTATGCAAAATGGCGGCGGCCCAGCTTGCTTGCGTTTACGTGTAGCCCTTAACGAGCAAGAACTTGCTGCAGTAAACCCAGAGGTTATTTTAACGGATACTAAATACACACAACTGTGTGACTGGGCAAAACGTAACTACCGCGACAAATTAGGCGCGAGTGACTTTGCAGACTCAGCCCTATTAACCGAAAGCTACCAAGCACTTGATGAACTTACACAGCTGCTTAATTTAGGTTCAGTGTACGACTTTCAACTAGAAGGCTAATACTAAAGCGAACAAAAACATAGCGGGCCAAACCTCGCTATGTTTATTTATACAGAGCTGCGTTGATCTTTGTGGGTTTAAATTGGTTCAATTCAGGAAGGTTTATTCACAGCCGAGGTTTATAAGCCCAGTAGACTTGGTTATACCAACCTGCTTATATATGGGGTCTATTTAACGTTAAGAAAATGACGCTAGAACTAGGCAAAAATTTTTGTATCTAGTTGTTCTAAAAGAAAAATTTTTAACGACGTTATAGTGCAATTTAATTCGTTAAATTGATCAAAGATTTATGCAGTTTGGTATTAATGCCCACTCGTTACTCTAATGACCTACACGCTTGTTGGCATTTCAGTGGATACGGATCCTATTTAAATGCTGAAAAACGCATACGCTTTATAATAAGTATACCTATCTAAACACTTTTAAAATGGCTGGGTTCATCGTTGATGGAATTTGCGGTGGAAGGTGAGCTTTAATACTTACTGCCCACCCCAGAGGTGTTGTTAGCTATAAATTGTCTACAACAAATGATTAGATATGGTTTTTGAAATTTCCAACATTGAAGACTTGCCAGTAAACTCAAACTTAACTTTACCAACAGCTGAAAAATATATCTCTAATTCAGAATCAAGGTCAAAAGTACCCGAGGTTTCAACCGAATAGGCTACAATATTTTTATAGGGTAAAGATGTAAAATCTTTTTTGCTTCCGGTAATACCTTGCACATTAACAGCGATGATTCTTTTATCTGTAAAAACCACTCCATCACGCATTGACTTGTATGAATCAATTATTTGCTCATCGTCTAAAAGTAAATCTTTTACTTTATCTGCGTAATCAGAATCCTGTTTAAGCTTAAAAAAACCTTTATTATCAAAATCTATCATTGAACATCCTTATATATCTAACGAGCCTGTAGATTAGCTCGTTTTAAAGTTATCTTTATTGATAAACAAACCATAGCCGAGTTCCTATTTTGGTTCAATCAGTTACTTCAATTTCACATGAAATATTAAAAGAGAATTTAGTGCTGTTTAATTTGTGTTTTGGAAGAGATTATAGGTATTTGAGTGACTTATTTGAGCGGGCGAAGACTTACCCGTATTGATGCATCGCTCTTCTCGTTATTTATTGATTATAAGTTAAGCTTATCATTTTGTTTAATTGACAGTTTCAGCAATAATTAGGACGGATGTCATCCTAATTATTTAAATGGTTGTTAAATTACGGTTGAACTAATAACAGCTGCACTTTTAACTGCTAAGTCTAAATAACGCTCTGCTTCTGATTGTGTGACAGCAAAATCAGGTAAGTGACTTGCTTTATTTCTGATTTGTCGCAATTGATTAATTAATTAATTCCAAACTATCAGATGAAAACTTACCAGATGCTGACAGGTGATCCAAAATCATTTTAGGATTAGTTCGTTTAATTGCTGTACCAGTCGAGAGTCCGCTTTTCAGTGCTGCAGTTTCAATTAATGTCCATGCTTCGACGACGGCTGCTCTTGGAGAAACATCAGCAATACGAAGTAATTGTTCTTTTTGACTTAAGTCAGTTTCAGATTCATTTACTTGAGGCTTGGCAATATTTTTAGCACTATTTTCAGCTTCACTTAGACTTTTTTCAAAGCTTGCTTCAACATTTTTGTATTTAAAAGATGATACCCGCCCCAATAACTGACGTACTTCAGCACGAAATATGTATGCAATCCAAATAACTGCAACAGGCCATGCTAATGCTTTAACTAGTTCTACGAAATGTTCCATATTTCCCTTAGTAAGCTAACAATTTAGTCTACGACATTTGTCGCTTTACAAACCGACAAATGTCCTTATATTACAATGACTTTATCCTAGCTATAAAATAAACACCTGTAAACACATAGTTAGCTTCGCCTTACCTTTACTAAATGTGGATACCCCCTGGTGAAGATCAGTAATATCAGGCAAATCATTGTTTAGTTGTACAGCTTGATTATTAGTTAAAAATCATAATCACCTTCTATTGAATCCTCTGTATTTTTACTTCATATTAAATACTCTTATTTCTCATTTATTATGCTGTTATGTCATTTTTAAAATTTAGCCATGCACTTATTCTCACACTTGCTAGTACCTTACCGCTTACAAGTCATGCTGCGCTTGATAAAAACGAGCGCGAAATAGTAAAACAGGTCGATAAAAACATTCCCCAAGCACTTAAAGAAATAGAGCAAGCCGTAAATATTAATAGCGGTTCGCTTAATATTGAAGGTGTAAAAAAAGTGGGCGCGCTGACAAGCGAGCAGCTGAAAGCCATTGGTTTTAAAGTAGAATGGCTTGATGGCAGTGCGTTTAACCGCGCAGGTCATGTATTAGCAACCCATGAAAGTAAAAACCCCGATGCAATAAAAATACTGATGATCGGCCATCTAGATACGGTATTTGCTAAAAACGATAACTTTACTACCTACAAACAGCTTGATGAAAACACCGTAAGTGGCCCAGGCGTTGCTGATATGAAAGGCGGCAACACGATAATAATTACTGCACTTAAAAGCTTACAAGCCCTTAATTTGCTCGAAAATGTAAGCATAAAAGTATTACTGACTGGCGATGAGGAAAGCAGCGGCCGCCCATTTAGCTTATCTAAACAAGCTATTGTTGATGCTGCAATTTGGGCTGATGTAGCGCTTGGCTATGAAAATGGCGATAACAACATTAAAACCGCTATGGCGGCGCGCCGTGGTTATACTGGTTGGACGCTAAACGTAACGGCAAATGCGGCGCATTCTTCGCAAATATTTAGCGAAAACGTTGGTTATGGCGCTATTTACGAAGCATCACGCATTTTAAATGACTTTAGAGAGCAACTTGCCACGCAACCTAATTTAACGTTTAACCCGGGGCTTATTGTGGGCGGTACAAATGCCGATTACGACAGTGCTAACTCGTCAGCAACGGCGTTTGGTAAAAGTAATGTAATAGCACAAACCGTGCATGTAGCAGGTGATTTACGCGCACTTTCACCAAAGCAGGTTGAAAATGCTAAAAGAGCCATGCTACAAATTGTGGTTAAAAACTTAAGTGGCAGTAAAGCAGAGCTTATTTTTGAAGACGGTTATCCGCCAATGGCATTAACTGATGGTAATAAAAAGCTATTAGAATTATACAGCGACGCAAGCCATGATTTAGGTTACAACAAAGTAGTGGCAGCTAATCCACGTAATGCAGGCGCGGCAGATATTTCATTTGCCGCAAATCATGTTGATATGGCACTAGATGGTTTAGGTTTAATGGGCAGCGGCGCGCATACTAAAAACGAAACAGCCGATTTAACCAGCCTTGATAAAAACATTAAAAAAACCGCATTACTTATTTATAGATTAGGTCAGTTATAAAGTTGAATCGGTCAAACTCTCATAATAATTAAGTAAATAAGCTTTTGTTTTATCTCAGTAATTCCAATTTATCAAAAACAGCAATATTGAAGTTAGGAAAGACTTAATACAGGCACTAAGCACATACCTTTTGGTATGCGCTTAGCTAAAATCAGCCCATCAACATTTAACTAAAAAACGCTTAAGACATTATTTTAAATAGTAGCTCTCTTACTGTTGCAGGCTCGAAAGGTTTATCGCAAATAGCATCAACGCCTGCCTGCGCTATATTCGCTAGGTGAGTATCGTTTGCTTCTGAGCTCACCATTAAAATAGGAATGTGCGAATAGGTGTTGGAACCCCTTACAGTTTCGGTCAGCTCTTTGCCATCCATTTCTGGCATATTATAATCGGTAACAATTAAGTCAAATGATTGTGAGTTTAGGTGCTCTATCGCTTGTTTACCATCTTCAGCTTCTACTGGTGCAGGGATCCCCATGCCAGCAAGTACACGAATAATATGCTTACGTGCAAAACGGCTGTCGTCAACAACCAGTACTCGCAATAAAGTTATATCAAAGTGCTCAAGCTCTACTTCTTCTTCGGTAATAATGTCTAAAGTGGCTTTTAGCGCGCGTGTAATAGCCTCGGCGCTAAATGGCTTAGGTAAAATAGCGAGTACACCCGACTGCCTTAATTGTTCAAGATACTTTTTATTACGCTCGCTCGACACCAACATAAATGCTTGGTGTTCTGTACGTGGGGTAGATCTTATTTGCTGTAATAACGTGTCTGCAGTGCCATCAGCAAAATACATACTGCTAATAACTAAATCAGGTTGGTACTTTTCAAGCATTGTTAAAGCTTGAAGTTGTGTCGCCGCTGTTTCAACTTGTTTTACACCACATTGAGTTAGTGATTTTATTATAAGCTTTTGCTGCACATCTGAAGGCTCTACTAATAATATTGATAAATTGGCTATTGCGGTTAAATCACTCATTTATATCTCTTCAGTGTTATTGTATTTTATAAAGCGGTTGCTTTTATTCACTAATATTATAGAACAACTCTGCATTATTAAAGGAGAAAAATTTTACATAATTGTAATAAACTAATATTTACGCCTCAACCGCTAATTTGTACTATTTTATAAAGTAGCGTATAAAACGCAGACTAATTGTTAATAAAGTACACCAAATTAGCCATACCAATTCCTTAATAAACTGGTCTATGATGAAGGAAATAAACCGTGTGACAACAAGGCAAAATTTTATCATTTAGCCCCTAAAACAATCTTATTTTAATAAAATGGGGATCTATAGCCAGCGAGGAACAAGCTGCTTATACTTTTGATATGACTCTGTAAACGATTTTTCTAAATGCGCTTCTTCTACCATTATTTGCCTATACAATGCGGTTAACCCTACTAGCAAGCAAACTAAACTAAATAAGCAAGGGAGCGCTAAAAAAAAGCCAATTTGTGCAGCAGCAACACCTAAGTACATTGGATTTCGAGAATACTCATAAAGCCCCGTCGTTTTAAGCTCTTTTGGTCCATTTGGATCAATTCCTGAGCGCCAAAGTGATGCCATATCAAAATGTACGAACATACTTAATGCGAAACCTGCGCTTAGTAATACATTACCAAACATAACGCCAGGCCAACCATTTAGAGGGGAAAATAATAGTAAATAATCATCCAACTCTGGAATAAATAGCCTAACAACACACACTAACCAAATAGCAGCTCTAAAAAACTTAAATGCCATATGGTTCCACCAACTAGAGCAAAATTGTTTGCCTGGAAAAATGACGCCAGAAGGTGTAGTTCGGTTTTTATAAATAATTCTGTATGTATAAAAAGCAGCTACAAATGTATAAAAGATAGCAAGATAAATACGTGTGAATTCAATGAGTGATGTGGAGTCATCTATAAAAAGTTGATAATTCATTCAGAACAGCCCAGTGCCTTAATCGCAATACTAAGATAATAAATTCATCTTAGTATTCATACCGTTAATTAACAAGTAAAGTAAGCGAGATGAACATAAATATGACAATTTATGTAATTTATCAAGCGATGCCCGCAGCGGAGTATAGTAAAAACCCTGTCACATTGCTGTATCGGTTTTTTTAAATTTGAAATTGGTACGAAAGCCACAGTGCCAATGATGCGCTATCATTGGCTAGGCTTGTCTTCGAGCTTTTTCAGTTCGAGTGTATATCATTCAAACCTCACTTTTCTGCAGACGTAAAAAAGCCCGAATCGTTAGATTCGGGCTCTCTACAATTTGAAGCCTGTGTTTTGTTTCACTACTGAGTTCAGCATGGGTTCTTGGCTATTTATTAAATCCCAGATAGCAAAAAACCCGTTACATTACTGTAACGGGTTTCTTTAATTTGAAGCCTTGTGATGTCGTAGTGCCTATCTTCAATTAAAAAGTTTTATGTCTTTCGACAGCTCAATGAATTCTGAATTTATTTTAATATCTTTCGATATTGAATTGACTGTGCCGAAGCAACTTATAAATAAGTTACTTCTGTTGGTCACTCAGCTTTCAATTGAGACTCTAATTTGTTTGCCTTACTTAGCGAACTAAGCTTGGCTGTTAGAACTCAATCTGTACGAGTGCCCACACAGATGATTGCTTTATATTGTTAAAGAACGTTTTGAGTCGCTTTAGCGTCTCAAGGGATGCGAATAATACACCCTTTATTTTTCGAGTCAACACTTTGTTTTAAATAGCTTTAAACTTTCTTTCAACAATTTAAAACCGAAGTTTTATTTAACTCTCTGAGTCGTTGCTGCCTCGCTATGCTTCAGCCTTTCCCGTCTCAGTGGGGGCGCATTATAAGGAGATTCGAGCGGGGGTCAATGCTTTATTTTAACTTTTTAAAAATAATATTAATTTAGTACAAAAACCATACAAATAAAGGGTTACAGGGGCTAAGTTGACTATTAAATAAACAAATCAAGTGTATTTAGAGTTTAGCTTGTCGCCGTCTATAGTGAGATAAGCCCTATTTAGGGCTGTTAGATAAATACTGCTGCGCTCGTTTTAGTTTTTAACTATATACACTATTAATGTGTTACTAAAAAACACGTTTTAAAGATCAGCAGCTTTCATCTAACTTTAACGCACTTGTGTGCCCGCTCGTCTAAATTTTCATAATACGAGGGCTCTGGTTTTATACATTTAACAAGACAGACGCCTATGCAAGTCGGTTTAGCATAATGACCACAACACTTGGCTAATTTACCCCTCTTTATTCGCTTTTACATTTTGCGCTTGTTCAAAAATTTCTTTGTACACTTCGTCGTGGCTTATTGGTGGGTACTTAAATTTAGCCAGTATTAAAATAAGCTCTACTCTTAGGGATGATTTAATATCTTCGCGGTGGTTCCAATCAACAAATTTAACTTTGTCGTCCACTATCACTTTTACCGCTTGGGCAAGCTCAATGAGCTTATCTTCGGGGTAGTCAAAGTCGTATTTAATTGCGAGTGCTTTTAACGCGTCGTAAAAGCCTTTTTCTTCTATATCAATGCCTAGCTCGTCTCCGGCGTTCATTTCGTCGCGTACGCTGTAAATCATATTAACCATAGTATCTGAAAACTCATCAAGTACGTTACTTACCAATATGTCATCATCTTTTCGCTCGTTATAGCGCTGTACCAGCGATTCAAAGCGTTTAGTAAAATCGATACCTTGGGTTTGGTTTACTTTTTTAAGCTCGCCTATGGCTTTAGCTAACATTTGTTGCAGTATTTTAATTTTGGTATTGGGGAGTTTTATTTTTTCTATTTTGGCGATGTAGTCATCATTAAAAATATCAATTTCGCCACCGTCTTCATTGCCGAGTTTAAATACTTCTTCAACGCCGTCGCTTTGTAGGGCTTCGGCTATCATTTCACGTACTTTGGCGTTCATTTGCGCGGTATCGGGCGCTTCGCCTTTGGTTAGCTTGTAAATAATAGAGCGAATGGCGAGGTAAAAGTGAATGTGGTTACGCTCGTTTTCGTTAATTTTTTCACTACCACAACATATATCGTAAGCGGCTTTTAAACGCTTAACTAGATCCATAAAGCGTTTTCGGCGCTTTTCGGTAATTAGCGCAAACTCGGCGGCGTGGTTTAAGCTATTTAGCTGCGTAACTGCTTCGCCTGTAAAGTAAGGGCTGCTGTCAAATTTATGAAATAACTCGGCAAGTAATGCTAGGTGGTTTTTTACTTCTATAACCGACGCGGTAATGTCTTCAAAGTTGGTTTCGTCTGTTTTTGAATACTGCGCTAACGCTTTATTCATTTCAGATTTAATACCAATGTAATCGACTACCAAGCCTTTATTTTTACCTTCAAACTGGCGATTAACCCGCGAAATAGTCTGTATTAAGCTGTGCTTTTGCAGTGGCTTGTCTATGTACATGGTGTCTAAAAATGGCACGTCAAAACCGGTTAGCCACATGTCTACCACTATGGCTATTTTGAAGTTCGAATGTTTGTTTTTAAATTGCTTATCAAGCTCTTTACGCTCGTCTTTACTGCCCAGTAAATTATACAAGCGTGCGACGTCGTCTTTGCCACGGGTCATCACCATTTTTACTTTTTCAGAAGGGGCTGCAATACGGCCTTCGCTAATAGCGCGCTTTCGCTCGGTATCCGATAAGTTTTGCGCGTTATCCTTCTCGTTTAAAGAGTCTACAACCTCAAACCAATCTGGGCGTAGTTCTTCTAATTCTTGATACAACTGATAAGCAATGCCACGCGAGCTACACACAAACATTGCCTTACCTGCAACCGTTGAGCATTCTTCAACACGTTTTTCGTAGTGCTGTACAAAATCTTTTGCTAACACTTTAATACGGTCTGGGTCGCCTAAAATGCTATTCATGTTGGCGGTGGCTTTTTTGCTGTCTTCTATTTGCAGCTCATTACTGCCTGCGTCGGCGCATTCTTTGTAATAAGCTTCAATTTCGGCCAGCTTACTGTTGTTTAAACACACTTTAGCCGCGCGGCCTTCGTAAACTATGCGCACGGTTATTTCATCTTTGACCGATTCGGTCATAGTATACGAGTCAACCACTTCACCAAACACATCCAGCGTGGCATCGACTGGCGTGCCGGTAAAACCAACGTAAGTAGCGTTTGGCAGTGAGTCGTGCAGGTATTTAGCAAAACCAAAGGTCTTTTTCACGCCTTTTTCGGTAATGGTAATTTTTTGATCAAGGTTAACTTGGCTACGATGCGCCTCATCAGAAATACAAATAACGTTAGTGCGATCAGTTAATAACTGGGTGTCTTCGGTAAATTTATGAATAGTGGTTAAAAACACACCGCCACTGTTACGCCCTGTAAGTAACTCACGCAAGTGAGTACGGCTGGTGACTGTTTTAACTGTGTCGTCGCCAATGTAGGTTTTTGCATTACCAAATTGCTGCGAGAGTTGATCGTCTAAATCGGTTCGGTCGGTAATTAAAATAATGGTGGGGCTTTTAAGTTCAATGCTTTTCATCAGCAAGCGTGTTAAAAATTGCATGGTGTAACTTTTACCGCAACCCGTTGCACCAAAGTACGTACCGCCTTTACCATCGCCTATTGGCTTTAAATGAAGTTTTATATTTTCGAACAACTTATTAGCCGCGTAATATTGCGGATAACGCGGCACAATTTTTATCTCTTTTTTACCGGCGTTTTTATTATCAGAATCAGGGAAGAATATAAAGTTGCGCATTACATCGCGCAAACGCGCTTTATCAAACAAGCCCTGCAATAAGGTATGTAATGAGTTTATACCCTCTTGCGCGGTGAGCTCTTGCCCCGTTACTTTGCCCCACGAGTAAAAAAACTGATAAGGCGCAAATAAGTTACCCATTTTGTTGTTAACGCCATCGCTTATAACGCACAAGGTATTAAATACAAATAACTGCGGAATAGCGCGTCTGTAGCGCACCGTTAACTGCTCAAACGCTTCAAAAATAGGGGCTTGCTCGCGTATCGCGCTTTTAAATTCAAACACCACCAGCGGCAAACCATTCACATATAAAATGCCATCGGGAATGCGCAGTTCAACGTTGTCGTAGCTTGTGGGGCTTTCGATTTCTAACTGGGTAACAAAGCGATAAATATTGCCGTCTTGCAGGTAGGTAACGCTCGCTTCATTCACATTATCTAAAGCAGCTTGTGCCATCGCACTGCCTGCTATTAGGCTACTTTTAATACCTTGCTCAACGTTGTCGTAATCTAGCAGCTGAATATACAAATCTTTTTGTGCCGCGCTGCCTGCCACCATTCCACGCTCGCGTGTAAGTACTTCCCTTTTAAGTAAAAATCCATCACTGAGCCAATTACAAAAGGTTTTATTGCTTTCGTATAAATCACTGGCAGGCAGCTTTTCAAGCTTTGCAATTATTGAGTCTACTTCACCGGTGGTAATATTATTTTTAGCGTAGCGTTTAGTTAAAAAAGCACGGAGGTCGTCTTTAATTAATACGTCGCTATTATTACGGCTCAGCTCACCACCTAATAAATGCGGGTAGCCTTGCTCGCCTAATAACTCAACCACTGCTTGTTCTAATTTGGCTTCAGTAAATTTCATTAAACATCCTTATTCTTGTTATTTTAAATGGTTAAGTGCTTAGCCTATATATTAATATACTGTTTCATCGTCGGTGGCTACATCAGGTATTTGTAATTCGCCAGAGATGAGTTTGGGTAACAGAGTGTCACGGAGTTTAATAAGCTCTACGTTTTGCCGATTGTTCATTAATATTTTATCAAATAATGAGGTTACAGCTTTACCAAATTCTTTAGTTAGTTTATCACCTGAGAATGGTAGTAAAATAGATTTAAACGTTTCACGAGTTATAGTATTAAAAACTGATCCATGACCTCTTTTCTGTAGGTCAGAAACTTGGTGCCTCGTAAGGTAGTATATAAATTCATCCGATATATTATTAATGCCATTAATACCATAACAGGACTGATTCATAGCCATAGGTGTACCTACAAATGCACATTTCCCAACGGTTCCTCGTGCGCTTATGATGGTAGTACCGACGCGAAGTATTTTTGTGGATGATTTATCTACACCTAACTGCGTAACATGCTTTTCCGTATCAACAACAAATACATCGCTATCTTGAGGTGCATCAACTACCGAAAACCAAGGAATGTCACCGTTCCAATACTCTTCAACACTCGTTTTAGGTGTGCCTCCACCAATTAATATAATTAATGACTCTAGAGGAAGTACTTCCCAGCCCTTTGGTATCCAGCCTAGTTGTTCGTTGTGTTCGAACTCATTGGGGAAGTGGGCGTCGGTGTTGGCGTGTTGGGCTAATATGTTAGGGTTGGCGTTAAGGTTTGCTTTAACGGGTGTTTCAGCGGCTTTTTCTGATACTTGCTCTGCTGCTTGTGTTGCTTCTTTTGTTGGTAGCTGTGCTTGTAACTCGTGAGCGAGCGCACTGAGTGAGGTTTTTATTTCGGCCGCATTTTCTAAACTGTTCAGTGCCACTAGGCGGCGCTGTGCTTTTTGTTTTAGCTCGTCAGGCAGACTAGTTTCAAGGTTTTCTAAGTTAAAATCAACGCTCGCAAGTAGATTGTCGAACACCGGATCAAAATCAACAAACCAACTTTTGAACAACGCCTGCGCCATTTGTTCTAAGGTTTGGTTGGTTTTTTTGTTTAGCTGTATTTTATCATCTAAACTACTTAGGATATTAACACTATACCTTTGATGCTCCATTGGAGGTATATCAATTGGTAATTGAGAGAGGGCTTTACCTGTTAAATGTTTTATTGTAGTCCCAGTGAAAAAAGGATCTAATCTTCCAGCTCTTCCTGCATTAAGGAACCAATAAAACAGATATTTAGAATCTAATTCATTAAACGGTCGAATTCGATGAAGCGCCTTTTGAATCATCATTGTTGGAACGTCCTCTTCCCAAATAGCACATCGCCCAGGTTCACCACCCTCACAAACTATAAGGTCTCCTTTTTTCAAACTATAACGATTCAATTCATGAGGCTCGAACTTCATTTCTGACAAATTATCTAATTCAAAATATCCCCATCTAACATTACTATTACCAAGATATGGCTGATAGTCACCCTTGTTTTTCTTTTTATCGAGCATTTTACCTAAACAAGAAGAGACATAATCTCCTAATTTCCCTGACTTCCAATCACTCCCCATATCCCAGCGCCTCCAAATTTTTACAGTTCGCTTTATCAAGCTCATCGCTTTGCTTCATTTGGCTATCAACAACACACCCAATTTGTTTATTCATTATCTTGGCCTTTAACTTGCTGGTTAAGCAACTGCGCTTGCACACGTTCGCGCTCTTTTTGGAGTTCTATGCGCAGCTCTTCTTCACTGGGTAGATGGGCTAAATATTTTGCGGCAAAGAGTTGTTTTTGGTCGCTCAGTACAGAGTATTTAACAACGGCTTCGCTTTTTTCACTGCATATAACTAAACCTATGGTGGGGTTATCGTCGCTGCTGGTGTATCGATCATCGTACAAGCGAATGTAGGTATCCATTTGGCCTATATCTTGGTGCTTGAGTTTGCCAATTTTTAAGTCGAGCAATAAAAAACACTTGAGTTTAAAATTATAAAAAACGAGGTCGATATAAAAGTCTTCATCATCAAAACGGATGCGTTTTTGGCGTTCTACAAAAGCAAAGCCTTTACCAAGCTCTAATAAAAATTGTTGTAAGTTATTTATAATGCCTTGCTCTAGATCGTTTTCTTGATAGCTTTTATCTTGCAGGTTTAAAAAATCTAAAATGTAGGGGTCGCGCAGGTAGTCTTTTGCGGACTCTGCCAATACTTGTGTGTTTTGTTGGGCTTCTTGCTCTACGGGTTGTTTGTTTTTACTTGAGAGCAAACGCTCGTAGTAAAGCGTACCAATTTGGCGTTCTAAGGCGCGTACACTCCAGTTTTGTTGACTGGCCTCTTGCATATACCATAAGCGTGCATTTTCATTTTCAATGCGGATAAGCGTTGAATAATGCGACCAACTCAATTTGGCAGACACTGTCTGCCATTTTGAAAAGGCTAAGTAAAAACTGCGCATATTGCGTAAGTTTCGACTTGAATATCCCTTACCAAATTGTGCGGTTAATTGTGTTGAGAGCAACGCAAGTTGTGTTTTTCCATATTCAGCTCGTGTCGCTCCTTGCTGCTCTTGTTCAACAATTAACCGTCCAATTTGCCAATAGGCGTTCACCATAGCGTGATTAACGGCTTGTTTAACCTGTTTACGCGCTTGCTCGATAACCTGTTTAATTTCTATTAATATGGCGGGGTTATCTAATGCGTTACTATTTTCCATAACCCAGTGCCTCTAAGTTTTGTCGAATAGCGTTGTCTAGCTCATCGCTTTGGTTCATTTCGCTATAAAAGCGTTGGCTAAGTGCGAATTGTTTATATTTATTATTTTTCATTGTTTAACACCTGCCAATATCCGTCTTTGTTTGCGCCGATCCGCTTGATTACGTTATGGTCTTTTAACCACTTAATATGACGTTCAACCGTTGCCGTGCCCACTTTAAGCTGCTTAGCAAATACTTTTGTAGACAACGAAGGCGAGTGCTTAATGCACGTTAACAATGGCTGAATATTTTTGGGAATAATAGTTTGATGGTTTATTCCATCATTTATTCCATCATTTATTCCATCATTTATTCCATCATTTATTCCATCATTTATTCCATCATTTATTCCATCAGTCGTTACTACTGCTTCATTACTGTCGCGTATTTTTCTTGGAAACTCCCAATCGGTAAAATCACCTGACTCAGAGAATACAGGTAAACCGATGTTTGCCTTGATGCAATACTCTTTTATTCTTTGTATACCGCTGCCCCATTGCTCAACTAAATCCAGCTCCTTAAACACTCTTGCAATCACCGTATTACGAATTTCAGAACGCCCTTTTAACGCATCAAACATAGTTAACCCATGTGGTAAACCGCCTGGCGATACAATATTAAGAATATCATCGTAAATACCTATTTTTATATCTCGTCCAAAATTGCTGTAATCTCGATGCATTACCGCATTGAGTAATGCTTCTCGAATTGCTGGGATTGGTATTTCAAAGGTATCGGTGCGTTGCAGCCCCAGTACCTCTGCGCGTAAATGAAGATGGTTTTTTATAAATAGCTCTGCGTTTTCTATTTGCTGAAATAGATCACCCGTGTACTCTTTTTTATCTAAAAAGATAGACATGGTAGTGCCTTTAAATCGGCTACATTTTATTTCTACATGCTCATAAAAGCCCAGTAAAATTAGCAAGCCATGTGTGGGGTAAAGCGTATTATTATCGTTTTTTACTAGTTTTAAGCTTAATAATTTTTCTGGCGTTAATGGTTTATCATGCGCTGCAAAACGCTGTTGAAGTGGCGTTAAATCAAGGGTTGATAAATCCACTTCATAGTTAATAAGTGAATCAAAGCTAATATGATTTCGCTGACGTTCAAGCTCTATCACTTGCGCCTGACTGACTACGCGATTAGTCGCACCAATACGTTGATAACAACCCAACTCTTTGCCCTTACTCTTTAAATAATAAGGGAGTAATGCTCCGCGCTGCACTTCTATCACTAATAACTCAATCCCGTTAATATTCTCTATATAAATATTAGGTAATAGCGTAGGTGCAACCAGTTCATGCATTGTTGAGCTAATTTTATCCATTAATTCAAATAGGTCAAAATGTTGCAAGCCTATCAGTGTTCTATTATCAGAAACGCCTATAACCAGCTTTCCACCCGCAGAGTTGGCAAACGAGATAATGCTTTTAACCCACTCTTTACTGGTTGGCAATTGCACTTTCAATTCTAAATTTTTGCTTTCACCTTTTTCTATTTCAAGCAATAAAGGGTGTTTATTTTCCATTGCATCGCTCTCCATGATTCTGCGTTTCCACGATTTTGGGGATCACTTTACAAAGCTCTAATAAAAACTGTTGTAGGGTATTTATAATACTTTGCTCTACGGGTTGTTTGTTTTTACTTGAGAGTAAACGTTCGTAGTAAAGTGTACCAATTTGGCGTTCTAACGCGCGTGCCGACCAATTTTGTAAAATTGCTTCATCTCTATACCAGTTGCGTGCAGTTGCATTATCCACCCGTAATAGTACACGATAATGCGTCCAGCTTAATTCGAGACGCACTGCGTCTCGTTTTTCAAAGGCGAGATAAAAGCGGCGCATATTACGCAGGTTGGTTATGTCAAATCCTCTGCCATAGTCTGTGCTGAGTTGCTGCGATAAACGTTTTAATGTTGCTTTGCCGTAGGCTGCGCGTGTTTCACCGCCTTGTTCATCCTCTACAATTAAGCGCCCTATTTGCCAATACGCTTGTAGCATGGCGGTATTAACAGTTTGTTTAACTTGCCCACGGGCTTGCTCAACAATGCGGCGAATATCAACTAATAAGAGCTCGTTTTGAGTCGATGGCTGTTCTTCACTATGAGTCATTACGTTTTGCTCCATCACGCTCTTCACCATAGCCTAAGGCCTGCAAGTTTTTACGAATGGCGTTATCAAGTTCATCGGCTTGATTCATTTGGCCATAAAGAGTTTGGCTAAGTTCGCTCATTTTAGTTTCGAACGGGATGCCATCGTCGATAATATCGGCCGCGCCTACATAGCGCCCTGGAGTAAGTACATAGTCGTTCGCTTTTATATCGCTAAGGGTGGCTGATTTACAGTAACCGGCAACATCTTCGTATTCTTGCTCTTTATTTTCGCTTTGCTCTTTTTGTGCGCTTTGCTCTTTATCTGCGCTTTCTGGCTTCGCAGTTTCAGTGGTTAGCTCTTCGCCGCGCCAAATATGGTAGGTTTGGGTTATTTTTGCAATGTCGTCGTTGGTGAGTTCTTTTAAGGTACGGTTAACCATAGCGCCCATTTCGCGGGCGTCTATAAATAGCGTTTCGCCTTGGCGGTCACGGCGCTTTAGTAGGCCTTTTTCGTTATTACCGCGTTTATCTTTACTGATAAACCATAAACACACCGGAATTTGTGTGGTGTAAAACAACTGCCCTGGTAGGGCTATCATACAATCGACTAAATCATTTTCGATTATTTTTTGGCGAATATCGCCCTCGCCACTGGTGTTAGAGCTCATTGAGCCGTTAGCCAATACAAAACCTGCGGTGCCATGTTCGCTGAGTTTTGAGATCATATGCATGATCCACGCATAGTTGGCATTACCGGTAGGCGGTGTTGGGTAACCGGCCCAGCGGGCATCGTCAACTAATTCGTTATCGGCGCGCCACTGTTTTTGGTTAAACGGTGGGTTTGCCATTATGTAATCGGCTTTTAGGTCGGGGTGTTGATCTTTAAAAAAAGTGTCGCCGGCTACATCGCCTAAATTGCCCGAAATACCGCGCACGGCGAGGTTCATTTTAGCCAGTTTATAGGTGGTGTTAGTGTATTCTTGCCCATAAATAGACACATTTTTTTGATTGCCGTTATGGCTATTAATAAACTTAAGCGATTGCACAAACATACCGCCCGAGCCACAACAGGGGTCGTAAATTTTACCTTCAAATGGTTCAATCATATCGGCGATAAGGGTAACGATTGATTTTGGGGTGTAGAACTCGCCCCCGCCTTTACCTTCAGATGCAGCAAATTTACCTAAAAAGTATTCGTACACACGGCCAACTAAGTCTTCTTCTGTTTTTTCGTTTTGGTTGGCGATGGTGTCGATATTATTAATGGTATCGATTAACGCTGAAAGCTTACTGGCATCAAGCCCTAAGCGTGAAAAGTAGTTATCGGGCAATGCGCCCGCGAGTGATTTATTGTTTTTTTCAACGCCGTGCAGGGCGGTATCTATTTTTACAGCGATATCGCCTTGCTTGGCGTTGGCTTGAATGTATGACCAGCGGGCGTCTTCTGGTAGGTAAAACACGTTATCCATTGCGTAAAAGTCGACCATGTCGATGTATTCATCGCCGTGCTCAGCAATAATGGCTTTTTGACGTACTTCAAACTTGTCACTAATAAATTTAAGAAAGATTAAGCTTAAAACAATGTGCTTATATTCGGCTGATTCAACACTGCCACGTAGTTTATTGGCGGCATCCCAAAGCGATTCTTCAAACCCGACTTGTGCTTGTTTTGTGGTTTTTTTAGCAACTTTTTTAGTAGCGGGCTTTGTGGCGGTTTTTTTAGGTGCGGTTTCCATAGCTATCTCAGACCAGAATATCAATACAAATTATTGAGTTATCATACCGTAAAGAGCGCGAATTATTGAGACTTAATTAAAAATATATGAGGAGATATTTATTAGTCACATGCGAGCAGTTTGATTGCTGCGACAGTGTCGCCACTTTCGCTTCGTAACCCATTACACATAAAAACCAATTAATACACTAACTCGTTAGCCTGACATATTTTTCAGCCAGTTCGTCTATATTTTCACGGTGATTAGGATCGGGCTTTATGCAGTCAATTGGGCATACGCTGACACAGGTTGGTTTGTCGTAATGGCCTACGCATTCGGTGCATTTACTTGCATCTATTTGGTAAACTTTAGCGCCCATGTAAATAGCTTCGTTAGGGCATTCTGGATCGCACATGTCGCAGTTAATGCATTTGTTGTTAATTAGTAACGCCATTCTCTAGCCTCTAGTACTTCTAGCATAAATTTGCAGCCGTAAATTATGCATTTTAATCTGCGTTTTCTTGTTGATCTCAATCAATAAAAATTACATTGGGTAACTCGTATTCAATCATTAACTTTACAACTAAAAATGGACACTACAATATCCATTACGCTCATAAAAAAGCAATTTTGGACACAGTCGTGTCCAATAAAGTTCGTGGGGTTCTATTATTAATTATTTATTATTAAGCGAGGGTGATGTGCAGCTAGCCTTTGCTGAGCACCTAAAAGAACGCCGTAAAAAAGCAAAGATGTCACGTGAAGCGTTAGCTAAAAAAGTACGGTACCTGCATCTACAATAAAAATTTTGAGGTTACAGGGCTTATTTCGTTTAGGCAGCTATTGCTTTTGTGGCAAACACTCGACGACTTAACTCGTTTATATGAGTTAACAAAAGCGCCAGCTCAAGGTAAGAATGCGCCAACGTCTATTGATCAGGTATTAAACAATGGCCTTTAAACCCATAGAAAAGCTAGAAGTAAAACGTACACTGTCAGACTCAACAGAGTTAATGGTGGGTGTACTTGCTCAAAATAGACAAGGTGTTTACTTTCAATTCGATCAAGGCTATTTACTCTTTGTTGCTCGGTTTTTACTTATTCTTACAGGGATGTAAGCCATTAGAGTAACGCAGGAGCAGTTACCGAGCCCACTAGGTTACAAACCTCACGTCGCGATTAAATCGCCCCTAGATTGAACAAATTTTAATCCTGAAAGATCAACAGGCACTCGTGCAGAGGTTTTAATTTTTAAAAGTGTCGTTTATTTATACCTCTAAAAAGGCAGCAGCCACTCTATTTCTAATTAACATTTCTAAATCTATTTCAATGACTCTAACAAGCACGACTTCAAACTATTTATAGCAAATTAATGTTCGTTATAAGTTATTAAGTGCTCACCTCAATACCTTTTAAAAACCAGTGGTCCCCTAAAACACTAATGCCTTTTATTCAATTTTAAAAAAAGCAAATTGACAAGGTAATATAAGGAATGTACTTTACCAATTAAGGTATTTTTTTTACCAATTAATTTGCCAATTTAGTCAACTTTTAGTAGTCGATTACTATCTAGTTTACGAAACACAAAGTATAAAACCTGGGGAGTTTAAAATGAAAAGGCGCAGACGTTTTTGGAACGTTGTTGATAAGTTAGAAGCCGCGATAGATCAAGGGATTTATCATGTTGGAAGTCGTTTGCCTGCAGAACGAGAGTTAGCAGAAACTCACCAAGTTAGCCGGCCAACAATTCGAGAAGCAATTATCGCGCTTGAAGTCAGAGGTCGTGTTGAAGTAAAAACAGGTTCGGGTGTTTTTGTAACAGACACAAACAAAGTTGAAACAAGCGACAAACCTATTAGCGCATTTGAGCTTACACAAGCCAGAGCACTCATTGAAGCTGAAGCCGCTGCGTTGGCTGCGGCAACCATTCAAGATCACGAACTTGCCACTTTAAAGCAAAGTTTAGAGGATATGCAAATACCAGAAATGGCCATTGAAGCTGATCAGCGTTTTCATGAAATAATTGCTAAATCAACTCGTAACAACGCCATTGTGATGTCTATACAAAATCTGTGGAAACTAAGGCGCTGTGAACCACAAATCGTTGCGGCGTATGAAGATGTATGTTCTCAAAGCGACGAGCAACGTTTGCAAGAACACACGTCAATTTACGATGCTATCGCAAATCATGATTCATCGGCGGCGCGCAAAGCCATGCACAATCATTTTAACCGTTTGATCAATGCCCTTTTTGCTGCTAGCGAGAAAAAAGCACTTGAAGAAATTAAACGCCAAACAAGCGAAACTCGTGGGTTGTATTCAATCTCTCATTTAACGCAATAACAGTAATTTATCCACTCCCCCAGAAGGCAGTTAGCACTAAAAACAGCTGTTTGAGATAGTTTTATTATCCTGAGTTCAGGTTATTTAAAGTTCAGGTTACAAGCAAGCCTTAAATAAGGCTTGCTTTACTACTGCTGCGCCATTATTTAAAAACGATAGCTCATACCAAATGTAATACGGCGGTCTGTTAAACCTTGGAAACAAAGTAAAGCACCTTCATTTACACATGATTGACTGACTTCTGATTCGCTTAGATTTACAGCCTCTACACCAATATTAAGTTGCTCATTTACGTCATAGCTTATACTTACATTAAGCTGACCACGGTCTTCTTGCACCACAGGAAATCCCCAAGGGAAGCTTGATGTACTGCCAAAGTCAGTTGAACGGTATCCTTCACGCCATGTGTAACGTGCACGTGCAGATAAGCCAAACTTTTCGTAGTAAAAGGTGACGTTGTAAGCATTTTCAGATAAGTCGATCAATGGCTGTTTAGCGCTTACGTCTATATCTGGTATACCTGTTGTTAATGCAAACACGGTATTAGCACGGCTTGTTGCGGTATCGATTGACTCACCACCTGAAAATTCTTGATAGGTGTAGTTTGCTAATAAACCAAAACCTGATGCCCAGCCTAAATCGTCTTCAAAACTTGATAAATCGTACTGAAATGCAAGCTCAATCCCTTCTTGAGTTGTTTCACCTGAGTCATTAATCGTGGTACGTGTTGGTACACATAAACCTACACCGGGCGTAGGTCCAAACACGTTTATATCTGCAATCGGGTTAAATACTCCGCCATCTTCACATACTGGACCCGTTGTATCGCGATAGCCGGTTGTAGGATCTTCATATGGGTCAACCTGTTGAGTGACGTGTAAGTCTGTACGTGTTTTATGAAAGTACCCCACACTCACTAATGCCGCTTGAGCAAAGTACCACTCAGCAGAAATATCAAATGACGTTACTTCTTCTGGAACTAAACCTGAGTTACCAACAGATACCGCACTATTAGGGCTGGTGCTATAAGTAACCGAGGTTGACAAGTCGTTAAAGTCAGGGCGTCTAATATCTTTAGACCAACCTAAACGTACTAATACATCTTCGCTTACGTTTGCAGCAACATTAAAGCGTGGTAAGAAAAAGTCGTAATCGCCTTTTGAGGTCACTTGGCTAACAATCTCATTGCCATTGCCGTCTTGTGTTACTGAATTACCTAATGACGTTACTTCTGTTTCCAAGTAACGCGCTCCAAAATTACCTCTAAAAATACCATATTCAAAGTTAGCTTGAGCATAGAGTGCATGTGTTTCTTCATCAATATCAAAAAACGCATTAACTTGTGAGGTTGGCGAGCTAATAGGAGCACGTGTTGACCCTGTGATGACGTTATTTGCTTCAATGGCTGCGTTTAATGCCGCAAGTACGGCGTCTGGATCTGAACTGGCAAGCTCTGGGTTTATTAATAGAAAGTCGCGAATATATAATGCACGGCCATCTGCGTCGTTAAAATTATCTGGACCGGCTGTTAAAATATCAGCAAATAAGTTGCCTGTTGGGCTGTCTGCTAGATTACGTAAACCAACATTATTGCGTACTTGGTCTGAAACGCTATTTGTTTTACTGTAACGGTAACCAAAATCAACCGAGGTAATCATATTGTCCAGGTAATACGTAAAGTCAGTACGAAACGCATCTTCGGTATTTTCGGATCTATCTTGCCCTTGGTTTACATCGCGTAATACCACATTTGCAGGGTCAAGTAACTGGGCTGCTGTTGGCGCATTTGCTTCACCTTGTGCAATACCAAACGTTAATGCACCACCGGTCAGGTCGTACTCAAACGGTGTACCATTTTCGTTCGATGAGTTAGTGGCAACATTTGGGTTAATAAAGTTCAGTGTTGTATTAAAGCTCGGAGTAGATGAATCTGAGCGAGACGTTGATGCTTCAACACTTACAAATAAGTTTTCACCTTGCCATTGACCACCAATTCTAAAAATTTTGCTTTCGGTGATACGCGAATTGGTATCGCTAGAAAAACGAAGATTTGGATCTGCATCGCCATCCTCTACGGGGATCACGCCACGGACTGCTGCTTCAATACTCCCTAAATTTTGACCACCTAATGAACCAAAGTTTACGGTTTCAAATTCACTTGGGATTGATATATTTCTTAAGTCACTTACGCCTGAAGCTTGAACCCTTGAGCTTTCTTGGCGGCGCTCTTGATCGTTAACAACTGCATCAAAGAAGAATTTTAAATTATCATTAGGTGCGTATTCAAACGTACCTGCAAAGTTTTTAGTTTCATACTCGTAGTTATCGTAATCTTGAATTAAAAACTGAATTGGTAAGAAATCAAATGATTGAGCACTTGCTGCACCACTGTCAGCTGCAACTGAGTTATCGCGGTCAACACGAGGACGAAATGCCGTTACGTCTTGCTCACTATAGCTACCGCTAAATACAACACCAAACTTACCAGCATCTGATTCCCAGTTATCACCCCATGCGCCAGAGATTCGCGGTGTCATGCCATCGGTAGACAAGCTGCTATCTTCTGCTTGAACACGAATAGAGCCAAGCATTTCGTTTAATTGAAGCGGGCGAATAGTTTTTAGATTAATTGTTGCACCTACTGAGCCTTCAATTGTTTTAGCCTCTGGTGATTTAATAACCTCAACGCCGGAGATAATAGCCGCCGACACATCTTCAAAACTAATTCCGCTTCGGCCAGAGCCCGAACCCACTGTTGAAACACCGTTTACTTCTGTACGGTTTGCATTCGTGCCACGAATTTGCACCCCCGTACCTACACCGGCTTCACGTGTAATTTGAATACCGGTTACGTTTTCAAGTACTTCAGCAAGGTTTTGATCAGGGAGTTTACCAATATCAACCGCTTGGATAACCTCAACTAAACTACTAGCGGAACGTTTTTCGGCAAGAGCACTCGTTAATGATTGGCGAATACCCGACACTTCGATGACTTCTAGATCGTCTTTTACTTGCTTTGACGACTCTTGGGCTTGAATAGATAACGACATACTCATTGCAGTTGCTGATATTACCGCCAGTGTGATTTTTGATAACTTATAATTCATAGTTTTTTCCTGTGTGTGAAACGCTATGTTGTGTGCTACTTTTCTATTCGAAAGCTTTAAATAAATACAAAGTATTAACTTGATATTCACACCCAAAAGCAAAAAGGTCAACCAATATAAGATTAAAAAACATCAATATTAACCCAGAAAGTTATTACCAAATAAAAAACCAAACTCACCACCACTACAAACCAAAACCACAAAAACACACAACCAATTGTTATATATTGATTTTTTAAATTAAAATCTAATAACTTCATGACAAAACAGTTATTAAACAGAGTAATCACACTGTTATATTATTTTTATATATCTGGGAATACATTAGTTATTAACAGATAAAAAACAAAATAGGTTAACCAAAATATAAGTATTCTAAGATTTTTGGCTATATTTTTCATTCATAATAAATAACCTGAACGCTGGATAATAAATCTACCTCAAGCAGCTATTTTCAGCGCTAGCTACGTTGAATTTACTTACAATAGGGCCGGTAAATTATAGAAGTGGATTTTAGGTATGTATTAGATCGGGTGCAAAAGATAAAGTAGAGGCAGCACTCTCGCCCCTTCTTTATTTTTATATTTAGAGCAGCTTTATGACAACATGGCGTTATTATAAAATTCTACAGGCTCATTTGAGCCCAAAGCGACAGGCACTCGTTGATGCAAGCTCGTTGGCGCAATACCTAAAATTCGCGATCCTCTAGAGGTTGCTTTACCACCTGCATTTTCAACTAAAAGTGCTAACGGATTTGCTTCATAAAGCAATCTTATTTTTCCGTTTTCATTACCCGTGCGCTTATCTTGCGGATACAAAAATAACCCGCCTCGGCATAAAATACGATGAACATCGCCTACCATCGCTGCATTCCAGCGCATTGAGCTTTTTTCAAAGCTTTCACAGGTGTATAGCAATTTATCAAAATACACTTGTGTTGCTTCGTCCCAATAACGGTAGTTAGCCATATTAACGGCAAATTCACGACTTTGCTCTGGTACGTTCAACTGCTTGTTTGTCAGTAAGTAACCGCCATGGGTTGAATCTAATGTATAACAACGTGTTGGACCGCCAGTGCTCATTACAAGTAATGATGAAGGGCCGTATAACACATAACCTGCGCAAACTTGATTTACACCTGGCTGGCTAAATTGCTCGTCACAGTCGAAGGGAACATCGTCACGGGCTAAATAAATAGTAAATATGGTGCCTATTTGGCCGTTAACATCAATATTAGACGAGCCATCTAGTGGGTCAAAAGCAACAATAAATTGACCTTCAGGATGACCACCTACTGCATGATCTTCTTCCTCTGATGCAACGGTTCTTACGCTGCTGTCGTCAAGTAGTATGTCTTTAAGTAGTTGGTTTGCGATTACATCAAGCTTTTTTTGAACTTCACCTTGAATGTTTTCGTTCAATGTTGAGCCTAAAACACCGGCTAATTCACCTTGGCTTACTCGAAAGGCTATCTCTTTACTGGTCGCTAAAATTGTGCGAATAAGTAAAATAAGGTCGGTATTTACACCGTCTTCTTTTAATACTGTATTTAGTCTTTTCATGCGCTATACCTGTTTACACAATTTAGATCGTCAAAGCATTGCTCTAGCCTTGCAACCATACTTTGCTCTGAATGACGCAGCCATACACGAGGGTCGTAATATTTTTTGTTTGGCTTATCATCCCCATCAGGGTTACCAATTTGCCCTTGCAGATATGCTTGCTTGTCTTTGTAGTAATCTAAAATACCTGTCCAACACGCCCACTGCGTATCGGTATCAATATTCATTTTAACTACGCCATAGGTTAAAGACTCTGCAATTTTATCGTACTCAGAACCACTTCCACCATGAAATACAAAGTTAATTGAGTTGCTTGGTAAATTAAATTTTTCTGATACGTAGGCTTGCGATTCTTTTAAAATAGTTGGCGTAAGTACTACATTACCTGGCTTATAAACGCCATGCACATTGCCAAATGACGCCGCAATTATAAAATTAGGGCTAATACGACTTAAGCGTTCGTACGCATAGGCAACATCTTCGGGCTGAGTATATAAAGCAGAGCTATCTAAGTGTGAGTTATCAACACCGTCTTCTTCGCCGCCCGTGCAGCCAAGCTCAATTTCTAGCGTCATACCTATTTTTGCCATACGCGTTAAATAACGTTCGCAAATTTCGATATTTTCCTCAAGCGGCTCTTCTGACAGATCAATCATATGCGAGCTGAACAGTGATTTGCCAGTCACTTCAAAGTGTCTTTCACCTTCCTCAAGCAGCCCATCTATCCAAGGTAGTAGCTTTTTAGCTGCATGATCAGTATGAAGCATCACTGCCACTTCATAATGCGCTGCAACCGAGTGTACATACCTTGCAGCACTTACCGCCCCAAGCACCGCTGATTGTTGCTCTGGTAACGATAAGCTTTTACCACAAAAAAATTGTGCTCCACCATTAGAAAGCTGAATAATAACGGGGGAATTTTTCTTTTTAGCAGCTTCTAGCGTCGCATTGATAGATGTTGTACTAACAACATTTACCGCAGGTAACGCATATTGATGTGTACGTGCATGCTCGTACACCGCATTGACTTCGTCGCCAACGATGACGCCTGGCAGTATTGTGGGGGCTAAATAATTCATTTATCTGATCCTTTCTACTTTAGAGCCTGGATACAAGAATCGGTAATTGCTTGCCAATTTTCTTGCTCAACCCACTCTTTTTTAGCTATCCAAGTACCGCCAACGGCGAATACATTATTTAAAGAAAGATAGTCCATTTTGTTACTTTCGCTAACGCCACCTGTAGGGCAAAAGCTGACGGCCCTAAATACTGACGACACGGCGGATACAAAAGGGGCTCCACCAGCTAGCGAAGCCGGGAATAATTTTTGCTCTGCAAAGCCATATTCAAGCGCCATTAAAATATCACCGGTGTTTGATACACCAGGAAGTACCGGCACATTACATTTAGCAAGTGCTGTAAGTAATGCAAGAGACACCGCTGGCGTTACAATAAAGTCAGAACCCGCTTCAAGTGCTTGCGCTAAAATGTCAGTATTTATGACTGTACCCGCACCGACTTTTAACTCAGGTACGTAAGCTTTAATCGCTTTTAATGCCTCTATTGAAGCCTCTGTTCTTAGTACTACTTCAACTAAAGTTAGGCCCGCGTTAGCCATAGCTTTTGCTATTTGAACACCTTGCTCTGGCGTGTCAGCTTGAATTATAGGTAGCAGTGTTTGTCCTGACATAAGTTCAGAAAAGCGAGTCATAACGTTGTTCCTTTATAAAAAAGTAATGCGGCCGATGTATGGCGGCCTTTAATGTTTGATTATTTTGTTAAATCCCAGCTTCAACCATTGCTAGCTGAAATATATCTTTTGGAGCAATAGCACCAGGCTGTTGTATAACTGCACCTGCTGCTTTTGCAGCCAGTTGGACTGCACTTGAAATTGATTTATCAGATAAACGAGCCCCTAAATAAACACCGTTAAAGGCATCGCCTGCGGATGTTGTATCTACAACATTTGTTACCGGTATTATAGTGTGGCTTTGAAGCGTATCGGCCTGCTTAGTAACTACCGATTCAGGGCCATTTTTAACAATAATCTCTTCAATTTTGTAAGGCTCTAAATACTCAACAACCGCTTCTACGCTATGTACGCCATAAAGTGTTGTTAAATCTTCAACGCCAGGTAGGATAATATCTGCCAGCGTAAAGGCTAGATGATATTGCTCTTTAGTTTCCTCTATACTATTCCACAAACGGGCTCTGTAGTTAGGATCGAAAACTATTTTTACTCCAGCACCTTTTAGCTGCGTCACAACTTTCCAAAAGTGCTCACGTGCACTTTCTTCAATTATTGCTAATGAAATTCCTGAAAAGAAAAACATATCACCTTGGCAAAGCTGCTCGAGCGCATCAGCATCTAAAAAATCGACAACTTTTTTAGCTGCAGAGTCATTACGCCAATAAATAAAGCTACGCTCACCATGCTCATCGGTTTCTATGTAATACATGCCAGGTACTTTGCTGTCATGAGCAAATACAAGTTGCGTATTTATTTGTTCACTTTCAAAGCGCTCAAGCATTTTTTTACTTAAATTATCTTGACCTAAAGCCGTAACAACCGAAGTAGTAACCTTTGGGAAGCAACGTTTTAAATACACTGCAGAATTATAAACATCGCCTGCAAATGATTGGTGTAGAGTGGCTGCGCTCATAGCCCTAAGCTCGACCATGCATTCACCGATAAAGTAAATATTTTTCATCTTGGAAGTTACCCTATGTAGTTAACTGCTATGCGCTTATACAAAACATCTTGGCATAGCAGTTATTCTCTAGATTATTGAGGCTTTTTAAGAGGTTCTATTTTTGGAATTAAAATCCAAACAGCTGCCATTGCAATAATGGCTAAAGAGGCACCAATAATAAATGCTGGTGCGTAGTTACCATCCGCAGTAAGAATAGGCACAAGCGATGTAAGTCCTACAGCACCCAGTTTTGCCGCCATACCAGAGAAACCTGATAATGTACCCACTGCTTTTTTACCTAACAAATCACTTGGTAGTGTTTGCACGTTACCAATTGCAGTTTGAAAACCAAATAATATAACTGCCATTATTAGCACTGCTGTCGTTGGTCCTCCTGGATTTGCCATTGCAAGTAACGCAGGTAACATAATTAAGCAACCCAGCGTAATAGTGAGCTTACGTGTTTTATCTGTGTTGCAACCGGCTTTAAGTCGATTTTGTGCCAGTAAGCCACCAAACCAAGCGCCAAACATTGCTCCCACATAAGGAACCCAACCGTATATGCCGATAGACTTAACGTCCATGCCATACACTTCGTTTAAGTAAATTGGGATCCAAAAAACAAATAACCACCAAATAGGGTCAATGGCAGCAGAGGCAATAATTACGCCCCAGCTTTGTTTACGAGATAAAAGCTCTTTTGTTGAAGGATTATATTCTTCTTCATCTTCACCAGTAACATCGCCGTTATCATCAACACGACGTTGACCTGTTAAAATATATTCGCGTTCTTGTGCCGTAAGCCAAGGGTGGGAGCTAGGCGGTGCTTTTACTAAAATCAACCAAGGCACTAACCAAAGAAAGCCCAGAACACCAATAACAACAAACACCATTTGCCAGCTAAAATAAATCGTTAAGTAAGCAATTAAAGGAATAGCAATAATGCCACCTATAGCAGCACCAGAGTTAAAAATACCCTGTGCTAAAGCCCGCTCTTTAGTTGGAAACCATTCAGCATTGCCTTTGGCCGCACCTGGCCAGTTACCGGCTTCTGCTACGCCTAAAATAGCGCGAAAAATACTAAAGCTAAGCACACCTTGAGCAAATGCATGCGCAATCGTTGCAACAGACCAAACACCTATTGATAAAACAAAGCCTAAACGAGTACCTACCCAGTCAAATACTTTACCAAAGATGGCCTGACCAAATGCATAGGCAAATACAAATACAATAGAGATGTTAGCGTAAATTTGTTTGCGCTCTAATGCAGATTCATCAGGGAATAAATCTTCAACAATGTCCGGCCAAAGCACACTAAGCGCTTGGCGGTCGATGTAATTAATGATGGTAGCAAGCGCAATTAATGCGATAACCCACCAACGTAAACCTTTAAGTTGCATAGTTATTCCCCAAGAAAATCTTCACGAGCTGGACTAAAGGTATCGATTAAAATACCGCCTGTTGGGCACGTCGCACCATGATCTACAAATGGCGGAATAAAACAACTGTCCCCTGGTTTTAATATTTTAGTAACACCATCAATATTAAAATGAAACTCACCTTCAACTACATAAGTAACTTGTGAATGACGGTGTGCATGGTTATAACCAATAGCGCCTTGTGCAAACCAAATTTTTACCGCCATCAACTCTTCGTTATAGCCTAGCATTTGACGTTTCAGGCCATTTCCTAGGTCTTCAATTTTAGTCTCGTTACCAAATGAAAAATGTGCGCTTTGCTTTTGCATTCTGTTTACTCCTGATTATTTTTCATCGCATAAACGCCTAGTCGGCCATTTAAGGTGAACTCTTTATTTTTAAATGTGAATGTGTTTTTGGTTGCGTTTTGTGCTTTATTTATAGCCACTAAATAGGACTTGCCTTTAATATCAAGTTCAACAAGTGTTAAATCGCCTTGCTGGCTATATTCAAGCTTTGTAACTCGACTAACAGCTTCTAACGTATATTCTTTACTTGGGTTGTATTCACCGTGGGGCTCTAACACCGATACAAACGTGTGCTTTTTTTGCCCATTTACGCGGCGAATAAAGCCATTTTCGTTGCGTAAATTAAAGTTAGGATCGTTTGCACCAATTTGAGTAAACAAAAAAGACTCATCACCTTTGACTAAGCTTGTTTGGGTGTAAAAGCGCCCGTTGTCGTTCAACCACGTTACTTTAGCTAACCCATTTTTGGGTTTTGCTTGCCCTTTAAGCCACAAGTGCTGATAGCCATTTTTAGAACCCAGCGCAGCTAATTGTGTTGTGTTAGCACGCAGTGCAAAGCTGGTATCTATAAGCTGACCTTTGTAGTGAAGCGGTAAATCGAACTGGTGTTCAGCCTGTGCTGTAACGTCAAACACATCAAGTGCAATCGTGCTGTCAAGCTCTGGTACGTTAATTAAGGCTAGTGTGCGCGCTAGCTCAACGCCATTATATGCAGTGCTTATTTCACCACTTGAGACTGTGCCCACGTTAGATGTTTCGAAAAAATTAAGTGTCGGGGCATTGCGATTACCAACACTCACACTGGCATTAAAATGGCTTGTTTCATCCACTACAACCGTATTATGAGCAACCGTTTGTTTAGCGTAGCTGTTATTTTCTGGCAGGTAACGGCCGCCGTATTTAGCTTCTACATTTAAAAAACGGGCTGCGCCATAGTCAGATACAATTTCATTACCGTGGTCGTAAAACTGCCACGTTAACTTATCAAAATGACCGTGCCCTAAACCTTGTGCAGCAGGTTTAAACAGTAGTGCTTGATTGCCACCCACTTGCGTTCGCATTACAACTAACGCACCTTGCTTACCGTCGTTACCATCGCCAAAAGCGGCCGATTTAAACTCATAAGGTGTTGCTAAACCTTTATCCAGCGCCTGCGCCACTTTTAAACCATCACCGGATAAAATAATTTGCCCTTGTTGTTTAGCAATATCTAAATAACCGGTGTCATTTGTTAAGCTATAAGCAACAGTTACGCCATGGACAAGCTCAATGGTATCAATTCCTTTACTCTTAATCGCATCGTTAATAGGGAAAAACAAACCGTTGTAGCTAAGTTGAATTGTCGTATCAATTGCTTTTAGCAATATACCATCTCGATGCTCGGCAATTTTTCGCTCAGGCTCATTGTGAGCAATCGCTTGGGCAAAAGTGACAAATGGTAATAACGCAAAACGTTGATAATAAGGTCCTTCGTTATAATAGCCTTGCGGTGAAAACAACAAATCAAGTTGCTTTAAAAAACCTCCTTTGCCTGACTTATCCAAATCATACAAGGCTTTTTCAACCCACTCAGGCTCATTCATTACATAACCCGCCATGCCTACGCCAGCTGTTGCCCACGTGCCATGATTATGTACTTTATTAAACGTAGTTGGTTGCCCTTCGGATAGAAATAAAGCAACTGGACGTAATAACTGTTGCTCAATGGTATTGATCTGTTGATCCGTTAATGCATTATGAACCAGATCATAGGCCTGAATGGTATACACCAACCACATTGCTTCATTTAAGCTTTGCCAAAATAATTTACCTGGATTTTGGGACTTTACTTTACGCTTAGGGTGCACATCTAAACTAGGATAAAGCGTGGCGTATTGCAGTAACATGTCACGAACGTAGTCAGCATATTTCTGCTCTTGGCTAAGCTGATAAATGATCCCTGCTCGGTACATTAGTTGATAATTCTTTTTATGACGTTCATGGGTGTAACCACCGCCGCCATCTTTAGGCACAGGCACCACACTTGGAAATGCAATTTCTTGATCAACCTGTGATTTTAAACTGTAATAACGCTCACTAAAATGACCTTTGCTATCAAGAGCGCTGCGCATTTTTATAACATCATTTTGCGTGATCACTAAATTAGGATGTGCGGCCAATGAGCTAAACGAGGCAATAGCAAGCACAACCGACATAACCCCCGCTGTTAATTTTGTTTGTAAGCTTAATAATGACATCAATAACACTCCACTAATTATTAATTTACCTGAACTCTGATTAAGAAATTTACTATTTAGAGTTTGGGTTAATTACTTTATTGTTTTTTAACGTGGCCGTGTGCGGCCCTGCAACTCTAAGCTCAGTAACACTTGGCGCATCTGTGGCATCAAAGATATTGTTAATGATCGAAGTTTTTGGCTCACCGACTGTATGCTCAACAATAACAGGAGCTGAGTTAACAAATGTATTCTTATTGATATTCGTAACTTGCACACCATGCAGGAAAATACTGGCATTACGTTTATTGCGTTTTCCAAGCCCTACATTATTTAGCGAATTATTCGTCATTATAAAGTGAGGGCCAAAAGTACTTTCATCTGTGCCACCGCGATAAAGCGTGACTAAGCTACCGCCGATATTGCTAAAACTATTATCACTGAAGGTTACGTAGTCAGCGTTGTATATCCCTAAATCTTCAGTTTCGCTGTCAAGGCGTAAAATATCGCCAGATACTCCGTCGAACTTATTATTAATTAGCGTGATCTCATCCGCCAGCGCACCTTTACCTGTTTTGAAAAAATCAAAAGTGTGGTTAATATCAAGGTTCACTAAGTGAGAATTCATCATGATCAAGCGGTAGTTATCGACCATCCCCCACTTTTTCGTTCTGATTACAGTATTGCCAGCCGAATCGGGACTACTTTGCCCTGAAATGATTAGCCCATCGAGCTTTAAGCTTCCACCGTCGTGTATTTCAAATAAGCTTGAGCGTTGAAATGTGAGGGTCGCTTTTGCTTGTTGGCGGGCCTTAATTGTTAATACTTTATCAATAACAACCAGTTTAGACACATCAAACTGACCTGATTCAAGCTCAAGGACATCCCCCGATTTAGCCAGCTCAATTGCAGTTAATAATGACTTAGCTGAACCCGATACAACATGTGTTTTACCTGAGTCAAAAACGATAACCGCTGGCACTTTTGGATACCAAGTTACACCGGTCTCTTTTTTTGCTATCACTTTTAAATCGGCTTTCGCGCCAACAGCAGACATATTTGAGGTAGGGTAAAGTAAACCATTTTTATTGCGCTTCATCTCAACTGCTGTTTGTTTTACACCATACCTTAGTACGTTGAGTACGCTTGAGTTAGCAACATTATTAGAGAACTTAATGCCACTAACATCATCAAATGCACTGAAAGGTTGCACCTGATCATCATTAATAATTAAGTTATTTTTCATCACGCTATTAATTGGCACAGCACTTCGCTCAGCATCACTGCCCGCAGCTAATTGGATATGACGTACGTTAACAAAGGTGTTGTTTTCTATTTGTGCATTTTCAACTTGGTGATAGCGGTTAATTGGCGAATTTGGTACGCCATTCATTACTGTAAACCCACTACCAAAACGAAAACCTGTAAGCCCTTCTAGGTAGTTATTACGAATAATTTGATCTTTATTGATAAGGCGGATACCGCCTGTATGCTCAACACCATTACCAAAAAAGATATTCTCTTCTATTAGATTACCGTTACCATGGCGTATGGTAAGTGTGCCGCGTGCTTCGTAAAACACGTTGTTGCGTACAATATTTTTACCCGATTTAATCGAGATAATTTCGACTTCGCCGTTGGTTTGTTCAAAATAATTATTATCAACTAATGTATGCGAGTCAGTAAGTGAGTAATGGCTGGTACCAATGCGGATAGTTTCACCGCCGTTAGAGCCAAAGGTGGGTCTGTAACCAAAGTAATTATGATCAATTTGATGATAGTTTTGCTGACTTTGCTTGCTATTTAAACGCACCGCCAGAGTCACTCCTTTGTTACGCTTGCCAACGAGGTGATTATGATCAAAACGGTTATGTTTGCCATATAATGCCACCCAGTAATCAGATTCACGTTTATCTGGGTTATTGTAATTATCAATAACCATTTCGAAAACGCGAGAGTGATAGGCTAGTTCATTTTTATTACGACGAAATTCAATAGCCGCCGACGTTGGCGTATAGCCGTTTTTAAAGACTAAGCCACTTGCTTGAAGATATTGCCCAGCAAGGCGCAAGTTAGACTGCCCAGATAAAATAACTTTACCTTTCGTTTGTGCAGTCAACTCAATAGGAGACTTTTCTGTACCTTGACCTTGAAATAAAATCTCAAAGTCTGTCCAAGTACCATTTTTTAGAATAACTTTATCACCCGCTTTTAAGGCTTTGGCAATGTCTGTGTAAGCTTGTTTGTTGTCAACAAAGTAGTCTTTGGCTGTTGTCGCTGTTGAAATACAACCAAGGATAACTAGGCTTAATTTTATTATAGTTAAATTAATCAATCGCATAGTTAACTCTTTTTTAAACTAGGATAGGCAGATAAACCACAAGAGTATTCTGCATCACCAACTTTATAGTGTGTGTTGGCGCTAAATAACCTTGCTATTTAGCGCCTAAAATTTACAAGGATTACTTGTCTAATTTTTTAAAGTAGTCAAAGATCTCCGGTACGTTTCCTTGAGCCATACCCGCATCAAATGCAGCTTGCAAGTTAGCCGATGAGCCTTCGGCAATTTTAGACACAGTGCCTAAGTCTTCTACCATCTGTAAAAAATAACCTAAGTCTTTGTTTGCATTTGCAATTGAGAAACCTAGATCACTTACACCATCAACTGCATAGTTTTTACAAAAATGCATGAATGGGGAATTTGACGGCCCTGTTGACATAATGTCGAACAACTGTTGACGATCAACACCTGCGCGATCTGCCACAGCAAAAGCTTGCGACATAGCGCAAACCGTCGTCATACCCATAAAGTTATTGATTAATTTAGTTGTATGACCAGCACCTAGCTCACCTAAATGAAAAACATTTTCGCCTTGTTCTTGTAGAACAGATTTAACTTTATTAAATGTTCCTAAATCACCTGCAGCCATGATATTTAACAAGCCATCTTTTGCATGTGCAGGAGTTCGACCTAGTGGTGCATCAATCATACCTACGCCTTTTGCAGCGAGATCGGCACCAATTTTCTTGGTCGAAGCAGGAATTGATGTACCAAAGTCTATTAATACTGAATCTGCTTTAAAACCAGCAAGTAAACCATCTTCTGCGTAAACAACTTTTTCAACGATTTCTGATGTGGTTAAACACAGCATCACGATATCAGCTGCTGCTGCGAGCTCTTTCGCGGTTGCCACTGTTTTCGCTCCACGTTCAACACATGCAGCAATCGCACCTTTATTGAGGTCCATTACAATCAGCTCATAGCCTTTATTTTGTAAATTTTCGACCATATTACCGCCCATAAGGCCTAGTCCGATAAAACCGATAGTTGGTTTAGACATGAATAACTCCTAAATTGTTGAGCGCTTGTTCTCACGCTATTCGTTAGCTTAGTAACAGTGACCCTACTTCGCTTTATTAGCTCCTATGAGTTACTCCTAACATGGCGTAACTTTAGACTTTATACTGATGGGTAAGCAGCTTAAATTAAAAAATTACCAATCAGATTGTAAAAACAGTATTATTTGGCAACCAATTTGTCAACCAATTTAATGAAGCCACTCAAAGAAAGTAATGGGAAAATAACTAAACTAATAATAAAATCAAATTAAAAACATCATAAAAATTAAATAAAGTAATTAAAAACAGATAATTAGACAACAGAGCAAAGATTCAAAGCCATTGTTTCTTGAAGATTTACAATAGAAATGAAATTGGTAATAACAAGTGGTAATTTAGCAAGGTAAGATTTACCAATTTAGCATTAGTTAATTTTTATCGAGAGCTAAACAAAGTAAAACGGGGTTAATGCTAATTTCAGGATTAAAATTTGTTCTATCTAGGGGCGATTTAATCACGGTGTGAGGTTTTTAATCGAGCGGGCTCGGTAACTACTCCTGCGTTACTCTAGTGGCTTACATCCTTGTAAGAATAAGTAAAAACCAAGTTATGCTGCGTTATCGCCTATTTATGAAAATAGGCGCACTGTTATAGGGTTACATTACGCTTGTTTAAACGGATTGCGGGTGTCTTGGTTTTCATCTAGGTTACGCATTAAAATAGCGTGCGCTAAATCGAGATTATTAGGTAGTGGGATTTTTACAATATGACCAGAGCCTTTGGCATCGGTAATGTTTTCGCCTTTTTTGTTTTCCATACATTCAAGCACAAAGCTAATATTTCCCTTTGGTGTCATTAGCTCTAACGAATGGCCAACACAAAATTTATTTTTTACATCTATTTCAACCAAACCATTGGCATTACGACCTAATACTTCGCCTACAAATTGCTGCTTGGTAGAAACTGAATGACCGTATTCGTAATTTTGATAATCTTGATGGGCGTGGCGCTTTAAAAAGCCTTCGGTATAGCCACGATGCGCTAAGTTTTCTAATGTTTTAAATAAATCCGCATCAAACGGCTTGCCTGCAACCGCATCGTCTATTGCTTTTCGGTATACCTGTGCTGTGCGCGCTACATAATAAAACGACTTAGTACGGCCTTCTATTTTTAAACTGTGTACACCCATTTTTGTGAGCTGTTCTACATATTGCACAGCACGTAAGTCTTTTGAATTCATAATATAGGTGCCGTGTTCATCCTCAAACGCTGGCATATATTCGCCTGGGCGGCCTTGCTCTTCTAACATAAATACATCGTTACTTGGCGTCCCTTCTCCCAATGTAGGAATAACCTGTTTTGGATCAATTTTATGCACCATTTCGCCGGTTTCATTTTCAACACCCGGCTTAACATCATAATCCCAGCGACATGCATTGGTACATGTACCTTGGTTTGGGTCGCGCTTGTTAATATAGCCCGAAAGCAAACAACGTCCTGAGTAGGCCATACACAGTGCGCCGTGCACAAATACTTCAAGTTCTGTGTTTGGGCAGAGTGTGCGTATTTCACTAATTTCTTCGAGTGATAGTTCTCGCGATAGAATAACTCTTTCAATTCCCTGCTTTGCCCAAAACTGTACGCTGGCGTAGTTAACTGCATTTGCCTGCACTGATAGATGAACCGGCATAGTCGGCCATTTTTCACGAACCAGCATGATCAAACCAGGATCTGACATAATCAGCGCATCCGGTTTCATCGCAATAACAGGTTCAATGTCACGTAAATACGATTTTACTTTCGCGTTATGCGGCGCAATATTAGACACCACATAAAACTTTTTATTTTGCGCATGCGCTTCATTAATCCCAATTTGCAGCGTCTCTAAGTCAAATTCATTATTACGCACACGCAAACTATAACGAGGTTGCCCTGCATATACTGCATCAGCACCATAAGCAAAAGCGTAGCGCATGTTTTTTATACTGCCTGCGGGGCATAGTAATTCAGGAATAAAAGGCGTTGAAGAGGTCGTTGGTAACATGTGCGCTCCATACATCGAACTGGGTTTAAGCCAGTTGTATGATTAATTAATTTATAAGCGCGGCAGTATAAGTTCGATTAGCAATTTGCTTTTGATCGAGATCACAAAACCGTAATCAAACTGGTTTTTAATAAAATTAGGATTTTTCAGTTAAAACGCGTATAATTCGCGCCCGTTAATATTCACACTTTTATTTAAAATTATTGGAGCATAAAGATGGCTTTAGAACGTACTTTTTCAATCGTAAAACCTGATGCAGTAGCTAAAAACCACATTGGCGCTATCTACAACCGTTTCGAATCTGCTGGCCTTAAAATCGTTGCAGCTAAAATGGTTCACCTTTCACAAGAGAAAGCTGAAGGTTTCTACGCTGAACATAGCGAACGTCCTTTCTTCGGTGCTTTAGTATCTTTCATGACATCTGGTCCAGTAATGGTTACAGTTCTTGAAGGCGAAAACGCTGTTCTTAAAAACCGTGAAATCATGGGTGCTACTAACCCTGCTGAAGCACTAGCTGGCACTTTACGTGCAGACTACGCTGATAGCATCGACGAAAATGCTGTTCACGGCTCTGACGCTGTTGAATCTGCTGCTCGCGAAATCGCGTATTTCTTCGCTGACGAAGAGCTTTGTTCACGTACTCGTTAATTCGAATTCGTTAACATATTGAAAAGGGCTTTCGGGCCCTTTTTTAGTCATTACGTAAAGTATTTATCAGTGTATTTGTTGATATTTTACTTAATGATTAAAGTGAGTGAATTGTGTACAATTCGTCCTCGTAAATTTTATCTCCACCGTCACCGATTGAGGTTGTTTCATGACCGAGCAAAAAAAGATTAACTTATTAGATTTAAACCGAGAAGCAATGCGCGAGTTATTTGCATCGTTCGGTGAAAAACCGTTTCGTAGTGACCAGGTGATGAAATGGATTTACCATTTTGGCGTAGATAACTTCGACGATATGAGCAACGTAAATAAAAAGCTTAAAGAAAAACTTAAAGCTGAATGTGAAATTGTTGCACCAGAAATCACCGTTCGCCAACAAGCAAGCGACGGGACTATTAAGTACGCGCTTATACTTGAAGGTGGTCAAGAAGTAGAAGCTGTTTGGATCCCTGAAAAAGAGCGCGCAACTTTATGTGTATCATCACAAGTGGGATGTGCGCTTGAATGTACTTTTTGCTCTACTGCGCAACAAGGCTTTAACCGTAACTTAAAAGTATCTGAAATTATTGGCCAAGTTTGGCGTGTAGCTAAAGATATTGGCCTTGATGGTCATAGCGAAAAGCGCCCAGTTACTAACGTTGTAATGATGGGTATGGGCGAGCCTTTACTTAATCTTAAAAACGTAGTGCCAGCAATGGAACTAATGATGGACGATTGGGGCTTTGGTTTATCTAAGCGCCGCGTAACATTAAGTACGTCAGGGGTTGTACCTGCACTTGACTTACTAAAAGAGAAAATTGACGTGGCCTTGGCTATTTCATTGCATGCACCAGATAACGCATTGCGTGATATTTTAGTGCCAGTTAATAAAAAGTACCCTATTGAAGAATTTTTAGCAGCGTGTCGTCGTTATATCGACGGCTCTAAAGCGAATAAAGACGTAACCGTTGAATACGTTATGCTTAACGGAATAAACGACAGCACTGATCAGGCGCATGCCTTAGTGAAAACGTTAAAAGGCACACCGTCTAAGGTCAACCTTATCCCGTTTAACCCTTTCCCTGGAAATGAATATACGCGTTCAAGTAACAGCCGAATTGATCGTTTTTCAAAGGTATTACAAGCAGCGGGCGTTACCTGTATTGTTCGTCGTACTCGCGGAGACGATATTGATGCTGCTTGTGGACAGCTAGTCGGTGATGTAGTTGACCGTACTAAGCGCTTAGCTAAAAAGAAAATACGTGACGATAACGCAATTGCCGTTAATATCCATCAAGCATAATTTTTAGTTGAAAATCCCTAAAGCCCTCATGTTAAATCGTTTATTTTAAATAAAGGATGCAACATGAGGGCTTTTAGGTAAGATAGACTCTATGGATAAAAATAAAGAGACAAGGTAATGCGATCTATACTTGCATTAACTATTTCAGCAATTGCTTTGAGTGGTTGCGTAACTGAAAATAGTTATAACGGCAGTGACAAGCCCGTCGTCGAAAATAAAATTAATAATATAGGCGCTGCACGAACACGTATTGCTTTAGCATTGCAGTATTTAAATACCGGTAATAACTCTCAAGCTAAATACAATTTAGAACGTGCCGCTGGGTTTGCCCCACAGCTACCTGAAGTCCATTACTCTCTTGCTTATTATTATCAACAAGTAGGTGAAAATACACTCGCTGATAAAGCCTATCAAAAAGCGCTCGCGATAAAACCGGATGATCCTAATACCTTAAATAACTATGGGGTATTTTTATGCGGTATTAACGAATATGACCGTGCGACGGACCAATTTTTAAAAGCCATTGAAGTCCCAAGTTATATCCGTGTTGCCGAAAGTTACGAAAATTTAGCCTTGTGTGCCATTGAGTTTAATGATTTTGATAATGCTGAAAGTTACTTTCAACAAGCCATGAATCACAGCTCGCAGCGTACTTCTACTTTAATTAGTCTTGCCGCGTTATTTTACGCTAAAAGTGATTTACATAAAGCCAGCGAACTTTTAAAACGTCATGATGATACAGGCCAAATATCGGCACGCGCATTAATGCTTGAGTACCTAATTAAAAGTCGAATGGGTAGAATAGAAGAAGCTGAAAAAATTTCAGCTACTATTGTGCAAACCTACCCAACGAGTAATGAAGCTTATTCGTTACGAGAGCAAAAAACACGTCTGAGCGAGTTTGAAATTTTAAGAGACAAGTATCGCAGAGCAATGCTTGATGACTTGCAACAAAATAATAACAACGGGCGCATTAGTTCAGAGCCTAAAATAAAAATCCTTCGTAAAAAAAAACCGACTTTAGATAGCTCTACCAGCTTAATTTCAAATGATAGTAAAAGCGCTAACGCAGCCACGTCTGTAAGTCAAAATCAAGTGAATGAGCACCCCGCGCCTTTTAAAGCGAGCCCTGCTAATAGTATAAAAACTGAGAACAATAAACCGCCGCAAGTAAAAAACATCCCTGCGGGTTCTATTGTTGTAGACGCGCCTAGTGAGCCTGAAGAAAAAACAATACCGGTGACGTTTTCAAATACCGCTACTGATACTTCTGCGGTGATATCGGCTTTAACCTCGCAGCAAAGTTCAGCCAAAAAAGTAACGGTTTCCCAGGACGCCGTATCGCAAACAAGTACTAAAAAAAATTCAAACGAACTTAAGACTGAAGTTAAAATAATTTCTTTTGGTGAATCCAAAACAATAGACTTAAATTCGCAACAAAAAAATCAAATAGCACACTCAGACACTGAAAGCTCAAATAGTAATAATGGCGCTAACGTTACATTTTACGAGGCAGTAAAAAATGGCGCTGTTTTTTCTAATAGTAAAAATGAATCGAATGAAGACGTAGAATTTACAAACTATTCTGCGATAAAAAAAATAGACGCCCCATTACTTAGCACTAAAGTGCCAGTTATAACGGTGCCCTCTCATATAATTACATTTGGTGAAAACCTATTTAGCATTTCCGTCCGATACAATGTTAAACTACAAAAACTCTTACAATGGAATGGTCTAAAAGAGTCTGATCGGGTAATGAATGGAAGTAAAATTTATTTGAACGATCCTAATATTTATTACGAAATTAAAGCTGGCGACACCTTGTATAAAATAGCTACCCAGCGGCATGTATTAATTGATCAATTAATGCGATGGAATAAATTAAGCCCAGATACTGAACTTAAATCAGGGCATAGACTTTTACTAGTGGATCCAGAATCATACCTATTATGAATGAAGAAAATACGCAAACAGAGATTGAACAACCAACGGTTGGACAAATATTAAAAGCGCATCGTGAGCATGCCAATGTTAGCATTGCAACCATAGCTGAGCCGTTAAAATTATCTGAACTACAAATAAAACGTCTTGAAAATGATGAATTTGCATTACTCGGACCGATTACTTTTGTAAAAGGCTATATCAAAAATTACTGCCGAGAACTAGAAATTGATAGCGCCCCTATTTTAGCCATGATGCCAGCACCACCAGAGCCGGCAAAACCCGCTAACATGCAAAGCTTTTCACGTCGTACAGAAAAAGAAGCCAGTGATAGCCGCTTAATGCTAGTGACCTATATTATTTTAGCGATTGTGATTGGCTCATCTGCATTATGGTTTTGGCAAAACGCAACCCCCATAGAAGAGCAAACCAGTAATATAAATGTAGAAAATTCAATACTCAGTGAACGCCAAGCAGTTCAACCCACTAATATCGCACAGCAGCAACCTGCTGATAATGCATTGGCTGAAGAAGTATTAGCGCCAAGCGAACGTGAGACTGTACCTGAAATAACTCAAGCACAAACAAATCAACCACTCACCACTAATACAGACTCAGCTGAAAATAGCACCATCGAAATGAATTTTAATGATGAAAGCTGGGTTGAAATTTACGACGGCGAAGGTGAAAAAATTGCATTTGGTGTTAAAAAAGCAGGCTATTTAATGACTGTCACCGGCAAACCTCCTTTTTCTGTTGTGCTTGGTAAGCACAACGTTGTAAGCGTTACCCTAAACGGTGAAAAAGTTGATATTTCAGCTTTTCCCAAAAATCGTTTAGCCAAATTTACATTACCACTAGCAGAGTAGTCGCTATGTTTTCAGAATCTCCAATTAAACGCAGAAAATCCACACGTATTAACGTAGGTAACGTCCCTATTGGTGACGGTGCCCCAATTGCCGTCCAATCGATGACCAACACCGACACGATGGATGTTGATGCAACCGTTGCGCAAATTCAGGCAATACAAGATGCCGGTGCCGATATAGTTCGGGTATCAGTACCAACTATGGATGCCGCAGACGCATTTAGAAGTATAAAAGAGCAAGTGACTATCCCGCTAGTTGCGGATATTCACTTTGATTACCGTATCGCTTTAAAAGTAGCAAAATACGGCGTAGATTGCCTGCGTATAAATCCAGGTAACATTGGCAGCGAAGAACGAATAAGAGCCGTTGTCGATTCAGCCCGCGAGCATAATATTCCCATTCGTATAGGCGTAAATGGCGGTTCACTAGAGCGTGATTTGCAAGAAAAATACGGCGAACCAACACCGGAAGCGCTATTAGAATCAGCAATGCGCCATGTAAACATATTGCGCCGCTTGGATTTTGACCAATTTAAAATATCAGTAAAGGCCTCCGACGTATTTTTAGCCGTAGGCGCGTATCGCTTACTTGCAAAAGAAATAGATCAGCCATTGCATTTAGGGATCACTGAAGCAGGCGGCATGCGTTCGGGCTCTGTTAAATCGGCAGTTGGCCTAGGCATGTTACTTGCCGAAGGGATTGGCGACACGCTGCGTGTTTCACTCGCTGCCGATCCCGTGCAAGAAATCAAAGTTGGCTTTGATATTTTAAAATCGCTGCGCATTCGTTCGCGGGGTATTAATTTTATCGCCTGCCCGAGCTGCTCTCGCCAAGAATTTGATGTTGTAAGCACCATGAATCAACTAGAAGAACGCCTTGAAGATATTATCGAGCCAGTATCGGTATCAGTCATTGGCTGTGTTGTAAATGGCCCAGGTGAAGCACTGGTTAGTGATATAGGCCTTGCCGGTGCAAACCGTCGTTCTGGCCTGTATATTAATGGCGAGCGTCAAAAAGCACGCATCGATAACAATAATATTGTTGAGCAACTCGAAGGCTATGTTCGCGACTTTATAGAGAAAAAACAAAACCAAACACCTATAGATATAAAAATAGTCGAATAAATACCGTATATAGCGGCAAACAGCGCTGTTTGCCGTTTACCTTTATAATCAGAACGCTATAATGGCAGGTCAATTTTTAGCATTCTTGTTGTGTAAGCATTTTTTATTACACAAAAAATAGTATTTAGGATTTATCAGTGGCAAAACAAATTCAGGCAGTTCGCGGTATGAACGATTGTCTGCCAGGCGACACACAAGTTTGGCAGAAAGTAGAAAACATTTTACGCGAGACAGTAGCATCGTTCGGTTATCAAGAAATTCGTTTTCCTATTGTAGAATCAACCGACTTATTTAAACGCTCTATTGGTGAAGTTACCGATATTGTAGAAAAAGAAATGTACACCTTTGCCGATCGCAATGGCGACTTGTTAACACTGCGACCAGAAGGCACCGCAGTATGCGTACGTGCTGGTAACGAAAACGGGTTATTGTACAACCAAGAGCAGCGCCTTTGGTATATGGGCCCAATGTTTCGCCACGAGCGTCCGCAAAAAGGTCGTTACCGTCAGTTTCACCAATTTGGTTTAGAGACATTTGGTATTGCCAGTGCAGATATAGATGCAGAAGTTATTTTATTAACGGCACAGTTATGGGAAGCCTTTGGTATTACTGAACACGTTCGCTTAGAGCTTAACTCTTTAGGGTCTAATGAAGCACGTGCAGATTACCGTGATGCGTTAGTTGCCTACCTTGAGCAACACATTGATGTGCTTGATGAAGACTCAAAACGCCGTATGTATTCAAACCCATTACGCGTACTTGATAGCAAAAATCCAGATGTACAAGCCATATTAACCGACGCACCTAAATTATCTGAGAATTTAGATGCTGAATCAAAAGAACATTTTGAAAATTTATGTGAACGTTTAGACGCAGCTGGCGTCTCATACACGGTTAACGAAAAATTAGTTCGTGGCTTGGATTACTATAACCGCACAGTATTTGAGTGGGTAACCGATAGTTTAGGTGCACAGGGCACAGTATGTGCTGGCGGTCGTTACGATGGTTTAGTTGAACAACTAGGCGGTAAAGCCACTCCAGCAGTTGGTTTTGCAATGGGCCTTGAGCGTTTGGTGTTGTTATTACAAGCACTAGAGTGCGTAGGTGACATACGCCGCAATGCTGATGTATATTTAGCGGCAATGGGTGATAAAGCCAGTATTCAAGCGCCTATTATTGCGTCTGAACTACGCCGTGATGTGGCTGGCCTTCGTGTGATGGTTCATGCGGGCGGCGGTAACTTCAAAAAACAATTAAAACGTGCTGATAAAAGCGATGCACTTGTTGCAGTTATTATTGGTGAAGATGAATTAGAAAAAGGCGTTGTGACTATTAAATATTTACGCGAGCGTAAAGAACAAGTCACATTAGAATTAGAACAAGCTAAAGCGCTATTAGCAGAGCTTATTAACGGCTAAGCGAACATTAGAGGTAAACATGGATATTTATTCAACAGAAGAACAACAAGCAGAAGCCATTAAACGTTTTTTCCGTGAAAACGGCCTGTCACTTGCACTCGGTGTAATTGTAGGTTTAGGTGGTTTATATGGTTGGAAAGCCTATAACCAGAACCAAATTACCACGGCAGAACAAGCATCAGATTCGTATACAACACTTGTTGAAAGTGATGATGTGTTATCTGCGGCTGATACATTTATCAGCGAAAATAAAGATACAAACTACGCTACATTGGCGGCATTTGTTGCAGCTAAAGATGCTGTAGAAGCGCAAAACCTAGCTGTTGCTAGCGAAAAACTAAGCTGGATTGTATCAAACGTTGAAAACGCAGAGTTAAAAGCGATTGCGATTACGCGTTTAGCACGCATTCAAATAGCACAAACAAAGTATGACGATGCATTAAATACATTAAATGCACCACTACCTGAAGCATTTAATGCAAATGTTGCGGAGCTTAAAGGCGATATTTACGCTCAGCAAGGCAATAAAGAGCAAGCACGCACTGCGTATCAAGCAGCGGTAGATGCAGGTGGATTAACAGCTAATCCTCTTTTACAAGTTAAGTTAGATGACCTAGCAGTAACTAGCCCAGCGGCATAAGGTTTTAGGCATGAAAAAATTAACAACAGCAGCCCTTGCTTTATGTATGGCAACATTAATGGGATGCTCATCGAGTGATGACGAAGAAGAACTCGTCCTTCCTGAAATTGTAAATCAGTTTGAGACTGATGTTATATGGCAAGAGTCGATAGGCGATGGTGTAGAGCACTATTTTTCTCGCTTAACGCCAGCCATATATAAAGATAATGTATATGTTGCTAGCCGTGAAGGCCAAATTGAAGCGCTTTCACTTACTAACGGCGATACAAAATGGGAAACTGATATACGTCAGAATACTTCATTTTGGCCGTGGGCTAATAACGGCACTGCAAAATTATCAGGCGGTATCTTACAAGCTTATGGTAAAATATACATTGGCTCTGAGCATGGCTTTGTAATTGCGCTAGATCGTGAAACAGGCGAAGAAGTTTGGCGTAAAAATGTACCTGGTGAATCACTGTCTAAACCGGCAGCTGGCGACGGTCTCATATTTGTTAATTTAGCCTCAGGTAAATTACTCGCGCTTCACCCAGATACGGGCGAAGAACGCTGGAACTTTGAACAAGAAGTTCCACCATTAACATTACGTGGACAAAGCTCACCAACCGTTGCAAATGGTGGTGTATTAGTAGGCCTGGAAACAGGCAAACTCAATGTTTTGATTTCAGACACTGGTTACTCAGCATGGAGCGCAGAAATCGCGGTAGCAAAAGGCGCATCAGAATTTGAACGCCTTGTTGATGTAGACACTCAGCCACTTATTAGTGGCCCGTACGCATACGCTATTGCCTATAACGGTAATCTGGCAGCTATTGATATTCGCTCTGGAAATGTTGTGTGGAAACGCGAATACAGCAGCTATCGCGAAATTTCGATGGATGCACAAAGTCTTTATGTAGTAGATAGCAATGGCGTTATTTATTCATTAGATAAAAATTCAGGTATTGAACGTTGGAGTCAACCTGCTCTACGTGGTTGGTACTTAACCGGTCCTACTGTTGCAGGTAGTAATTTAGCCATAGGCGACCAAGAAGGTAATCTACATTGGTTAAATAAAGACACTGGCGAGCTAGTATCTCGTGAAGACTTTGACAGCTCAGGCTTTTTTATTGAGCCAGTTGTTGCCGACGATAAACTGATTCTATACACCCGTGATGGTGAAGTTAGTGCGGTTAAAATACCAAACTAACTTACTACTATTAGTATAACCTGCTAATAGTTAATTATTTTTTGTAAGGCTTCGCACTGCGAAGCCTTTTGTTGTTTTTTAAAGAGGTAGTTTATGCTTCCCGTGATCGCTCTAGTTGGGCGACCCAATGTGGGCAAGTCCACATTATTTAACCGTTTAACACGTACTCGTGATGCACTCGTAGCCGATTTCCCTGGTTTAACACGAGATAGAAAATATGGCCAAGCTAGCTACGATGGCTATGAATTTATCGTGGTAGATACGGGCGGTATTGATGGCTCAGAAGAAGGCATCGAAATCGAAATGGCAGATCAATCTCTGCTAGCCATTGAAGAAGCCGACATTGTGCTATTTTTAGTCGATGCCCGTGTTGGTATGACCGTTGCCGATCAAGCCATTGCTAATCATTTGCGCAAGCAAGATAAGAAATGCTTTGTTGTCGCTAACAAAACCGATGGTATTGATGCTGATTCAAGCTGTGCTGAATTTTACCAATTATCATTAGGTGAGATCCACCATATTGCGGCATCACATGGCCGTGGTATTACGTTATTACTTGAGCAAACTCTTCAGCCGCTTATTGCTGAATTAGCAGCGCAAGATGAAGACGTAGCCGACAACGACGAAGAACTTATTGATCTTTACGAAGAAGGTGAAGGGGATGACACCGATCATCAAGCGTTTGCAGATAAACCTGTAAAGCTTGCGATAATTGGCCGCCCTAACGTTGGTAAGTCAACGCTTACAAACCGTATACTTGGTGAAGATCGTGTAATTGTATACGACATGCCAGGTACAACACGCGATTCTATCTACATTCCGATGACTCGAAATGAAAAAGAGTACGTGTTAATCGACACAGCTGGTGTGCGTAAACGTAAAAAAGTAAGTGACGTAGTAGAAAAGTTCTCTGTCATTAAAACGCTTCAAGCAATCGAAGATTGTAATGTGGTGTTGTTAATTGTTGATGCGCGTGATGGTATTTCTGATCAAGACTTGAGCTTGCTTGGTTTTGCTCTTAACTCAGGTCGTTCATTGGTTATTGCCGTGAACAAATGGGATGGCTTAGACGATTACGTTAAAGATCGTATTAAATCAGAGCTCGATCGCCGTTTAGGCTTTATTGACTTTGCACGCCTGCACTTTATATCTGCATTACACGGTACAGGTGTTGGTCACTTATTTGAATCGGTTGATGAAGCTTACGAGTCTGCAACTAAACGTATAAGTACAGCCATGCTACGCCGAATTATGGACATGGCTCAAGCTGATCACCAGCCGCCACTTGTTCGTGGACGTCGTGTTAAGCTTAAATATGCCCATGCCGGTGGTTATAACCCACCACGTATTGTTATTCACGGTAACCAAGTTAAAGACCTACCAGATAGTTATAAACGTTACCTGATGAACTATTACCGTAAAGCGCTTAAAATTATGGGTACACCTATCAAAATTGAATTTAGAGAAGGTGAAAACCCATTTGCTGGTCGTGTTAATAAAGTAACACTGTCGCAAAAACGTAAAATACGTGCGTTTGCTAAAGAAAACCGTAATAAATAAATTTTAAAAAATTAGTTTATTACAATAAAAACGGCGTACTTTTTAGTACGCCGTTTTTTGTTTTAATATGTTATTAAGAGTTACAAACCAAGTAAAGCTAAACGAACCAAGTTCTCAACGGTGGTTTCATGCGCACTTTTATTTTTATTAGTTGGCGTAAACCTAGAAATAGGTGATTTAATAGTTATAAAACCATGGTCGGTTGCCATTTCATGGGCTAACAGCTTACGCTCTCGAGGTGTTAGGTGGTTTTCATGTATCTTGCTTAATTCTCCACTATCAAGCCAAATTCCTGCACAACCTGGGCATTCGTCTATTTCGACAGCCTTTACTGGCGAAAAATACCTGCGCATCATTACAATACTTTTGCACTTTGGGCAGTTTATTCGTAGCGAAACATCGTATTCTTTCTCGCTATGTTCACTCAAATGTTTTAGCAATACCTGACTATGCTTTAGCTCTGGTGAGCTAAATTTAAATATTTGGCTGTTATCAAAAAATACGCCACCTTGCGCTGAAGTGTAAACAGTAATACCGCCAATTAATAACGGTTTAAGAGAGCTGTTTGTACGTGGGCATAACATTTTAAAAATCCTTTTTATTTTTTATTAAAGTGCTTTATGAATAAGCCCAACAAGCGGCTCTGGTAAAGTAATATTACCTGCAAGTACAAACTCATGCGCGTCATCAGACATTTTTTGCCACGTACGTCGAATTATACCTATCCACTTTTGCTCATCATAATCAGGTTTAGAGCGGGTAAATTCAAGCATGTAATGCTCAATAAATACAAGGCTTGCCACATCTTCAACTAACTGGCTGTCGGGATTACGTTTGATATTTTTTTTAGCTACGGCTTCATAAACACGATTTTGCTCTATTTCATTAAAACCAGCTTGTTGCATTAATTCAACGACCGTTGACGCATGAAAAATATAAAGCGCAGTTCGCCATTGGTGATAACCTTGTTTATTCATTTCAAAGCCACTACGAGGTGATTTCCAACGCTCTATATGCTGCGCACGCACTGCAATTTTCATGAGTTCATCTGCATTTGGCATAAAACGAAGTAGCATTTCGCTCATACGCTCTGAATATAAACGCTCTTTTGGGAAGCTTTTCCCGTCATGCAATTCATTATTAGGGTCTTGGCTATTAGCTTCATCAATCAGCGTTATTACTTTATTAAACATGACGGTCATTATTGTAATTAGTTTTCTCTATTTTAATCAGCTCATAAACAATATGCCAGCAATGAAAATTACGAAATTCTAAAGTTCATTTATTTTTAAAACCTAATATCAATGTATGCAGTGATGCATCACTAGGGCCTGTTTATCTTTCGAGGTTAAATTTGCAGCAGGCTGTTTGGTATTTAGGCAAGGCAGAGCCTATGGTGTGTGGTTATTCCCCATAAATAGGCGATAACGCAGCATAAATGCCAAACATGCGCTGCCCGAAGGGTTCTGCCTAGGGGCAATTTACTCTTTGTTGCTCGGTTTTTACTTAGCCCACTAGGTTACAAACCTCACGCCGCGATTAAATCGCCCCTAGATTGAACAAATTTTAATCCTTAAAGGTCAACAGGCCCTAGAGCCTTTTTTATGCAGCATATAAGTTTACTAAAATGTAATCGCTGTTTGTTTAAAATACGTAACGATCTGTAATAATTATTAGGAAGATCCGCAAACATGAGCAAACGTATTTTATATTGGCTACAAAATGATTTACGCATAGACGACAACCCTATTTTTAGCGAACTTGCTTTGCAGCAATGCGCACTCGATATTGTATTTGTAATAAATCCGCACTGGTTTAGAAATAATAACTACCAACAAAAACCATATGGCGTGCACAAACAACAGTTTTTAATGCAAAGCTTATTTGAGCTGCAACAAGCGCTTATTGAACGCGGACAAACTCTGCATGTACTTGAGGGCGAGCCTGTTACAGTGTTAAAGCAAAGAATTGCGGATCAACATATTGACGAGGTTGTATGCGCAGAGCACGTTGGAATATATGAGCAACGCCAACTCGCGCGACTAAAAGCACATTGCCCGCATCTGATATTTAAAACGACTCAACAAGACACTTTATTTAAACAAAGCGACCTCCCTTTTGATTTAAACGAGCTGCCTAAAAACTTTACCCTATTTAGAAAAAAGGTAGAGGCGGTAAATATTCCCATCACGCTTTCAGCGTTGCCTAAAACGTTATTACCAAAACCCATTACTTTATGTGCTGCAAAGCCAATTGAACTGCACAATAATCTTGAGCATTTTATACACGGAGGCCTTAATAGTGCGCAAACACATTTGGAGCACTACTTTTCAGGCTTACTACCAAGTACCTATAAAACAACTCGAAACGAGCTTGATGGCTTTAATAACACCACTAAATTTAGTGCATGGCTTGCCTTTGGCTGCATAAGTGCACGACAAGTTTATAATGCAGTTAAACAGTACGAGCAAAACCACATAGCAAACGAGTCTACTTACTGGGTTAAGTTTGAGCTGTTATGGCGTGAGTATTTTAAATGGCATGCACTTAACGTAGGTAACAGCCTGTTTAGCTTTAAAGGCCAAAAACACACTAAACCCCTTACAACGTTTATGCCAAATCGCTTTGCTGCGTGGTGCAATGGCGCAACCCCCTACCCCTTGGTGAACGCTATTATGAATGAACTTAATGCCACCGGGTATATATCAAACCGAGCTAGGCAAGTTGCAGCAAGTTGCTTAGTTAACGAACTTAGCCTTGATTGGCGCTATGGCGCGGCCTATTTTGAACAGCAACTGATTGATTACGACGTAGCTGCTAATTGGGGCAACTGGCAATATATAGCGGGCGTGGGTGTAGATCCGCGCGGTGGCAGGCACTTTAATATACAAAAGCAAACATTGCAGTTTGATCCGCATGCTGTTTACACTAACAAGTGGCAAGGCAATAAACATACAAGCACACAGCTTGATAACGTAAACGAAGTTGATTGGCCAATTTAAGCCGCTAATCTAGTTAACCTGAGTTCTGGATAATAAATCTATCTCAAGCAGCTATTTTGAGCTAGAGAGAAACAAACTTAAATATCGTTATTATTTATAGCGTTTTTAAATATCTTAGCCAAAACTCAGGTTATTCATCCAAAATTTAAAACAGCTCAGCAATGCCTATATTAATAGCGTAACCACCTAACGTTAAAAATAAAAATAAACACAGCGCCAGTAACAGTGGCTTAATCCCCGCTTGGCGAATAGCCCCAATATGTGTGCGTAAACCCAAAGCCACCATCGCAATCGTGAGTAATATATTATCAAACCAAACAACTGCGCTTGTAGCCACTTGAGGAAGTATAGAGAGTGAATGTACACCACTTGTCGCAATAAATAATACCGCAAACCAAGGAATAGTGATGCCTGATTTATTCCCCTCGCTGTTTGCAATGCTACCTATTTTTAAATTTTTTTTATTTTGCCAATACGATAAACACAACAAAAATGGGGCTAGCATCATCACTCTTAACATTTTTTCGATCACCGCCGTATCGGTAGCATTTTCGCTTACAGCACTGCCCGCAGCCACGACTTGCGCTACTTCATGAATCGTTGAACCGATAAAAATACCATACGCGTGCTCCGTCATGCCCATATATTCAAACAATAACGGATACGCGAACATACTCAGTGTGCCAAACACTACAACCGTTGCCACAGCTACTGATACTTTGTGCGCCTGCGCTTTTATTACCGGCTCAGTTGCCATTACAGCGGCAGCGCCACAAATTGAGCTACCTGCGCCAATTAATATAGTCGTGTGTTCATCAAGTTTAAATACGTATTTACCTAAGCTAAGTGCTAACATAAACGTACCGCTAAGTACTGTAATATCGGTTATCAACCCAGTTAAACCAACTCCCGCTACTTGTGAAAATGTAACCCTAAAACCAAATAAAATAATACCCGCTTTGAGTAAAGTACTTTTAGCATAATTAACACCCACATCGATATGAGTCGCAATGCGCGAAAAAACACTGTTACCAACAATAATGCCAAGTACAATACCAAGCGTTAAAGAACTAAACTGAGCGCTTTGCATTACCGGCAACTTACTCAGGGCAACAGCAACCACCGCTAAAACAATAACGAGCAGCATTCCTAACCACCAACGCGAATCGTTGTATTGCTTAGTATTAACACTAAAATACTGTGCTATTTTTTTAATTTTACTAAGCATAATCATCCCTTCATAAAGTCATCGTAATTAATTGACTTCATTATAATAAAGCGCAAAATATAACTCTAATACATTAAAATCATAATTTGATAACTTAAGGTTATGTAACTTGAGAGGCACAATGAACCTACATGCACTTCGGGTGTTTCATACGGTTGCTAAACTAAGTAGCTTTTCGGCCGCAGCTGAAGCACTGTTTATAAGTCAACCGGCGGTATCAAAGGCTTTAAAAGAGCTTGAGTATCAGCTAAACATACAACTGATTGAACGTGCATCCAAGGGTAAAAAACTCACTTTAAGTGAAGCTGGGCAAGCGCTTTTTGAACATGCTCGTAGTATTTTTGCTATCGAAAAAGCAGCCATCGAAGATATAAAATCGCGTACAGGGCTTAAGCGAGGCACACTCGTTATAGGCAGCAGCACCACCATTGCAAGCTATTGGCTGCCCCCTTATTTAGCTAAATTTTGCGCGCAACATCCACATATAAAAGTAGAAGTACAAGTTGCCAATACCGCACAAATTGAACATGCCTTACTTGAATGCACTATAGATTTAGCACTGGTTGAAGGCACACCTACCGAGCCGCATATAATAAGTAGGCACTGGCAAAACGATTTAATGAGTGTGGTTATACCGAGTAACTTAAAGCCCGCTAAAAATGTAAAAGCATGGTTAAACAAGCAGTTTTGGCTGCTGCGCGAACCTGGCTCTGGCACACTCGAAATGTCGGTTAAGTTACTACAACAACACGACGTTACAGCAAAAAACAGCATGCAATTGGGCAGTAACGAGGCTATAGCAAGAGCGGTAGCACAAGGGATGGGCGTTGCGTTATTGCCTAATGTGGTAACTGAAGATTTAGTGCAATTAGGTAAATTAACACGCCTAAAGCCACAAAATAACATCGAGCTATCACGGCCATTATATCAATTACACTATAAAGACAGACCGTCTTCGCATGCAGCGCAAGCATTCGAAAAAAGCCTATTTAGTGAATAATGTTTATATAAGTGAACTTAACGCGATCTGTAAGTCGTATGTGTACCATCAACAGACATTCAAAAGAAAGTGGCAAAAGGCAAGACGCGACCCCATTTTCTGCTCTGGAGTATTAGAATATGAAAGTATATAAATTACGTCCAGATACGAAGTATCGCTTAATGTATCCAGAGTCTACGGTATATCAGTCTGACTTATGGGATTTCCATGGGGATACTTTGGCTGGAAAGCTAATGAATTTTAATGCTCATTTTGAAAAAGACAGCAATGAGCCTATACCCGATATTGCTTATATAGGAATGGCAACATTTGCTTTTAGAGAAGATGTTGCGGAGGAACTTGCTGATATACTTGAGGGTATAGGTGAGTTCCTTCCATTTAGCGTAGATGGACAAACTTGGTATGCTCTAAATGTCACCACGTCAATAGATGCATTAGATGATGAAAACAGCACATACCTGATAAATACAGGGGCCATAAAACTTAATTTAGTCGAATTTGTTTTTTTCAAAGACAAGCTAACAAATGCTACTACTTTCAAGATCCCACAAGACAATCACACTGAAATTTTTTGTTGCGACAATCAAGAAAGTGATGACGATATACTAAATAACCTGTTCTGCGCAATCCATGGGAAATGCTATACAGGTATTTCCTTTGAGGAAGTATCAGAAGTTTAGTTCTTACTTTAAAAGGCGTTAACTACGCTCTTTGACTGAAGGTCTAATTGAAAAAGTCTTAACTTAAACTGTCATATTTGATTTTTGGAGCTTGACCAAATCTGACAGTCACTAATTCAAATAGTTAATGGACAGAAACGCGTTAGCGTGCAACTCTCTGTAAATATTATGAAAGTTGGCAAGAACCAACTGATGACACAAAATTAAATGTAGAGCTAGAATGAATCGTAACCATCTGTATCAAATACTAATAATCCCACCAGCCTACAAATAGATTCAGAATATTGAATAGCCCTAAACTTAGCCCTAAACTTGACAGCCATTCTAATTAAACAAATAAAACTGTGCCTAGATTCTAATTGGAAGTGCAAAATTTAGATTGGGTGTCTTGTTTATTTTTACCTCGAATGAATACAACCAAACAGATCGTGACCTGATGGCAAGGGTACTGAGCAACCACAATATTGGTGCAGCATGGCAACATGTTAAGCGCAATAAAGGGGCTGCGGGTATTGATAATATGAGTATTGAGGAATTTAATGACTTCGCTAAGTTACATTGGCTGGGTATTAAACAACAATTACTTAGCGGCACTTATCAACCCTTGCCAGTCAAACGCGTGATGATACCCAAACCTGATGGCGGTGAGCGAATGCTTGGGATCCCTGCTGTTATCGACAGAGTGATCCAACAAGCCATTGCTCAAGTGATTAGCCCTTATTTTGAGCCTCTATTTTCACCACATAGTTATGGTTATCGCCCTCATAAAAGAGCCAGTCAAGCAGTGAACCATGTTCAATCTTGTGTTAAACAAGGTTATAAAACAGCGGTTGATATCGACTTGTCTAAGTTCTTTGATGAAGTAGACCATGACATGCTGATGAATCGTGTTGGTCGTAAAATCAAAGACAAAGCACTCATGCGCCTACTTGGTAAATACCTCCGAGCGGGAGTAGCAGAGCGCGAAACAGGTCTGTGGTTTGAGTCAACCAAAGGCGTCCCTCAAGGTGGGCCATTATCCCCTTTACTTTCCAATATTTTACTCGATGAATTAGATAAGAAGCTAACCTACAAACACCTTAAGTTTGCACGTTACGCTGATGACATAATCATTTTAGTAAAAACGAAAAGCGAAGGGCTCATAATCCAACGGGAAATTACTGCGTTCATCACTAAGCGATTAAAGCTCAAAGTGAACGAATCGAAAAGTCGAGTCGGTCCAGTAACAGGCTCGAAATTTCTCGGGTTTACCTTTCGTTACGGTCAAGTGCAAATTCACGAACAGGCGCTAAAGAAATTTAAAGCAAATGTAAGAGAACTCACTAACCGCAACTGGGGGTTCTCAATGACCCTACAAATTCATAAACTCACACAGTATTTACGTGGCTGGGGACACTACTACCTAATAGCCAACGCTTATCAACTAACAGTGGATTTAGATCATTGGATCCGCCGTAGGATAAGGATGTGCTACTGGCGGCAGTGGCGCTCTTTATCAGGTATAGCACGTACCAAAGTACGCAGTTTAATGAAATTGGGTGTTAGCGAGCGACTCGCCATAGCCTGTGGTATCACCAGTAAAGGCCCTTGTAGAAGCTCAAAAACAAAAGGAATTAACATTGCGCTAGGTAATGACTATTTAGCATCACAAGGTTTAGTGTCATTGAAAGATATTTGGATCAATATTCATTACGGGAGATGAACCGCCCATTGCGGACCCGCATGATGGGTGGTGTGGGGGCTGGAGGTTAGAGACCTCCGGCTACCCGATTATACATTTTGCCGATTACTCATGCGGATGTTCCTCGAACTGTTTTGCATTGTCGCCGATTTTGAACCAGCTCGGCTTTTCAGAAACAAACTCGTGAAATGTGTTCTCGATTTCTATTTCACTATCTATGCAATTTGCGTTGATGGGGAAAGAATCCAATCCCGACAGAACTTCACCAAGCGCCGTGCCACATACTGAACAAAAGCATCGGTCATATTTATACGGAGGCTCAGCCTTGTAGGTGCTTATTTTGTCGCGGCCAGCAGTAATTTTAAATTTCTCGGATTTAACGAATGCCAATGAGCTTGCCCCAACTTTACGGCAGCGGCTGCAATGACACATGCCCATCATACTGGGCTTTTCAGTCAGCTCGAACCGAACTGTTCCGCAACAACAGCTTCCTTCAATCATGTGATGACTCCAATTAATGTATAACACTTTAGTATTTATGCGACACGCAGTTTGTGTTGCATAATCGCTTGTTGGACTGAGGCGCTACCTGCTCGGTGTGTCAGAGTTGGTGTTGTTTATGCTATGGGAATTTGCTTTTTAGAGGCTCTAGCTAAATCAGCTAATTTAATAAGCTTACCTATTATAATTTAAGCTTTCCCTGCGTTGCTCAGCATTTATTATGTCCCTATTAAACCTAATATTTAACCGTTAAGCAATGATATTTTTTACTCACACAGCCGCTACTAGCCTGAACAATTAAGCAGGTTAACTCATTGATTCTATTTAGCAGGCTAGCCCGCTAACTCGTTCGCTCTGTTTTAACGGTTGCCGCATTCGACTCTGCTATACCAATAAATCGCAAGATGCCAACTTTGCATGATTGACAGGGCCAATGTGGTATCAATGGATCTTTTTCTGTTTTTGGCTTCACTGGTTTACATATGTGTGACTCTTGAGCCCTTATTAACGCTAACTTTTGTTTACGACATGCATTGGCTAAAAATCCATAGTGGCGAATGCGCATAAACCCTTTGGGCAATATATGTTGTAAATAACGCCGTAAAAATTCGTCACAACTCAGTGTCATGACCTTATTCCGGTTATTATCTTTATAATCACGGTATTTAAAACTCACTGTTTGTTCATTCGCTGATACCAGCCGTGATTCTGACATCACGCCTTTTCGGGTATAACGTGCAAGGTAACTGACTAACTTTTCACTGTACGTTAAACAGGCTTTGCTATAAACACACCATTTAGTCGGGGTGCTTATCTTCGCGAATGAACTATCGCATTCATTGAGCGCCGCCAGCATTTTTCCTCTAAAGACCGTTGATAATGCTTTTACTGGGTATAAATAACCTTTTTCTATTTCGTGCCATTGTGCTTTACCAAGCGCTCCTGCGGGTATCAAGCAATGCAGGTGAATATGCTGACTTAAGTTTTGCCCCCACGTATGCAGCACGCTAGTCATGCCTAACTGGCCATGCTTTTTCCGTTTCGCAAATTTACTCAGCGTTTGCCATGTGGCTTTGAATAAACACTGATACAACGCGTTTGGGTTATAGTGCGCAATGATATTCAACTCATGAGGGAGTGTAAAAACAAGGTGGAAATACCGACACGGTAATAAATCTTCCTGCTGTTTTTGCACCCATTTAGCCGTGGCCATGCCTTGGCAACGTGGACAGTGACGATCTCGACAGCTACATCCAATTTGTTGTACTTCACCACAGCTATCACATTGCCATGCTTGGTAACCGAGCTGACCTGTTCTGCATGATTGCAGGTGCTGACAGACACGCAGTTGTTGATAGCTCACCGTATGATGTTGCCGATAATTCTCAAGATGTGAGTTTAAAATATCAGCGAGATGCAAAGCGCTCATTGTTTAGCCCAACTTGCGAGTAAATCAATGCCGCCATGCCCTAACTCAGGTAACCAGTGTAAGTAACTTTGCGTAGTTTTAATATCACTATGGCCAAGCTGATGTTGAAGTTGATGAAGCGGCATCCCTAACTCAAGTTGATGTGTTGCATAAGCATGGCGTAATACATGTGGATTACAGTGCTTTAAACCACACATTTGTGTATGTTTTTTCAATGCCTTTCTGAAGCTTGAGGGTGACATGGGTTTATCCATTAACCATCGAGAATAAAACATCCAGCCCGGTGGGTGATACATTTTCCAATAGCAACGTAATTGATTTAGCACACTGTCTGATACAACAACATAGCGTGACTTATCTCCTTTACCATGTTCAATTAAAATGGTTTTACGTTGTCCATCGATGTCTTGCACTTTAATACGCAGCAGTTCGCCAATACGCAAACCACACCCATAACACACCACTATCAATGTTTTTAAGCGCATATCCGTGCAACTTTCTATAAGTCGACGAATATCATCACGCGATAAATACGTGGGTGCGCGCAATTTTGCTTTTGGCAGTGCGATATTTAAGTTCAGTGGGCGGTGTAAAATATTCTTAAACAAAAACCAAATACTGTTTATTTGTATTTTCTGGCTCGCTCTGGAGAGCTTTCGAATAGCGGGATCGTTAAAAAAGGTATTCAGCTCATCATCAGTAATTAAATCGAGTGGTTTATTAAAATAATGGCTGAGTTTAAGCAAATGCTCACAGTAACTTTTACAGGTACTTTGTGAATAGCCACGGTAGGCTATTTCAGTTTTGACTTGTTCAATGAGTGTATTCATGACTTACCTCCAAATATGGGATAACCCCAAGGTAAGTGTGGCTCAAATGGTCAGAATAGGATCTCCGCGTAGCGGCTTAGTTCAACAACTTATCAGAGGATACTTTCCCTATTTTAGCGCGAAAACGTCCTTATTTTTTGAACTTACATTAATAGCAAACAGTTTAAATCATTGCCAGCTATAAATATTATTCTTTCTGTTATTTATATAAACATGTAAAAAAGAGGAAAGTGTCCTCTTATTCTTACTAAACTAATGACGACTCACCTGAATATCTGCTTTTCGCTCATAGCAACCTTTAGCTTAAATATAAACCCATCAGTCAAAACCGTAAGACAAATATAACCAAGTAGAATCTACAAACCCTGCGTTAAATCTTGCGCCAATGTACCCGTTGGCTTTTCAATTACACGCAGTAACTCTTTGCCATTTTGCTTAACAATAAAAGTAGCGGTGTATTGTAAGTCGTTCGCCTGTGCAATGCCTGAATCGTCTTGCTTGTTGTAACCAACAGCCACGTATTCAATGCTTGCAAGTTTTACTTTAGACTCTTCAAGTAACTTAATTAGTCTTGGTACTTCGCGCTGACTGTCGTGGCACCACGTGCCGAACAATACAATAAGCTCTTTACCTGCTAATTTTTGCATTAGCGCTATATCTTGCGCCGTTGGCGTAAACGCCTTGTATTGTTCGCTAAATTTATTGTGTTCACTCAGCAGTGTATCCGCTGTAATACCGCCAGAAAACGGGGCCGTATCAGCGCCGGCTATCAGTGGCATTCCCAAAGCGAATAACAAAATTAATTGTTTAAACATAAGGTTACTTTTTTAAAAGGAGTAATGTGACGACTATACCCAATATTGCGCAGTGAGTGAATAGAGCGGTAGTTAATTTTCTTTATCCATGAAGAAGTTCACTTGTGATAAATTAGTTAAATATTCACGCCTTACATTTTTATCTGTTGCCAGCTTATCTAAATCACCAATTAGTGTTACTAGCTTGCTATGAGAATGGCTACTCGTTCTTTTAAATTCGTCTTGTGTACTATTGCTATTAATGCGCTCTTTTTTATCCATGCTGTAGCTATCTTGGTTTTTTTCAAGCCATATATCGTTGATAAAGCGAATGCTACTTTCGCTAATAGTTTGCTCTTTTAGCGCCATTTTTATCTCATATTGAGATTTCTCGGGATTGAATTGATACGTTTTTTTATCCACATCCGCTTTGTAAGACTGATCAAGCCCTACTAATTCATTATTTTTAACCGCAGTGCCAATGTTATAGCTTTCTTTTTTATCGTAAGTATTTGGGTGACTATCTTGATAATCAAAACGCGTACTGGCATTTTTACTTTGAGTTACACCGCTAAATTTTCCTAATTTTTCTTGCTCTGTTGCTTGGCTTAACTCAATACTACTTTTTGGCTGATAATCTCCACGATCCATAGCAAAAGAAAACGCTGCATCAAAATCGGCTAACTTAGAAATACCTGCACCCAATGTATTTTTTTCGCTACTGCCAAGTCCTTGATAACGCGGATCGTTTGTGATCATGTTATCGACCAAATCCGAAACTAACTCGCGACCATTAGTAAATTGCTGCGACGCAACCGACTCAATACGGCTATAACGCTCAGCCGCAGAAGACATGCTAGTAAACGCATCTTTAAATAAAGCAAAACCTTGCTTCATTTTTTCATCGCCCTTGTGACCAAATGCTGAGTCGTTGGTCTCATCAAAGCTATTGCGCCGGCTGCCTTCTAAACTTTTATCTAAAGTGGTGATATATTGCTGCATTTGGTTTATGTCTTGCCCTCCAAAGGTAGACATATCTAACGTAAAATCGACTTCGTTTTGCCCACTTTCTGATTTGTATACAAGCGCTTGCTGATTGGATGCTGCGTCAATGTTATAGCTCAAATTGAGATTATTTTCTGAGGGTAGAATAGTTTCCCCGTCAGTTGTTGAAAAAGACACATCAAAACCAGATAACTGTTGATGATTAAAACCGGTTAAAAAATCGAGGCTTATATCAGTTTGATTTAAAGGCACGTAACTACTGTGCGAGCTTTGTTTAGTCTTAAAAAACTCATCCGCCATTTCACCTACACCCGAAAGTACCTGAGTTAATGCCTGATGTTCAGCCTTGGATAAATCCCCATTCACTTCGTAACTTAAGCTAAAGTCATCGGTCGCTTCACCGGTGTTTTCATCGTAACCTTGCGCAGAGTTAAAAGTGATATTGATAACATCACCTTCTTTTGTTTTTACCGATAATTCAAATAGGTAATTGTCACTATTTTCGTAATTTTTGCGGTTCAAGTCTTCCATAAAAGGATTAAGCGAGCGCTCAACACGTTGTTGACTCGAAGCTAAAAACGTCTGTTGCTTATGCCCAAGTTGTCCTAAATTCGACAAAATAGCGCTTGTACTGGCATACGCACCTTGAATATTTTTTACCGATGTATTTAAGCGTTCAATTAACTTAGTGCTATTTTCGTTATTCAATAAGCCTTCTTGCTGAGAGCTTATGACTGTGCGTAAGGCGAGTTCTTCATCGGAGAGTTTATAATTTAAAATGCTAGGTGTGCTTGAAATAGTCAATAACGAGGTTAGTTGCTGATTAAGAACTTGCCCTACTTTTTCATCGCTAAACTGCCCAAGCAGCTCATCGGTGATTTTTTGGGCATTTGCTTCTAAATTGGCAGTGGCTTGTAAGCTAGTAGGTGGTGTTGTTTGATTTGCATTATTGACGGATTGGGCAAGCAAGGTACTTAAGTTAGCATGACTGCCAAGTATATTATTAACCATGATTATCCTTAATCGCTAAGCCCTATTAAACAATATATCGGTCGATTAGCTAAAACCTTTAGGTAAAATGTTTAGCTAAAGGTAGTTATTTAAATATATAAATTTAAGGTCACGTTATTTGCACTGCGCTATCAGGTGTATTTTAGTGACCTATTGATAAAAAGGCTAAATTTCTGTTAGACCCCAAACGACTGCCACAAACGTCGTTAATGCCATCAATATAAAGTAAATAATACCGACAAAGCCATAAGTAAAAAACGCTGATATATAACCTTGTTTATAAATACGTTTTTGCATAATAAACAAGTAAATAGGTACCCATATCAGTAAGGCAAAGCCAATGAATCCTAAAATACTGGCCGCAGCAGTAGCAACCCCACCTCCCAGCGCTATAACATGGTCATGTGTTACATCCAAAATATCGATTGATAAAAAGCTGATAAAAATAAAGCTATGGCTATGCAATGCCACGGTTAAATGTTCCATATAAAGGCGCTTTGAAAAGATGAAAACCACCTTCAATAACAAGGCAAATAGAGGTAAAAGTACAAACATTAATTGCGGGAGTTTGCCTAATACTTCATTGATCAAACGGTTTGTGTCTGTGGTAAAGGTTTTTTTTGCTTTTTCTGCTAATTTTTTTGCAAAATCATCGAGCTTTTTATTACTTTCATCTGATAAAAAATCAAATGATAAACTACCATCAGCATTGTTTGAAATAGTAATATCATTGCTTTTGTCATTTGTTCTTAACTTAACGCGCTCCAGCTCTATGGTAGCCAGCTGTCGGGTTGTACTCACCAGTTTGGCATTTTCAGCAACAGAAATATCAAGTTTTAAATCGCTCAAATAGCGATTAAATCTCGCCAAATCAGCATCAATACTCACCATTGTTTGATCATCAGGCGTTGACTGAGCTTGTAATTTTTTTTCATTAAGCGTTTTAATATACTCAGTCACTTGGCTAATAGCAGCTTTGTTATTATTAATTTCAATGGTTTGTTTGTCTTCTCCCGAAACGGTTAGTTTTAGGGTTAAAAAAAACACAATACTGATGAACAAATACAGCCGTAGTGGCGGCACGTAATGCACTCGCCTGCCAGCAAAATACTCATTTGTTAAAAAGCCAGGGCGAAATATTAATGGCCATAAAGTACGACTCGCACGAGAATCAAAGCTAAAAATATCATCGAGTAGATGTAAAATAACCACCCAAAAATATTTTAGCGTGGAGTCGAGTGACTGCCCGCAATTAGAGCAAAAACCTCCCTCAACTGATTGGTGGCAATTATCACAATGCTTTTTAGGAGCCGCTTTAACCGCTGCACTCTCGTTAATAACGGATACTTCTTCGTGTGAAGAAAGCGAGCCATTTACATTCACTACCTGACTTTCTTGGGACATAATTTCACTACGACTATTTAAACTATTAATGGAGCAATGCACAAAACAATAGCACGATGTAACATATACATTACAAATATTTTATACAAAACCAACTATTAAGCGTGCTGCTAGCTCAAGTATCTGCTAAATTCAACATTGACAATAAGCTATTGATAATGTTGTCTGTCATAGTGATGATTTGCTGTGACCATATAACCAATACAGGAGAATTATAATGGCGTTTGAAGTTAAGTTTGAATTATCAGATACCGATTTAGAACACTTTCGTGATGTAATGCGTAAAGCACAGCAAGGTGCAAAATTACTCAGTGAGCAGGTAATAATTAATAATGCAAAAAAAATCAGCTTAAACATTAAAGACAATGTACCTGAGTTTGTACGCCTTCGTATTCAAAAATTAGAAACGTTTGTCGCAATGATTGAAGATGCTGAATGGCAAATTCCAGAAGATGAACGCGTAGAAATATTAAGTGCGCTTGCTTACTTCAGTGATCCTGAAGATTTAGTGCCTGATCACATACCCGTACTGGGCTTTTTAGATGACGCAATTATGATTGAACTGGTCGCTGGTGAATTTAGCGACGACGTAGAAGCGTTTGAAGAGTTTTGTGCCTACCGTAGTCGTGAAGAAGGTCGCAATGGTAACGTAACCATTACGCGTGATGAATGGCTAGACGCAAAACGTCGTGAACTACACAGCCGCATGCGCCACCGCCGTAATGCTCGTCGCTCTTCAGGTCGTTCTTCATTTCGTTCAGTGTTTTAAGCACGACTAACTGCAAGGCAATAAAAAGCTGATTTAAGCTCTTTTTTATTGCCTTTAATTCTAATCCCAATCTCAAAAACGCACTTATGCCTATTAACCATAGTTAAGGTTTATATTTTTTATATACGTAATGTAGATTTGATCCCCACACTCAATATATAAGTACCAGCTAGCACTCTTTTTTTTTGTATTAAAATCAGTGGCTCGTTATTTTACTTTTAACCTTCATTAGGCATAACGCCAAATATAAATTGCGCAATAGCTCGAATATATTTCAGCACCTTTGCTTTTTAGCAAAATTGTGGCGCACCATTACAGTGAAATGTGATAATAGAATAAGGTATCAATTTTGACGTTTATAAACTAACTCCTTTTGACTTCAAGGGAGGGGGTGTATGTGTAATTGGAATGAGTGAAACTGTAATTTTTAACTAGATACCACTGTTATAGTTAGCGATTTCTGTAATAGTTAGAATGGATGTCATCCTAACTTACTAACTTTAATTAATGCACCATCTCTGCGCTAAATCGGTCTCGGCCTTTCCAATAATTACACTCAGGACAATAGCAACCTACAGGATAATCAATTCCTTCCTCATGGGGGCAACCAATTACTTCTTGGATCATGCTAACGGATTTAGCTCCATTTGCATCAATGAAATTCAGTATTTCACTCATAACCAGTTCTGATTTTCTCAAGTCTGTTGAAGCAAACCACTTTTTCATTGGTTCTGCAGCTGCACCTTCATGCATTATAATTGCGCATACTGCTTTTGATGCAAGATCACGGTTTGGACCATAAAAAGCGATCGTTGCTATAGGGAAACCTTTATTACCTTTACGAGTCTTTTTGATTAGTAATTTCTTATTCTTGCCTTGAGCCATTTAGATACTCCAACATAAAAAATATAACAAGCCTGTAGCATAACTCGCTTTTTATTGTCTTTTTTGATCAACAAACCATAGCTGAGTTTTTATTTTGCTTCAATCGGTTACTGTATTTTTTAGCAGAAGATAAAAAGAGTGTTGTTTTGATTCGCGTTTTGGGAGGCTAAATTTAGGATGGATGTCTTGTTTATCCCTTTTTTTACTTCTTTGAATGGGTGTCATCCTAACTTTTTCGTTCACTATTATAAACAAGGCAGTACAAATACCGCAGTGTGAAGTAAAGGTATTCACTTTCATTTAACCCCGCAAGGTCAATTTGTTCATACCTTTATTGTTTGCAATATTTTGTACTTTATTAAAAGGAAAACAGGCTAAATGCAGCTGAGTCATTTACCTTTTTTAATAAACAGCTGTCGTCTCATTGACAATTCCTGTAGTAATTAGGTAGGTGTCATCCTAACTTCTTCTTTTATTTATCTTTCGCCAAGTATTTCAAATTCATCAGAAATCATACGAGCTTTACCGTCATGATCAATCACCCAATGCTCTTTATGAACAACACCAAAGGCTTTATTCATTGTCCATTGAGACGATAGAATATAACCATTATCACCAGCAGCTTCCCACTTAATATTCGTATACTCAACATTAGCAAAACCTTGGTCGATAATATTTTGCCAACAAGTTTGAATGTCTTCTATTCCTTCAAATACACCAATCGGCTTGGCTGTCATTACCGAATCTTTAGTATATTGCTGCGCGCAACCAGCAGCATCTTTATTATTAAAAGCCACTTTCCAAGACTCTGAACCTTCTTTGCATAATGCTAAAACTGTCTTTCTCATGATTACTTACTCATTGTTATCTTGTGAATAGATAATAGAACTATTGTTTGCATCTATATACAAAGGCAATAGAATTAATAGTTCTGTTTTTACGGACAATAATCATGAATCAATTACGTCATATGTCGATATTTGCCCATATCGTTGAAACCGGATCGATCACCAATGCTGCGCAAGCGCTCCAATTATCAAAATCGGTTGTTAGTCAGCACTTAAAGTTGCTAGAACAAGAACTTGGTGTGTTGTTAATTAAACGCACAACAAGGAAGCACATACTTACTAACGAAGGAGAGGCATTTTATCAATCATGTAGAGAAATGAATAAAATTGCTGATATTGCTTGGAAGCAAGCAAAAAATTCAGTAGAAGTGCCGCAAGGGAATATTAAAATTACTGCGCCTAATGCGTTAATGGATGTTGTTATTGCCCCCGCTGTTGGTGATTTGCTTAAGAAATATCCATTGCTTAAACCTGAGCTTATAAGCGGTGATGATCATCTTAATTTAATGTCTGATAATATCGACTTAGCGATCAGGGTGGGGCGATCTCAAACAAGTAATATTAAGCAACGCAGAATAGGTCAATTCCGAGACGTACTTTGTGGTCGCCATAACCTTGTTACACAAGGAGATATAAATAACGCTATGTACATAGCTAATACGTGGCAAGGTAAGAGAATCAGCCATGAATTTAGTGATAATCAAGGTAAGCTTATTGTGTTTGAAGCAACGGCACAATGTAGATCAAATTCTTTTTATTCCTGTTTAGCCTTAATAAAAGAGGGCGCAGGTATTGGCTTAATACCTGATTTTCAGTTGAGTTCAGTTGAACCTGCTTTAGTTGAAGTGTTTCCCCATTTAACCTTACCAATAAATCATGTTTATGCATTATATCCCTACGAAAAACATCTGCCTTTAAGCGTAAAAGTTTGTATTGAAGCCATAGCGAATAAGCTTGATAAGTTTTCAAAAAGATAAGTGAACTCATGTTTGTATAAAGATGCAAACATAGCTATTGCGTCTAGCGATCCATAGGTTGCTTAGTATATTTTGTTAAACAGGGTTTGGATTAATAAAACAACTAACTTACTCAATGTACGACTTTCACTCATGATCGTCTTGCAAGTACTCAAACGTAAACCCATAATCGCGATATGCATAGTGGCCCCCTTTATTAATTAGATTTAACAAACTGATATTTAAACTTATTTATGATTTAGGATGCAATTCTAAATCCGAGTAGCAAAGCCCAAATAAGACATATTGCCAGCTCCTCTCTAGCCCTGCTGGATATGATTCTCTATTGCTGATGCCTGAGAAATGATTCCAAACTAGGGCGTGTTGACCTTTCGTGATTGATTTTGCAGCAGTGTGTTTGGTATTTAAGCAAGGCAGAGCCTGTGATGTGTGGTTGTTCCCCATAAATAGGCGATAACGCAGCATAGATATCAAACATGCGCTGCCCTTTGGGTTCTTTCTAGGGACGATTAACTCTTTGTTGCTCGGTTTTTACTTAGCCCACTAGGTTACAAACCTCGCGCCGCGATTCAATCGCCCCTAGATTGAACAAATTTCAATCCACAAAGGTCAACACGCCCTAGGGCCTGTTTATCTTTCGAGGTTAAATTTGCAGCAGACTGTTTGGTATTTAGGCAAGGCAGAGCCTATGTAGTGTGGTTACTCCCCATAAATAGGCGATAACGCAGCATAAATGCCAAACATGCGCTGCCCTTTGGGTTCTGCCTAGGGGCAATTTACTCTTTGTTGCTCGGTTTTTACTTAGCCCATAGGTTACAAACCTCACGCCGCGATTAAATCGCCCCTAGATTGAACAAATTTTAATCCTGAAAGGTCAACAGGCCCTAGGACAAGAAAGATCCTTTTTGATCAAATCAACTTAATGCGTAGTTTTTATACTATCAGAGTCATAATTCTGTAATCTTGATAGTGGATAATTTCTATCCGATAAATATATAGACTCAAGAAGACAAAGTAAGATGAGCACACCTTTAGTGCAACTAACATTTGCGCTGCAATCATTTGAAGATCCAATGTCTGCGGCCATGAGCCACACCATGGAATACGAAAAGCTTTCGTTACAAGCCAATGAAACACATAACATTGCGCTGCAATGCATGCTGCCTGATGCAGCGCATGAAGATGATACTATTTCACTTAGCGCTACACATCCAAGTGCTCGTGGCGCGCAGTATTTTACTGAGCACACGTTAACGAATGCGGATCTTGAACGAGGTGTCGTAAATCTTACTTTGAGCAAAATTACACAAAGCCAGTGTTTTGTAATGCAATTGATGCTGCATGGTAAGCACGCAACTTTAAAAAACAGCTTACAATTTGATATGCATATTAAGGCATTTAAACAAGGTTACTGCGCACCATTTATTAATGTAGAGCGCACTAAACCGCAAGGTATTCGTCGCTATTTTACGAGTATGGGATCTACGTTTTTATCACTGTTTTAATGCTGATTGCACTCCTGTAACACTGATAAGTTATTAATCAGCGAAGCTTACTTTGCCCATAGTAACGCCAGCAATACCTTGCGTTGTATTATTTAGGTGCTGTTGCTCTCCTGCTAGGCATTCGTTTGCTAAAATAGCAAATAGTACAGCTTCTTTAGCATCTGGATCGATTCCGAGTGCGTGGGTATTTTTAAACGCTTTTACCGCAGGGCAAAACGCCTGTAGCTGCTCCATTAATAATGGATTATGTATTCCGCCGCCGCTTGCATATACCACACAGTTTGGCGCGTTTTTAACACACTCATTTATTGCTTTGCTAATAACATGAGCAGTAAATGCATTAAGCGTTGCCATTATATCGTCATGTTTTAAGTTATGTGTATTTGAGCGAGTTTGAGCCGCATCTAAATACGCTAAATTAAATATCTCAGGCCCTGTGGTTTTAGGCATGCTGAGCTTAAAAAATGCATCGTCGCATAGCGCTTCTAACAGCAATTTATTTTGCGTACCGGCTTTTGCAAGCGCAGCATCATTATCGTAATGCATATCACAAAAATAACGCTGCACGTAAGCATCCATAATAGTATTACCAGGGCCAATATCTGAGCTAAATACCGCGCTTGAGTTACCACATTTAGGTAGGTACGTGAGATTCGCTATCCCCCCCATATTTAACAAAATACGGTTTTCGGCTGCGCTCGAAAAATACAGATAATCGCCATATACCGCCAGTGGTGCGCCCTCACCTCCTGCAGCTATGTGTTTTTGCCTAAAATCACCAATAATAGTAATGCCGGTAGTAACCGCTATTTGATCGCTGTCGCCAATTTGTAAGGTGCCGTTATTAAAGTCTTTATGATTATGCTGCGACTGCGGACAGTGATAAATTGTTTGCCCGTGGCTGGCTATTACGTCTATATCGGCTGGGTTTATATTCCACTTAGTTAAGCACTGATTAACCAGTGTGCCATGATGCTTACCTACCCACGGGTGCAGTAAAGTCACAAGTTCTAAATCGCACTCTCGCTTAGCAAATACCTGTTTTATTTTAGTTTTATAATCGTCGTTGTAATCAACGGTGGTAAAATTTAAAACCTCAATGTGTGTATTTAAGCCTGCGCCCGTTACTCTACAAAGCGCTACATCGAGTCCGTCTAACGAGGTGCCACTCATTAAACCAATAATTAAACGGCTTGGCTTTTGGGCACTATTATAAAGGGCGGCTATGTGTGGATGCATAAAGGTATCTTAAACAGGTATCATATCTTGCTTATATTAGAGGACTTTAAAACAAAGTAATAGAGGTACTTACTACTTAAAGCTCAGCTTTAAAATTCGAATTAGAATAAATACTCCACTCATTAGGGTTGAATTATCAACCATCCGCCCAAAACTCCTGTATTAAGGTACGCATTGTACATATTCATACTGCTTATTCGCGCATTCTTGTTTAGCTGAACACAATTTCAAAAGCGTAAACATTCGATAAGTAGTTTATTTATATTAATAGGAGATTTTATGTCTACAACTAGTCGCCAACTTACTCTTAAATCACGCCCACACGGCGCGCCCAGCAATGAAAACTTTGAATTAAAAACGGTAGAGCTTCCTGCATTAAAAGATGGCGAAGTGTTATTGCGTACTATTTATTTATCATTAGACCCATACATGCGTGGCCGTATGAGCGATGCCAAGTCGTACGCTGATCCTGTCAATATTGGCGATGTCATGGTTGGTGCGACAGTGTGCCAAATAGAAGAGTCTAAAAACGATACGTTTAGCAAAGGCGAATGGGTTCTTGCCTACACAGGTTGGCAAGACTACGCCATTACCAACGGCGAAGGCTTAATGCAATTAGGAAAAGAGCCTACAAACCCTTCGTACGCGTTAGGTATAATGGGTATGCCTGGTTTTACAGCTTACATGGGCTTGCTTGATATTGGCGCACCAAAAGAAGGTGAAACCGTAGTAGTCGCAGCCGCAACAGGTCCAGTGGGCGCAACGGTTGGTCAAATAGCTAAAATTAAAGGCTGTAAAGTAGTGGGCGTTGCTGGCGGTAGCGAAAAATGTGCCCACGCAGTTGAAAAGCTAGGCTTTGATGCGTGTATTGATCACAAAGCAGATGACTTTGCTGCGCAACTAGAAAAAGCCTGCGACAAGGGTATTGATGTTTACTACGAAAATGTGGGCGGAAAAGTATTCGACGCCGTATTACCTTTGCTTAACACAGCCGCACGCGTACCACTGTGCGGTTTAGTATCGCAATATAACGCAACGAGTTTGCCAGAGGGTCCAGACCGTTTAGGTATGTTAATGGGCCAACTGCTTACTAAGCGTATTAAAATGCAAGGCTTTATTATTTTTGATGATTACGGCCATCGTTACGACGAGTTTGCACAAGACATGCAAAAATGGCTACAAGACGGAAAAATTCAATACCGCGAACACATGGTAGAAGGTATCGAAAACACAGTTAGCGCGTTTAACGATATGATCAGCGGTAAAAACTTTGGTAAAACAGTGGTTAAAATCAACCAGCCGCTTTAATTTTAAACGGCTTATTAAGTATCGCGCTTTATAAGCCTGCAAGGACAGACATGATCAAACTACACCATTTAAATAAATCACGTTCTAAACGCATAATTTGGCTTTTAGAAGAACTAGATGTTGATTACGAAATTGTCGCTTATCAGCGCAATAAAGACACCTTCCTAGCTCCTGACGAACTAAAGCATGTTCATCAGCTTGGTAAGTCGCCGGTAATTGAAGACGACGGCTTAATTGTGACCGAATCAGGCGCTATTACCGACTACCTTATTACTAAATATGGTAATGGCAAATTTGCTCCACAAGCAGGCACAGCTGATTACGTTGACTACCAGCAATGGCTGCACTTTGCAGAAAGCTCAGCAATTTTACCGCTTTTACTTAAAATGTTTGTACTAAAAGACGGTGCTAAAACACAGTTTTTAGAGGGCTATGCAGACGCTGAAACAGCTAAAGTAATTAGCTACTTTAACGACCGCCTAGAAGGTAAACGTTATTTAGTGGGCGACACCTTAACCGGCGCCGATTTTATGATGTCGTTTATTGTTGAAATTGTTAAAAACTCAGGTCAATTAGCGCACTTTAAAAACCTGGTTAAATACGATGAACAGTTACGAAGTCATGAAAAATTTCATACGGCTGACGAACTTGAAGCCAAATACGACTAGTCAATGGCATAGCACAGATAACTGAAAGAGGCCTTAGGCCTCTTTTTTGTTTTTATAGCTCTGCAATTAAATCGCCACCTAATAGAACATATTTTAATCCTGAAAGGTGAACAGGCCCTCATTTTATATACATATATTTTACAAAAAAAGCGGATTGTTGTGCTAAATACTGTTCCTATAGTGCATAATGGACTAATTATTATAAAATTTTCTTAATTGTACTGGTGGCCTACAAAGTCAGTACTTCTCACATTTGGAACAAACCATGACCATAAATATGCGCTTAGCCACAGGGTTCGGTGTGATCTTATCGATGATGCTTATTTTAACAATTATCGGAATTTCACGCGTTAGTCTTATTAATAACAATATTACGCAAATGACCGATGTGAATTCAGTAAAGCAACGTTACGCTATAAATTATAGAGGGAGTGTACACGACAGAGCAATTGCCGTTCGTGATGTTGTTTTAATAACTGACCAAAGTGACTTAAGTACAGTTTTTAATGATATAGAAGAACTAGACGCTTTTTATCAAACATCAAGTCGTGCCATGAGTCAACTCACTGCCAATATGTCCAATGAAGAACGCTCACTAATTAAAAAAATCAATCAAATAGAGCAACGTACTCAGCCTTTAATCAAAACCATAATAAGTGCAAAAAAAGCAGGTAATTTAAATCAAGCGTCGAGCGTTTTATTAACGGATGCCCGCCCAGCATTTACACAATGGCTTAATACCATAAACCAGTTTATAAACTTGCAAGAACAAGCAAATCAAATGACAACTATCGAGACCCGCGAAGTAGCTAGCTCATTTAGAATATGGATGATTTTATTAACAACGCTTGCCACTTTAATCGGTGCCGGCGTTGCCTATGTTATTAGCCAACAGATCAGAAACTCGGTAGGTGGCGAGCCGCAAGAAGCCGCAGAAGTAATTGCACTTATTGCCCAAGGCGATTTAACCGCAGATGTTCATTCGTGTTGCCCTAATAGCATGATGGCCTCTGTAGGCGTAATGCAAAGTAAATTAAAAACCATTGTCGATAGTATAATTAATTCATCTGAAGAGCTATCGACCCACTCTGCAAGCGTGGCATCGGGTTCTCAACAAGCACTTAGCGCTGCCGACACACAAGTGACGTATATAAATTCAGCTGTGAGTAGTTTAGAGGAGATGAGCAGAAGCATTAATTCTGTTGCCGGCTCAGTCAAACAAACTGAAGACAATTCAAAAATTACAGCGCAGTTATCTCAGCAAGGGAGTTCAGCAGTACAAAAAGTGGCGGCTGAGATAGAACAAATTTCTGTTACGGTAAAAGCAACAGTTACCCAAGTAAATGTACTGCAAGAGCACGTAAAGCATATCGGTGATATTTTAAGTGTGATCCGCAGTATCTCTGATCAAACTAATTTATTAGCACTTAATGCCGCGATTGAAGCCGCCAGAGCGGGCGATTCTGGTCGTGGATTTGCAGTAGTTGCTGATGAAGTAAGGCAACTTGCTCAGCGTACTGGCGATGCAACGGGCGATATTGAAAAAATGATTTTGCAAGTACAAGAAAACACGCAAGCATCGGTAACCGCGATGGAAACCACAGTACCGCAAGTAGAAAATGGTTTAACGCTTACCCACGAAGCAAACGAGTTACTCCATCAAATACAACAACAAGCTAACGACTCATTACATAACGTGCTGGAAATTGTTGAGGCAACATCAACCCAAGTAGCTACCGTGGCACAAATAAGTACCGGCGTTGAAGAAATTGCTAATATGTCGAAAGAAACCAGTATGTCGTTAAATAGTAACGCACAAGAAGCGGTGGCATTAGCGGATCTGTCGGGCACACTCAAAAAGTATATTAGTTACTTTAAAGTTTAAGTGTTTAGCGTTTTACAGCAATTTAAAAAGGGGCTTTAAGCCCCTTTTTTGTAGGTAGCAATAGTTATATGTAGGGATAACCTAGTTAACCTGAACTCTGGATAATAAATCTATCTCTAGCAGCTATTTTCAGCGCTAACTGCGTTGAATTTACTTGCAATAGGCCAGCTATTGACGCGTAAATTCGCCTTGTTTTCACTGAAAATCTCTGGCTAGAGAAAATAAATTTAAATATCACCATGATTCAATATGTTAGTAAATCTCTTAACCAGAGCTCAGGTTAGTTAACTAATCTAAACGAGATAACTATATACCCGCTAAATCACGCTCGGTAATACACTCGTCTGAGGCCATTTCAAACTCACGGCACACTAATGGCCGATTTTCGTAAATAGAACACATAAGCGTATTACGATCGAGTGCTTGGCACCAGCCGTCGTCAGCGCGTTTCATTACTTCGCTGCCCCATTTATCGTATGCTATATAGTTAAAAGGCACGCCGGTGTCGGTTACTATGCGCACTTCTAATTGGCAACAACAGGCTTGGCAGTTAGCACACGTAACGGGCTCTGGGGTAGTCGTAATATTTTCAACGGGAATAACAATATGCGGCATAGTGGCTTACTTTTTTGAATAAGCCACTATGATACAGTAACTAGTTTAACGCGCTAGTAGTTTTGCTTTAATATCGCCGTAACGCATCTGCTCGCACAATGCAAAGCCACTCAGCTGGCGTACTTTATTGCGCGTAAATAACGGTACGCTCATCCCCGCTAAAAAACGGCATTGGGTTTCAACACCCACGTTTTGATGATTTTTATCTGCCATATGCGCTAAAAACTCATCTACTTTTTGATAAATAAGTTGCTCATCAATGTGCGCAGGCTTTATAGAGTACTCAAGCTTAACCGCATGACCTCTACACACACTACAATGCCCACATTGCTCAGGGGCATTTTGATCGTCAAAATAGCGCGCTAAGTTATAGCTTAAGCAACTTTGCAGCTCAAAAAAGCGTATCAGTGCAGCTATACGTTTAATTTCGGCTTGTTCTTTGTCGGTAAAGTAGTCGTGAAGTTGCTGCGCAAGCTCGGGATTATTTATAACCCCCCCATGCACTTTATATACTTGGGTAATACGTTTGGTCTCAAGCGTTATTAGGTTTTTTTCGGCTAGGTAGTCAAGGGCAGCCACCACGCGTTTGCGATCAACCTGCGCAGCTTGTGTAAGGGAGTCAAAATTTAACGTGCCCCATATTTTTTTAAAATCGGTGTGGCTAAATATTTGTGTTAAAAATGCTTGGCGTTGCTCGTCAAAGTGACTAAGTAGCTCATTTTTATCGACCAAAAATTTATATTTAAAATCGGCGTAGTACGCATATTGTGGCGTTATTGCTCCTTGCATTTCGAGCTGTACTAACAAGGTTTTAAGGGCCAATTGTCTAATATTGCTTTCGCTTGAAAGGCTGTACTCTTGCATTTCCCATTGCTGGTGGCTTTGGCGAATATCGTTAATTACGTATTCAATACCGCTAAGCTCTGGCGTGTCGCCATATACAAAGTTTTCTACCGTATTGAGCCCGTCTAAATTAGCAAGCGTGTAACAGTTTGACGGATTACCATCGCGCCCTGCTCGGCCAATTTCTTGGCTGTAGTTTTCTATCGATTTAGGCAAATCGTAATGTATAACAAAACGAATATCCGATTTATCAACGCCCATACCAAAGGCGATGGTTGCCACTACAACATTAATTTTACCGCCCATAAAATCATCTTGAATTTGCCACCTAAGCGTATCTTCAAGCCCGGCATGATAAGCCACTGCTTGCAGGCCTTGCGCGGTTAATACATTAGCGACTTGCTCGGCGCTTTGCTGCAGTGTTACGTACACAATCCCGGGGCCACTTTGCGCGCGTACAATATTGGCAAGTTCGGTATTTTTATCGGCGGTTTTAACACTCAACACGCTTAAATCTAAATTAGCGCGGTAAAAGCCCGTTTGCACAATGCACTCAGGTGCAATAGCAAAACGCTCGGCCATATCGCGCTTTACTTTTTTAGTTGCCGTTGCCGTAAGCAACAACACTAAAGGAATATTAAGCTCTTCGCGGTAACGCGGTAGCTTTAAGTAGTCGGGTCTAAAGTTATGACCCCATTCAGATATACAATGCGCTTCGTCTACCACCAGCATTGAAAGTGCCACTTGACTTATAAACTCTCTAAAACGCTCGTTTTTAAATCGCTCAACCGAGACCATTAATACTTTAATTTTGCCGTTTCGCACGTCGTTCATTACGGTGCTGCTTTGCATTTGATCTTGGCTCGAATCAAGGCTAGCTGCATAAATGCCTTTACTATTTAAAAAGCTAATTTGATCTTTCATTAAGGCAAGCAGTGGCGACACCACAAGCGTTAAATTAGGTAAGTGCAATGCGGTGAGTTGGTAACACAACGATTTACCCGAGCCGGTCGGAAATATCGCCAGCGACGATTGACCATTTAAAAGCTGCTCTATAGTTTGTTGTTGCCCTGTTCTAAATTGGCTGAAACCAAAATGTTGTTCAAGTGATTGAATTAATGACGCGGTCATAAGTGTCCTTTCGTTGTTTTTAAACAGCGATTTAACTGCACAGCTAGGCGATAAAAACGTGAGTATAACTTATATGCCTTTGATCATCATTTTTTGCTGACATATCCTTTATTTAAGCGCAAAATAACCTTACTAAATACTATGCTAGTACGTTTGCCAAAAATAATTTTTGCGATACCCAAATAACCTTAAAACACTAAAAATAATACAGATTATTTGGGTATATTATTTTTAAGGGCAACGTTATGAGTATTACAATACCTAAAATCGTCGTTATTGGCGGTGGTGCTGGCGGATTAGAGCTTGCAACCCAACTTGGGCATAAACTAGGGAAAAAAAATCACGCAGATATACTGCTAATAGACAAGAATCGTACCCACATATGGAAGCCGTTACTGCACGAAGTAGCGACAGGCTCTATTGACCCCGATTTAGATGGCGTTGTGTATTCAGCCCATGCCGCAAAACATAATTATCGTTTTCAACTAGGAACGTTTTGCAATATAGACCAAAGCAATAAAACAATTACCCTCTCCCCATTAAATGACGAGTTAGGCCACACCATTTTACCTGGCCGCACCGTACGCTACGATCACCTTGTTATTGCCATTGGCAGCGTAAGTAATGACTTTAATACGCCAGGTATAAAAGAGCACTGCTACTTTTTAGATTCAAGCCAACAAGCAGAGCGCTTTCAGCATTCGCTACTTGATAGCTTTACCCGCCTTCATCAAGACGACAACCAACAGCAATCGCTTAATATCGCCATTGTAGGTGGCGGCGCTACGGGTGTTGAGCTCTCTGCTGAGCTTTACCATGTGTCGGAGCTATTAAAACTTTATGGCTTAACGAATATGTCCTCTAAACGTTTACATATTCATTTGATAGAAGCCGGCCCACGTATTTTGCCTGCATTACCTGAGCGCATAGCTACCAGCGCCAAACGCGAACTATTAAAACTTGGCGTAAATGTGCGCGAGCAAACTCAAGTAAAAGAAGGCACCGAACAAGGGTTTATCACCAAAGATGATGAACACATTGATGCCGATATTATGGTATGGGCGGCAGGTGTAAAAGCGCCTGATTTTATTAAAGACTTAGGTATTTTTGAGCTGACTCGTAGCAATCAAATTCAAGTAAACGAGTTTTTACAAAGCACCGTTGATAAGAGCATTTTTGTATTAGGCGATTGCTGCGCATTTACCCAAGCCGATGGCAAGCAAGTACCACCACGCGCACAATCGGCGCATCAAATGGCGCAGTGCGTTGAAAAAAACCTAATAGCCACATTGAAGCAGCAACCACTACGCGGCTTTAAATACAGCGATCATGGCTCGCTGGTTAACTTATCGAGCTACAGCACTGTGGGTAACTTAATGGGGAACCTCACCAGTAATACCTTTTTTATTGAAGGTAAAATTGCCCGCTTTATGTATATATCGCTTTATAGAATGCATCAACGCGCCATACACGGCAGCGCAAAAACCTTTGCATTATGGATAAGCGAAAAAGTACTACGTGTTGTGCGCCCAAAAATGAAATTACATTAAAGGCGGTTTAAATTAAAGACAGTGAGCGCTATCACTGTCTTTAATTTTTAACACGGTTTGTGTAGAGTATTTAAAACAAATAAAGGATTGGGGCTATGGCGGGAAAAACGCTAATTTTTAACTTTGACGGCACAGGTAATGAGCCTCGTGACGCAGAGCAATTTAGCTCAGAACACTTTAAAGAAGACGCCAGTATCTCTAATATCCTAAAATTGCACTTACTACTTGGCGGTAAGTTAGAAAACGCCACTACCACTGCATTTTCAAACCAACTTAGTTTTTACTACCAAGGTATTGGTACCAAAGGTAGCCACTTAAAGCGGGTACTAAATCAAACATTTGCGCCACGAAGTGACGATGTAGCTAGCATTTTAAATCAAGCTTTTAGTGATTTTAAAACTCATTACCAACGTGGCGACACACTACTTTTAACTGGTTTTAGCCGAGGTGCTGCGCTTGCTAGGCGATTTGCTAAATGCCTTGAACGCTTAATAAAGGAAAACGTTTATTTATGTGTATTTGATACCGTGGCCTCTATTGGCTTATCAAAAATAAATAAAGCGGCTTATGGCGCAGAGCATGTTATTTTTGAAAACCACACCATAGCAACAAACGTTACTCAAGCTCTGCACTGCGTAGCCCTTGATGAAAAAAGACGTGCGTTTGAACCCACACTTATGAATCATCAAAGTAATATTACTGAGCTGTGGTTTGCTGGCGCGCATTCTGATATTGGCGGCGGTTATTATCGCGATGGTTTAGCTGATATTTGCCTACGCTACGCCTTAGAATGGTTAATAGAGCAGCCGCTTAGTATATCTTTGCTAACCAGTCATAGTATAGATTATGAAACATTACTACCTGATAGTAACTTAGTGGCGCAAGATGATGTTACCGTGATACCCGATCCACTTGCATTGAGTCATCAACAAAATTACTTTTGGTTTAACCCGCTGTTAAAATTAATAGACAGGGAATGCGCCGTATTACTAGATAACGAAACCAGCAGCCTTAAACCGCTCGTGCACCACAGCGTAGCTGAGCGTATTAATAAACTGACAAGCTATCGACCAGAGTCATTAAAAAAGCGGCAATATAAAATTAGTTACAGCGACAACAGCACGTTGAGTTTTATAGGGCTAAGCGCTCATATTGAGCTGGCTAATCAAAACATGAGTATGCTGAGCATTAACCAAAGCCAAGATGTAACCGTATTTGCCAGTGAGCACTACAATGCTACAGGCTTAATGCTTGAACTAGGTGCTACGTATCGCTTTGCACCCTACCCAAATCAATATTGGTTTGACGATGGTATAAAGTGCACACCATTAGGCTGGAGCCGCGATAATGTGCAACTTGGTGTAAAAGAAATCCCCATGGCAGTGCTTGAACCGTTTAGACGATTGCCTCACGCACAATGGTTTTCGTTAATAGGCGCTATAAATAAAAGCGACGATCATCTATTCGAAATAGCAGATGGCGCAGATATTAAAATCACTAAGTCAGGTGAGTTTTGTCCATTTGCAAACGACTTAAGCCGCTTTTATGGTGCGAATGCAGGTAAGGTAAAAATGAAAGTAACAAGATTGAGTTAGCTTATTTTCAGCTAGGCGTTTTTAAAACACACACTATTTAACCTGAACTCTGGTTATTTAATATGGTTATAAGCGCAAGGGCTTACTAGTTTGATCAGTAAGCCCTTACTATTAAATGCGTTACTCAACCATCGCTTTTTTCATTTTATGGCCTTTAACGGCATAAAATAGAATAAATAAATAGCACGGGAGCATAACGGAGTACCCCATTTGTAACGAGCTTAAACCGCTTAATAATCCCCAAAACATAGGCCCAAACGCACCGCCCGCAATACCCATTACAAGCAACGCTGAGCCTGTACTGGTGAGTTTACCCATTCCTGATAGAGCAAGCGGAAACACAGCAGGCCATACAATCGCATTCGCTAAGCCTAAAAAAGCAATCATCAATAACACATCCGGTAATTGTACCCCACCTAATGGAACTAATACGGTATTAGCAATAATGCTTGATTGCGTGTCAACAAATAAAATAGCCAGCGTTAATATCACCCCTAACGTGGCTGAAATACTGAGTGCTTTTTGCTGCGAAATAAAGCGTGGGATCAAAGTGATCCCTAAAATATAACCCACAACCATACACACCATCGTATACGAGGTCATTACGCTATAGCCTTCAATCCCTAACGATAGCGCAAAAGTGCCAATTGTATCGCCCGCAATAACCTCAACAGCAACATAAACAAAAATAGCAATAACGCCTAATGCTAAATTAGGGTGCGATAACGTTTCTTTCACTTCGCTCAAAGAACTTGATGAGTTTTCTTCTTCTTTAGCAAGCTCTGGTAAAGGCGATTTTTTTACAGCGAGGGCAAGCACCCCAATAAACAGTGCCATGCCTAAATAAGGTAAAATAAGGCTGTTTGCCATCGAATCAATTTGGGTTTGCGATAACGCTTGCCCAACTGTGCCTGTAAAATTATTTAAAATAAGTGCGGTAAAAACCATAGGTGCAATAACACCTGCCCCTTTATTTAAAATCCCCATAATACTAATTCGAGCAGCTGCCGACTCTTCAGGGCCTAAACGTACAACATAAGGGTTAATTGCTGTTTGCAATAGCGTTTGGCCTGTTCCCATAACAAGTTGAGCTAATAAAAACAGTGGAAATATTTGTGATTTAGCCGCTGGAATAAACAACAATCCTGCAACCATCATAACCGTCATGCCTAACGCCATCCCATTCTTATAGCCGACCTTTTTAATCAACATTGCTGATGGAATAGCGGTAAAAGTAACAGCTATGTAAAACGAGAATAAAATAAGCGAGCCTTGAAACGGAGTAAGCTTGAGTATTTGGCTTAAGTACGGCATTAATGAGCCATTTAACCATGTCGCAAACCCCAGTATAAAAAACAAGACCGCAATAATAGCCATGGGAACCACGCTACTTTGCTTAGATGTGTGTATAACATTTGTTGTCATGTTATTTTCCTTTAATTATATTTATTATATTTTTAAAAAAGCTGAGCACCGCCAATCCAAGTGCTAATTACCTGTTGTTGATTATTTAATTCTACAAAATTTGCAGGACTACCTATTACTAATTGCCCCCATCCAGCAGGTAAACCAATGTACTTTGCAGGATACAAGCTAGCCATTTTGAGCGCTTCGGGTAACGAAACTTGCACATGTTGAACACAATTTCTAACCGCGCTTGCCATATCTAAAACCGAGCCTGCGAGCTCTCCGGTGGTTGACGTTAATTTACCGTCTTGCAAATGTACTGTTCGGTCAAAAAAGGCGAATTCATGTTGATTTGTGCCCACTGGCGGCATTGCATCCGTTACTAAAAACACTCTACCTTGTGGCTTCGCTTTTAATGCCAGCCGACAAGATGCAAAGTCAACATGATGGCCGTCTACAATTAATCCGCAATAAGTTTCATCATTAAGTAATGCGCAACCGACTACACCGGGTTCTCTGCCTTGCAAGGGCGACATTGCATTGTATAAATGCGTAAACCCTGTGGCACCGGCCTCAACAGCCAGTTGAGCTTGATTATACGTTGCGTTGGTATGGCCTAAACAAACCTGAATACCCAGTCCGCGCATTTTATTAATATCGCTGGGTAATACATTTTCAGGGGCGACAGTAACAATAACTTTGCCTAAATCTTGACGCGATAATATTTGCCATTCTTGATCAGAAATTGGGCGAATAAACTCAGCACTATGCGCACCTTTTTTTACAACTGATAAATGTGGACCTTCAAAATGAATACCTATGATGCCAGGCACTTCTTTTGCTATTGCGTGTGCTATTACATCAGCGGCTTGTTGCATTACCTCCACAGTGTCGGTAATTAATGTTGGTAGCATTGCTGTCGTTCCGTATTGCGTATGCGCTAACAGCATTTTTTTAATACCTGACAGTGTGCTTGTACGATTGAACAATACACCACCACCGCCATTGACTTGTAAATCAATAAAGCCCGGCGCAACAAGGCCCTTTAACTTTTTATCGTACTTTTGCACATTGTCATCAATATCAACAATGATTGCATTTTCGATGGTGAACACTTTGTTGCTCTGCATTTGTTGCCCATCAAAAAATTGTGCTATATGAACGCGTTCGGCTGACATTTATAACGTCCTTGTTACTTTTTTAAGCCCCTTAGGCTCATCAGGATTAAAGCCTCTACTTAGTGCGACCTTGGCTACGTCTAAATAAAAACGCTGTAAAATTAAAAATGGCGCTAAACGAGGGTGGATAACAATGTTATTTTGATTCAAATTAATGATCTCAGCCCCTCGTTGCGCAACTTCGTCTATTTGTTGCTGATGTGAGGTTGTCGTTTCGTCATCAACAGCACAGTTTAAAATAACCAATCCTTGTTCGACGAGTGTCACCGGACCATGCAAAAATTCGGCACTACTGAATGCTTCTGCATGAATTGCACATACTTCTTTTAATTTTAAAGCCATTTCTTTGGAGATAGAAAATCCTAACCCACGCGCAAGTACCACCATATTGCTTACTTTGGCAAATGCAGGCGGAGTTAGTTGCGCGGGCGAATCAATCATTGTGTTAAGCGCTTGTGGCAGCTCATTTAATGCATTAATTAAGGACTGATTTTGCGTCCAATTAGCGACAATATGTACTAAAGCAGAGAGCGTTGCTAAGTAGCTTTTAGTCGCCGCGACAGAAATTTCGTCGCCGGCTTTAAGCGGCACAAAATCATCAACGATATCTTGTAATGGAGACTCTTCATCGTTAACAAGAGCAATACAATAAGCACCTGATTTTTTAGCCATTTTTGCTTGGGCAATAATATCGGGGCTGCGTCCTGATTGTGAAATAACAATCACTAAGGCATCTTGCAACTTTATTGATTTACCATAAATGCTGGCCACCGATGGCGCAGCTGAACTCACTGGAATACCCGCTTCAATTTCAATTAAATATTTACCAAACACACCGGCATGATCAGATGAACCTCGACCAATAATCATGACCATTTTTGGGGCTATATCGCGAAGCTTTTGGCCTATTTTTTCGACTAAAGGTTGGTTTGCAATTAACTGTTTTTTAATTACATGGGGAGTTTGCGCCGCTTCTTTTTCCATCAACGTTTGAAACATTATCATTCCTGCCTAGTGTTGTTAATTTGCTGCTTAGCATAAAGTACCGCGCCCATTTCTGGTGCTGACAAAGGCGCTGCTAATTTACTTTTTATATCGCTATCTAACCAAGTGGTTATCGATTCAGATAAGCCGCCAATAAATGAAATTCTTGGTGGGTTTTGCTTTAATAATTCGCGTGCTATATCGCTGATATAATTTGCACCGTCTTTAATAATATCGATTGCTGCGGCATCATTTTGCTGTGCAGATTTAAAAACACATGCTGCTAATTGTGCAAAATAAGCTGCTGGTTTGTTCGCTATTAATTCAACCAATTGCACTGCATTACTTACCTTTAAATGAGCCAACACTTGCGTGGTTAAAAGACTACTGGGCACTAACTTATCAAGTTCCATAAGCGCATGCTGGCAAGCAACAAAGCCTACCCATGCGCCACTCCCTTTATCGCCATGCGGGAAACCATGCCCACCAAGCATAAAAGCATGCCCATTTACGTATGAAAATCCACATGAACCAGTGCCTGCAATTATAACGGCGCCATCTTCGCCTTGATGAGCCCCCATACACGCAATAAGTAAATCGGTAGTTAGGTACATTTTTTTAAACGGAGAATGCCATTGATTCATTTGAGTCAATAAACTGGGTAAATTTACACCCGCTAAACCAATGCCTGCCGTAATTTCTGATAAGGGAATATCAGCTAAACCTGCATCTTGTAGCGCTAAACGCGCGGATTGCTCTATTGATGCTGTTGCTTGTGCAAAACCATGTAAAGGATTTCCAGGCCCTGCTATACCCTCGCCTAGAACGTCATTCGATTCATTAACAATAATTGCCCTACATTTAGTACCGCCGCCATCGATCCCCATAAAGAGTTTATTTTTATTAATATTGTCTGTGATCATGTTTGCCTCTTACCTTATTCGACCATGCTGCGTAAATACTCTAAATAACCTGAACTGCGGCTAATAAAACAATTTCTATCGTAATTTAGTAATCTTATACTAGCACAAATGACAGCGTTGTCATTAAATTATTTACATATAAATAACTTTTTATATGACTTCCATTAATGTATTTTCACCCGAGGGCGTGTTGACCTTTGTGGATTGAAATTTGTTCAATCTAAGGGCGATTTAATCGCGGCGCGAGGTTTGTAACCGAATGGGCTCGGTAACTGCTCCTGCGTTACTCTAATGGCTTACATCCCTGTAAGAATAAGTAAAAATCGAGCAACAAAGAGTTAATCGTCTCTAGACGAGCTCAAAGGGCTGCGGATGTTTGGCATTCATGCTGCGTTATCGCCTATTTATGGGAAATAACCACACACCATAGACTCTGCCTTGCTTAAATATCAAACAGCCTGCTGCAAAATCAATCACGAAAGGTCAACACGCCCTAGCGTAATTTTTTTAACGTTAAATAGACCTCATATATAAGCAGATTGGTATAAATTCAACCTCGAAAGATCAACACACCCTAAGGGTGCGCAACCTTTAATGCTCTACCAAAGCGATTACCCGAGATAGTTTTAGCACGCACCCATATATCAGCGTCCACTTTTATAGGCTGCTTATAGTCACTCCATTGACCATCGACTGTTTTGTATTCAATCAAAAAGCCTGGATAGGCAAGATTGGCAAAAAGCGTGCCCTTTACTATTTGCGCTCCTACATTTGGAATACGAAAATGAATATTTTCAGCCTCTAACTTAGCAAATTCTTTTAGCCCCAAGGTAGCCGAAAACGTTTGCCATTTAAAATCGCGTAGCTGTGCTAACTGCTTTGTAAAGCGGTCACTGTTTTGGCTATAAACAAAACCATTATAGTCATAAGGCACTGACCAACTTGCTTTATGCCAAGCGCGCTCTGCGAGTGACAGTAAACGCGGAAACAATTTATATTCAGCCATATTATTGGTGCGAGTATTCTCACTCCATAGTTGCCCTTGAATACCTAAAACGTGCTTATTCGCAATTAATGGCGCTGATTTAATATTTCCAGCTTCATCTAGCTTAAGTGTATCGTCTGCTACGTAAGGATTATCTTCTCTATCAAGCCAAAACTCTGCATGCACAGGCAGGTTATCAGGCATAAATTGAAATACTTTTTCAGTATTTATATGGCGCGAACCCCAATAATAACCGGGCTCTTTAGGGTCTGCTTCATAAGGAAAGTCAAAGTATAAAACATCAGGGTTTGATAATACCACTTGCCAATCTTGGTTCACAAACTGATGGGCTAGCTGGTGACCATTCCACATTAATAAGCCCCAACTATTTGCTTGCACTACCGCTGGCATATTGTGTAAATTAGTATGAGATAAACCATCGCTCCACGCCGCAGTTTCAATATCCATACTCTCAAGCATATTTGCTATGCGCTCAATAAAGTGACTTCCCAACTGACTTAGCTTAGTAATGCCAGAATCATTATTTTTTATATACTGGGCACACGCTGGCGATGAAACCCAAGCCCCTGCGGTTTCATCGGCACCAATATGGTAACGGGTTAAAGGGTGTTTAGCCTCACTATGAATTGCTTTAACTTGCTGCATTACTTCATTAATAAATGCATAAGAAGACTCTAAACACACATTAATAGTGTTGTCGTTGTAATATTGCACAGACGAATATTGCGTAGTGTCAGACGGATCATGTAATAAAAATTGCTCCGCTTTTAGCGTGTCGCCTTGCTTTAGGTATTTATTATAACGAGCCGTCATCGATTTAATTGCTGCGCGAGAATGCCCTGGCATATCTAATGAAGGAATAACTTGAATATGGCGCGCACTCGCCGCTTTGAGGATTTCTTGATAGTCAGCCACAGAATAAAAACCATTCGCTTCACTCGACGCATCGACACCCGCCCCTAGTTGTGGCAGTAAACATTGTTGCTCTGTTTTATCAAAACAGCGCTTTGATCCCACTTGTGTTAATTCAGGCAATGAAGGGATCGCTAAGCGCCAGCCTTCGTCGTCACCTAAATGCAAATGGAGTTTATTGAGTTTGTAGGCTCCCATTTGATCGAGTAACTTTAAAATAAAGTTTTTATCGCGAAAGTTACGCGCTACATCAACTAAAATCCCTCTAAATTGGTAATGAGGTAAATCTTTAACGTCCCCAACAGGCAAGGTATCACTTGCTACTTTATATAAACTCGCAAGGCTCTGAATGGCATAAAAAATTCCCGACTCATCAACCGCATTAATATCTATCGCATCGGCTTTAATCGCTAACTGATAACTTCCTTGCGGATCAGTACTATTGGCGACTAAATGCAGATTAACATCAATCGCCAATGCGCTCTTTGTACGTTTTATGCCTAGTTTTTCAAGACGATTAATAGCTGCTGTCACTTTGTTTTTATTAACATTATTGAAGTTAAAGTGTAGCCCTTCACTAATATTAAGTGTGCGCGTACTACTAAACTTAGAATAGCTAGGCGTAGGAATAATTTGCTGTGCAATAACACTGGTTGATTGCTGGTTTTGTGTGAGATAAGACGAAAAATCATATTTTTTATTTCGCTCATATAAACGCTCAGCGGTTAACCTTTGTGTTTTATCATTTTTAGTGCGTTTGAACTGAGGCTCTGCATCAGTATACGGCATAACAAAAGGTAATAACTCTAGCCCCGTATCTTCATCAATAATGGCTTTGGTGCTATTAACAACTTTTGCATAGTCGTTATTGTTAACCACGATGTAGTTAGGCATTGCATCTGTTTCTGACAACGACCAAAAATCGGCATAAAAAGTAATGACCTTTGTTTCATTTGTTTTAAAGCCCGTAAATTTGTCGGTTGGCTCTATAACATGTAAGTCACCATTGACGTGATTAATTGTAAACTCTTCGCTTTCAATACTCTGAATGGGCGTAATATGACTAAAGTAAATTTTCCACTGCGTAGAATTAATTGCTTTATGGGTACTCAAACGTAAATTAGCTTTATAACAGTTGCCTCCTTCCACTTGCTGGTCACATTGTGCCGAGGGCCGGTTGTCCACCTGTTGGTATTTAATTTCTAAGCTTTGCGCAATGGCATCAATGGCTGCGTTAGTTGCAGGGCTCAATTTAGTGCTTTGTTTTTGCTGTCTACTTTCGGTATTACTCTGACAGGCACTCACACTGAGTGCCATGCAACAAACAACTAATAATAATTTCATCGACATACGTTATCTCACTGTACTTAATTAGCTCAACTGCTTGATAAGCCATTGCTTAACTTGCACTCTTTGTTGATCTGTTAAGGAATTTAAAATCCCTTTAAATTGATCGGGAATATGTTGGTTTTGTACTGGGTCGTAATCAAATACTTGATAATTAAAAAAGGCTTGCCATGCTTTTTTTTGTGCTTTGGGTAAATCGCGAATCGTCAATATTGCCAGCAACATGGCATCCATTGGCACAGGCTCATCGGTATGAGTAATTGATCCACCTGACCAATAATTTACCAGCATATTAATGCCACTTAACGCTTCAACATGATGCCACCAAAGCGTAGGAATAAATAACGCATCCCCAGGCTCTAACTCAGCAATTAGCGCATCATTTAATGCCTCTTTAAATTTAGGAAACTTAATAAAATCGGGTTCATCTAAATTTACCATTGAAACAGGTGCCCCTGCGGGGGTATGTTCCAGCGAGCCAATATATAAGTTAGCAATTTGATGTGGAGGAAATAAGGTAACTTTACGTTTACCCGCCACTACACAGGCAATATTCTCAGCGTCATCATAATGAGCGACTACGGTCGATTGATTTCCTAGCCAAAATCGTGGTTGCGGATTATCAGAAAACAGCGCCATACTATGCTGAGGTACAAATTCATTAAAGTAATCAGCAACGGGAGCACTTTGAATTGCCACTGCACCGGCTTGATTATTTTGCTCAATGCTTTGCGCGTTTGTGCACAATAACTGCAAAAAATGCGCATAACTGGCTATTTTTCGATTAAAGTTAAACCCATTTAATGCTTCATTATACGAAAAGTGGGGGTTTGCGCAGGGCTTAATTTCAGCCATCCTGACATCACCTCCTACGTATAAACTACTCAAATACTCTAACCATGCGGGCAATTGAGCTGGGGTTATCTTTTCGTCTTTTTTCGCTTTTTTAACAATAGGCCAATCATTCACTAAGCCCTTTAAAATAGCAGGCTCGGCTAGTGGAGCAATTTCATTACGAAACAGTGTTGGCGTTACGTTATGCCATATAGCTACATGTTTTAGAGCACGCATAATTTAATACCCACAATCACAAATGAATTAATTTAAGTAACCTGAACTCTGGTTAAGAGATTTTCAGTGAAAACAAGGCGAATTTACGCGTCAATAACTGGCCTATTGCCAGTAAATTCAACGCAGTTAGCGCTGAAAATAGCTGTTCAAGATAGATTTATTATCCTGAGTTCAGGTTAAGTAACTAAAAGCCGAGTTAAACTCGGCTTTTAGTTATACTACTTTACTAACTTAAAAATTAACTCTTATACCCGCAACATATCGACGTCCATTTGAATAAATCGACATAATTCGCTCTTCGTTAGTATTGTATTCAACAATCTCTTCGTCAGTTAAATTAACCGCTTCTAAGGTTAAAGTAACGTACTGGTTGACGTTATAAGATGCGCTGGCGTCCCACTGACCAAAACTGTCATTAAATAGCTCATCACCATTAAAGTGCAGACCTTTATACCAATCACTGCGGAAGTTATACATAATGCGTGCTTGATAATCGTCGTTTTCATAAAACGCCATAAGGTTAAGCATGTTTTTTGAGGTGCCTTCAACTAAACCAGTGCCTGCTTTGCTAATATCGCGTTCTTCATCCGCACTCGCATCTGTGTAGGTATAGTTTGCCGAAACCCCAAAACCACCAAAGTCATGTTGTAAGCCAAGTTCAATACCTTGGATTGAACCACCGAGACCATTACCAGGCTGAGCAAAATCAACAGGAACAAATACATCGTTTTCTTGATCGTAGCGGTCTTCAGTCACGGTTACCGTTGAACGCAAAGAGCTTAAATCTTTAGCAAAATAAGCCACTGACAACATTGAAGCATCGTCGTAGTACCATTCCCACGAAAGATCGAATTGGTTTGCAATCGTTGGAGCAAGATTTGGATTACCTCTGCTCCCCGTTCCTCGGCCGCCCGTTAACGATCCAAATGTTTCTGAAGATGAAATATCGGCCCAATTTTGACGAGCCATTACGCGCGCAGCGCCGACACGAAACACTTGCTCATCCGTTAAATCAAAGGCGATATTAAAGCTAGGTAAAAACTCTGAATAATCGTTATCTTGGCTCACCCAGTTCAATACTTTAGGTGTTAACCAATCACCATTAATTGTATTTAAACCCCATGAATCACCTGAGAACTCGTACCCATACGATGTTTGATCTGTGCTCACATGGCGCAAACCCACATTACCTCTGTAACCGTCACCCGAAAAATCACCTTGCACATACAGCGCTAAAATATCTTCTTTTACTTCCCAAATTTCGGCTAAATTATCATGAATTGCATACGCAGCTGACACACCATTTAAGCCATTAAAAGCAATATCTTCCATTAATCCGCGATTATGTGAAACCTGTTGAGTAATATTACCCGTTACACCCGCATCGATTGAAATTGCACCGTTAGCGTCTAAACCACACGCAGCAAGTGTTGGACAGCTATCAAAAATATGATCTAAATAATGATCTGAATCAGGGCCACCGTCCGCAAAAGGAGCATGCCAGCTATAAGCATGACGACCTTGAGTACGCTCTGCTTGGCGATATTTTACGCCTGTTTTAATTGCTGTGAATGGGCCAAACTCAACATCAAATGTTAAATCGGCTTGTGCAAATGTTTCTTCATCCGTCGTCGGTTTAGCACCACCCCAAATCCAACCCGCCGCAAAGTTATTTCCATCAGCTGGATTAACGCCCACATTAACATTCGGTGTACCCGTTAAGTCATACTCATAGCCTGCGCCTACAGCGACATATTCCCATGACGTTTCTCGATACGTGCCGCCCTTAGCTTCTGTTCTACCTAATTCAACATTTAGGCTGTACCCATCACCTTGATAATCTACGTCTAAATGCAGCTGATCTGTTTGCGTACTTGAAACACGGTTAATAAAGTTATAGGCATAATTACCACCTGCACTTGATGCTAAAATAGCCCCGTTTTCAATTTTTGTTGCGTTAGCAATAATCTCTGCACGGTCACCAAAAGCGAAGTTAATTAAATTTGAATTTTGATTATCAACATCCATTTTTGAATCAAGGTAGTTAAGTGTCATTAACAAGCTATCGGTAGGTGCATATTGCAACGTCGCAAAAATAGTTTCACGCTCGCGGCTTTGTACAAATTTAGGTGCACCAATGTTGCGAGGGACGCTGTACTTATCATCGGCACTTTCAACCCAACCCAGAACTTCAAAACCTTGACGCTCTAAATTACGTTCTTGTTTTACCGCCGAGACCATAACACCAAAACTCTCATCCTCATTTTTCCATGAGTACATACCCGCCAGTTGAGGGTCTGTTTCTTCAGAGGTTTCTGAGTATTGCCCTTCAAGCGATAAACTTACAGAATTAGCATCCATTTCCAATGGGCGACGCGTTCGCAGTACGATCGTTCCACCAATTGAGCCTTCATCAATACTTGCCACCGGTGATTTATTCACCTCTAAGCTTTTAACAATAACCGAAGGCAACATGGTGTAGTTAAAGCTGCGGTTGGCTTCATCGAGAATAAACCAATCTGCGGTGCCTACCGTTTGTCCATTTAATAAAGTACGGTTGTATTTAGGTCCAGCGCCACGAATACTTACTTTTTCGCCTTCACCAAACTCACGGCTTACGGCAACGCCTGTAATACGTGAAAGCGTTTCAGCTACATTTTTATCAGGAAACTTGCCAATATCTTCAGAAGTGATGACGTCAGAAACATTAGACGAAAAACGCTTAGCATTAATGTTCTCTTTAAGGGAACTGCGGATCCCTTTAACCTCAATAACCTCTATATCACTTTCAGCTACCGAAGAAACTTGCTCTGCTGCCATTGCTGAAGTGCCACTTGTGAGGATTAAGGCTATCGAGCTTGCTAGCATCCCCTTTTTAAAGATTGATTTTGACATTGCTTTTCCCTTTACCGTAATTATTAAAATAGTTATAAAGCTAATTAACCAGTGTGTGGCTGGTTAATTTGTTAATGACAACGCTGTCTTTTAGGTGACAACGCTGTCATGGGTGGTAGAACTTTACCCCCTTTTTATTTTTTTTGCTACACCAACGAACAAAAAAAACACAACTCGTTTACATAAAAAACAAAATGGAAAAGCTAATCCTCTGTATTAGAATAACTTTTATACTTTTTTAAGTTTATGTATATTTCAGAAATAAACGAGTGTAGAGATTGAAATCGATACTTACTCAGACCACGAGCAATTTATTCTCAACGCGAAATGCATAACCTAATGAGGTCAATTCGTTGTTGTTGACATTTATTGCTGACCCCTAATTAATACCAATTTTATTAAAAACATGATCATTGTAGCGTATTAAAGAACTCACTAACGACGTTAAAAATTATTTATATAGAACAACTATGTATCATAATTTTAGCCTTGTTATTGCGCTATTTTCTTATCGCTATAATAGATCACTAATTTAATGCAATTGGTATAAAAAACGGACACTGGCTATTTACCTTCAATAAAGTATTGATGAAACGAAATAAAATCAATACTCTACAAACCTAGTTTGAACAGGTAACTTAACTTTATGAAAACCACTATTAATGACGTAGCAAAACATGCCGGCGTATCAATAAAAACCGTCTCGCGTGTAATTAATAACGAAACGTCAGTTCGCGATCACACCCGAGAAAAAGTAATGGTCTCTGTTAATGAGTTAAACTATCATCCTAACTTAGCAGCCAGAAGCTTAGCGGGTACAAAGTCTTACAGCATTGCCTATATATATGATAATCCAAATGCTTATTACATAATCGATATGCAAAATGGGATATTAAACGCGTGTAAAAAGCACGGATTCGAATTACTGATCCATCCATGTAACGCAAAAGAAGAACGAATTATTGACGAGATCACGAGTATGGTTAAACATACGCGGATTGCAGGCGTGATGTTAACGCCGCCTTTTTCTGAAATGCCTCTATTTGTAGAAAAGCTCGCACAGCTTGATGTAAAAATAGTGCGTGTTTTGTCTGGCAATACCGCACCAGACAATCTCACCCCCTGCATTATGATAGACGACAAACTTGCCTCTAAAACAATTACAGAACACCTAATTACAAATGGCCATAAACGTATCGGTTTTTTGGCCGGTGGCGCAGAGCATAACTCAACAAAAGAGCGCCTTGAAGGCTATAAAGACGCACTACAACAACACAACATCAATATAGATAAACGCCTTATTGTTGCGGGTGAATATTCATTCGAATCAGGAGTAGAAGGCGCTAAAACATTAATAGCCCTGACAGATAAACCCACTGCTATTGTGTCATGTAATGATGAAATTGCAGCCGGTGCACTTTTTGCTGCAAGACTATTAAATATTGATATACCAGAGCAGTTATCAATAACGGGGTTTGAAAATAGCCCATTCTCACGTCAAACCTGGCCTAAATTAACAACGGCAAACCAACCAAACGATAAAATAGCCGAAGATGCTGCCAATTTATTAATTGCACAAATACGCAACGGGGATGATCGCGACATAGTCAAAAAATATATCCCAGAGCTTATCGTGCGTGATTCCACTACACAAATAAACTAGACCCGAAAAGCCGTTAACTTGCACGGTTTTCAGTTAAAAATCCTATTTGATCGTTGCTATTTAAGCCGCGATTAAATAGGACTCTTGTCCTGAATGTTTACTACCACGTTTAAATGAACCCTTGCCTTTTTTAGCTTTAACCACTTGTGGTTTGAATAATTTAGAGGTTACTAATGCTGCTAGTGCATTGTGATTTATTACACCTCGGCCAGTGTCGACTGCACTGTTGCTTGGTGTTTTCATTTTAGATTTTTTAGCCATATTTTTTCCTACGTTTAATAATAATGGTACTACTGAGATGGCGATTGTAGACGTAATTTTCAACCGCGCAAGCAATTTTTAGCGTCAGTTTACTGTTTTATTAGAATAAAAAAGCATAAAAAAAGCGCAGTAAATAACTGCGCTCGTTGTTAACTTTTTAAGTGTTAAGTTATGCTTTAACTAATTAAAACTCAAAGCTTATTTTTGCATAATACGTTCTGCCGTCAAAGCCGTAAGGTAATGCACGTACAGGGTATTTAAATGCACCATTAGTAATAGCATTAAGCACCTCATCATCCCCTAACTCATCTGGCGTTTCGTCAAACACATTATCTGCACCTACCGAAAGCGCAAATATATCATTGATTTGGTAGCTCACATTTAAATCAACTAATACCGCAGATTCAACCGTACTGGTTGCTTTAAACGAACCATCTGTTGCAAGCTCTATATGATCGTTACCAAAGTATTTTACGTCTGTTTCACCAAAATAGTTAAAACGCACTGTTGAAGTATACGCATCACGCTCATAGTCAAACGTCAGCGTTGCCCGCTCACCTGGTTGCCCATCGGTCAAAAAGCTACGCTGTAAGTCATCAAGCGCTACATTTTGTGGAATACCTTCAGAGGCATTTACACCGTCTATTTTAGTATCGTTTAAGTTACCCGCAAAAGTAACGCCTAAGTTACCACCTTCAAGCTCTGTACGGTACGAGGCAATAACATCAACGCCTTGCGTAGTCGAATCAACAGAGTTAGAAAAGTAGTTAGCTTGCACAGCACCCGTTGCTTGCAAAGCCGCCACTGCTTGAGCACTAAAAGCAACGTCATCTGCCGAAAGTAAGCTACCTAAGTTAATACGGTCTTTTATTTCTACACGATAAAAATCAACCGTCAGTGAAAGCTCACTGCTAATGTCATAAACAAAACCAGCACTTAAGTTAGTCGATGTTTCTAGTTCTAAGCTATCAACACCTAAAGCACTTGGAAAAGCCGAGCCAGTTGTGGCTGTAAATGACTGAGTCAACGTACCGTCAGAGCCTAAGTTAGTCGTAAAAGCAGTGTAACCACTTTGTTGTAGTGATGGCGCTCTAAAACCGGTCGATACAGCACCACGAACAGCAAAATCGTCGTTAACTTCGTAACGTGTTGCTAATTTACCAATGATGTCGTCACCCGCGTTAGAAAAATCTTCGTAACGTAAAGCACCGCTCACATTCCATGCATCGGTTATCATCGTTTCTAAATCTACGTAAACTGCATAGCTATAGCGGTCGGCCTCATTAGAGGCCTCAGGACGAAGTCCGTTATAAGCTTGAAAACCACATTGTGCAAATTGACTAGGATCGTTAACCGATGGATAAGACGTATCCATATTGGCTAAACCACATGCATACGATGCTTCGCTGCCAGGTACAATTTCATAATTTTCTTTACGGTATTCAGCGCCAAATGAAACATATAATGGTTCATTACCTGTATCAATAATACCGCTTATATCCATATTTAACGTTGTTTGATCAAACCTAAAGCCACCAGAGTAGCCACCTGTAGGGCCTGAATTAGCTGCTATATCGGCATCTGTTGCACCTGGATTATTCACTAAGTACTCTGCCGCGTAGGAAGCGTTTAGTGTGTTACGCGATGTAAAGTCATATTGATTTTCACCATATACAGCAGATACATCGTAAAACCAATCGGCATTTATCTCACCTTTAAAGCCAACAGCAACTGAAATGTCTTGGGCCTCGTTGTATATACGCGGTAAAAAACCATCGCTGTATACTTGTGTTACATTTTTTGATGCTTCGTTAAAGTTACGGTAAAAACCGTTACCTAACGCAGTGCGCTCAGAGTAACCACCAAACGAATAAAGCTCTGCATCACCAAATGGCAGTGCCATGTTATAAAATAATGAAGTAAACTCGCTTTCAGAGTTACCTTGCCCCCAGCGCACGTCTTTTGAAAGCGTCCCTGGCGCAACATTTAACGAACCACCTGTATCGCGCTCGGCACGGTTAGTGCCATCTGCATCACGATACTCAAGCGATAAATTAATAAATCCGCCTTCGTTTCCTAAATCAAAACCACGGTTAATACCGGCTGAAATAGTATCGCCATCGCCTTCACTGGTGCTTCCGTATTGTACAAACCCTGTAGTAATGCCTGTTGAATTATTAAGTGATAGGTTAATTACACCCGCAATCGCATCAGAGCCATATTGTGCAGCAGCGCCGTCGCGCAGTACTTCAACACCTTTTAAAGCAGTAAGTGGAATTGCATTCATATCGGTGCCTGCAGCGCCTGCGCCTACAGTACCATTAAGGCCAAAAATAGATTGATTATGACGACGTTTACCATTTACAAGAACAAGTGTTTGATCAGGCTGTAAGCCACGAAGCGTAGCGGGTCTAAATAAATCAGAGCCATCTGACACCTGCGTACGCGAAAAGTTAAAAGAGGGTGCTGTTGCTTGTAGGCTTTGACCAAGCTCTGTAAACCCGCCTTTATTTAAATCATCAGCGTCAATTAAATCGATAGGAGACGAAGACTCTGTTGAAGTTCGATTAGATACCCGCGAACCGAGCACAGAAATTTGTTCGATATTTTTTTTTGCTTGTACCGGTGCTTCTTGTGCATTAACAATACTTGGTGCGCTAAAGGCAAAAGCAATGGCTACAGCGAGTGTATTTAAACGATATGTTGGCATAATGGTGACCCTGTTTTTCTGTTTTTATAATATGTGTGAGGTTGTAATAGTCACAACCTGTTGCAAACATCCTAGCAACATATACAACCAAAAAGAAATGAAAAAATTAAATAATTGGTCTAAGTATGCAAACAAGTTCAAATACAGGAAAAAACCACCTCAAACAGACTAAAATAACCACAACTAAAGCATTAAATTGCAGGACTCAATTAATTAACCTTATATTTACATTGTGTTTTTTTTAACTAGCCTCTGTTTTTATTGGTAACAAGCACCGAATGCTTGTACCTTCATCTAATACACTGTTAACTTCTATTGTTCCATGATGATCACGTACCATAGCGTACACCAGTGTCATCCCCATCCCAGTACCTTGTCCTATATCTTTTGTTGTATAAAAGGGGTCAAACATATGTGCTTGGGTATATTCACTCATACCACAGCCATTATCTTTCACTTCGATGCAAATGTGTCCAGAAACTTCAAAAACATTCACTTCAATTACACAGTTTTTAGCATTTTTAAACTCGTATGCTTGGCTTGCATTCATTAATAAATTTACAAAAATTTGATTAATTGACGATAAATTACAAGTAATGCTGGGCACCGAATCGAAGTGAGTTTTAATTTTGCATAATTTAAGCTGGCTGCTAAGCAATTTTAATGCGTTATTTGCAGCCTCGATTACATTCGCTTGCTGTTTATCTTGGCTTATTGACGGGTGAGCAAAGTTTAATAAATTATGCACTATGTGCTTAATACGACTAAGGCCCTCTACACTATCGTCTATTTGTTCTAACAAATCGCAACCGATCCATGAAAAGCGTTGCCGCTCATTTAAAAGGGCCAGTTCAATTTTATAATCACGACTAGCAATGTCTCCTTTTAAATATTGATCATTAAGTTCTAGCAGCGCAAATATGTTGGGGGCTACCTGCTGTAAACCTTCAATGTTGCTCATAGCATAGGCTAGCGGATTATTTATTTCGTGCGCGACTCCAGCACAAAGGGTCCCTAGCGTTGCCATTTTTTCAGTTTGAATAAACATCTTTTGTTGATACTCTAGATCTGCTATCTTTTTTTGTAATTCATTATTAATAGCGACTAAAACACGGCTTTTATCTTTTAGTAGCGACTCTGCCGCTAAACGTTTTTTTTGTTCATTCAAAAAAGCCTGCTCAAAACCGCTATCTGATCCATTCATAGCTCGCACCCTTATACTTATTAATAAGTAAGATGTAGTTGCCTAAGTTTAATAACGCAACTCAATTTTTTTTTTAAGCTACGCTTAGTAAATATGTTATATCAGTTTTAGGATCAAATGTGTTCAAACTAGGGTTACGTAACGGGGTAAAGCAATGACAAACTCAACAACACACACACCAGCTAAATATGTAGATGTTCTGTGCGTCGATGATGACGAAATTGTATTGCGTTCCTTAATGCGTTTACTCAAAACAAATGAGCTAACTGTTATTATTTCTGATAACCCTGAAAAGGCATTAAAACTTTTTGAAAACCATGAATTTGGTTTAATCATTAGCGACATGCGCATGCCACAAATGAATGGCGCACAATTTTTAGAAAAAGCCCGTGCTTTAGCACCAAACACACAACGTATTTTATTGACCGGTTATGCCGATATAGAAACAACCTTAGCGGCTGTTAACCAAGGTCAAATCAACGGTTATATTCAAAAACCTTGGCAAAACGACTTACTGCTGCGCAGTATTAATAACAGCCTCGAAAAATTTGCATTAAAAAATCAAAATAAACTATTAGAAGAACAAGTTAAAACACAAAACCAAGAACTCCTCGAGTTAAATAACTCATTAGAGCAACGCGTAGAAAAGCGTACTCAACAAATTAAACAAGTGCTAAAAAAGCTCGAAGCAGCTAACGAGCGAGAAAAACACGAACACAAAGCAACCGTTGAGCTACTTTATAATTTTATTAACGCTAATCCATACCTTGATGGGAACAAAGCACAAAATATTGCAAATACATGTACACAAATAGCGTTATATTTAAACCTATCACAAGCAAGTATAGATCTTGCCCCTATGGCTGGTTACTTAGCCCAAATAGGGCTACTTGCAATGGATCCTGAACTTTATAAAAAGCCGGTTAGTAAACTAAACGAATTACAACGTAAAACATTTTATACGCATCCAAGTACCGCACAATTAATGCTAATGCCCGCCACACATTTGCACGACTTATCGGATGCCATTTATTATCAGTTTGAACGCTACAACGGTAATGGTATGCCAAAAGGACTTGCTGGAAATGATATTCCTATTGGTGCTATGGTACTTGGTTTAGCACGCGACTACTGGGATGCATTTGAACTCAGTAATGCAGTAGATGAAAAAGATCGCCACACAAACGCATTAGAAAATGTAAAACTTTACAGTGGTACATTTTATCATCCTAAAATTGTACGCGCCTTAGAAGCCAGCCAAGCTAAAATGAGCGAGCAAAAAAGTACGGCTGGTTCAGTACTTATTTGCACAGCATCCGAACTTAAGGAAAATATGGTACTTGGCCATGCTTTACACAGCCACGCCGGTATAATGCTGCTACCTAAAGGTCATGTGTTTGTTCGTAAATCAATAGAAAAGCTTCAGCAGCTTGAAGCAAAAAAACCAACGCCCTTTAGAATAATGGTTAAAACTGCTAAATGATTGATCTAAACTAGGCTTTTATTCGTTACAATGGGCTTAAATAGTCTGATATCCATTAAAGAAGTTTGCCTCAGGCTTAACACTCATTACAAAATTAACCTAGCTTGAAGGAGCACAACGTGTCGCGATTTTCTGCCGTAACCGATAATCCCCACGACGGGCGTTTTAATCAAAAAACGGGAATATTACTTACCAACTTAGGAAGCCCCGACGCCCCCACCGCTGCTGCTTTACGAATTTATCTACGTGAGTTTTTATCTGATCCTCGCATAGTAGAAATTCCTCGTTTAGTGTGGATGATCATATTACATGGCATTATTTTGCGTGTGCGCCCTAAGCGTTCAGCAAAATTATATAAAAGCATATGGACCGAAAACGGCTCGCCTCTTACTCATATTACTCGCCAACAAAGCGTTAAATTAAATGCATTATTAAAAGAGCAAGGGTACACCAATACAGAAGTTGTTATGGCAATGCGCTATGGCAATCCGTCAATCGAAGCTGGTCTTGAAGAACTCAGAAACAAAGGCTTAACCCGTATCATTATATTGCCAATGTACCCTCAGTATTCTAGCCCAACAACAGGCTCGACGTTTGATGCTGTATCAAGTGTATTACGTAAATGGCGCTGGGTGCCTGAACTACATTTTATAAATGGGTATCATAAAAATACTCGTTATATTGAGTCCTTGGCCAATAGTATTAGCGAAGATTTAGAAGCCAATGGAATGCCACAAAAGCTGGTTTTTTCATATCACGGTATGCCTCAGTTGTTTTTAGAGCGAGGCGATCCTTACCATTGTTTGTGCCTACAAACCACGCGTTTAGTCGTAGAAAAGTTAGGCCTTGATAAAGACAACGTAATTAGTACGTTCCAAAGTCGATTTGGTAAGGCCGAATGGTTAAAACCATACACAGATGCAACCCTTGAAAGCCTTCCAAGTGAAGGAATAAAAGACGTAGCCATAATTAGCCCTGCTTTTAGCGCAGACTGCTTAGAAACTCTAGAAGAGCTGGAAGGCGAAAACCGCGAAATTTTTGAAGAAGCAGGTGGCGAAAAATACCGCTATATAGCAGCCCTTAACGACAGAGACGACCACATCAATGCAATTTTTGATGTGTTAAAACCGATGTTATAAGCGTTTATAAATAAAAAGCATTTAGCGAGTCAATTGTACCCGCTATATGCACAATCCTTTATGTCCCCCTATTCTCGCGTGAGCAAGCCCGACCCTACAACCTCTGCTTATAATTTACCTGTAGACGCAAAGCTTACTGGCGTGTAAAACGCAGTGTTTAAAATATCTTAACAATAAGAAGCTACCGCTTCTCGCGTGAGCAAGCTCTACGCCTACAACCTCTGCTTATAATTTACTTGTAGACGCGCAGCTTGCTGGCGTATAAAAACGCAGTGTTTAAAATATCTTAACAATAAGAAGCTACCGCTTTTCGCGTGAGCAAGCCCGACCCTACAGCACAAGCTTATAATTTACCTGTAGACGCAAAGCTTGCTTGCGTGTAAAAACGCAGTTTTTAAAATATCTTAACAATAAGAAGCTACCGCTTCTCGCGTGAGCAAGCCCGACCCTACAGCACAAGCTTATAATTTACCTGTAGACGCAAAACTTGCTGGCGTATAAAAACGCAGTTTTCAAAATATTAAGCACCTCTGTTTTGGCATAAACCAATCTTATGTTCATTGAAAACCGCCACTCATTATCTGCACACATATTATTCATAGCTATAAATTCGCGATATTAAAGACAAAAAAATCAACTTTATTTTCAAATTTAATTATTCAGTAAATTAGGCTTTTTAGTATTGTATTTAACTAAACAATGAAGTTCCCATAAAAACTCCAACCCAGTGTAAATACAGGAAAAAAACCAATACCAAATAATAAAAAAAGGATGGGAATAGAATAACTTTATATTAAAGAAGGGATTAAAAAATTAATTGTTACCACTTTTTGATTACATTTATTTTCTTGATCTAATCTAACTTATACTATAAAACGTAACACTCAATTAACTTAAAGCGCGAAAAGAGAAACAAATGAAGAGGTCTATTGCCTTAACCATAGCAATTTCGTTACCAGCCTTTGCTACTTATCAACTATTTGTTAACAATGATGATATTACAGAGCGTAGTGCACCAATCGCTATTGACATAGTACCGGTGAGTAGTTTGTCGGCTCAAAATACACATGCGCCTCTACCTATTGATATGAGTAACGATCCGATAATTTCGAAAGCAAGCGCGCCAACACTTCAAAATGTGCCATTTAACGAGTTTGACGCAGTGAATCGTCTTTCAGATAAAGCCAAGCAAGTACTTATAAACGCAAAGGTACTGCCTACTGATTTGCACAATGAAGCATATGTAGAGTTTGATTTAAGTTCATTACGCGCCTTAAAAACGGGCGAAAATTTTGATTTAGCCATTCCTCAAACAACCGAAACGTACACCGCCGAAGTAACGAATGTTGTAAGTGCCGAAAATGGCGATAAAAGCATATTTGGCACAGTAACCGGAGTCGACGGGCAAATGCACAATACGGTCCTAACCGTAGGAAAAAACGCCGTTTATGGCCAGTTTACGGCACCAAGCGGTAACTATGTATTTGAAAGCAAAGGCCAGTATGGCTGGATAGCGGCTAAGCGTGATTTATATAAAAGTCACATAGAACACGATGTGAGTACGCCAGAGCAAAAAACAGATAAAACCGTAGACATATTTGCACCAAAAGCAGATGACAAACCGTAAGCTAAAAAGTTAAACCACAACAAGAGTAAGGTAATACAACAATGAAAAAATTAATCACCACAACCGCTGTTGCTGCAGCATTATGTATGACAAGTATTGTACAAGCAGAAACTATCGATATTGGTATTTTATATACTGATCAATCAGCTGCGGCAACAAGCAATATTGATACAAAAATAAATCAACTAATTGCTTTTAGTAATCAGGTATATAGCCAAAACGGTGTAGACATTACTCTACGTTTAGTAGGTAAAAAAAACCTAGGTGACTACGCAGTAACACCATCAGAGCAATGGTTAAATTCAATCACTAACAGCAGCTACGTAGACGGCCTTCGTTCTGATTGGAAAGCAGATATGGTTGCAGTACTAGGTACTGGCCAAAGTGCTGGTAATGGACTTATTTCATGTGGTTTAGCGTGGGTTGGTCAAGGTACAAATGGTAACTTATATAACTCAATGAGTAATAACATGTACTCAATCAGTGCGATTGACTGTGGCGCAACCACTTTTCTACATGAGCTAGGTCACAACCAAGGTTTAGCGCATTCTCGTAGACAAGGCGATACTTCTGGTGGTGTATACACAGACGGTATGGGCCATGGCGTACAAAACAACTTTGCAAGTATTATGGCTTACCCACATGTATTTGGTAGCGCAACACAATACGACTACTTTTCAAATCCAAACTGGGCTGTTGGCGGCGTACCATTTGGCGTAACCAACGAGTCATATGCTATTCGTACTATAAAAGCGACTAAAACAAGCATCGCTAATTTTAAGTAAAAAGCTGATTGTAAAAGTGGGCTAATTACCCACTTTTACACTTTATACCAATTGTATTAAATTAGTGATTATTATAGCGATAAGAAAATAGCTCAATAACAAGGCTAAAATTATGATACATAGTTGTTCTATATAAATAATTTTTAACGTCGTTAGTAAGTTATTTAATGCGCTACAATGATCATGTTTTTAATAAAATTGGTATTAATATGCCCATTTGTTTAAGTATTCCCTTTGATTGTTCAACAATTTATACGAATGGGTATAATATATTCTTCCCTTGAGAGTGCTTCGGCGCTCTTTTTTTGCCTTACTAATGCACAATCATTTTTTGTTTAATTGCTGGCATTAACGTTTTGCCATCGCCATCCACTTTGTTTAACAATTTAAGCCCCATTACTTTTGCAAGCACCGGATAGATATCAAGGTTATTTACTTTTTCGAGGCTTACACCTTGCTTGAAGGCAGGGCCAACAGCAATAAGTGATGCCGCCATATCCTCTGTATATGCATAACCATGAGTGCCTAAGTACATTGGCTTTTTACCATTAGTAAATACCGCTGGCGCGGTCGTTTGCACCACAATATCACCTACGCGAGTACCTTTATTATAATGATATGCAGCTAATTGCGCGTCAGTTAATACAGTATAACGCCCGTTTGCTGCTTTTTGTAAACGTGCCTTATAGCCTTTAATATCGGCATTTTTAGCACCGGGTTGCGTGTAAATAAGCAAACGTGGTCCGGTGTTTTTAACTAAAAAGTTTTTATCTTGAGGAAGGGTCGTTGTATCAATGCTTTTTTCGGGGTCGATACTTGTCATCCCATGATCAGAAACAATAACTAAATTTACATCTTGCTCTAGCTTACTTAAACGCGTTTGCAACTGCCCCATTAATTCATCTAGCTGCTTAACGGCATCACGAGTTTGTGGCGCATCGGGGCCAAATTCGTGGCCCATACTATCAACCAATGAAAAATAACTTGCTACAAAACGCGGACGTTGTGCTTTTGGTAAACTTAACCACTGAATAATTTGATCAACACGTCTTTGATAGTCACTGTATTTTGAGTAGTGGTAATAGTAATCAGGGGTCATACCGTTAAATAACGCATCCGACTCAGGCCAAAAGTAAGTTGCAGATTTAAGCCCCTGCATTTTTGCCAAATTCCAAAGCGGAATCCCCTTTACCCATGTACTGTCGCCCAGCGCTTTACCCATGCTGTAGCATTCATTTTTACGCGCTTTATCGCAAAAACTATTATCAACAATGCCATGATTTACCGGCAATAATCCCGTAATAATAGAAATATGATTAGGAAATGTTTTAGTTGGATAAACTGGAATCAATTTTTGCCCACGCACACCGCGCTCTGCCATCGCTTTTAAGTTTTCTGCGCCATGCTTTTCAATGTAATCCCAGCGCAAGCCATCAATTGATACCAGCACCACGGTTTGCTCTTTTGCTGCAAACGCAGTACTACTTATTCCCACTAAAAGGCATAGCGCTATCACCTTTAAAATCCATTGCTTCATCATAATTACTCGCCTGCTTTAAAATACGTTAAATACTGAAAAATCTAACTTTATAATACAATTGGTGACACCCAAATGATACAAGCACCTGTACCTAACTCGCCTAGGTGTATATATTAACGTTTAAGTATTAATAAAGAATGACATCGCGCACTTAATTTGCCAGTCATCAATTATAAAAAGGACTACGATGACTATCGACTTTAGTAAAAAAATAACGCCAGCGCGTATGTATCGCACTACATCTAACTTACAGATGGCGCTTGAAAGCGACCGTGGTCGCATAATAAATAGCGCAGCTATTCGTCGGTTGCAGCAAAAAACACAAGTTTTTCCACTTGAGCGTAATGCAGCAGTTCGTTCGCGTCTTACTCATTCGCTTGAAGTACAGCAAGTTGGTCGTTTTATAGTGCAGCGTATTTTTGCTAATTTAAGCTACCAACAGCAAAAAGACTACGGGCTAACAGGGCTTGAACGCCCACTAGAAAGCTTAGTCGAAATGGCCTGCCTGATGCATGACATTGGCAATCCACCCTTTGGTCACTTTGGCGAAGCTGCAATTAACCATTGGTTTAATAACAACTTAGTGAGCATTACACCAATGCGTTGCCAAGAGCCTAATACCGGCATAGGCGTAGTTTTTAAACACCTTGCACTTGATATTTGTAATTTTGAAGGTAATGCTCAAGGCATACGTATTATTCATTCTTTGCAAACGCTTAATTTAACGTATAGCCAAAGCGCCGGTATTTTAAAATACACCCGTCCAGCGGGACTTGATGTAAAAAATATACCGCAAAACAAAAATTACTTAATGAAAAAAGTAGGTTACTACTACAGCGAAAAAGCCTTTGTTGAAGCATTGCAAAACGAGCTCACTATTGAGCCATATTGCCGCCATCCCGCAAGTTACATAATGGAAGCTGCCGACGATATATCGTATTGCCTAGCCGATATAGAAGACGCTGTAGAAAAGGGCATAATAAGTACCGAGTTCCTTTGCACACAGCTTAAAAATCATTATAAAAAAGCACTTATAAACCTTACAATAGACGACACCGAACATGAAAATTTTGTAGATAAAGCGGTAGATTACGCACTCGATCGCGCCAAAGCCCAGCCGTACAATTTTAACAGTGAGTTTTTTATATACCTTAGAGTATCACTACTGCACCCGCTCGTTGGCCATGCTGCAAAACGGTTTATCGAAAACATAGAGCCTATTTATCATGGCGACTTTAACTATGCCCTATTAGAAGACAGAAGCCACCTGCACGCGGTAACCAAAACACTAAAACAAGTAGCCCTTGAGCATGTTTTTTCTAACAAAGAGGTCGAAAAGCTAGAGCTGCAAGGTTACCGAATTATTAACGGCCTACTCGACTGCTATAAGCCATTACTGCTATTAAACAGCGACGACTTTAAGCGCGCATTAAACGGCGACTCACGCCTATTAATAGAATCACGCTTGGTTAAAAAGCTTTCTAAAAAACACCTAAATAGCTACCAACATGCCATAGACGCTATGCAAGAGGAGCCCGATCATTTTGCCGCCTATGAGTTTTATTATCGCTGTAGATTAATTCAAGATTATATAAGTGGCATGACTGACCAATTTGCTTACGACGAATATCGCAGCCTTATGGTAATAGACTAATCCACTCTAGATAATTTTTAATTTTGCGCTTAAAATCAAACCATTAATGTTTAAGCGCTTTTACCTTTATGATAACTTTATTTACACGCTTCACACTTTGTTTTGCCCTACTTTATAGTATTAATAGCGCAGCTTATAACGAGGCTATGTGCATACTTATAAAACAAGAAATGCAGCAACACAGTAATGATAAAACAAGTAGAAACTACCGTAATGCAGTACGCGATCACAGTAAAAACTGTATCCCTCCCAAGCAACTACAAGCACAAGTTAAAACTGTACCTATTACTGCCAAGCCAACGCCTGTAGTCGAAAAAACCAGTGAAACAGTAAATAAAAACGTAGTTAATGAACAACAAACACCCACTGTTGAGCCTCTTACCGACAATAAAAGTCAAGCCATGCTTGATGTAAAACCAGTAGTTCACAAACCACAAGCTAATCCAAAAGCGGTTATTCCAGAGCAAGGGCCAACCGTGCCAAATACCCCCATAAAACCAAACAGTACACTCACTAAAGAAGTACTCCCAGCACCTTTATCAACATTAAAACCTGCGCCAACGTTAATTCCCACTCAGCCCTCTGAGCCAGTAGTAAAAAGCACGCACTCACTTCTTTTACCTAGCTTGATACTGCTTATAGTGGTGCTGATTGCAGTTATGGCTATAGTCCGTTTGCGCCGTGCTAAGCAAAACAAAGAAACCACCGCTATTTCGAGCGTAGCGCAAACATTACAAACGCCAACAACTCCCCCATTGAATGCATCTAAAGCAAAAGTAGCCGAACCTGCAGCCGATAATATAAATAAAAAACCAACAATAAATGCCTTAGATCAAAAAAAATCAGCTATATTAAGTGAGCCAATACCGCAGCTTAATACCGCAGAGTTTGAAGCCGCAGCGAACAAGGCTGCAGCGCGTATAAAAAGTGCCAATGACTTTAATGAGCCAAAAGTTCGTAAATTTGATCCCGATGCCTTAGCAATTAACAATCCACATAAGCACGAAAGCGCAGTACGTAATGATCAAAAGAGTGAGGAGTTAGTTTCAGAGCCGGCCATCAAACCTCCTGAGTTAATACACTCACCTGCACCTAATGAAAATGCACATGCAGTTGAAAAAGTATTTGCACCGCAGGCGACTTTATTTAGTAACGAGCACGACTTTAAAGAGCCAGAAGTGCGCACTTTCGATCCTGATGCACCATTACCTGGAGTAAAAATACAAGAAAAGCCAAAACCTGTTGAACCTAACGTTGAAGCAGCAAAAATTGACAGCAGCAACCCATTTGCAAACCTATCGTTAGATCCAAGCTGGGATCCCGAATCAACCGAAAAACCAGTTATAGAAAAGAAAAAACGTACACCTAAATCACAAGCATTAATAGATGCAGAAGCGCGCGCTAAAAGCATGCAAACTAAAGAGTAGTTTACTGCGTATTCAGTTAAGCGAGTATACGGTTTAAGCATAAACTAACCAGCTTTACCAGCTATTGCTATGTTTAACTAGGGTTTATACAAAAAAGGTAAAGTTATGCTAATGGCTAAATTAAAACGCTGTATTTATGCTATGCCTTTATTGTTAATGGTTTTTATGAGTTATTACAGTCACGCGATTGAGGTAGAAAATCAGGCTGCGACTAATAACCTTAAAACCCTGCAAATTAGCGCAGGTGAATGGCCACCATTTTTAAGTGAATCGTTACCTTATAAAGGCGTAATTGCTCACTTGATCACTGGCGTATTTGCACAAGCCAATATTGAGGTCAGCTTTACATTTTTACCTTGGCCGCGCGCCTATCACGACACCCTTAATAACAAATACGCAGCCACCGCAGTGTGGATGTTTGAAAAAGACCGCGCACGCCACTATTTATATAGCGAGGCGGTACTAAATGAACGGTTTGTATTTTTTTATCAAAAACAGCGGCAGTTTAGCTGGTACAAACTCAGTGATTTAAAAGGTCTACTACTAGGAGGCGGGCTCGGCTACAGTTATGGCAAAAAGTTTGATAAAGCAATTGAAGAAGGCTTATTTGAAATATCGCGCGTAAGTACAACAGAGCAAAATTTTCAGCGTTTAGTGATGGGCCGCATTGACGCTTTTGCCGAAGAGCAAAATGTAGGCTATCACACCCTAAATACCAAGTTGCCTGAGCTTATTGATACTATTAGTCATCATCCAAAGCCAGTGTTAGTAAATCAAAGCTTTTTATTATTCCCAAAAAATAACCCAAGCAGCGAAAAGCTATTAGTTATTTTTAACCAACAGTTAGTAAAGTTTAAGCAAACAGGCCGTTACCAAGCGTATTTTGATGCCCTAGAAAGCGGCGCTTATAAATCACTTATTAGCGTCGAAGTAGAGTAACACCACATAGAACATTTAAACGCCTCTCACGTGAGCAAGCTCTACGTCTACAAACAAAGCTCACCTAATCACCTGTAAATAACGAACTTACTCGCGTATACAAACAAAGCCAACCTAAACACCTGTAGACGCCAAGCTTGCTTGCGTAAAAAGCGCAGCTTTTAATTTGTAGGTATGATCTAACATCACGCTTTATTTTAATTTTAAATCACTGCGGATGAGGCATTTATAACGCAAATCCAAACCCAATTTCCATCCGTCCACTCACCTTATCAATACACTCCAAACAGGTTAAAAATTATGTACTTTAAAAGGTATTTTTAACCACTGAGAATATTCACGTTTAAGATTTGGTAATTGTGTATACAACATCTTTTTTAATTTTTGTTCAGACAACTTGCTACACGGTGACTGTTGCTCAGCAAGCATTATATTTTTTAGTAAAGCTCTCCCTGCCTGTGTATCCATTAAAAAATAAATAGCAGCCCAGCTACTTGCATAAAGTTTGCTGTTGTCGCCTTTTTGCCACGTATCCTCCAAGCCGATTAACCAATTAATTGTGAATACACTTTTAGCGATACTGCTATTTGTTGTCCACGACCTATTTGGCTCTACAACAGCCGTTTGCATATTATTTTTAGTCAGCTCAAAGTACTCAGCAAACCCCTCATTTAACCATCTTGGTGTATAACCTAACACAGCCTTATTAATAGCATGCACCGCCTCATGAACCGACGTGCGCATTGCACTGTGTGCATTATCATAGTGAATAAAAGCAGAATTACTCGCGTGAAAATACATACCCGCAGTGTTTATAGGCTCACCACCGCGTTGCTTTATTGCGGCCTCGTAAGCACGGCGCTTAGCCAATACCGTTAAATTCAGCTTTACCTTTTTAAGTGCATGTACACCAATAATTTGGCCGTACACCTTAAATACTGTGTTAAGTTTAATGCGTAGCTCTTGATTAAACGACGACGGTAAATTAGCCGTTTTTAAGGTAAGCTCAAAGTAGTCAAGTGGTTCAGCAAAACCTGTACTGTAGGTCGCTACTGCAAAGTCAGGTTTTTTATCACTAAAATGCGGCACACCGTCACTGTCTGTCCACGTGAATATATCGCCATTACGTTTATATTTAACCTCACCTAACGATATATCTGCGCAGCGCGTATTGTTAGCCTGAAATAAATGATTATCGGCAGATGCTAACGTTTTTTGCATCGTCGTTGTGCTTACTTTTTTAGACTGTTTTGTGTTTATAGGCTCAGTCACTATCTGCAACGCTAAACTGTTATATATGCGTTTAACCTCACCAATTGGGTCATTATAATTAAATACCCGCCCAGTAAAATGATTAGCAATGAGCGCCGAGGCAACCAGCAACACAAAAAATACAAACACCACGCGTAATTTTGTTTTAAACATATTTATGAACGCTCTTTCCACTGTGCAAAGACATGTTTGATACTTTTTGATTGAGTAACCAATTGCTATTAGGCGTACGAGTTGGGGTAGAAGAAGTAGCCTGATAAGCACTGCCACTCTTTTTAGGCTTACTGCAGTGATTGGCAAGCAAGGTAAATAAAACTTTATCGCGTGCAATTAAACGCTCACCTTCTTTTGTGCTGTAGCCACTTCTAAATTTCGATCGAATAGCTTTGCGTTCTTTTTTAATGCTATCGCAATGAGCTTGGGAGTACGTCTCATCAGCATATAGTTCTGTAGCAAATACTGTGGTTAAAATTAGTAAAATCCATTTAATCATTGTTAATCCGTTAAATTAAAAAGCTTAAAAGAGTGTACCTATAAATGTTTTAAAGTACATCAAGATTACTCGCGCGAAAAGTGCAGCTTTTAAATTATAGATAGGAGTTTGCTGCTCGCTTTGAATTTAACATTTAACAGGGCTAGTTCAATTTAAAACACCTATTTGCCTCAAATAGTGAGGCAAATAGGTGTTTAATTGCCTCATTGGGCAACCTTGTAACGTGTACTGCGCCCACCTGCGGCGGTTTTTATTATGAATCCAAGCGTTTGCAAGTCCGATAAATGGCGTGTTGCGGTTGCACGGCTAACCTTAGCCACTTTTTGATACTGACTCGCACTAATACCCTGTTCAAATTGGCCATCAAGTAACTTATTAAGCACTTTTACTTGCTGCTCACCTAACTTTGTTTGATCTTTACTTGCCCAGTAATTGGTTTTAAAAATTGTTTGCTCAATATTATTAAGCGTATGGTGTATCGCATTATTGAGCGTACGTAAAAACCACTTAATCCACTTTGTAATACAAAGCTCTCCACGCTGAGTTGCTTCAAGCACTTCGTAGTAGCTTTTTCTGTCTTCTAAAATAGCCACCGACATAGCGTAAAACCGAATTGACTCAGCATGTTCTTGCGCTAATGCCAGGTCGGTTATAAGCCGCGTAATACGCCCATTACCATCCTCAAGTGGATGTATTGTTACAAACCATAAGTGTGCGATAGCTGCCCGAATAAAAGGGTCTATTTGAGGTTCATTTTGCGCTTTGTTAAACCAGTTAAAAAATAGCGAAAGTTCTTTATTTACTCGCTCTTTAGGAGGCGCTGTAAAATGTAATATCGGTTTATCTAAGCGCCCCGACACCACTTGCATTGGCTCGTCACCACGCAATTGCCCGCCTTCAATTTTAGTAAACAAGCTTTGCTCACCTGCAAACAATAAGCGATGCCAATTAAGCACTCGCTCTAAATTAAGCGCTGAGCCTGTGTTATTTATCGCATCAAGCATAATCTCTGCAAGATTATCGCTTTGCACAGTTGTTGGGTAAGGCTGCTCATTAATATTGAGCTTTTTTGCAAGTGAAGACCGAACCGAAAATGCATTAAGCTTTTCGCCCTCAATCGCACTGGAGTGAATAATATTTGCAAGTAAGGTATCAAGGGCCTGCTGCTTTTGATGAGCAGTTTGCACGCCCATACGCCCTACTAATAAACCTTGATTATATGAAAGCTCCCTTAGTAAAGGGGCAAGCGCCGCATCATCCCACGTAAAGTTTGGCCAGTTTTGCTGTTGCCATATCCACATAGTCTTTATGTCCTAAAATTAATTAGCTTCAGTCTACGCCAATTATTCGCCTCATACAATGAGGCGAATAACGGAGTTAATTGCCTCATTACTTTTAAGCGCTACACAGAGAATAAATAAACAAGCAATTTAAAACGAGGTGTAAACCTCACCTATAATAATTTAAACACCACATTCAACAAAACCGTAGGTGCGATTTTACATAGCGATTTTGGTTTTAATTTATTTTTCAAACCTAAATAAACGCATCCATATTTGGTAATTGTATTATTTGCTCACTCAGCTTATTTGCAACTCTATTAATTATTTTTATGCATAAATCAATGTGGGCTAATTCAGAAGTAAATAAGTCATTTTTGAGTTTAAATGTATATTTATCGTCCACAAGTTAACTTTGCCTTATTTATAAATAATAGAATCTAAGCTTCATCAATAAAATATAAATTACTTAAGCTCATCTAAGCAACTGCAGATGCCCAGCTTGCTATTAAATAAAACTAATATCAATTTTAATGTTCACTAGAAAACTGATAGGTTATTATTACTGTTTTTATCAATGGTTAGTTTTTCGTGGCAAATGAAGTTATACAGAAAATAATTAAGTACTTGCAGCAAAACACCGACATTGACGTGGTTTGGTTATATGGCTCCCACGCAAAAGGGACAGCCCAACCCCATAGTGACATTGACTTAGCCGTAGCATTTAAAAACTTTGATCTGGAGTTCTTTGATAAGCGCCTTAGACCAAAAGAGCTTGAGCTTGAAATAAGTAATGCACTCAACCTCAATGAGCAACTTGTTTCTATTATAGATATAAATATTATTCCAAGTTATTTAGCTTTCAACGTTATTGAGTATGGAAAAATAATTATAAGTAATAATAGTGTTAGAGCGATGAAAGAGCAGCAGCGTATTTATAGCCAGTTTGAATTTGAAACCATAGCGAGTAAACATGACTGATACCGGAATTACACTTTATTTAAGTGAAGTAACACGCCATATTGACGAATATATGCAAGAACTCGACGAACTCAGTCAAATCGATTCACTTAATAGCAGAGACTACCGAGCTGCAGAGCGATTACTACAGTTAATGACCGAGGTGTGTATTGGTTTATCAAAGCATTGGCTAAAGCAGCACAAAAGTAGTACCAGTAGCAACGCCTATCAAACATTTAGCGAACTTACTAATTTAGGCTTTTTGAGCGAGGCAGAACTACTGTCATGGCGTAAAATTATAGGCTTACGAAATGCACTTGTTCACGATTACTTAAATATTGATCAAAGTATTGTAAAAACAGTCATTAAAAAGCAACACTACATAACTATGCACGTATTTAGCATTAAAGCGATTACAGAGCTAAAAAAAGGTTCATAAATACAATCTCACCTACAGTAATTTAAGCACCGCGCTCAACAAAAGCGTAGGTGCGAATTTACTTCGCACTTTGGCTTTTAAACAAAGCTCACTCAAACACCTGTAGGCGCAAAGCTTGCTTGCGCGAAAAGCGAAGCTTTTAAAATAATTGACTTAATATCGCGTTGGCGATGGCAACCAAAGAAAGACAAGCGCCGATCTCTCTTTGGAGTCACACGGCGCCCCTCAATTTCACTTATCTTTAAACAAATAATTAATATGAACATAAACGCGATGAAGGCACAACTTTCACACCCCTTTACGCTGCCCAGTTCGGGTACCCATACCCTCTCGTTCAAAACTACGTTTTTCACCCATTTGCAAGCATCGCTTTCCTCGAATCCATGCGAGGTAATTACTCATTAATTATGTGTTTTGCAGGTGAAGGGGGAAATGTCTTAGCAGCGGCCTTAAAATTGGCTGTAGGCGCAAAGCTTGCTCGCGCGAAAAGCGAAGCTTTTAAAATAATTTACTTATATCGCATTGGCGATGGCAACCAAAGAGAAGTAACCGCCGACTTCTCTTTGGAATCTCTCGGCGCCCCGAGGGTCACATTATTTCCTCAATTTAAATTACTCATCATTAATTTAATTTCGGGTGTGATCACGGGGGAATTGCCTAAGCTGTCGCGTTTAAGCTAAATTTGTCGATGTACTTAGAGTTAGGTATATTAAATTCATACATAATTTGAGTAATTTTAATGACTAATCAAGAACAAGAAGACAAGTGGCTTTCAAGTAAAGAAGCTATGAAGCATTTAAAAATATCAGCATGTACATTAATGCATCGCCGTGTACGCGGGGATCTAAAATTTGAAAAGCGTGGTCGTGCGTACTTTTATTATGTTGAAACAAAAATTCCAATATCAAAATAGTAAAAACCTAAATCTATAAATTTAATGAATGTTTGTTGTGGTTTTATATTTTATGTATATTAATTTATAAGCACTTGAGCTAACACAATAAGATTCAATCTTCGACCCTACAAATATAATAAGAAAACTATGAACGCAGAGCAATTTAAGCAACTTGTAAAAAAAGTAAAAATAGCAAAAAAGCTACCTGATGCAATTTATTTCCATAAAGATGCATTTGCTGATGCACCTGCCGATTTAGTTAAATTTATTAAAGTTGTTGCGCAAGCTTTAAAGGTTGATGAATCCGATTTCGACTTAATCAAGCTGTTTAAAAGTGACTTTAGGCTTTCACTATTAAGCTACCCAACATTTTATGAAGACTCTTACCCCGCATTAAAGCAAAGCGTTACAGTAGATTTAGCAAAACTTAGCCATAGAATAACTAAATACAATAACAGCGAAAATCCACCTATTTTACACCGAAAAGAAACCATGGTTTCACCCGCTAGTAAGTATTACCAATTATTTTGTGACCTAACTTCTGAAGGTGAGCAAGCAGGCTTATACGAAAACACACGTATGATCGGCTTTAGAGGCTCGTGGGAGCGCTTGATTGCTAAAAAAGGGTATGAGCTAGTTGATGGTCGTTTGTTCCGTAGCTCTGCCGTACAAAGCCCTGATGATGATGATAAAACAATAGATCGGCATTTAACGGCTATTGTACGACATGAACTTTCAGCTCCTTTAAAAACATTAGCTAAAAATGGCTTTTTGAGCGGCGACTATTCAATATTTGATTATGGGTGTGGCAGAGGTGACGACTTACGAGAGCTTGAGGCGCACGGGATAGATGCATTAGGTTGGGATTTAAACTATCGTCCTGATGCTGATAAAGTTATTTCTGACATTGTTAACATTGGTTTTGTAATAAATGTAATAGAAGACCGAGATGAACGAATAGAAGCATTACTTGGTGCATGGGAGCTTACACAAAAGCTGCTAGTTGTTTCTGCAATGTTAGGGAACGAAACGCTGATAAGCCAATTTCAACCATACAAAGATGGCGTAATTACGAGTCGTAACACCTTTCAAAAATACTACACGCAAGCAGAGCTTAAAGCATTTATAGAAATGAGCGTTGATGAAAACGCCATTGCTGTTGCACCTGGTATTTATTATATATTTAAAGATAAGCAGCTCGAACAACACTTTTTACAAAACCGTCATAAACGTGCTTATAAATGGCAGCACCTAACAGCGCCAGAACCTGTTAATGAAGAACAAGCGCGAATTTTATTTACACAACACCAGCAACTTTTTGAATCGTTTTGGTTAACATGCTTAACGCTTGGCCGCTGCCCAGCAAACAATGAGTTTGCGCAAAGTGACAAAATAAAAGAAGTCATTGGTTCAAATAAAAAAGCCCTGCAACTTGTTTTAAAATGGTTTGAAGAAGACGAGCTAACGACCGCCGAAACAATGCGTAAAGAAGATTTACTGCTTTACTTTGCTCTTGCTATGTTTGAAAAGCGAAAGCCTTACGCCCAACAACCTGAAGATTTAAAGCGTGACATAAAAGCATTCTTCGACACTTACAAAGTAGCGCAACACCAAGCCACTGAACTGCTTTTTCAAATAGCAGACAGTGCACTAATTGAATCATTGTGTATAGAAGCTGAAAAGTTATTACCAGCAGGTAAAATTGACTTTGAAAATGAGCAGCCTCATGCGCTAACGCTACATAAAGACTTTATCACCTTGTTACCACTTGTACTGCGCGTATATATTGGCGCCGCTCTGCAGATGTATGGTGAACTTGATGATATTCAGCTTATTAAAATTCACATACATTCAGGTAAAGTCACACTACTTGGATATGAAGGTTTTTATGACTCCCCTCTTCCACAGCTTAAAGAGCGTGTGAAAATAAAAATGGCAGATCAAGATGTAGACTTTTTTGATTACATTATTAAGGAAAAGCGCCCACTACTTCTTAATAAAATTGATTATATCGACGATACATTTGAAGATTATAAAAAACAAAAGGCGTTTAATAAACGCCTTCGGTTAGAACTCGGTAACTCCAGCAGTACTGGTGATTTTTTAAATCAAGCTAGTCTGTATGCGATGTTAGAGACGAATCGTATGTTTTTGAAAGGTTATCGCTTCTATCATTCCAATAAGTAATAACTAGTTCAACAAGTTCATCAAAGATATGAGGCTCCGTAAATCCTACTTGAATTGCATGAGTTTCGCCTTCAGTTTTCACAATTCCATGACCATAGCCTAACAAGTTTTCGGCTCCTGACTCACCTAGTATTATTTCTGAATTTTGATCTCTATCTACCTTAAGAGCTATCTTTGTATCTAAATTTGCCCTTAATAGGGGAAAGACCACATCAGCACTAGGACGCTGTGTAGCTAAAACTAAGTGCACCCCCGCAGCTCGTCCTTTGGAAGAAAGTCTAACAATAATGTCTTTGGCTTCTGCTTTAAAATCATTATCTAAGATCCAATCCGCCAATTCATCAAAGAAAACAACTTCTCTAGCCATCCTGTCATTTGGATACTTTCTATTATAAGCCTCAAAGTCTTTCAGCCCTAGCTTCATTAAATTTTTATAACGCTCATTCATTAAATTTTCTAACTCTTTAAGCCTCGAAACCGCATCATCTTTATCCAGAACTACGGGGTGGGCGAGATGCGGAGTATTTGAGTAAGCTGCAAATTCAACTTGCTTAGGATCAAAAAGTCTTAAATGTAAATTATTTGGCGAATTTGTCATTAGGAGATCAATAATCATATTATTCATCAATATAGACTTACCTGACTTAGTTTGACCACCTATTAATGCATGGGGGCTTGCTCCATCGAGTTTAAAAAACACTCCGTTTTCGCTATATTCATCCTGACCCAACATAATTTTATTATTAAAATCTTTTTTGATAGTGTTAATTCTAGAAGCCAAAGTTGAGTTAACCAATTTACCAAAATAAACAGTTTCTCTCTTTTCTCGATTGAAGACCAAAACCATTATTCCTGGCGCAGGATAAACCTGACGTAAAGACAATCCTACAACAGATAAAAAGTTATCTTTTAATTTCAGAACTTTGGACGGATTAAGATTTACGTCACCATGAAGTTTTATAACAATAGAATTAGGAGTAACTAACGTATCTGCAAAATTTGAAGGCAAATTTGCATGACCAAATATTTTTCTTATATTCGCCTTTATTGTAGAAATATCTAATTCTTTTATTTTCTCATGGCTAATGTTAGTTTCTAGAAAATCAACACAAGTTCTAATTAACTGCAAAGCGTCACTATCATGTGAAATAAGTTCTTTCACGTTATTGGCTGAATTCATACTTTCAGTGGTTTCAGTGGTTTCAGTGGTTTCAGTGGTTTCAGTGGTTTCAGTGGTTTCAGTGGTTTCAGTGGTTTCAGTGGTTTCAGCAGGACTATCTGTTTTAAGCACACTTTCTACATTATTTTTAAGTGAAACATCTATATTCGTTGATAAGTCTGATTCTGCTGATAATATTTTAGATGCTCTTTCGCTATGGTCATCAGTAAGGCAGTCTTGATGTTTCCTATTTAACTTCAACGGAGTAAATTGATAATTATTGAATAAATCTATGGTCTTACCATGATCTAGTATCGATTCAAAAATAGATTTTGTGTCATCCGTACTAACCTTCAATTGAAGTAAATGTTTACTGTCGTAAACAGGATTAGAGGTGGTTTCCATATGAGCATTGTCATAATGAAATACTACAGAAATTCCAGAAATGTTTATTTTAACTTTACTTTTATCCAAAGATATCAAGTCTTCAAACTCAAACTGATTAGGAATAAATTTAAAGTGACCTACGATAAATTCATAAAATTTATTTAACCAGTATTCAAAATCTAGATCTTGTGAAGAACTGAGCATTGAAGCTATCAAATCAACTGTAGATTTGATTTGTTTACACGACTTAGTAGATTGATCATCAGAGCCTTTAGTTAATTTAGATTCACTAATTATCAAGTTAATTGCTGCTGTACCGTTTTCACCTTTTGAAATGTAAATTCCTAGTAAGTCAGAAATATAATTCACCGTTCGCCCAATTGATTTAAATGCATCATCTTCAATTGATGATTTAAACCAAGTTAAGTAATCATCTAAGTGAACCCAGAAAATTGGTGATACTTTATCTTCCCGTTCATAAATAGCCTCTAGAAGAGAAGCAGCGCCAGCGGTTCCAACTAGATCGTGGGAGAAGTTTCCATTTCCTACGGACCTAAGTAATGTATCACTGCTAAATGAATTCGATAAAGTAAATATTTCCTCTACTAAAGCAGGTACTTTATCTGGATGAACCAATTGCCACGATCTAAGGTCAGTATTTAAGTTTTTAGTAATATACTGAGTTTCCTTATCTGTAATAATAGCGAGGGAACGTTTACTTCCCTCACCTTGTATATACCTTAAGACCCTTCGGTTATTCGGTGTTTCTTCATTACTACATGCAGATAAAGTCTCTTTGCTCAATAAGAAATCATAAATAACTAACCAATTACATTTATTTAATCCCTTTGAAATTTCCCCCTTCAATCCAGTTTGACTAACTTCCCTACAAAAAGAAGAGTTTTCATCCAAATTATTTGACTTCATGAAAGCAGAGTGGAAAAGTTTCCCTGTACTATCTAGAATATGATTATTCATAGAAAATTGTGTTTTTCTAGAAACAGGATCTGAAGGTACTTTTCTAGAAGAACAGAACTCCCAATTCAAACCTTTGAATTCTTTTTCTATATACTTAGGTGGGACAGCAGCAATTTTATTATGGGAAAATAAAGGATCAAAATTATAAATTAAATCTATTTCACCGTCTTCAATTTCATTAATATTGCTTACTATTTTAATAGTGATATTAGAATCTACTTTTGCAGAATCAAAACTTTCACAAACAGTTTGATAAATTGAATCAAGTGCACCTCTATTACTACAATTAAATGCTAATGAAATAGACAGTTCTTCCTCATGATTATCAGAAATCTTAAGAAGTTCATCATAAACAGCTAAGAGGTGTTGATATGAGAATAAGCCTATACATAAAATTTGTAGATGGTGTCTTTCGTTAGGATAAGTTTCTAAAAACTTGAACGCTGTAGCATTAATTACTGATTTTATTTCAGCATCACTTATAGCATTTTTCGAAGTGCTTAACTTACCGAATTCAAAATACCCTGAATTTGATTTTGTAGAAACTAAATCCTCAAAAGTGTTCTCTTTTGTTTTCTTTAAATAAAAACTTTTTCCATTATTTTCCAATAGCTCTTTGAATAATTTTGCTAGTACACCATCACTTTTATTAGCAATACTCAGCGTTCTTTCTTTATATTGCTTAGCTATGTTATTCAGCATCGAGTTTCTTTTAAATTGTGCTAAAAGACTGAAAGGGGACCAAGGCAGGTAAACATTATAATCTGAATTCTCAGTGATGTTAATTGTATGAGCAGAAATCAACTCATAAACTAACTCGTTGGATTTTTCCTTATTAATATTTAATGAGTTAATACCATTAAGAAGAACTTTTAGAGCTTGCTCTAGTTTTGTAAAACTTCCACAAATGGGATGTTGAAGAAGCTCTTCGATAGAGTTTAACCACTCTGTTGTAAAGCTTTGGTAACTAGCCTGAATAAAGTCAAACTCTTCATTATTAAGGTATTTATGGTTTTTAAGCTCAGATAACAGATCAAAAAACAAAGTAGATTCTTTATCCAGCTTTCTCACTACAGCACCCTTTTTCATACTTGTGCTTACAGCTAAAAACATATGGATATTATCAATTGTTGGTATATTTTCAGATCTTTTTATAAAAAGTGGATCTAAAGATAATGAGTGCCTATGAAAGAATCCTTTACGACCTACGACTTTCGCAAAATCTAAATATTTCGAAGACTCAAATCCCGAAGGATTAAAAACCCACTTTAACTCCCAACTATCTATCGGAGTCTCATCCTCTTGTGAACGTCTAATAATTCGAAAATGAAGCTCATTAGCAGCTTTTCCATCACTAAACTTTCTGTTCTTACTATCAACAGAAGATGCAAACTCGTTATTAAACGCCTTACCAAATTTAACTTTAAAGTTATCACCAAACTTTGACCAAAAGTCCTCTAAGTCTTTATATTCATTATTAAAGTAATTTAAGGCATACCAATTTTTTCTTTCTAAGCTTTTTCTCGTTCTATCTTTTGCTAAACTTAACTCTACAATGTCATCACCAATATCTTTTAATAATAGAGATTTTGATAAGACACCTAAGACCCCTTCAATCAAGTCATTACATACATTTGCTTTTGAGTTAGTTATCTCTTTAAGCCAAGCTTTATCTAATTTAGAACTTTCTGATATATCCTTTGAATAAATAAAATAAAACTTTCGTAATTCATTTATATCGGGCTTTTGTGCAGGTTTATCAACTAAACTCAACAGCTCAGTAAAATCTTCTGGCAGAGGAATATCATTATCAGCAAAAAAGGAAATTGTTTCTTCACCTATATAAAATTTAGGTTTAACATTTTTTGCTTGAAGGACTGAACCGTATGGGTATAAACAATCAAAATTATTTTTCAGCTCATCTCTTTGTTTCTTTTCATCGGTTCTATCTCCTTGATAGTATGCTTCAAAATATTTATCTACTGTTTCACAGAATTCATTGAAATCATTATCACTCTCCCTAATGCTATTTAAATTATCTTTAATTTCCTCAAGCTCAACTTCTTTATTTTTATGAATAGCTCTCCAAAATTCGATATCTTTCAATAAAGTTTTTGTGACAATACTTCTAAAAACACTTCTATATGTACTACCAGAAGTTTTTAAAGGTAGAAAGTCACTCAGCCTATTGATACCACCAAGATTAATACAACTTTTCCCTAAGGCATCATAAAACAACCCATCTTTTATAGTTGCCTTAATTACACCCTCTATGAATGCATTTATTTTATCAATTTCAATAAATGGTCTGTTGCTCCATTTTGAATTTGTTAATTCGGAGACAAATCTGGCTAACTCTTCAATATATTCATCTATAAATGCTTGACCATCTTGTTGTTGATTTTTAGCTAGTTCTACCCATCTTTTTAGTTCTGTTAGCTCAAATACAGTGCTCTGATCAATGCCCGAAACTTGCTCAAGAGTTGGCTTTATTTCAGCAATAAACATTAAACAGAAAAAATCTCCTTCTCTGTTTCTTTCATGTGCAAGGTCAGCAAAGGTATACTTTTTAACATCAATATTCTGATAGTGCTCGTGGTCTTCTACAGCAATAATGAAGCCGTCAGGAGAGCCTATCTCAACAATAGGAAAATCACCAGATTCACTAATATTTAAAAGAATTTCTCGAACTAATCTCGTGTCAAATTCTTTTAAAATTAATCGTCCAGGGATACCATTACCACTATTTGAATTTCGCCAATCGTTATATTCTTTCTTGATTATCTCATAAAAATACTTTGCTAATGACCTCATACCGAGTCCTCCCTGTACGGATTAATTACGTAACTACATGCGTCAGATAAATGTCTTAACATTCCCATTTGATAGAGTAAACTCGCCAAGTTTTTTGAATTTCGATTTAAATCCCTCTGAATTAATTCACGCTCATTATCGGGTGAAATATCTACATAGATTGAATACTGAACTCTTAGCTGTTTAACAAAATTACTAAATTCTACTCGTTTCTCATTTCCAAGAATGGTAACTACAAGCGAGTGTAGAAAATCTTCAGTTAAAACATATCTATAGCTACGAGTATTCTTTTTTGACAAAAAGCCAACTTGTTTAAAACAAACATTAGAGTAATTTGAAATATGACTAGCCAAATAGGACTCAGCGTATGACAACTCTTCCTTAGATTTGTTTACCCTCTCCGCCTCTTCTTCTGAATCTATAACGTCTTGGTACAAATCTATTATTTCATCAGCCCGGAGAGTGAGGCTTCTTTTTAATTTATTACGCTGTGCTGAGATACTCTGAATAGATGATTTTCGTATACTGTTAGTCGCCTTAGAAAGTACCTCGACCAGGTAAGAAGGTTTTTTCAATTCAGTCGGATTTGGGGATTTATGATAAGTTTCACCAATAGATAAAACATAATTACCAATGTGATAGCCGACCATATCAATCATAACTTTTACTTTATCTAACCTTTCTAGTTCAAGTGACAATACCTTTGAAAGATCATTCGCAAAGTCTGTGAAAATAGATAGCTTTTGGTAAGGTAAAAAACCTAGGTCTTTTCGGCTTTCCTCACGTAATTGAATCCTTTCTTCTTCACGCACTAAAAGGTTCGCTAGTTTTGCGAACGAGTTATCCTGTTTATCTAGCCATAGCTCAAAATATTTTTCTAACTCTCCACAAACTTCAGTTCCTGCTCTACAAAGCATTAAATACGCTAATTCACCGCCCCGACAAAAGAACCTTCTGTCTTCCGTTGACTTCCTATTATCAAAATCGCACCAAATATAGTCAGATGAAATAGGATAAATAAACTTTGATGTCCATCGTTTATTTGATAATGGGTCAAAAGTTAACGAGCTTAAAATTTTTATAGCGTTGTAGAAGCTTTCAAAAGAAGAAAAGCTGCTTTTCAAATGCTCTATATCCTCATTTTTAAATTGGAATAACTCTTTATCTTCCCTTGTAAGATACTCGAATTGACGCTCCCACCGCTCTTCCTCAGAAAAGTCTGAGTGCATAAGTGTTTCTAATATTTCATTCTGATAAATTAACTTTCTTAGTTTAAAAAACTGCCTATGTTTAAAATATAGAGTTTTATTTTCTGAGGAGAAAATTGAGTTTATTAGCCCTGCGCGTTTAGCCTGTAGTTGGCTTTCAATAACGCACAATAACTCAAAGAAAATTATTGAAGGTGTTTGATCTGTTCTGAATCTATGCCCCCACATATTTTCAATAATTGGAATATGCTTGATGCCGTATTTTTTCATCAATTCTGAAGAGTATGTGTGTAAACTATCCATGATTCACCTTTAGGGTTGAGGTTCTAAACTCTCCATCCTTTATCGTATAAGTTTCAATTCTTTTCCCACCTAATTTACTAGTATTGCTAATTTGTGATGCTAATTTCGATCTAAAAATTAGTAGTTTTTTGTAAAGTCTGGGATTGGTTGTGTTTGGGGGAGACCCCTTAGATACTCTGTATAAAAAGTCAAACAACTCAACAGTCAAAGAAAGCTTCAAAGAAGTATTCCTATCAATATCAAATACAATAACAGGTTCAATTCGTGATCCTGTCAACTCAAAATCGCCTTTTACTTTAGTAATATAAATATCCCTGTCTCTTAGTTCATCTCCATGGAATATTGATATAGGCGTTATGGAGCCTTGATCTTTTTCTGGTATATAAAGTCGATCTTTACCTGTATTTTCAGAAATATACCTCCCATGAAAGATTCTATTAAGTGCTAATACAATGAGGGAGATTAAATCAAGATTATGGCAGTGTTCGCTTTCTTGAAGCTCATCAAATACCATATTTTTGAAGTATGAAAAACTAGAAAACTTTTGTAAGCTGAAGGCCTTATCATCACCATTTTGATAACAATAAAGTTGGATTCTAGAGCGCCTAACAATTGCTCCCCATAATTCAGCATCAATATCCAACTCAGTAGCTTTTTTGGAATTTAATAAATCATTAAAATCATCTAGAGGTATTACAATTTTTCTTTCTGATTTTTTTTTAAGGTAGTTATCCCAATGGTTTGTAGATAATTCCCCGAACATTAATTTATTGATTTCAGAGTATGGTCTTGCATTATTCATTTTGTGTGGGCCAAGATTCATTCCCCAAAATCCAACTTCTACTGTTGATTCATAATCCAAATTTTCAAAAGAGTTAACTCTACTAACTCGATTACAATTAAAAATAGGATAATTGGTATCTTTCTTAGTTGCTCTTAAGTGTTTAGCCTTTGGAGTAGATGCCAAAATTGTATTGGTTGCTAAATTTAATAACTCCCTAATTGTAAAGTGTTCGTTATTTAGCTGAAGTAATAGAATGATATCACTTAGATTATCTCTGATGTTTCTCTGAGTTTTTAAAAGGTTATATTTGTTGTAAATTGGGCAAATAGCATCGATAGCCCCTTCACATGAATTACAGCCCTCCCAACCAGGGTGGTTGATAATTTCGTCTAAAATTAGAGAGAAATTTTCCTTGGCATTAAGTTTAGATAAGTTAATAAGCTTAATCAGATCTTGTTGCTCACAATTACTAAAACCAAGATTAATTTTATCCTCAATGATCTCTTTTAGCTGAATCGCTCTTTTTTCTGTTTCTTCATTTTGTGAGTCTAAGATAAAATTGTCGATCTCCTCGACTAAAATTCCATCATTAACAGCAATTAGTATGGGTTTACTCGAAGCTCCATTTACTAAAACATTTAATAGCTCTTGTATTACTAACGACTTCTCATGTTGTAATTCTGAAAAATCCTTAACAATCGTCCTTTCTGAAGAACAAAAATAGCTTTTAGCGTTCCATTTATCCTCATCGAAAGAGTCACCATCGATTTGTTTTACAATATCTCTGCATAGCTTTGTTTTTCCATCACCAGCGGTGCCTGTAAGAATTATAACTCCTTGAGCATCTTCGGATTCAAACTGCTGTGTAATTTGTTTTTGCCATTCAAATTGTATATTCAAAGGCTCATCAAGACCCAAGCTAGATGCAACCTTTCTAACATATTCATCTTGAATTTGATTCTTTCCCTGACAATATCCTTCTAGATATTTAATCCACTTATTTTGCTTCCAAACCATAACAATCCCTATCTCAATGCTAAACTTTTATATTAACATACCTAATATAACGCCATGAATATACTAAATTAATCACTCAAATATTTAAATCAAAAAAAATCACACAAATGCTGTACATAAAAACAGTTTAGATAAGAGAAATAGCTTTTATCAATTGACTTAACAAGATATCATTGCTACTGGACAATTTCTCCAGAGGAACTCTTAAGGCGATGAAAGCAAAGTTTACAGGTCACGACACATTCCCTCTGCGCTATGGATGGCTATTCAAAGCGGTTAATCATTTGAATTCAAATGGTAATTTTTCAAGTTCTGACGAAGAAAGTATTCGTCATTCTATTGTAGAACTTGGCGTTGGTAAAAATATGGTTAAAGCGATTCAGTATTGGGCTGAGTCGAGCGGCATTATTGAAAGCGACAGAAAAAATAATAAAACCCTTCATAATGTGACGAAAAACAAAGGGCACTTTTTGTTTGGTGACAACGGCAAAGACCCTTACCTCGAATTGCATGGTTCTATTTGGTTATTACACTTTTGGTTAAACTTTAATGATGAGCACCTAACTGCATACCGATACTTTTTTAATTATTCAAATGTTCAGCATTTTGAAAAATCAAAATTAATTGATGATTGCTATGAAGATTCTAAACGCCTTGTTAAAAGTGAAGTAGGTAACATTACTACTATAAAAAAAGACATGGATTGTTTTTTAAATATGTACAGTAAAAAGGTTAAGTCTACAGCGAAGAAGATAGATGAAGAACACTTCACTTCCCCTCTTGCTGAGCTTAATTTAGTACAAGATAACGGCCGCTCTTTTTATGTCAGTAATTTAACTGAAAGGCCTGAGTTACCTATTGAAGTATTTATTTATGCGTTACTCGAATTCTTTAAAGTAGAAACAACTGAATCAAAAGTGAGCACTGTTGATTTTGATTCGTTACTTACTAAACCGTGTTCGCCTGGCCGAATATTTAGATTATCTGAATCTGGATTAGGGCAAAAACTCGATGAAGCTCAGCAACATACTAAAAAAGAAATATCATGGGTCGATTCATTAGGGCTAAGACAAGTAAATATATCTGACTCAGTAAAAAACAATACTTTCAAATACTTAAATTACTATTACGGCAAATATAATGTCTGAATCTATTATTGAAATAAATCAACGATATAAAAGCTCCACTCGTATTGATGTTGATAGTGCTAACCTAACCCCCTTTATAGATGACTTTATCGTACATGGAACGGCTATTAATGTACTTGATACTGTAAGCCGTGAGTTTGAGGGCAGTACACAAAGAGCCTATACAATCACGGGCCCTTATGGCTCTGGTAAATCGACTATAGCCTTATTTTTATCTTGCTTGCTTTCTACAGATTCAGAACAACGTAGTTACGCTTTAAACAAGCTTAATAATTCTCAAAAAGTAATAACTGGGTTTGATGATAGGTTTAAAATTGCTAATGGTTGGAAAACCATTAAGCATGTCTGTGGCCTTGAAGCCCCAGCAAATAGTATTCTAATAAGCTTATTGAAAGCGTTTAACATCAAGTTTAATGCAGAAGATATACTCGCTCTTGATGATGATAAGTGCTTAGCAAAAATAAAATCTATTTTACAAAAGCAAAATGATAACGAAGACGGCGTTTTAATTTTGCTCGATGAAATGGGTAAAGCTTTAGACTATCAATCGCGTGCAAATAAAGACTTACATTTATTTCAGTCTCTCGCTGATATTGTTCAACAAGTAAAACGCCCTGTATTACTGGTTGGTTTTTTACATCAGGCATTCTCTGATTACGCTAAAAATAAAGACGTAAAAACACAGCAAGAGTGGAGTAAAGTTCAAGGCCGCTATAGAGATTTAAGCTTTAACCCTTCAATTGATGAATCTTTAGTACTTGTAGGTGACTCAATATTTAGAGCCCCAAAAGTAGTAAAAGCTATTGAGTCAAAGTATGAAAAGCTAGTCGAAGTTGTAAGCTCGGCGTTCGCAAATCAAAACAAAAATGTTGATGCATTAAGTAATACGTTACCCCTAGATCCTATCGTCAGTTTGTTGCTTGGCCCTGTTTCTCGTCGTCGTTTTTCTCAAAATGAGCGTAGTTTGTTCGGCTTTTTAGCGTCACATGAGAAATATGGATTTAGAGAATTTTTAGAAACAGAATATTGCGAGCTTAATGAAGCGCTAAGTTTGTATCGCCCTGAATTGTATTGGGACTACTTACACCATAATTTACACCATTTAATTGTTACTTCACAAGATAGTAAAGCATGGCTAGAGGGTTGTGATGCAATTTATAGAGCTGAACAAAAAGGTGGCGAACTACATACCGCTATTACGAAGCTAATTGCTCTATTAACTATTTTTGGTTTTCATCACCAGTTACATGCTAAACGTGATTTTATAAAAAAGTATTTTATTAGTCGGGGATACGAAGCTGCTGAAATAATGCAATCTTTGATTGACTTAGAGACTTGGACAGTTGTTATTTATCGCCAAAAACACGATGCTTTATTTGTGTTTCAAGGTAGTGATATCGATATAAATAACCTAATCAACGAACGTATTGAAGCCATAAGTTATGGTGTGGATTGGACTGAAATATGTGATATGCCGCAAAATATATTAGCAACAGCGCATTACCATAAAACAGGTACTATGCGGTGGGCAACTACGAAGCTGATAAACAAATACGATGTTGCTCTTATCAAGCCATTTGTTACCCCACCTAAAACGGGTGAAGCATTTGCTACGTTTATTTTATGTGTAAATGAAGATATTGCTAAAGCACTTAAACCTCATGAAGAAGCAATGCCTTTCAGTATTGTTGGGAAGTTTGCAGACTTTTCAAACCTTAAAAATGCTGCTATTGAGTTAATAGCTTTAAAACAAATACTCAAAGACGAGAAAAAAATAGCGCATGACCTAATTGCAAAAAATGAGCTAGAGAATCGTATTAAATTTGCGCAGGCAAATGTAGATAATGAGCTGCAGTATGTTTATAAAAATGCTGACTGGTTCCACTGCGGTAAAAAGTTAGGAACGGCACCTTTAACATCTATCGCCTCAAAAATTGCAAATGAGCTATTTAAAAAATCACCAGTAGTAATAAACGAGTTAGTGAACCGTTCAAAGCCTTCTGGTAGTGCAAACAGTGCAATACGAAAATTAATGAATGCCATGTTTGAAAAAGGCGATGAAAAAGATCTTGGTTTTGATGAAAAAGCCTTTCCACCTGAAAAAGGTCTTTATCTTTCTTGCTTAAAGAGCAAAGGCTGGCACTGCAAAACTTCAGAGGGTTTTTTATTCCCAAGTGAGTGGAGTAAAGAGTCTATAAATGCTAACCCCAAAATGTATGAACTATTTGAAAGCGGTTTTGAATTCATAAAAAATAACTCAGCTACAAAACATGTAACAATGGCTGAACTTTATGAAATGTGGATGTTACCACCGTTTGGTTTAACCGCTGGGTTATGTCGCATATATGGTTTAGCATTATTAAAGGCACTTGAAGGGCAAGTTGCTTTTTATGACTGGGATTCGACAAAGCAGTTTGTTTTTATACCTGAACTTGACGAAGAATTAGTTAATAAAATATATAAACACCCGATTGAAGCAGGCGTTAGGTACTTTAAAATATCAGAAATCCAAAGCCATTTATTGGATAACCTTGCTAAAGCAACTTTAGGTGAAGCTAAAAAAGATGATGCTATTTTAAATATTGCTAAGCATATTGTAGGTATTGTTCATAAACTACCTACATGGGTAAAGAAAACAAGTGGCGAAAGCTTTACTAGATCAAATGAAAGTGGATTAACTAAGCAAGCGAGAGATTTTAGAAATAAAGTGATCGCCGCAAATGATCCTTATAAATTAGTGTTGGATGATTTACCTGCTGTTTTTGGCTTTAAACAAGATGACCCTGAAGTTGAAGAAAAGCTAGGTGTGTATCTTAAAACTGCGATAGAAGATTTAAGCGCACAGCACGAAATGCTACTCAATGGCTTTAAGCAAATTATTATTAATATGCTAGGCGAAGATTTTAATAGTGTTTTAAAAGCCCGCTGCGACATAGTTGAAAAAGAAGCTAAACGTCCTAAAGTAAAAGATTTAGCAAATCGCTTGTCGCAATTCATTGATGGTAAATCTAAATTTGAATTTGTAATTAATATATTAACGGGTGTGCCTGAGCCAAAATGGACAGACAAGCTTTTGCGTACTGGACTAGATGAACTACAAAATTTATGCGTGCAATTTAGACGTATTGAATCTTTTAGCAATTTTCAGGATAAAAGCTCATCGAAACCCATAGCTTTTATCACTACAGATGACGATGGTAACCATCAAGAATTTAGTAGTTTCACGAAGCATGATTTAGTGGCTGATGGTGATGTACAGGCTGCGGTAGACAATATTCAGCAAGCTATTGCCGAAATGCCAAAAGAAAAGCAACTGGCTGCACTTACCAATTTATTAACTAATTTGATGGATAAAACACAAATAGAGGTGCCAAATGACACAGAAAGTTAAACATGTTTTAGGCCTCTCTGGCGGTAAAGACAGTAGCGCTTTAGCCCTATTTGTTAAAGAGACTTATCCTGAACTAGACGTAGAGTACTTCTTTACCGATACAGGTTATGAGTTACCTGAAACAAATGCTTTTATTGATCAACTTGAAGAAAAGCTTGGTTATATTCATCGATTAAATGCGCGTTCTTTAAATAATATTGAAGGCCGTGGTGAAAAAGACTTTGCTCATCTTTTAAAAGAGCATGGTAATTACTTACCTTCTCAAAGAGATAGATGGTGTACTGTTCAAATGAAGCTAAAACCTTTTGAACAGTGGTTAGATAGCTTTATTAAAGATGGTTACAAAATAAAAAACTATGTTGGCATAAGAGCAGATGAACCTGAACGCGTAGGTTATATGACAATTGAAAAGCCAATTGAATCTGTTTTTCCCTTTAGAGAACACGGCATAGTAAGAAGTGACATCGAAAATATATTACAGCGCAATGGTTTAGAACTGCCTGAATATTATAAATGGCGCTCTCGCTCTGGTTGTACATTTTGTTTTTATCAGAGAAAAATTGAATGGGTTAAGCTTATGGAAAAGCACCCTGATTTATTTGAAGAAGCCAAAGCTTTTGAAAAAGGCGATGACAACAATACTACTGTAGGTGAACGCTTTTATTGGATGGGCCAAGGCCAGCCATTAGAAACATTAGAAGACCCTGCAGTACAACAAAGAATTATTGAAAATCACGAGAAGAAAGTTGCTCGCTTTAACAAGAAAAAGCGTCGTAATGCACTGTTAGGCGACTTCGACGGTGTATGTGAATTCAATGAATTAGATGATATTTATGATGAAGCAGAAGGCGGTGGAGCCTGTGTAACATGTTATAAATAATAAGAAAGCGGCTAAATAGCCGCTTTTTTTATAGCTGAGACCAATAAATCAATATCTGCGGTGGTGATTTCGTTCGTAAAACTTATGCGAAAAGTAAATTCGGCTTCTTCACGACTTAGCCCTAATGCGGTTAAAACATGTGAGGCCTCGATTTCTTTAGAAGAACAAGCGGAGCCTTGAGCTAAACAAAAGAGCTCTTCATTGTCTCGTACCAAAATACCTACATTTGTTTTAGGTAAAGTTAAAGAAACCATATGCGGTAAAGCTTTTTCATTACCGTTTATAGAAAAAGGGATTTCAGCAATAGTAAGCTGCGTTAACAAGTAGTTACGTATCCCTTTATCAATAAAGCTTAGATAACTGTGTGGAAATGTATTTATCGCCGTTCCAAAACCGACTATTAGCGGCGCAGCTACTGTTCCACCTCTAACTCCTTGCTCTTGCCCTGCACCATGAATAACAGGTGTTAGAGAGCGTTTGCGTAAGCCTCGAATATAGACAGCTCCAATGCCTTTTGGGCCACCAATTTTATGAGCTGAAAACGACATAATATCAACATTCAGATCATCTACATCAATCTCAGTTTTCCCGAAGCTTTGCGCTGCATCACTATGAAAAAGAATATTGTGCTCAAAACATAGCTCTCCAATCTCAGAAATGGGATTAATCGTTCCTAATTCATTATTAACATGCATTACAGAAACAAGTGCTGTAGACGATTTGATCAGGCTTACTATGCTTTTAGGCTCAATAATTCCTTCTTTGTTTGGCATAACAATGGACACTTCAAAACCTTCGCCTTTTAAATGCTCGCAAATAGCAAAAATGCATTTATGCTCAATAGCACTAATAATAATATGATTTTTATCTTTTGGATGATCGCTATTAAGTAATATGCTCTTGAAGGCTATATTATTAGACTCAGTAGCACCGCTAGTAAAAATGATTTCACTTGGATATGCACCGATCATATCAGCAAGTTCTTCTCTTACTTTATCTGCTTTTTGTAAAGCAGCTTCACCTAAAACGTGGCCTGAGGCTGAGTTTGCATAACAACTATCGAATGCATCTATTAAAGATGTTTTAACTTCTGGAAGTAGTGGGTACGAAGCTGCTGAATCAAGATATATCATTTAATTAGTCCTTAATCTGAGCGTTTAATAATACCATAAAGTACTTAATAATGAATTTACAAGGTTACATACCCCGTGTGTCTCAAGCGTGTTATGAAACTCTAAGGAACAAATGAATAAAATATAGGCTTAGTGAGTAGAAATGTTTAAATTAATACGCTGTTATTATTAAGCGCTGATGTTGAGCACTAAGCGCGACATAAATCACGCTTAGCACTTTTTACGCGTTTAGTTATTACTTTTTTCTTAGCCAAAAAAGGCTTGCAGGAACCGAAATCCACGCCTGCTTACCCAATGAATCAAGGTAAACACCGACCTCTTCTTTACTGCCTGGGCTGTAATATGGCGGCTGTTCTTTTAGTTTTTCTTGCCCTGTGAGTATTTTGGCAAAGTGTTTACTTTGCTGCTGGAGCATTTTTTTGTAATCGTTAGCGGGTTTTGAATCGCCATGCTTTACAAAAGCACTTAGCGCACGGCTTGCTGTTGCGTGTAGCTCTTCACTGTCGGAGTTAACCAATAGAGCGTCTAACTTGTCCCATTCTTTATTTATTATTAGGCAATTCATTAATAAAAAGCGATTACCTTGATTATCGTTTGGGTTTAGCTTTAGTAACTCTTCGAGTTCTGATTGCGCTTTTTGGGTATAACCATGCAGTGCGTGTATTTTTGCTCGATGCGCGCGAAGCATCATATAAGGGCGGGTTTCTTGCAGTCCCCAAAAGTGCCCAGCGTTGTCTTTAATAAATTGCTTTGTAATGTGCCCTTCCATCAATTCTAAAAGCATCTGCATTGGCTCAAGTGCTTTTAGCTCTGTATCGGCGAGTACCAGTTCAAGTAGTTCATCAAGCTCATCTAATTCATTTGGTTCTTCGTCTAAAAAGAGGTTATTAAATTCTGCTTCATCTTCATCGCTTAAAGTTAGGTCATTACTAAATCGAAGTTCAAAAATAGCGTCGGCCATAAAATAAACATAATTACGTTTATATTCTTGGGCGTTATATTGGGCAAATTCACCAAACTCTTTTGCTGCTGCTTTTTCACTAGAAAATGCTTTTAAAACGCTGTTCAGGTTATTAAGAGCCTGTTTTTGCTCTGCATCAAGCATGCGTTTATTTATATGTTTAAGTGCCTGTAAAACCCCTTTACAGTAACTTGGTAGGGGCATATTAGGTTTTAGTGAATCACGGTAGTCTTGCTTAGATAGACTGCATTTGGCTGGCATTTTTAATTCGTTTTGAATTACTTTTTCCATGCATTGGTTATACAGAGCCATTAAGCTTTCTAAGTATTTTAGTTCAGTCGCATTTTGAACATTAAGATCTCCAAATAGATCTGGTTGCCACTCACTCGGGTTAAGCAATTGTGGTAATACACCCAACCCCATTAAATAACCCTGAATAAAGTAATAATCTGGTTTTTTAGTGCTTAATGCACTCAGTTTTACAACATCGTTGCGTATTTTTGTTGGCGACATAACGTGCTCTGCTATATATAAATTTAGCTTAGTGTACCGATAGCTAAAGTTACCAACAATATAATTTGTTAAATTTATAATATAAGTGCAATTTGTGATTAAGTGCTCGGCCCCCGTGCTCGTTTTGTAAATTGCCTCGCATTTATATTTTTACACATCCCTTTTTTCACTAAAATACTCAAGCTGGTTTATACTGTATTAATAATAAACAAATAATAATTAAAACAGAGCTGTAATGAAGAGACTAAACACCCTTTTATTCTATTTACTTTGCACTGCATCACACAGCGCTTTTGCTTGCAACAGAACATTTACTATTGCCTCCCACGATGCCTTTTGGCCGCCATATGTCATGGGAATGAGTGATATATTTAAAGGCACTGAAGTAGAGGCATTAAATATTATTTTTAAAGACTCCCCTTTTTGTTTTAAAGTGGAGCTGTTGCCTAATTCAAAACGCGCTTTTACCGAATTAAAACATGGCCGAATAGATATAGGCTGGGCTGCTAGCTATACCGATGCACGTGCTGAATATGTTTACTTTACCGATAGCTACCGAACTGAGGTTATGCGCTTGTACGAAAATAAAAGCAATCCACATAACATTAAAAACTTAGCCGATATTTTTGAACAAGGACTTACTGTAGGTGCTAACTTTGGAAGCTATTATGGTAAAGAGTTTGAGCAATATAAAAAAAGGTATAAAAAACAAATTGAATATACCAGCTCGGCCAGTAAGCGCTTTGAACTGCTTAATAAAAAGCGTATTGATTTTGCAATTGAAGACTCGCTCGTTGGCGCGTTTTTTAGTAAGCGCGGCGCTAATTTGCAGTTAGTCGATAACATTAAGTTTGTAAATAAAGACCAAATACATTTAATGCTGAGCAAAAAAACAGTTTCGGCTGAAGAAGTCGCCATAATAAGCCAGCATATAAAAAGCAACAAAGCAGCGCTTGATGCATTATTTAAGTAGCAGTACTTTACATAAAGCCGTTTTAAAATTGCACCGAGATTAAATACACTCTAAAACTTAATACGCTTTGGGCACTTATTGGCAAGCTAAAGCGCTATTAAATTATAAGATGTGCCGAAAACAGCTTCATGGCTGTAAAACTAACCTTTTACCTTTCCTTCCTCTTGGCTGATCTGTATAATTCGCCAGCTAATTTACCCTATTGTCTGGTTCTTGTTTGTGGCGTGTTGCTGCAGCGTACTCCTGTCAGTACTAATTCTAGGATTACCTTTTTTGATCTCCACCGCAAATATTACGATGCAGTTTGGCGCAGAGCCGTTGTTTGAAAACATTTCAGCTAAATTTGGTAACGGTAACCGTTACGGTTTAATTGGCGCTAACGGCTGCGGCAAGTCGACTTTCATGAAAATTTTAAGCGGTGCGCTTGTACCAAGTGCGGGTAATGTCTCTATTACTCCAGGGTTAAAAGTTGGTAACCTAAGCCAAGACCAGTTTGCTTTTGAGCAATACAGCGTTGTAGACGCGGTAATTATGGGTGACGTGGAGCTTTGGAAAGTAAAGCAAGAACGCGAACGTATTTACTCATTACCAGAAATGAGCGAAGAAGACGGCATGAAAGTAGCCGATCTTGAAAGCGTATTTGCTGAAATGGACGGCTATACAGCAGAGAGCCGCGCAGAAGAAATTTTGCTTGAAGCGGGTATCGATAAAGAATTTCATTACGGTTTAATGGCAAACGTAGCGCCAGGTTGGAAACTACGCGTACTTTTAGCACAAGCGTTGTTTGCAAACCCTGATATTTTGCTACTCGATGAGCCTACCAATAACTTGGATATTCATACCATTACGTGGCTTGCTAACGAGCTTAACAAACGTAAATGTACGATGATTATTATTTCCCATGACCGTCACTTTTTAAACTCGGTATGTACACACATGGCCGATATTGATTACGGCGAGCTGCGTATTTACCCTGGTAACTACGAGAAATTTTTAGAAGCTGCGGGCCTACAACGCGAGCAACTTTTAGCTGAAAACGCTAAAAAGAGTGCTGAAATCGACGAGCTACAAGACTTTGTTAACCGTTTTGGTGCTAACGCGTCAAAAGCTAAACAAGCAAGTTCACGCGCTAAAAAAATGGATAAAATTAAGCTTGATGAAGTTAAATCGTCAAGCCGTATGAGCCCATCGCTTTCGTTTGACGAAGGTAAAAAAATGTACCGTCAAGCGCTTGAAGTTAATAAACTTGGCCATGGTTTTGATGGCGAAACGTTATTTACTGGTGGCGACTTATTACTAGAAGCCGGCGCTAAGCTTGCGGTTATTGGCGAAAATGGTGTGGGTAAAACCACCTTTTTACGCTGTTTAGTAGATGAGCTAAAAAGTTTAGAGGGCGAAATTAAATGGTCTGAAAATGCGACCTTTGGTTATTGCCCACAAGACAGCACAAAAGATTTTGATAACGATTTAACCTTGTTTGATTGGATGTCGCAATGGCGCACTGCTAAGCACAACGATTTAATGGTTCGTGGCATGTTAGGCCGCTTGTTGTTTACCGCAGACGATTCAAACAAAAAAGCCCGCAACTGCTCTGGTGGTGAAAAAAACCGCCTGTTATTTGGTAAGTTAATGATGCAGGACGTTAACGTACTTGTCATGGACGAACCAACTAACCACATGGATATGGAAGCAATTGAAGCGCTTAACAATGCGCTTAAAGACTTTGAAGGTACGCTTATTTTTGTAAGCCATGACCGAGAGTTTGTATCATCATTAGCGACACGTATTATTGATATAAAAGATAAAGAAGTAATCGACTTCCAAGGTACGTTTGACGAATACCTTTCAAGTTGTGAAGAGAAAAAATCGTAAACGCTTTTTCTAATTGCTTACAAAAACGGGGCTAAATTTAGCCCCGTTTTTTTATGGGTGATGAATAAAAATCCGTAAACCCGCCGCATAGATTGCTCTAATGTGTAGAAGCTGCGCTTCTCGCGTGAGCAAACCCTACGCCTACAAGAAATACGTTCCATTGTTTGCTCTGACTTGTAGACGCGCAGCTTGCTGGCGTATAAAAACACAGCTTTTAAATGATTCAGTAATTAGAAGCTACGCTTCTGCTGTGAGCAAGCTCTACCCCTACAAGAAATGCGTTCCATTGTTTGCTATTACCTGTAGACGCGCAGCTTGCTGGCGTATAAAAACACCGTTTTTAAATAGGTAAATAATTAGAAGCTACGCTTCTGCTGTGAGCAAGCTCTACGCCTACATGAAATACATTCCATTACTTGCTCTGACTTGTAGACGCGCAGCTTGCTGGCGTATAAAAACGCAGTTTTTAAATAGGTAAATAATTAGAAGCTACGCTTCTCGCGTGAGCAAGCTCTACGCCTACAAGAAATGCGTTCTATTGTTTGCTATTACCTGTAGACGCGCAGCTTGCTGGCGTATAAAAACACCGTTTTTAAATGATTCAATAATTAGAAGCTGCGCTTCTCGCGTGAGCAAGCTCTACGCCTACAAATATATAACGCACAGCTTATTTAATATCAAACCTGTCGGTGTTCATTACTTTTACCCACGCATTTACGAAGTCGTGTACAAAACGTTCTTTGTTATCGTCTTGTGCATAAAACTCAGCAAGCCCGCGTAAAATGGAGTTTGAACCAAAGACTAAATCAACACGTGTTGCAGTCCATTTAGTTTCGCCGCTTGTACGCTCTACAATATCGTATAAGCCTTTAGCTGCGGGCTCCCATCGGTATGCCATATCGGTTAAGTTTACAAAAAAATCATTACTTAAGGTGCCGACATTACTTGTAAATACACCGTGCTGACTGCCATTATGGTTAGTCCCTAATACGCGCATACCCCCAAGTAACACTGACATTTCTGGTGCGCTTAGCCCCATTAGCTGACTACGTTCTAACAAGAGTTCTTCGGCAGATACAACATAGTCTTTTTTAAGCCAGTTTCTAAAACCATCATGAATCGGTTCAAGTACGTCAAACGATTCTGCATCGGTCATGTCGTCTGTGGCATCACCGCGCCCTGGTGCGAACGGTACTGTTACATCAACACCGGCATTTTTAGCAGCTTGCTCTACTGCGGCTGTTCCGCCTAAAACAATTAAGTCGGCGATGCTAACTTGCTTGTTTAAACCTGCTTGTACTTTTTTAAGTGCGCTTAGCACTGTTGCTAAACGCGCGGGCTCATTACCTTGCCAATCTTTTTGCGGTGCAAGGCGAATACGTGCACCATTTGCGCCACCACGGTGATCAGAACCACGATACGTGCGGGCACTATCCCATGCTGTGCTAATTAAATCGGCTGCGCTAATACCGCAATTAAGTAATGTAGTTTTTAAATCACTAATTTCAGCGTCAGTTAGTGTGTAGTTAGCGGTTGGCACTGGATCTTGCCAAATTAGATCCTCACTTGGCACATCGGCACCTAAATAACGTGATTTAGGACCTAAATCGCGGTGAGTTAATTTAAACCAAGCGCGAGCAAATACGTCTGAGAAGTAATCAAAGTCGTTATAAAAACGCTCAATAATTTTACGATACGCGGGATCCATTTTCATGGCCATATCGGCATCTGTCATTATTGGGTTTAATCGAATTGATGGATCTTCTACATCAACAGGCTTATCTTCTTCTTTAATATTAACGGGTTCCCACTGATGAGCGCCTGCAGGGCTTTTTGTTAACTGCCATTCGTAAGTTAACAGTAGTTTACAATAGTCGTTATCCCATTTAGTTGGGTGTGTGGTCCATGCACCTTCAATACCAGAAGTTACGGTATCGCGACCAATACCACGTGTGGTGGTGTTATTCCAACCAAGGCCTTGCTCATGTACATCGGCCGCTTCTGGCTCTGGGCCTAGGTTTTCGGCTTTACCGTTCCCGTGTGTTTTACCTACCGTGTGACCACCGACCGTTAATGCAGCCGTTTCTTCGTCATCCATTGCCATACGTGCAAACGTTTCGCGTACTTGCTCTGCGGTTTTAAGTGGATCAGGCTTGCCATTAACGCCCTCAGGGTTAACATAAATTAAGCCCATTTGTACTGCCGCTAATGGGTTTTCCATTGTGTCGGGTTTGTCTACATTTGCGTAGCGCCCATCACTTGGTGCTAGCCATTCTTTTTCAGCTCCCCAGTAAACGTCTTTTTCAGGATGCCAAATATCTTCACGACCGCCTGCAAAGCCAAAGGTTTTTAACCCCATAGACTCATAAGCCATGTTACCTGCCAAAATGATTAAATCGGCCCATGAGAGTTTATTGCCATATTTTTTTTTGATTGGCCAAAGTAAACGACGCGCTTTGTCTAAGTTACCATTATCTGGCCATGAATTTAGTGGAGCAAAACGTTGGTTAGCTGTACCACCGCCACCGCGCCCGTCGGCAAGTCGGTACGAACCCGCTGAATGCCATGCCATACGGATCATCAACCCGCCGTAATGCCCCCAATCAGCTGGCCACCATTCTTGGCTTTGCGTCATTAAGTTTTTTAAATCTGTTTTTAAAGCTTCTAAATCAAGCGTTTTAAATGCATCGGCGTAGCTAAAATCGCTATCGTATGGGGTTGTTTTTGTATCGTGTTGATGAAGTATGTCGAGGTTGAGGGCATTTGGCCACCAATCTGTATTGGTATTAGACGCTTTGGTATTACTACCGTGCATGACCGGACATTGACCCGTTTTAGAGTTGCTCATTGTAAATCCTTATTGTGGAAAGTAAAAATACTTAATCAATTTCATCGTTTATGCTTAATGTTGTGCTTAATAAAGTAACGGCTATTTTTATTTAATTGCCTTACGTCTCACCCAGTGTGCCTACCTAAAACTTACGTATCCTTAATATAGGCGTATAAATTATGCTATACCAGCGCTGGCTCACAGTTTAAAACGATTGCACCGATTTATAATTTTGATGGGTATTAGGGCGTGTTGACCTTTGGTGGTTGATTTTTCGGCAGGCTGTTTGGTATTTAGGCAAGGCAGAGCCTATGCAGTGTGGTTATTCCCCATAAATAGGCAATAACGCAGCATAAATGCCAAACATGCGCTGCCCTTTGGGTTCTTTCTAGGGGCAATTAACTCTTTGTTGCTCGATTTTTACTTATTCTTACAGGGATGTAAGCCATTAGAGTAACGCAGGAGCAGTTACCGAGCCCACTAGGTTACAAACCTCGCGCCGCGATTAAATCGCCCCTAGATTGAACAAATTTCAATCCACAAAGGTCAACACGCCCTAGGGGCTGTTGATCTTTCGTGATTGATTTTGCAGCAGACTGTTTGGTATTTAGGCAAGGCAGAGCCTATGCAGTGTGGTTATTCCCCATAAATAGGCGATAACGCAGCATAAATGCCAAACATGCGCTGCCCTTTGGGTTCTTTCTAGGGGCAATTAACTCTTTGTTGCTCGATTTTTACTTATTCTTACAGGGATGTAAGCCATTAGAGTAACGCAGGAGCAGTTACCGAGCCCACTAGGTTACAAACCTCGCGCCGCGATTAAATCGCCCCTAGATTGAACAAATTTCAATCCACAAAGGTCAACACGCCCTAGAACTCAACTATTCAATCTTTTTAAAATAGTGGTGATCGAATCGAAATATTTTGCCGTAATGGTATGTGAAGGGTTTGAAAGTGGCTTTAGTTTACTCAAGCCACATTGGACCCCCCCCCTTCGCCATGAAATTGTAATTATGATAAAGGTGTATTACATAAGCCCAATACACCTTTACTTTCTACCTTTTTTAAGTTTTTAACTAATTGAATTAAATTAAGTTATAGTTCAGTTAGATGCGGTTAGTATGTAATTTATTCTCCTGTGATTCCCTACAACTTTTTGTTGTTTAAGCAGTTTTGGCCAGTTCTCCTTGAACTGGCTTTTTTTTGCAAAATTTTTGGCTTGGCTAGCTTTGTGCCTTTTAGCTGTGCGTGTTAAAGTTATACTCGTAATTAATTTAACTAGGCGTACCAATGCGTTATTACATGTCATTACTATTTGTTTGCTTTACACTTTTTTCGGCCACAGTGAACGCAGCAGAACAAAAAGCTAATGTGCTCACAGCACAAGAACAACAACAAGAATTAAATCGATTAAAAGAGCCAATGTATAAACCGCTTTTGGAGCGCTATGTTTTAGATGAATTAAAAGCCGTACGTCAAGATCAACAAAAGCTACGTGAAGATGTCACTAAACAAGTTACTCACGCACAACTTGATACCGCCGATCGTGCAATAACTTACACCACCGATACGATTAATAATGTATTTTTTATTATTACCGCAACAGCATCAATTTTAGTATTGGTTGGCTGGAATTCGCTACGCGATGTTAAAAACAAAGTAGAAGATATTGTAAATACACGCGTAAGTGTTATTACTGATGAATACGAGGATAGATTAAAAATTCTAGAGGAAAAATTACGTGTGCGCTCTGAAGAAATACTGAGTAACCAAGAACGCATATCGATCACCAATGAGGTTCATTCTCTGTGGATGCGCGCAAATTTAGAAAGTGATTTTGCCAATAAAATTGAAATATTTGACGAAATTTTACAACGAAAACCAGAAGATGTAGAAGCAATTGCTTATAAAGCCGATGCATTATTAGAGATTAACGAAACTGCACAAGCAATTGAGCTATGCAATCAAGCCATTGATATTGATAGCGATTATGGCTACGCTTACTGGCAACGCGCCTGTGCTTATGCGCTTACACATAAACACGCAGATGCCTTGGCTGATATAAAAATGGCATTAGATTATTCACCTAATCTACGAAACGAATTATTACACGAAAGCGCGTTTGCAAGCCTGCATGATAACGATAGCTTTAATACCATTGTGGCCGGTGAGCCAGTTTAATTAGGCTGATAAAAAAGGGCGTATGCCCTTTTTGTAGCATTTAAGTAATTAGAAGCTACGCTTCTCGCGTGAGCAAGCTCTAGCCTACAAGAAATACATTCCTTTATTTGCTCTCATTCGTAGACGCACAGCTTGCTAGCGTATAAAAACACCGTTTTTAAATAGGTAAATAATTAGAAGCTACGCTTCTCGCGTGAGCAAGCTCTACGCCTACAAGAAAATGTTTAAACCCGTCGCATTGTCTGCTATTACTTGTAGACGCGCAGCTTGCTGGCGTGTAAAAACGCAGTTTTTAAATAGGTAAATAATTAGAAGCTGCGCTTCTCGCGTGAGCAAGCTCTACGCCTACAGAAATGCGTTCCATTATTTGCTATTACTTGTAGACGCGCAGCTTGCTGGCGTGTAAAAACGCAGTTTTTAAATAGGTAAATAATTAGAGGCTGCGTTTCTGCCATGAGCAGGCTCTACGCCTACATGAAATACGGCTCCATTATTTGCTCTAACTTGTAGACGCGCAGCTTGCTGGCGTGTAAAAACGCAGTTTTTAAATGGGTAAATAATTAGAGGCTGCGCTTCTGCCGTAAGCAAGCTCTACGCCTAGATGAAAATGTTTAAACTCGGCCTCATTACTTGCTCTAACTTGTAGACGCGCAGCTTGCTGGCGTATAAAAACGCAGTTTTTAAATAAGTAAATAATTAGAGGCTGCGCTTCTGCCGTAAGCAAGCTCTACGCCTACATGAAATGCGTTCCATTATTTACTCTGACTTGTAGACTCGCAGCTTGCTGGCGTATAAAAACGCAGTTTTTAAATGGGTAAATAATTAGAGGCTGCGTTTCTGCCGTGAGCAAGCTCTACGCCTACATAGAATACGGCGCTACGCTTTGTAAAAATGTTAGCGCTTAAAGTATAAATCAATCGCTTTAGTAAGCAATTCATCAAGCTGCTCTTCAAAATGCTCAATTTCTATTTCAAAGTGATTTAAATATGCTTTAGCCTGCGCTTGAGATAAATTTCGGCTGTTTACGCTATATTGACGCTCACCGACTTGCTTATCGTAACGTGGTAAAAATACAAATTGACCATAATACGGCGACTTAATATGCTTATTCGCAAAGCGACAAAAATCTTCTATATGGTTTGCACCATCAGGTCCTAAGCAACCTGGCTCAACTCGATACATTAAACGGACTTTTTTTTCTTCACTTATTTGCATAATGATCCTTTAACGAAAAAATAATACGCGGATTATTTTTCCGTCTTTAATTTGATAACTAGATACAAGCTCTGAACGTTTATCTACGACGTTTTCGTCGGTTGAGCAAGTTTCTGATAACTCATGGTCAATCACTATATCCCCATGCACTATACGTTTAATAGGCGATGAGTGGATACACTTTAGCTTTTTAAACATTAGCCCATAACGTGCTATTAGCTTTTCTTTTCCTTTAAATAATAGCTCATTAGGGAAAATATAAAACTCTACATCTTCAGCATATACACGAATAAATTCTTCTATGTTTCGTGCATTATAGGCTTTAATTAATTGCTCAACCACAGTAAGTGATTCGCGCGACTGCTTTGCTTTACTTTGTTGTTTGGCTGTTAGTGCTTCTTTTGCTTGCGCCACTACTTTTTCAGCTTGCGCTACAGCCGCTGCTTTTTCTATTTTACTTTTAAGTTTTGTAACTGGTTGCGCAGCTTCACTGCCCAATACTTTAGAGTCATCAACTTTAGTATTGTTTACAATTGGTTTTTTTAGCACAGGCGCTGAATATTCTAGCGTGTTGACTTTATCGTTTGTCGTTTGTTCTGTATTTGCTTTTTTAGTTTCATCTGATTCAGATTGCTGAGCAGCAACATAACTACTCAATGCCAAACAGGTAATTAATGAAGCAAAAATAATAGATAACGATTTCATAGTTTTCCTAATATGAACACTAAACGTTGTTAGTCACGCAACATAGCAAATTTTAGAGTTTTCGGGTAGTTATTATGTACTTGCAGTGCGCGCATGCTGCTAAACACCTCTTTACCAGTACTGTTCAACCGTTATTTGACCAGGCTCTCTGCGGCGGTTTCGCTTAAAGTTTTGCCCTACAAGTAACTCGGTTGTGTCTTTAACCATTTGCGGGTTTCCACAAATCATAAACTGAGCATTATTTGCAGTTGGGCTTAGTTTTACGTGTTCAAATAAGGTTTTATTAGCGATAGCATTGGTAATACGACCATTTAGCCCCTGTAATGGCTTCTCACGGCTAACAACGGGGATATAGTTAAGCTGATCAGGGTACTGTTTTAGCAACTCATTAATAAGCTCTTGATAGCTCAAATCGTTATTATAACGTACGCCATGTACTAAATTGATGTATTGATATTTTTGCCATATTTCAGATTGTTGTAGCATTGATAAAAATGGGCCGATAGCAGTGCCAGTGCTAAGCATCCAAAGTTGCTCGCTTTGTGGTATTTCATCTAAGGTAAAAAAGCCTGTTGCACGACGCTCAATTAAAACTGTATCACCTGGCTGCAACTTGGCTAAGCGTGGCGATAGTAAACCACTGGCTACGTTAATGAAGTAAAATTCTAAATCGTTATTTTCGGGAGAGTTTACGTATGAATATGCACGCGCGATACGTTTGTCGTTATCCATTACTGAAAGTTTTGTAAATTGCCCTGCTTTAAATGGCTCAACATCGGCGTTTAACGTTAAACTAAAAAGCGTTTCGTTCCACCACGTTACTTTTTTTACGCTTGCATCAACCCAGTTCGACATATTTGACTCCAGAGTTTAACTATCAATAATACCAACCCGCAAAAATACTTAATCAATTTGAGGGATTAAACCTGACGTTAACTACGTTAAAAACTTCTGATATAGAATAAATAACGAAATTTTTGCCTTATTATCGACACGATTTTCTTACCTCAAAATAGCTCACTTAATTAAGCGAGTTAATATGTAATTTAAACATTACTCACTGCAAAAGTAAGCTTTATAAGGTAAACATTAGCACTAAGCTAAGTGAACTTACAGGGGAAATTAGAGCGAGGTGATCTTTTATTTACGCAAAAATAGGGCTAAGCGGTGCTGGTCTTGCAAGTGCATAGCCTTGACCAAAACAAAAGTTCAGTTTTTTAACAAAATCAATATGCTCTTGAGTTTCTAGACCCTCTATACACACTGAGCAATTAAACTTTTCTTTAAAGGTGGCTGCCATTTCGATAATACTTTTAGAGTAGCTATTATCAAATGCGCTATTAATAAAACAGCCATCAATTTTAATTAGTTTTATATTTAGCTGCGATAACAACTCAAAATTAGACATACCGGTACCAAAGTCATCCATTGCAAAAGCAAACCCTTCGGTAATTAACTTTTCTATATTTTTAATCATTGATTGGTACATTTTTGTAGAGCAGGCGCGCTCAGTAATCTCCAGCATCACATTTTGCTTGGGTATATTAAAGCGATTAAAAAAGTATTTTACGAGTGCAGGAAATCTAGACGAGGCAATTTGTGCGGGTTCAAAGTTTAGAGAAAAACTAAATGGGCTTTTTACATTATCTGAAAAGAACGGCTTTACTGCACTAAGCGTGTGCAATGTTAATAAATCCTCTTTTCCTTGTGAAATTAATGCCATCACAGTTTTTTCAATATTGGTAGTCGATTCGCTGTTACGTAATAACGCTTCGTATAGCTTAATTTTTCCCGTTTTTAAGCAATAAATAGGCTGAAAATGGAAATGATAACTAGCTATATCGTATTGAAAACATTCTTCAGGAAAAATTAAGTTTTTTGAACGTCCACTGTCTACTATTAACATTTACCGAACAGCCTAATACTAATTTCACATATAGTATAACAAATTACCTTAAAACCACTTAAAAGTCGCCACTTAAGTACTAAATATATACAAAATAGTAATAAGTTATTAGTGTTAAAATAGAAAAATGATTTAATAAATACAAATAATTACAAAAATTTAACTAATATTACTGAGTTTAGGTTTCTCTGCATCAAAGTTGAATAAATATCAAAAATAAAGACATAAAAAAAGCCGCATAAAATGCGGCTTTGGAGGTTTAGTCTCACTTCACTTTGGGCGTGTCTCCAAAACTTAGTGAATACGTTACCAAGGAACTGTTATGTATTATTTAAGCTATTGACTCTAATGCAATTTTAACCATTTCGTTAAACGTACTTTGACGCTCATCAGCAGGTGTTGCTTCGCCAGTGATCACGTGATCACTTACTGTAAATAATGCCATTGCGTTTGCGCCGTATTCAGCCGCAACGCCGTATAAACCGGCTGTTTCCATATCTACAGCTAGCATGCCTAACTTGTCTAAATCTTTATAAAAAGAGTCGTCTGCTTGGTAGAAAGTGTCGGTTGTAAATACGTTACCTACTTTAGCTTTAATACCTAGCTCTTTTGCAGCGTTTACGCCGTTTAAAAGCAGTTCAAAGTTAGCAATAGCAGAAAAATCGTAGCCACGAACGCGAGCACGGTTTACGTTTGAATCAGTACTTGCACCTTGTGCAAAAATTACGTCACGGATTTTTATATCTGTACCAATACCGCCACACGTACCAATACGTATAATATTTTTAACGCCAAAGCTTACAATTAGCTCACGCGCATAAATAGACATTGATGGAATACCCATGCCTGAACCCATAATGCTTACTGGCTTACCTTTGTAAGTACCAGTGAAACCGTACATGTTACGCACGCCTGTCACTTGTACTGCATCATCTAAAAAGTTTTCAGCAATATATTGCGCACGTAGCGGATCGCCTGGCATTAATACTGTTTCGGCGAAATCACCAACGTTTGCACTGATATGCGGAGTACTCATTAATTGTTTTCCTTTTTATTTGGCGTTGTTAACTCATTTAAAAAGCTGTCGCCGTAATCAAGCGCAGATAAGCTAAACCACTGTGCCAGTGTTTGACCTATATCTGCAAAGCTGTTGCGTTCACCTAATGGTGTATTACTCATACCCGGTTGATATGCAATAACGGGTACGTATTCACGGGTGTGCTCTGAACCTGGAAAGGTAGGGTCACAGCCGTGATCTGCAGTGATCATTAATATGTCATCTGCGTCTAACTGATTTAGTATAGTAGGTAAATAGTCATCAAATTCTTTTAATGCTTTCGCGTAACCTACTGGGTTACGGCGATGACCAAATTTTTCATCAAAATCAACCAAGTTAGTAAAAATCAAGCTGCGATCTGGCGCGCTTTTCATTACTTCGCTGGTTTTTTCTAGCAAGTTCATAAGCCCTGGTGCTTTATGCTTTTGGGTTATGCCTTGATGCGCGTAAATGTCTGAAATTTTACCAATACTAATTACTTCGCCGCCGTCCTTTGCTAATACATCTAGCAACGTAGGTGCTGGCGGGAGTACTGAATAGTCGCGACGATTACCCGTTCGCGCAAAGTCTTGACTATTTGAACCCAAAAATGGCCGCGCAATCACTCGTCCTATGTTCATTTCATCAAGTAGCGCCCGTGCGATTTCGCAAACTTGATAAAGCTTCTCTAGGCCAAATGACTCTTCATGCGCGGCTATTTGAAACACGCTATCAGCTGAGGTGTAACAGATTGGTTTACCTGTTTTTACATGCTCTTCACCTAGCTGTTCTAAAATGGTCGTTCCTGATGCATGACAATTGCCTAAAATGCCAGGAATACCCGTACGAGCAATAAACTCGTCTATAAATTCTTGCGGAAAACTAGGCTGTGTTTTTGGGAAATATCCCCAATCAAATAACACAGGAACCCCCGCCATTTCCCAATGACCCGATGGTGTGTCTTTACCGCTTGATATCTCTTTAGCGTAACCCCATGCACCTTGTGGTGCTTGGCGATTTAAAATTAAACACGGTTCGCCACCGGCAGCTTCACACGCATCAACTAATCCTAGTTTAGATAAATTAGGAAGTGACAACGCAATACCTGTTTCGTCGTAATATGCTTTTAGTAAGTGAGCGAATGTATTTGCGCCAAGATCACCAAATTTATCTGCATCTGGTGCTGCACCGATTCCTAGGCTATCTGCCATTAAGATAATTGCTCTTGTCATTTTGACCTCACTTTGTTTCTAGGTGGTTACTTTATCTGCTCTTGGAATTTTCCGTACAGGACAAAAGTCCTGTTTCATAAAACCTAAACATTATAAATTTACGTTCTGAGCGAAGCAAAAGAGATTAATCGTGTCTTTTTTGCTATTGTGATCTACCAACAATATATCCTTCTGTGTGGGTGAGAACTTTAGTGACACGAACTACTATTATAGCTATTGCAGGCGCATCGGCGTCGGGCAAATCCCTTTTTAGCCAAACAATTTATAATGAATTGGTTAATGAGCTTGAACCAGGCGCTATCGCCATTATTGAAGAAGATGCTTATTACAAGGATCAGTCGCATTTGCCGATGGCCCATCGTACGCAAACGAATTACGATCATCCTGATGCATTTGAGCACGCGTTAATGTTAGAGCATTTAACGCAACTTCGCAGTGGCAACTCAGTTGAAGTACCTAGTTATGATTATGCGCAGCATACACGCAGTGAAAAAACACGACGTGTCCCCGCTGCAAAAATACTCATTGTTGAAGGTATTTTATTATTGAGTGATAAAGCACTTAATAAAGAATTTGATATTAAGGTGTTTATAGACACACCTTTAGATATTTGTTTAATGCGCCGTATGCAACGTGATATGGAGCAACGAGGCAGAACATTACAATCCGTTGTTGAGCAATATCAAGCAACTGTTAGACCGATGTTTTATCAATTTATTGAGCCTTCGAAGCATAACGCCGATTTAGTTGTGACTCGAGGCGGTATGAATCGTGTTGCGATTGATATTATTAAAAGTAAGATAAAATATTTACTACAAGAATAACAACGGGAAACATTTGTATGACAACATTTATGAGCTTAGTAGGCATGTGTGTGCTACTGAGCATTGCTTTTGCTGCTTCGACTAATCGCAAGGCAATTAATTTAAGAACCGTTGGTATAGCGTTTGCTATGCAAGTTGTTATTGGCGGTTTTGTATTATTTTTTGAAGCAGGAAAAAATGTATTAACGAGCATGTCAGCAGCCGTTTCATCAGTTATTGGTTATGCTAACGACGGTATTGGGTTTTTATTTGGCCCGCTTGCTTCACAGGACACACTTGGTTTTATTTTTGCGATTCAGGTTTTGCCCGTTATCGTGTTTTTCTCAGCATTGGTTGCTGTGTTATATCACCTTGGCATTATGGACTGGATCATTAAGATTTTGGGCGGTGGTTTACAAAAATTATTGAAAACCTCACGCACAGAATCACTTTCAGCAACAGCCAATATTTTTGTTGGCCAAACTGAAGCACCACTTATTGTTAAACCATTTATTGCAACGATGACAAAATCAGAATTGTTTGCAGTTATGGTTGGTGGCCTAGCCACAGTAGCAGGCTCTGTAATGGCCGGTTACGTTATTATTGGTATCGAGCTTAAGTATTTAATAGCAGCAAGTTTTATGGCAGCGCCTGGCGGCTTTTTAATGGCCAAGATGATCGTACCAGAAACTGAAACACCTAAGGATAACTTAGCCGATTTAGATTTAGATGATGAAGATAAACCTGTAAATGTAATTGATGCTGCGGCATCTGGTGCAGCAAATGGTATGCACTTAGCACTTAATGTTGGTGCAATGTTACTTGCCTTTGTCGCATTAATTGCGTTACTAAACGGTTTATTAGGTGGTATTGGTGGATGGTTTGATTATCCAACATTAACACTACAAGAAATTTTAGGTTATGTATTTGCCCCAGTTGCATGGTTACTTGGTGTACCATGGGATGAAGCAATTATAGCCGGCAGTTTTATTGGTCAAAAGATAGTAGTAAATGAATTTGTTGCTTACTTAGACTTTATAAATTATCGCGATACGTTAAGCGCACACACACAAGCGATTGTTACATTCGCACTCTGTGGGTTTGCTAATTTATCATCGATAGCCATTTTACTAGGTGGGTTAGGCGGTATGGCGCCTAGCAGGCGGAAGGATATCGCACGCTTAGGGCTCAGAGCAGTGTTAGCAGGATCTATGGCTAACCTTATGAGCGCAGCAATTGCTGGTTTTTTCCTCTCGCTAGCTTAGAAACTGATAGAGACAAATGACCGGTGTTGCAAAACAATAGGATAGCGCTTTAAGGGGTTAAAGCACTATCTGATTTGAACGATACTTCACCAAGGGCCGCAAGGCCCTTTTATCGTTTTAGGGCTTTAATAAAGTAACCTTTCTTCTTATATCCTTCTATTTATTTTCATTATGAGATTTTTACAACTCAATTAACCGCTAATACTTTGTAAATTTAACAATTTTAAACCACACTTAATTAAGTGTTTTCAAGCCAAAAATGACTAGTTGTAGTGAAATATAATCTGACCTTTTTTATCCTTTTTTTATCATTTAGTACTTTAGCTGAAGAGCCTTTACTCGTTGTTACAGAATTAGCGCCACCTAATCAAGTTTTAATAGACGGTGAAGTTCAAGGTAAAGGGACACAGTACATAAGAGATATATTTAAACAGGCTGATTTAACGCCAAACATACAAATGTACCCTTGGGCCCGCGCCTATAAAATGGTAAGCGAGAAGAAAAACGCGTTTATTTACAGCATTGCTCGAACGCCAGAACGTGAAGATCAATTTCAGTGGGTAGGGGAAATTGGTCGCTTTGAAATGGGGTTTGTTGGGCTATCAGACAGAACCGATATAGTAATCAATAATATTAACCAAGCGAAAAATTACAAAATAGCTATGCAACATAACGACTTCTCAACCCAAACTCTCACTAAAATGGGGTTTGAGGGCGTTATAACTTCAGATATACAGCATTCTTATAAGTTACTACTAGCCAAAAAAGTAGACCTAATATTGGATGACCCGCTTTATATGCTCCAATATAGTGATCACTTTAAACTTAAACCTGGCCACTTAAAATTTATTTTTAAAATAGATGCATTAACAACGGTTGCTTATTTAGCTGCAAATAAAGATACAGATAAAGTTCTTATAGAAAAAATGGAAGAAGCGCACAAAGAAGTGAGCAAAACTAAAAGAAGCCCTTACGATAAATGAGTTAAATTACACTCGGCTTTTGAATTAAATGATGTGCAGGTGAGGTAAATGACTAACAATAAGTGGTATTAGTTCAGCGGTGCTTGAACTCGCTTTCTTCTAGGCTTTTACTAATTAAAGCTATAGAGGCTTTTTATTAACCACGTGACCCTGTCACTTAATAGTTGTTTATATTAGACCTTGGGGTCAAATCGAAGCACTTTAATTGTGATCCTTGGTATTAGGTCGTGGTTGTTGAATAAGTTAGGTTTGTTTCAGGCACAAAAAAAGCGCCTTAAGCGCTTTTTTTCATTTTACTTAAAAAGTAAAATTATACAGCTGTGATGTTATCAGCTTGAGGACCTTTTTGACCTTGTGAAAGAGTAAACTCTACACGTTGGCCTTCAGCAAGAGTTTTAAAACCTTCGCTTTTGATTGCTGAGAAATGTGCGAAAACGTCTGGGCCATTTTCTTGCTCGATGAAACCAAAACCTTTAGACTCGTTAAACCACTTAACTGTACCTGATACGATGTTAGACATTGTAATATCCTGATATAAAATAAAAAATATGCTCATATGAGCGGGTGTAGCAAAAAATGAGATGGTACTTTAAAAACTTCAGGACGGTACTACAAGTATTACTTATACAACATCGAAATGGAGATTTATAGCTTACATGCTTTCTTTCTAGCTGCAGCCCACTATATAGATTTCGAAAAATATGTCAAGTACTTATCCACTACTGAATAATAAACATTTATCACTTTTTTATTCTTAAAATTCAAACTCTAGCGCGAGCCTAAAGCTATGGTTCTTTTCTGATTGGCTTATTTCAGAAATAAAACCAGCTTCCCACTTTAATTGTTTTTGGCCTGCAAACCTATGCAACCCTATAAACCCAGGGCCAATACCAACAAAATCTTCCCCCACATATAATTCGAGCGCTGGCTGAAAGGCAGAGCGATAACGATAGCGATACTGCGCTCTGAACTCTGTTTCCCATTCATTTTTTATATCTTGCCCCCACTCATAGACTAAAAAGGCATTCATGGTAACACTCGTTTTACCAAATTCTTTTTCGATTACAAAACCTGATGTCGCTTCGTATATATCTTCGTTGTGCTTTTTCTCAAGTTCAAATAGTGCGCCCCAATCCGCCCATAGCTTACCTTGTTCAATTAATTGCCAGCGTAGTTCAAGCTCGTAGGCCTCAAGACCAAAGTCACCATTATCATCTCGCTCACCAACTAAATATCCCTCAAGCGCCATTGTATCGTTTATAGCCCGCCCCATACCTAGGCGTTGCGCTAACAAGTTGCCACTATCTGTTTGATGCGACACTAATCGCCACTCAAATTCACGCTCAAAAGGTAACACATACGGGTGGTATACCTTATCAACAACAATACCATCTGCATTTGCTTTATATGGCAATAACAACAAACAAAAAGCAGTAAAAATAAGTGCTAAATATAGGTTGATTGCTTTCATACACGTTCCTCAGTTATTGATGCCGGAATAAAGTAACAAAATGATAAAAATAATGTGCTGCTCATACTATAAATAAGTACGCTTATAAAATCAGGCGTTGCCTCGTAACCCACAAGAGCACGCAGAACACGGCCCAGCTCAGAGTTTTCGCTTAATATGTCACGTAAATCCCATACTGTTGCAGTGTTTGTTATTAAATCTATTTGGCTTGCTAAATCCAACGCTACTAATAACTTAGCGGCACTATTTAAAGCAAGTAACACTAACAGCGGGTAAATACCAAAGCGCTGTTTAATTGCGTTCATAAAAAAATACAGTAAAACGCTAAAGCTCAAACAAATCCCAACGCCTAATAAAGTGCCAATAAACAAGCTTTGGCCCACATCGCTGTTTTGCCAAAAACTGGTGAGATAAATAATATAATGGCTTAAATATAATGTTGTTGTACTTATCACTGCGACATAAAATGCGGCTGTTTTTTGCTTTATAGCAAATACGAGAGCAGCAACAAATGCACTAACACAAAGCCCTATTTGTGAATATTCTAAGCCTTGATGTTCAAACCACTGACTCACCCACGACGCACTTTGCATGTACAAAAATGACATTACTGCAGCAATTACTAAAGCAAACCACACCTGCGCCCTACTTTGCTTTGCAACTACTTGCAGCAATACTAATAAAATAGCCACAGGTAGTAATTGATTGAGGCTCATTACTAAACTAGTTATCAGCATGCTGCGTCCCCTCATTGCTAACGATAACAACGCCTCTTGCTGTATTTGGTGAAAACTCACCAAAAAATTCGTAATGCCCTTTACTCAACGGCCCTATATAAATCACGCTTTTACGGTTTGGATAGAGTACTTTTTCTCTATTTAGATCAAAACTATCAAACTCTTCTGGCGTACTATCTTGATTTTCTATTAATAATTTTACTTTTTTATTCACCGGAATAATAATTTGCGAGGGATAAAACAAGTGATCTTTTAAAACTATAAGATACTCTTTACTTTTAGCATTAAGCGACAACAACAATAAAAGGAACATGCATTGATTAAGTAAGCGTTTAGTCACATTGAGCTCCTGTAAAAGTAACGTTCACTCTCAATCCACCCAGAGCGCTATCTTTTAATTTTATTTTTGCATCATAAATAGCAATGATGTGCTGCACGATTGCCATGCCTAAACCTGCACCTTGCTCGCCTGAGGGGTGCTGATCGCCACCCACTCGGTAAAAACGATTGAATACTCGCTCTTTTTGCTCCTCAGTCATGCCTGATCCCGAATCATCTATTTGCCAACTAAAGCCTGTGCTACTTGATGCTAATTTAATAATAATTTGACCATTATCAGGCGTGTACTTTATAGCATTGCTGAGTAAATTAGAGATAAGCGTAGTGAGAGTAAATTCATCTCCGTTAATTATAAAGTCGTCACCTTCGAGGCAAATAGTCTGATTTTTAGCATCTATTTTGTCGTATTGCTCCGACACAGACTGTTGTGTAATCGCTAGTAAGGATTGCTCGCTAAACTGTTTTTGCCACTGCTCTGGTTGAGTACGTCCTAAAATCAGCATTTGCTCGACAATATTACTCAAGCGATTAATACCTTGCGACATCGCTTGTAGCTCTTCATTATTTTGCAGCACGTTTTGTTTGTTTGCTAAATTATGCACATTTATTTTTAAGCTACTAAGCGGTGTGCGCAATTCGTGCGCTGCATCTGAGGCAAAAAAACGCTCTCTTAAATAGGCGGTTTCTACCCGTTTAAATAAGTCGTTTAAGCGATTAATAACGGGTTTAATTTCTTCATCAGTCACTTGCCAGTTAATTGGCGTAAAATCATTCGCTTGACGAAGGGCCAATTGCTTCGAGAGTCGAGTAAGTGGTGCAAGAGCATATTTAACAAAAAAGCTGATAAAAATAGCAAGTAAAGGGACTGCCCACAACATAGGTAACATTGCCGATAAAATAACAGCTTCAGCAAGCTCAAATCGTTTTGCCATTGGCTCGGCCACAATCACTTTGCGTGCATGTTTATTTAATACAAAGACCCTCATACGTTGCCCTGCTATGTTGGCAGTTTGAAAACCTTCGTTAAAACTGGTTTGGTTATTCGTTAAACTCATCGAGCCGCTAAGCAATGTCGTACCTTGCCAAATTTGATACAACAATTGAGCGCTGTTATTACTTACTTGCACTGCACTTGTGGTTATTGCTAATGGCTGTTCAATTAAAACCCCTGCAACTATTTTAAGCTCATCATCAAGCAAGTTTTCACCATGATGCATACTTTTTTGATAGCCTTTTACTAATGCTAAAAAGCACGTAAGCACCATCATAGACAGTAAAATTAAGGTCAGACGTTTACGAATAGACATTTTCAACCTCGAAAGATAAACACGCTCTAGCGCTTGCCAACCACGTAGCCAATGCCACGTAAGGTTTTAATAAAGTCGCTAGGGAATTTTTTTCTAAGGTGGTGAATGTGTACTTCTATCGCGTTAGAGCCGACTTCTTCACCCCATTGGTAAAGTTTGTTTTCGAGTTGTTGTTTTGACTGCACACGACCTTGGTTTTCCATTAACGCTTTTAAAAGCATGTATTCTTTACGCGGTAATGTCAGTGACTCTCCATTGAGTGTCACCGTATGAGCAGAGCTGTCTATGACCACCTCCCCGCATTGCAGTAAACTCGATTGAGTTTGATTAACGCGTCGACTTGCCACACGTAGTCGAGCAAATAACTCTGCAGGGTCGAACGGCTTTGCAAGGTAATCATCAGCGCCCATATCAAGCCCTTGCACTTTGTCGTCTATACTGCCGCGAGCGGTTAAAATGACCACTGGAATTACTTTTTTTTGTGCTTTAATATGCTTTAAAACCAGTGAACCGTCACCATCTGGCAATCCTAAATCGAGAATAACGAGTTCAATTTCACCACTTGAAAGGCATTCTAGGGCATGTTTTATCGTTCCACTGTGCTCTACGCTATAACCCTCTTGACGCAAAGAGCGAATAAGCCCTTGCGCCACTAAATGATCGTCTTCAACGAGTAATAAATGCATTGTGTCGTTTATCTTTTAAGTTTTTTGTCTACTTTTGCCAATAGCTGGCTTATTGCTTGTTGGCGGTACTCATCTGCTTTAGCGCGAGTATCACGGAGACCCGCAGCTTGGGCTGCTAGCAAACGTGCTTTCGCTTCTTTGTAATCGCCTTCATCGTACAAGTATTCACCATATAAGTAGTTAGTATCAATGCCTTCGAGATTAAAAGCGAGTGCTTGTTTAAATAATTTTTCAGCTTTGTCATCATCACCAAAACCAATTGGCCAACCAGGTACTTTACTGTAAAGCGTTGCAAGGCTTGCGTATGCTGAGCCATCGAGTGCTGTACCGTCAATTGAGAGCGCCTGTTCGAGTGACGTTTTTGCCTCTTTTGCTAAACCAAGTGCGCCCAACCCGCCTTTTGCACCTGCAAAACTAGCTAACACAATACCATTCCAAATATGCGTTTGTGCCAAATTTGGGTAGTTTTTAACAAATAACGCGCTTTGCTCACTTAATTGCGTGAACGCATCTATTTGCGCGTCATCTTTAAGTTCATAATTAGCAATTGCCCACTTTTGTTGAATAGCGACTAAATCTTGCGATTCATCAGCATAGGCCGATACAGTAAATACACTCGTGAATACTAAATATAATGCTAAGGTTATTTTATACATAATTTTATCCTCGTTGTTCATCTATTTTTAACTTAAAAAACGTTTTATTTTAGGTAGTTGTTTTGCAATGGCGTTATCTACAATACGTGGAAAAGCACCATTAATGCGTACAAATAATTTTTCAGGAAAGCCGATAAAACGCCGTGTCTGATTAGAATCAAGAAGCGCAAGTAACTCTCTGGCGACTAATTCTGGCGAGTCCATTTTATTACCGAGCTCTTTATTCAGCGCACGGGTTTTGCTGTTATTAATGGTGGTGTCAGTGGCTCTTGGTGCTAGGTAAGCGACTTTAACACCCGAACCGTATAGCTCCCGCGAAAGCGCCTCTGTAAAACCACGCAAACCAAATTTACTCGCGCAATAAAGTGTTTGAAACGGGTAGCCAATACTGCCAAATGATGATCCCACGTTAACAATGGTGCCTTTGGTATACTCTAACTGCCCTAAAAATAGCTGACATAATTTAATAGGCACCGACAAATTGGTACTTAGCATATTGTCTATTTGCTCAGAGCTTGTGTGCTCAAGACTTTGCATTGTATTAACACCGGCATTGTTAATTAGCAATTTAACGCCGCCTAATTGCTTTGCTTTTACAGCTAAATTAATGCGTGTTGTATCGTCGGTTAAATCGCCAATAAATATTTCACTACCTGGGCATGCAGCACTGAGTTTTTCAAGAGCTTGAGCATTTCGCCCAACAAGGAGTAATTTCCACCCTTTAGCGTATAGGGCTTTAGCAATTGCTTGTCCTATTCCGCCGGTGGCGCCAGTTAATACACATAAAGAGCTGCTCATGCCCGTTTGCCTTGTATATTGGCTTTAAAAAAAGGCTCATCATCCAAACCACGAAATATATCGCCATATAAACGATAAAAGCGCTTTGCCCCATGAAGTATGGCTTGTTGATCTGCCTCGTCTGTTATTTGGTTCATAAGGTTTTCAAAAAACTTTACATGCTCTACATCAAGCGCCCCATGGGACGTTAAATAGCTAAATGCTTTTTTAGGTAAGCCCACTGCGTTTGCAATATTTGAAGCCGCGCCATCAGCAAGTGCAATGGACGTCCCTTCAAGCACATGTACCATACCAAAAAAGCTCAATGGGTTTTTACGAGCAATAGAGTCGTACGCATAAGACACCATCATTTCAGTGGCAAATTGTGGCTGACTACACCGTACGCTTTCTTTATCAAATCCGCAGGCTGCAATATCGTTAAGCACCCATTCTTGGTGGCCAATTTCTTCTTCAATATATTCTGCGACGGCTTCGCGCAGCCATTCTTGATCGTCGGTTAATCGTGCACCAACCGACATCATTAATGGCACGGTGTGTTTAACGTGGTGATACGCTTGCGCTAAAAACGAGGCGTATTCTTCAAGTGATGCTTCGCCTTTAAAAACACGCTGAATAATAGGCGCTGCGAGTAAGTAATCTTGCTCTTGCGTCGTTTGCTCTTTAAGGATGTTAAAAAAATCACTCATTAATTACTTCTCCAAATTGATAAAATTGCTCAAAAACGTCATGATACTGTTGGCTAATTGCCATTCGTTTTGGGCGATTATTTGTAGTTAACAACCCTTGTTGCACACTCAACGGAGCCGCTAAACGATGCCATTTTTGAATGCGTGCATAATCGGGTAGTTGTTTATTAATTGCGTTAATATACTGCGCTAACACTGGGTTACTTAGCTTTGTATCGGCGTAAATAATGGCTGTTAAAAAAGGCCTCCCTTCCCCAAATATAACGGCTTGTAATATGCCACTTTGGCTTAGCAATAGTGACTCAGGCCATTCGGCACTGATGTTGCGCCCCATGCTGGTAATAATTAGGTTTTTTAGGCGGCCTTTAATAAATAAAGTATTGTCACGTTGTTCGACTAGATCACCGGTGGCATACCAGTGGTTTTTATCATGCGGTGGGTGATTCAAATAACCTAAAAATATCTCACCTTTTATGAACAGCTGGCCGTCTTCAATTTTGGTTTGAAGGTGTGGAAGCACTGTTCCTGCACTGTGAAGATTATCGTTTGTTGGCGTGTTTAAGCTGACAACCGATGCGGCTTCAGATAGACCATACCCTTGGTATACCGGTAAATTTAAACGACGCGCTTTTGCGATTAGCATTTCACTAACAAGCGCACCACCAACGGCTATAAATTGTAATGAACTTGGTGGCTGCCAACCTTGCTCAGCAAAAGCAACCAAACATGTTAATAGCTCAGGCACTAAGATCAGCGTATTTGGCTGAACGTTATCAATAGCAGCAATAAGCTGGGCTGGTTTTTTTAATGCCGACCCAACAAAGCCAAGCTTATTAAGTGGCATTACATGAACAGTGCCACCACTTTTTAAAGGGGCATACACACCCGCTATATTTTCAAGTAATACAGCAAGCGGTAATAGGCATAAATGAACAGGGTTTTTAAGATTAATCTTATCGCAAAGCGATTGAGCTACCTGAATTTGACTATTTGCCGATAAACAGACTCCCTTAGGCTGCCCAGTAGAACCTGATGTAAAGGTTACTTTTTGTGTTCCGGCAAAGTAACTGACTGGTTTTAAAGCAGCTATTTCATAAATATACAACGTATAAAATTCAAACACAGTAATAGATGTGGTGGGCTCACCCAAAGAGTGGTTCGCAGTGTCACTAATAAATAAATTAGCACCGCATTGCGACAATACATAATGCGTTTGTTGCTCGCTAAAAAAGTGAGCAATAGGCACTGCCACTTTGTTAGCAAATGTTGTCGCAGCATCTAAAGCTAACCAGGCTGGTGTGTTATCTAATTTATATGCAACAACCTTACCGCTAAAATCATGTAACGAATTCGCTAACTCTTTTACTTGTTGGTCAAACTCAACGCCGCTAATACTTTGTGTTTTATTACTACGATGAGCAACAATAATAGGCGTGTTTGTTTGCGTATTGTAAATGCTCATACATTCACCAATGCATTCACAAGCGAGTTAATTTCAGTGTGATTTTGCTGCATTAAACTATAAAGCATAGGTGTATTTAGCACTTGCTGATGCGCTTGTTCTAAGCTCACAACACATACTGTTGGTTGGTTAGCGTAATAACTCCCCCAATTTAATGGATGCTCAACAACAAAACTATTCGCGACTGCAATTTCAGTACAATTAACACCAAGTAAGCGCAGTAATGCGCGCACTTTTTTAGTAGCACAAAATACTAAATACTTGGCCCCTACACTTTGCAGCGCTTCATTAACCACAATAAAATGCCCAAGAGTGGCTTTTCGGTGTGTCGAGCATAAGTTGCCAAGCTCAAATACCTTATCGCGCAGTGTATGCTCTGGTAAAAAGTGTTCAATAGGCTCAGCTAAATACTGCTCTATGAATAAAGGATCCGTCGCTTGTCTTAATCCTAAAGTGCATTTCCCTTCGCGTGGAGTGTACTGGCTAAGTAGTGGCATAAAAGATGTGAGCGTTGCGTTATAAGCAACTAAAAAACCTTCTTTAACGGTATCTTCTAGCGCTTTACGGTGCTCATCGTTGAGCCCTGCACTAACAACGCGTGAATTATTTTCTATGAAATCGGGTGATGAAGGTAATTGTGCTAATTGCATAAACATCGCTCATATAAAGTGTATGTTTAGAATTTAGCGAGCGAAACTTAAAGAAAACTTAAGAAAGGTAATTTAATAAAAATAAAAAGCCTCTGTATTAATTTAGAGGCTTTGTGATCAGGTGACTTAACTTATTTGTGCAACAACGCACTGGTTTCGACCATGTTCTTTTGCATGGTATAGCGCTTTGTCGGCACATTTATACACTTGATCTATGTCGTTGCTATGCTCAGGCCAAGTTGCAATACCTATAGATATAGTTATAAATCCAATGGTTTCCATACTTGTGGATTCAACAGTAATTCGTAATCGCTCTGCTATATTAAGCGCGCTTTCACTGTTTTCATTCGGTAATACGAGCACAAACTCTTCACCACCAATACGCGCTACAATATCGTCTTTTCGAGATAACTTTTTTATGATGTTAGTGAGTGCTTTAAGCGCTTCGTCACCTTTATCATGGCCAAAGGTATCATTTACACGTTTAAAAAAATCGATGTCTATTTCTAAGATTGCAAAGGGTGTTTGTTTAAGCATAAGCTGGTTGAGCAAACCATTTAAACTTCTACGATTATGAGTTTCGGTTAAGGGATCTGTTTGCGCATCGTAACGAAGTTGTCCTATTTGCATTTGCAAAATATTCACTCCTTTGAGCATGGCAAGTTTTAACCTTTGGCTTTCAAAATACCATGATTTAATACTTTTCAACTTTGTAAGACTATTTGGATCATCCAGCGTAGTGGCGCCTTCAGCAAGTTGTTTTAAAGGCCTTGAAATAAAGTGAGCAAATAATCCAATTAAAATAAACGTAATAATAGCCATAGGTAACGTACGCTTTATAACCTCAACTATTAATAAATCAAGCGATGCAAGTGTGGCCTTAACTGGTCGTTGAGCAACAATTCCCCATTGTGTTAGTGCAACAGGCGCGAAACCAGCAAGCATTTCATTACCCTGACTATTTAAAGCCATAGCAGTGCCTCTTTCTCCTGCAACCACTTTATCTATAATGGCATTATTAGCGATATAAGTACCAATACGATCGTGATCTGGGTGATAAAGTAAGCGTTTATTTACATCAACCACATAAATATAGGTGCCTCCTTTATAATAGTGCTGCTCAAGTAGGCTATTTAAAATGTTGCGCTCTTTTAAATAAAGAGTTCCGCCTACATAACCCAAATAATCGCCTTGTAAATTAAATAGCGGGTATGAAATAGAAATAATCAAATTTCCCGCAGCCGACATATAGGGTTCACTAATTAATGGTTTTTTTTGTTCCAAGGCCTGCAAGGCCCCTGTTGAATAAATTGGCTTGTCGATAATTTGAGGTAAATCAGGTGAGGTGGCAGCAATAATACCGCGCTTATTAATAACCACAGAGTTAAAGCTATTTGTTTGTAAATTTAATCTTGCTACTTCTTCTTGCAAAAGCGCATCATTATTTATACTCAGCTCTATTTTTTTAGCTGAATAAGCTAATTGCTGCATTGCCGCCTCTAAAAAGTTATCGGTTGCAGATGCTAGCTTGTTAGCATAAGCGTAGTTACTTTTTAATGTGTAGCTCATTAGCTGCTCTTTTTGCACCTGATAGGTAGAATAAAAACTACTTACAAGTGTGCTTACAGAAGCAGTAAGTGCTAACAATAAAATAAGAAACCTAAGGTTTAAAGCAGGTAGTAATTTGTATAACAAATGCGTATCGCCCACAGTACAAACAATTATGTGTGTACCTTTTTGTATATTATACCAACAATTATAACTGCTTAATGCCCTATAATCTAATTACTAAACTCAAAAAACCTCTAGAACGAACCCAAAGTTTAACTTTTATGCACTGTTGGTCGTCTATTTATAGAAAGTAGCCACACGATACAAGCGTGGCCTTGCTCAGCAACTAAATACACTACAATTAATTGAACCTTAATATAAACAGCCCTAGATTTATTGTTTAGCTTTGTCTAGTTCAGGCGTCTAAGCGCTGTTGCCAAAGCTGCTCACACAAAGTAACCCATTTATTTGATTGCTTATTACCTTCGGTTCTGCGGCCAAACAATGTCAGTACTGTGTTACCTAAGCTGTCAAAAAACTCGATAGAATGAACAACAACGTCACCATTATCGGTTGGTTTTTTTACAACAAATGCACGAGCAAAATCATCACTCCTCACATGTAAATTAAAGCCCTCATCAAGCACGTTATACCATGGGCCAACTTGCTTTAAATTATTTAGTGTGCCTGAATATATTTGCACTGCGGCATCATTATTAACAAAAATCATTACCTCATTTTGCTGTTTTTTTAACGTTTCAAATATATAAGGCAGGCTTATTGGGAGTATTTCTTGTGCCCAATGAGGTTGAGCTATTTCAAGGGCCTGTGTTCTACATACATCAAATTTGGTTAATAATGCGGGGAAATGATGTACATCTTGCAGGTTTTCCCATGCGTTTAAAAAGTCTGCCAGATCAATATTTTCTTGAGGCTTAAATGTTAAAGCCTTTACAATTTTTGGCTCTATTGCTAACACATTACTTTGTTCGCAATCACTGTATTTATTAATTAATGCTTCGTATGCTGCTAGGTTTGTTTGCTCAGTGCTAAAAATTTTATGAACGGCTTGCCCATATTTATCAAAGCACTGAATACTCACCATATTATTTAGCTTAACGGCGAATACACTCGCCCATTTATACAAAAATAATCTTAAGTCAATTCCGCCAGGGTTTATGGCTATTGCCATTTTTTGCTCATTACGTTCTGATGTATATAATTTCTCGTAACACCCTTTAATTTCATTAATCACTAGTTCGTTTCGGGTCATTGCCATAACATGCTCAAGCTTTTTTAAGCCTTTGAGAATGCTTTCAATATGATTTATGTCGAGTTTAATTGCATTAGTACCAACTTGAGCTGCAACTAATTGCGCCTCGGTGGTATTTAGCTTTAAAGCAGCGTCAACAGCTCTAATAGTAGGCTGCTCTGCTTTTAAAGCTTGGTATTGATTAAATAATGTGTTCATTATGTGCTCCTAAAAATGCAGCAACATTTACATGCTGCTGCAGCTTAAAATTTAAAGCTAATCTGTGTTTTAATGTTACGACCAATACCGTACTCACCAATTCCACCACCTGTACCTGCAATTACCTGATATTCTTTATCGAATAAATTATCAATTGCAACTCGTGCGCTCCAGCTTTTGTTTATATCCCAACTCGCGTTCATACCTATTAGCGTATAGTCTTTGTGTTGCTGCTCTACGCCATTAATGAGCACTGTTCGTTTGTCTACATTTTGAATTCTCAAACCGGTTTTAATGGTATCGTCAAAAAAGTGTAAACCAACACTTAGTGCAAGCTTGTCGGCAGGTAAATACCATAAAGGTTTATTGTTTTCGTTTTCACCAGAAATACGGCTATAAGAAAAGTTGGCATAACCAAGGGTATGCGCATAATTAACCTCAAACTCAATGCCATCACGTTGATTGTCACCAATATTGCTATAGCGTGGCGCTGGTGCAGGGTTTGTAGCGCTATTCGTGTTTGATTGAATTTCATCATTTACATCTATATCAAAATAAATGAAGCGAGCAGTTAGTGCGTCTCTACTAGTCAATACATTCGCTGTTTGGTAGCTCATGCCAACTTCTTTATTCGTGCTATTTTCTATTTCTAAACCTAAAGCAGGATTACGACCGCTGTATTGGTCGTATAGCTCGTCAATTAGCGGCGCTCTAAAGCCTTCTTGGTAACTTGCAAAAATAGCGAACATTTTGTTTATTTGATAGTTAGCCGTAACAGCGGGGACAACTTGAGAGTGTTCGGCTTGAGTATCTAGATTATTAAATATTTGGTTAAAACCGCTGGTTGCTGTTGTCTTATATTTCTCAAAACGAAGACCCCCTGTAAGCGTCAGATCTTGCCACGTAAATTCATCTTGAATATACACACCTAAGCGCTTTTGAGTGCCTCCTGGCTGAGAAGTAATTTCAGCTTGTACCGCGTTATTTGCGTATTCAACACACTGATACGTTTGCCTATTTAGATTAAGGCAAGGATAACTGAGCTTTGTACCGATTCGCTCTTTATCTGAATACTGAATCCCATACGTTAATGTATGCTTATTAAAAACAGAGGTATTTGCAATATCTAATGTTGCTATGTTGTATTCATAATTAGAGGCAATGCCAATAAAATCTTTTAATGTACCTAAACCATCGCTCTCTGTCACTTGACTTTGACTATACCCAAAACGGGCATTTAAATTAACATACGGGTTATGTGCAGGGTTGAGCTCATAACTTAAATTAGTAACCGATTGATCTATCGTTCTATAAACTGTGCCCCACGCACCAGGATCCGTGGTATTAAACTCAGTCCGTTGGCTGTCTTCACTTTTTGTGTATGAAAGCCCAATTAACGAGTCTTCATTTAAATAGTATTCGCCTTTTAATAGTAGCGATTCAGCTTCAATTGCTGAGTTATCCAATGTTTTCCCGTTAGATAATTCAAAATCATCACTGCTTCGTTTTACATAGGCTGCAACGACATCAAGCGATTCTGTAGGTCTTGCGTAGGCGTATACTGCACCATTCTTTTCATTATTATTTCCATGGTGACCAAGCTTAATTTTAGCGCCCGCTTTTTCGTTAGGTGCTAAAAAGTCACTTGCATCTTTAAGCTCCATTTCTACTACACCACCTAAAGCGCCACCACCATGTAACACGGTGCTTGGTCCGCGCTTTATGCTTACTGAGCGGTAAAGTTCGGGGTCAGAAAAAAAGCTCCCCATTCGATATTTTTCAAATGTTTGAATTGCACCATCAACACTTATTAATACATCTTCTGCATCACTAAAACCGCGCACACTAAACTTTTGGCCTCCGCTTCTTGGGCCACCCGTTGACGTAACATTTGGCACATTAATAAGACTATCAAACACAGTACTTGCAAGTACCCGTGCTATTTGCTGCTGTGTAATTACGTTAACGGCTTGAGCTGAGTTTAAGGCTGATTTGGCGGTACGCGTTGCCGTAACGGTTACTGCATCAAGGGTGGTGATTGGAATTTGATTGTCTAAGCTGTCTATTACTTTTATCTCAGCAGCCATAAGAGGCATTGAAACGCTGGCAATACATAAAGCCAGTTTTGAAAGGCGCATAATTTACTCCGTATAATAGTTTTATTTTGTTTAAACACGGCTGGTCGGCCATATTTTATTACTTTATGCTTAAGACATAGCCCCTAGGGCCTGTTTATCTTTCGAGGTTAAATTTGCAGCAGTCTGTTTGGTATTTAGGCAAGGCAGAGCCTATGGTGTGTGGTTACTCCCCATAAATAGGCGATAACGCAGCATAAATGCCAAACATGCGCTGCCCTTTGGGTTCTGCCTAGGGGCAATTTACTCTTTGTTGCTCGGTTTTTACTTAGCCCATAGGTTACAAACCTCACGCCGCGATTAAATCGCCCCTAGATTGAACAAATTTTAATCCTAAAAGGTCAACAGGCCCTAGTAGTCTCAAGCCGCTGCACTATAACAAAATAAAACTCAAATGATAATCATTATCACTCGCTTTTAACTAAAATATTTGCAACTTGGTATTTCTCTCTCGACAAAGCGGCCAATAGCACAACAAGCTCACCACTTGGTACTTGCTCATCAACGGCTAAATAAAGTGGGATATCTTGTTTTTCTGCTTTTAATGCTGTTATAGCACTACTTAACGAGTCATAGAGTTGGTGGTCAAATCCATATTGTGTTTTTTTATTATGAATACGTACACTCAACACTTGCACATCAGATTGCTGTACCGGCGTACTGGTATTTTTTCCTGTATCAGGGAGAGTTACATCAAGCATATTTAATTTTACTGCCGCAGTGAGTAGCAAAAACACCAACAAAATAAACAGCACATCTAATAAGGCTGTTAAATCAGGTAATAAAGGAGGGGTTGAATTATTTTTGGGCAGCTCAAGCATGCGGGCATTCATTAAATGTAAAGGTATAATTTAGATGATTAATAACACGTGTAAATTCATTTTGTAGAGCATCCAACATGCCATTTAATAAGCCACTTGCTAATAAGCATGGAATAGCAATAACTAATCCAGCCATAGTCGAATACATCGCCTCCCATAGTCCATCGGCGAGTAATGCAGGGGTAACAGCTTGATTTGTTTGTGCTATATTTTTAAACATAAGGACTAATCCCCACACAGTTCCTAATAAGCCCATTAATGGGCTTAAAGAAGCAAGTAAACTAAGTATATTTAAACGCTTACGCCAGTTAACTAAACAATCTTGTAAGTACAACTGGCACCACTGCAGACGCTGTTCGCTTGGTTGTTGTTGTTTACTCTTAAGCGCCTTTGCAAATTGACTGTGCCCAGCTTTATGTTGCTGTAACTGCAGCTTAGCAACGAGCATTACGAAACTGCGCTCAAGTACAATAGCCAGTGCAATTATCGATAAACATAATAACGGCCAAGCCATTATACCAATGGCATTAAATATAAATTTCATACGATCACTCTTAATTATACGTTTAACGAAAATTTAATTGGCACACTAAACAATGCTTTTACTGGATGGCTATTTTTTAATACAGGATAAAACTGCCATTGCGCCACATTATTAAGTGCAGCCTGATCAAGTTCTACAAAACCACTGCTTTTGATCAGCGTAAGCTTGGCTATTTCTCCATTTTTATTTAGTTCTATTTGCAACATGGCGACACCTTCATAACCTCTTTTCTTTGCACGTAATGGATAAGATAAAGTAGGTTTTGGGGCTTTAAATAAAGGTAGCTTTGCAATGTTCACTAGTTCACTGGTCGCTGAATTTTGTTTACTTAACTCAGCTGCAGAAGCCATCTGTGTCGGCGTTTTTAAAGAGTCAGCCTTAACGCTTGCTGCTGTTTTTGAAGGTTTCCGCTGCACAGGTTTCTTTTTGGCGACTGTTTGCTGATTAACTGTTTTCTTTGTTTGTGGTTTTATTTTACGAGGCGGCTTATTTATAACCGATTTGCTTATAATTTTGCTATCTGGCTTTGTTGTTTTACTAACGTGCCGCCTTTGACCTGAAAACATTGTACTCGCTGTAGGCTCAATTACAGCTTGGGGCTGCTCGCTTGCTTTTACCAAGAGGCTTTTGCTTATCGCGACTTGTGAATTAATCAGATTAATTGAGACTTTATCGGCTCTTTGCCCCTGTAAAAACGTAATAGGGGTGTGCGTCTCGGGTTGAATAAACAAACCAATAAAGTGGAAAAACCCAGATAGAATGATAAAAATAGTAAATTTCATATCTTTTAAATATAAATGATAACTGTTATTATTTGCATTAACCAATGGTATCAATATCGGATTTGTTATGAAACCCCTATTTACATATTTAGTCATCGCTAGCTTTTTAATCACTACGAACATATCTCAAGCATTAGAACCTACCCCGCAAAGAGTCGTAGTATCTGGTGGTTCAATAACCGAAATAATTTATGCACTTGAAGAACAAGATCGCATTGTAGGAGTCGACAGCACTAGCATGTTTCCTATTGCTGCAACACTAAAGCCGCAAATAGGTTACGTACGAAAGATAAGCACTGAAGGCATACTCTCTTTAATGCCCGATCTTGTTTTAGGGGAAGCCGACACTGGGCCAAAAAAAGTCGTCTCGCAACTACAAAGTACGGGCGTAAATATGGTTATTCTCTCAGAGGAAGATAACTTTTTAACCATAGAGAATAAAATTAATCATATTGCAAAATTGCTTAATGTACCTGCTAAAGGCCACACTTTAGCAAACAGCCTAAAAGCCGATAGAGATGCACTACGCTATGTTTTATCACAATCTGACTATAAACCTCGCGTGCTCTTTGTTTTAAGCGTTCGCAGTGGGCAGCCTATTGTTGCTGGGGCGCATACCTCTGCAAATGAGTTAATTAATGCTGCTGGCGGCATTAATATAGCTGAAAAGCACTTAGATAACTGGAAACCACTTTCTAGCGAAGCTGCATTAGCATTTAACCCCGATGCAATTATAACGATGGGCCGTCATGGTGATGACCCTCTTACCGACATAGCCAAATTAGCTCATTTTAAGTTCTCTAACGCAGCAAAAAATAAACAAGTATATAGTTTTGATGGCAGTTACTTATTGGGTATGGGTCCACGTACTCCGCAGGCCGTAGTTGAACTTGCCAGCGTATTACACCCCAGTACTCAACTGCCTACTGGTTATAAGTTTCGCTTTGCTAAAACCTCTCAGACAACAACTGAATTAAGCGAGTAATCAACATGCTTGCATTAGGCAGTACCATGCTCACAGGGCATAAACAGCGCAAAATGGCGATCCCGTGTTTACTCATAGCCTGTGTTTTAATGTTTTTTACGGCGCTTAGTCAAGGTGGGGTTAACTTAAGTTTTAGTGAAATAATCGCCATTATTAACAATCTTGAAAGTGATAGTTTAAAAAATGCAATTATTTGGCAAATTCGTTTACCACGTATTGTATTAGCAATGGCGGTAGGTGCAGGCTTGGCTGCGTGTGGCGCTGCTATGCAAGCTATCTTTAGAAATCCATTAGCCGATCCTGGTTTAATTGGCGTATCCAGTGGTGCTGCACTTGGCGCGGTAGCAACCATAGTATTGGGCACCAGTCTATTTACTAATTTTAGTAACACTTTTGGCGTTTACGCTGTGCCTATAGGCGCTTTTTTGGGCTGTATTGCTGTATGTGTGTTTATTTATAGATTAAGTGCGCACAGTGGCCAGTTTACTATTATTAGCTTATTGCTTGCAGGAATAGCCGTAAATGCAATAGTTGGTTCATTTATTGGCGGGCTCACTTTAATTAGTAACGAGCAGCAACTTCGGGACCTTACGTTTTGGAGTATGGGCTCGCTTGCTGGCAACCATTTTGCAATGATGCTGCCATCCCTTTGTATTATTGTCATTAGTATTTCGCTGTTAATGCGCTTAGCTAAACCACTCAACTTATATTTACTTGGCGAAGCACAAGCTAAACATTTAGGCATAAATGTTACACGTCTCAAAAAACAGGTCTTTATTTGCACTGCCCTTTGCACAGGTGCTGCGGTATCAATTACTGGCATAATTGGCTTTGTAGGCTTCATAGTGCCTCATATTGTGAGATTAATATTAGGACCCGATCACCGTTACTTAATGCCCGCAAGTATATTAGGTGGGGCATTATTACTAAGCTTTGCCGATTTATTTGCACGTACTGTGATGCTACCCGCTGAACTTCCAATTGGTTTAATAACGAGTGCAATCGGTGGTCCATTCTTTTTACTAATGCTATTAAAAACATACAAAAAACGGAGTCACTAATGCTGTATGCTAACAATATTTCTGCACAAGTCGGCTCAAAATGCTTACTGAATAATGTTGATTTTTACGTAAAACCAAAAGAAGTCATTGTCATTGTTGGTCCTAATGGCGCTGGTAAGTCATCGTTATTAAAAGCGCTTTGTGGCGACATTAAACTGACACAAGGCAGTATTTTGCTTGACGAGCAACCATTGCATACATACACAGTTGAAGATTTAGCTACGCGCCGCGCCGTATTAACTCAAAATTATGAACTCGATTTTCCATTCACAGTAAGCGAAGTTGTTGATATGTCTCACTTTGCTCATCAAATGCAATATAGCCGACAAACTTTGAAGGAATTTTCAAACCAAGCCATTGAGGCGCTTGGCATTACGCATTTAAAAGATCATACTTTTACGCAACTCTCAGGCGGAGAAAAGCAACGAGTTCAGCTAGCCCGCGTGCTGTGCCAAATTCAACCTACTTTAAAAATAAATAAACCGGCCTACTTACTCATCGACGAGCCAACATCAAGCTTAGATATTTTTCATCAGTACGATGTAATGGCTCAAGCCAAAAATATTGCACAACAAGGTGCCGGTGTTGTGGCAGTGATCCATGACCTATCATTAGCGGCAAGTTTTGCCGATAGAATTTACATGATTAATAACGGTGTAATTGAAGCAACGGGCCTTCCTGAGGAAGTATTAACCGCAGAGCGACTTAAGCACGTTTATAATATTAACGCTCAGCTCAATAACAGCGTGCCAAATATGCTTCCACATATACAAATTAGTTGTTAAAAACAAGGTTTATAAAAACGCCTTCTGTATGGCTTTGCAGTTGCTTCAAAAAGTAGATAAGCTGCATATACTTATCTATTTTATTTAGCCTTGGAGTCAGTTTTGCTAAATAAGTATGTTGTATCGTCTATCGTTTTTTTATCTGGGTGCTTAATGCCATTACAATCTTCCTTTGCTAAACCTGTACTTTCTCTTGAGCAACAACTTGGCCAAAAACTTATGGTTGATCTTCGCTATTTTTGTGAGCAAGGCAGCAGTAAACAATGCAGAACACCTTTAACTCAATTACCAAACGAGCTTGCACAGGCAATTACAAAGCATAATATTGGTGGTGTTATTTTATTTTCTGAAAATACCCAATCAATTGAACAAATAATTACCCTTAATAACCAATTACAAGCTGCAGCAAGCCAATCCAGTAGTAAACTGCCGTTATTCATATCAATAGATCAAGAAGGCGGACGTGTCGCTAGACTACCACGTGATGTCGCCACCTCATTTACAGGTAATATGTCGATTGGTGCTACATATAAAAAACACGGAGTAAGCTTTGCGACTAAAACAGCCACTGTCATTGCTAAAGAGCTGAGTACTTTAGGTATAAACGTAAATTACGGCCCGACTGTTGATGTAAACATGAACCCTGACAACCCCGTTATAAACGTACGTTCATTCGGAGAGAACCCTGCAATAGTAGCTGAACTTGGCGCTGCGCAGGTTGCAGGCTTTGAAAACAACGGTGTTATCACCTCGTTAAAACACTTCCCTGGGCACGGCGATACAAACGTAGATAGCCATACAGGTTTACCCAAAGTAAACCATTCTAAAGAGATTATTTATGAGCAAGATTTAGCACCGTTTAAACACATTATCGCCAAACAAAACCCTGGTATGATAATGACGGCGCATATTCAATACCCAGCCCTTGATAGCACCACGTTTGTAAGTGTTGATGGTAAAACGATGATAAAGCCCGCGACTATGTCACGTAAAATCATTACTGATATTTTACGAGGCGAGCTTAATTATCAGGGTGTTGTAATAACGGATGCACTTGATATGGCAGGTATTAGCCACTTTTTCACACCCACTCAAGCGGTGATCAATACATTTTTAGCAGGTGTTGATATAGCTCTGATGCCTATTGAAATTAGAACACCAGACGATTTTATAAAATTAGATGAATTGATTAAAAGGCTTGTTGACGCAGTCAAAGCAAAACAACTAAATGAGCAGGAAATATCACAATCGGCTCAGCGTATCGTTTTACTTAAAAACAAATTTGAGTTAAGTACTCATTTTGACCCTATCAACGCACTCATAAATGCAAAGCAAACAATTGGCAGTGCAGCACATCGTGACATAGAAGCGCAGCTTGCTGTAGAGGCAATAACGCAAGTTAAAAATAAACAAAACACTTTACCGCTTAATCTTAAATCGGGTCAGCATGTGCATATTATTATGCCTGACACACGTAAATGCATGGCAATGCAGCAAGCGATTGAAGCTATAAGTGATAAAAAGCTCAACTATACCTGTAGTAGTCTCCAAGGATTTAATCCACAACAAGCACATGCAGATATTACTACTGCCGACGTGATCATTGCTGGTAATGCCACGCCCAATCAAAGTGCGGTAGAAATTGGCGGTATGGACGATTTAAAAGACGATCCTAATTTTGCACTTAATAATGCAGAGCAACCAAAAGCCCTTAAATCATTACTCAACTTTGCTAAAACTAAACATAAAAACACTGTATTTATAAGCCTCAGAGCGCCTTACGATATTGCCGAATTTGGCGATTATGCCAATGCTGTGCTCGCATCATATGCATACAATATTGATGTAGATAAAGACGATATGGTAGCGGGCCCTGCTTTTACAGCGCTTGCGAAAGTACTATTAGGGAAATCGCCTGCTAACGGCGTATTACCTGTCACGATAAAACCGCAAGAAGCGCACTAATATGAAACTTAACTGTGATTTAGGAGAAAGTTTTGGTGCATGGAAAATGGGCCTTGATGATGACGTAATGCCACATATTGATATGGCTAACATTGCCTGTGGTTTTCATGCCGGCGATGCCGATGTAATGGCAAACACGCTGGCGCTTTCCAAACAGCATAATGTACAAATTGGCGCTCACCCAAGCTACCCAGATTTGCAGGGCTTTGGTAGACGTTCAATGGTGCTTAGCGAAAAAGAGCTTACAAATTGCCTACACTACCAAATTGCGGCCCTTGAAGGCATGGCAAAAATACAAGGTTTAACTCTTAGCTACGTAAAACCACATGGCGCGCTTTATAACGATATGATGAATAACGAGGAAATATTACAAACCGTTATAAGTGCTATTGCTAATTACCCTAGCAATTTAAAATTAATGATTTTAGCCACTGAAAATACCCATAAGCATACTCAAATAGCTAAAGACTTAGGCGTTGAGCTAATACTCGAAGCATTTGCCGACAGGCAATATAACGATGACGGGCAGCTAGTTTCACGAAAACTGCAAGGAAGCGTTCACAACAAAATAGCTTTATTAGAACAAGTTACTCAACTTTTATCCGATGGTAGCGTGACAACACGAACAGGAAAAAAATTAATGCTTAATGCACATAGCTTATGTGTACATGGCGATAATGCCGATGGCATCGCACTTATAAAAGAGATTAAAGCGCTTTGTAACTCAGCCAATTAGGCTTTTCACACAACCTTAAATTATAAGCTGTAAACCCCCTTTACAGCTTTAACTCACAGATAAAATTTAGAGTTTCATCGCACCCTTCTATTAATCCTTGTTTACCTAACATATAACTGTATTAACAAAAGTAAAATCACAACAGGGATAAAAATGAAAAAACTTTTAACACTTAGCCTCGTTTTAGGCTGTAGCAACTTAGCCTACGCTGAAACAAACACACTACAATTACAAGATGTATTCAATTTAGAGTACGCCAATCAAATAGACATAACCGAAGATGGTAAAACTGTTTACTTTGTACGTAATCGCATGGACATAAAAACAGATCGTAAAGTAGGTAATATTTGGTCCGTTGATTATAAAACAAAACAAATGCAGCCATTAACTTCTGGCATTCATATGGATTATTCGCCAGTACTGTCACCTGATGGTGAAAGGCTTGCGTTTATATCAACCCGCGATGGTAGCAGCCAAATATATATTAAATGGCTTAAAACAGGTGCTATGGCAAAAATTAGCAACTTAACCAACAGCCCACGTGCAATCACTTGGAGCCCTAATTCTAACCAATTAATATTTAGCATGTTTGTTCCAAGCGCTACTTCTGCGCCAGTAAGCTTACCAGGCAAACCAAAAGGAGCAACGTGGGCAGAGCCCGCCAAGTTTATTGATGATGTTTATTATCGTTCAGACGGTGGCGGTTATACACAAAAGGGTTTTAATCAGCTATTTACCATAGACGCTAACGGCGGTAACGCTAAACAACTCACCCATGATGAATTTAATAACGCCGGTGATGTAAGTTTTAGTAAAGACGGCAAGTCGCTTTATTTTTCTGCAAATAGACATGAAAACTACCAGCTAAAACCCACGAACAGTGAAATTTATCAACTTGATTTAGCCTCACAAAATATAACCGCAATTACCGACCGCAATGGCCCTGACGAACAGCCTAAAGTATCTCCTGATGGTCGTTACTTAGCGTACACAGGTTACGATGATAAACGCACTAACTACGAAAACACTCAGCTTTATATTCGCGATTTAAAAACAGCTAACACGACAAGTATAACGCCTGATTTTGATCGCAGCGTAGGTCAAGTAAAATGGAGTGCAAATTCAAAAGGTCTTTACTTTAGTTACGACGATAAGGGTCAAACGGCGCTTGCCTATCAACCACGCAACGGTAAACGTAAAATAATTACAGAGCAAATTGGCAGCGTTGCCTTTGGCCGCCCTTATTCTGGCGGCGACTTTGATGTGAGCGAAGACGGTGAAGTCGCCTTTACCCTTGCTGACACCCAGCGCCCTTCAGATATAGCAACAATTAAACGTGGTAATGCGCAGCGCTTAACAACTCTTAATAAAGATGCACTAGGCAATAAGCAACTTGCCAAGGTTGAAGAAATATGGATTAAATCGAGCCACGATGAACTCCCGATTCAGGGATGGATTGCCTACCCGCCAGAGTTTGATAGCAGCAAAAAATACCCACTAATACTAGAAATTCACGGCGGCCCAGTTGCTAATTACGGTCCACACTTTAGCACCGAGATTCAACTTTTTGCAGCAAAAGGAAATGTCGTTTTATATATGAACCCACGTGGTAGTAATTCATACGGAAAAGAATTTGCACAAACCATTCATCATAATTACCCAAGTAATGATTTTGATGACTTAATGACTGGCGTTGATGCAGTAATAGCGAAAGGCTTTATTGACGAGTCTAAATTGTTTGTAACCGGTGGCTCTGGCGGCGGTGTATTAACTGCATGGATTGTAGGTCATACCGATCGCTTTGCTGCAGCTGTAGTTGCTAAGCCTGTTATTAATTGGATCAGCTTTGTACTAACTGCCGATTTTTACCCGTTTTTTGCTGATTACTGGTTTCCAGGAAAACCATGGGATCACATTGAGCATTATATGAAGCGCTCACCGATTAGCTATGTTGGTAGTGTGAAAACTCCTACTATGTTGCTCACTGGTGAATCTGACTACCGGACACCAATTTCAGAAACTGAACAGTTTTATCAAGCACTAAAACTACAAGGCGTTGATACCGCAATGGTGCGAATTCCTAATGCATCACATGGTATTACAGCTCGCCCATCTAATTTAATGACTAAGGTTGCTTATATTCAATGGTGGTTTGATAAACACACTAAATAAACTCTGGATAATAAATTTATAGCTTAAATAAAAGTCACTTCAAACAAGTGGCTTTTGTATTTACTGCGGTAGTATTCAAACTGTAAACCCCCTTTACACTTCTATGACAATTAAATATCGGACTTAGTTAATAATTCAGTTAGTAAAATTTCGGTTTATAGCATTTTTTATTACTTGAGTTGGTAAAAAACCGGTTTGGGTCACTGTTTATAACCTCTCAGTTAGTAAAATTTTGTTTTATAGCAACGAGAAGTTAGTAAAAAATCGGTTTGTGAATTCGCTAAGTTTGCCGATTAAAGCAAAAATCAGTCACTTATCAACATTTTTAGGTCGCTGTAAAAGATATTTACAGCAAAATCACTTAAAAAATGCCGTTTTATGAGAGGTTAGTTAAACTCTGATCCGTACATTCACTTAGGTAGTTAAATAGTGATCCAACATGATTTGGCTAGTTAAAGTCTGATCTGTAATTATGCTTCAATGTTCTAACTTTATTTAAAACAATAAAAAAGGGCCTTAAGGCCCTTGAGTAACACTATCTAGTTAGGAATTAAAACTGGTTCATGGTGTTATCTTCACCACCGGCTTTTAGCGCGTTATCACCAGAGAAGTATTCTTTGTGCGTATCGCCCATATTAGAGCCCGCTAAATCTTGGTGCTTAACAGATGCTTGCTCACGACGGATTTCTTGACGCTGAACATCACGTACATAAGCCAACATCCCCATATCGCCAAAGTAACCTTCTGATAAAATATCAGTGCTTAGCGCCGCTGTATGGTAGGTAGGCAGAGTAATTAAGTGATGGAAAATACCGGCTTCACGTGCGCCATCACGCTGGAAGTTTTGCACTAATAAATCAGCTGCTTGTGCAAGTTCTGTTGCATCCATTTCTGGTGCCATAAGGGCTTTATTATCGCCAATGCTTGGATAAGCACTAAGATCGCGACCTTCATCAGCCCACTCTTGATAAACTTGCTCACGAAACTTAAGCGTCCAGTTAAACGAAGGTGAATTGTTGTATACCAGTTTTGCATTTGGCACCTGCTCTTTAACGCGATTTACCAACTCTGCAATTTGTTTAACATGCGGTTTTTCTGTTTCAATCCACAGTAAATCAGCGCCAGACTGCAAGCTAGTAATACAATCTAGTACAACACGGTCTTTTTCAGTGCCTTCGCGGAATTGGAATAAGCCGTTATCTAAACGAGTTGGTTTACATAACTGGCCATTAATTTTCATTGCCGTGTCGCCTTCATTTAAGTCATCAACACCGTTAATTGGCGTGGTTTCTAAAAATGCATTGTATTGGCTTGCTAAATCACCAGGTTTTTTCGATACAGGTACCTTTTGCGTAAGGCTGGCACCCAATGAATCGGTACGAGCCACAATAATACCGTTATCAATACCGAGTTCTAAAAAGGCGTATCGTACCGCATTAATTTTTGCTAAGAAATCCTCATGCGGTACAGTCACTTTACCCGCTTGGTGACCACATTGTTTGGCGTCAGATACTTGGTTTTCTATTTGAATGGCACATGCGCCAGCTTCAATCATTTTTTTAGCCAGTAAATAAGTGGCTTCTTCGTTACCAAAACCTGCATCAATGTCAGCAATAATAGGCACAACATGAGTTTCAAAGTTGTCTATTTTATCAATAACAGCTTGCACATCACCGCCGTTTGCTTTTGCGTCGTCTAAATCGTTAAATAAGTGGTCTAGTTCACGTGCATCGGCTTGTTTTAAAAATGTGTAAATTTCTTCAATTAGTGCAGGTACCGATGTTTTTTCGTGCATGCTTTGATCTGGTAGCGGGCCAAATGCAGAGCGAAGTGCGGCAACCATCCAGCCGCTTAAGTAGACATAACTGCGTTTTGTCGTTTTTTGGTGGCGCTTAATTGCCATCATCATTTGCTGTGCAGTAAAACCGTGCCAACACCCTAAAGATTGTGTGTACTGGCTTGTATCTGCATCGTATGCTGCCATATCTTCACGCATTACGTCTGCTGTGTATTGTGCAATTTCAATTCCTGTACGAAAACGGTTTTGCAAACGCATACGACTTGCATATTCAGGGTTAACTGCATGCCATGCACTGCCTTGAGATTGGCAAAGAGTAGAAAGTGTATCTGTTTCGCGTTGATATGTTGTCATAATAAAGTCCTTCGAACGGGTATGTAATATTTAGTGTTATGAGAGTGGCTACCAAGCTCATGCTCCGTAGCGCTTAAATCAACATTAGGCTCATTTTTTAGATTTAGTAAATTTATAGTTGTTATTACGGCTATAAATTTAATGAATGAGCAAAAAGCACTCAACGTAGCTTTTTTGAGTTATTGTTGTCTTAACGCACACTGCGACCGTTTAAGGAAGGCTATTATGACCCACACTCTCACACACTCAGGCCTCAGCGTAGATACTCAACTCGCTGATTTTGTAAAAAACCAACTATTACCTGGTACTCATCTAAATGAACAGCAATTTTGGCAGAACTTTGCAGATATAGTTCAAACACTTACCCCTATAAATAAGACGCTGCTTGAAAAGCGAGAGCTACTTCAACAGAAAATAAACGACTATCATTTAACGAATAAAACGTGGAATAGTGCTAAATACCATACCTTTTTGCAAGATATTGGCTACTTAGTAAAAGAGCCTGCAAACTTTGAAATAGAAACTCAAAATGTAGAACCCGAGATAGCGCTTACAGCAGGCCCGCAGTTGGTTGTGCCTGTTAGCAACGCACGTTTTGCACTTAATGCCGCTAACGCACGTTGGGGCTCGCTATACGACGCTTTATACGGCACAGATGTGCTAAGTGAAGACGATGGTGCAGAGAAAGGCAATACTTACAATCCTGTGCGTGGCTTTAAAGTAATGGCCTATGCCCGCCAATTTTTAGATAAAGCATTGCCACTTACCAATGGCTCGCATATAGAAAGCACTAACTATTCAGTCACCAATGGTGCGCTTTCAATCACTTTACGCGACAGCTCTCAAACTACGCTAGCCAATCCATCTCAGCTTATTGGCTATCAAGGTGAAGCGCAAAACCCAACCGTGGTTTTATTAAAAAACAATGACTTACATATAGAGCTTCACATAGATCATCATCATATTATTGGCCAAGCAGATAAAGCGGGCTTAAAAGATGTTGTGTTAGAAGCCGCCCTTACAACCATTATGGATTGTGAAGATTCAGTCGCCGCCGTAGATGCAGAGGATAAAGTACAAGTTTATAAAAACTGGCTTGGTTTGATGCAAGGTAATTTAGTTGAATCTTTCAAAAAAGGTGATAAAACCATAGAACGAACACTGCAAAATGATAGAACATACACCGCACTCGATGGTGGCATTGTTACGTTAAAAGGTCGCAGCATGATGTTTGTACGAAATGTTGGCCATCTTATGACAAACCCTGCGATTACTGATTTACACGGCCAACCCGTATTTGAAGGCATTATGGATGCCATGTTTACAGCAACTGCTGCTCTGCATGACATAAATAAAAAAACCGGCATTAAAAACACCAGTGCACAAAGTATTAATATAGTAAAACCAAAAATGCATGGCCCCGAAGAAGTCGCGTTCACAAACACTTTATTTAGCCATGTAGAAGAAGCCTTAAGCTTACCTAAAAACACGCTTAAAGTGGGGATTATGGATGAAGAGCGCCGCACATCTGTCAACTTAAAAGCCTGTATTCATGCAGCTAAAGAGCGTGTTGTATTTATAAATACTGGATTTTTAGACAGAACAGGTGACGAAATTCATACCTCAATGCAAGCAGGCGTTGTACTTCCAAAAGCACAGATTAAGCAGCAACCGTGGATACAAGCTTATGAGGATCGCAATGTCGATATTGGCCTTGCCTGTGGTTTAAGTCATAAAGCACAAATAGGTAAAGGCATGTGGCCAATGCCAGATAAAATGGCATTAATGATGGAGCAAAAATCAGCGCATCCTAAATCAGGCGCTAATACGGCATGGGTGCCCTCCCCTACTGCAGCTACTCTGCATGCAATGCATTATCATGATGTAAACGTTTTTACTGAGCAGCAAAGTATTGCTAAACGCGCTATTGCAAGCCTTAGCGACCTACTTACACCGCCATTGATGGTCGATGCGAGTACGCTTTCAAAAGAAGATATTCAAAGTGAGCTTGAAAACAATGCACAAGGTATTTTAGGTTACGTTGTGCGCTGGATTAACCAAGGTGTAGGCTGCTCAAAAGTGCCCGACATTAACCATATTGGATTAATGGAAGACAGAGCAACCCTGCGTATTTCAAGCCAACATATGGCCAATTGGTTACTTCATGGTGTATGTTCAGAGTCGCAAATAAAGTCAACCATGGCTAAGATGGCTAAAGTGGTTGATAGTCAAAATGAGCACGACAGCGCATACACACCAATGGCAACAAACGAAGAAGCCCTTACCAACAGCATCGCGTATCAGGCGGCAGTTGCCCTCGTTTTAGAAGGTGTAACACAACCAAGCGGATACACAGAGCCACTACTGCATAGCTACCGCATAAAATATAAAGCACTAAAAACGAACACGCTTTAACTGCGTAACCAAAGTTCAAATTAAGTACTAAACCAGCTTTTAAGCTGGTTTTTTATCGCCTGAAATTAAAATAACAGCACTTTTATGACATTTTAAAAAGATATATTCAAATAAACATAACGAGCATGAATATCTAACATTTATTCAAACGTAAAAAAGCGTGTTTTGTATACACAAAACACGCTTTTAAAAGCTTTTAGCTAATTAAATCTAATTTTTTACAATGGCATTATGATAAATATTTTGCACATCGTCACAATCTTCAAGCATATTTATAAATTTATCAAAATTAGCAATAACGTCTTCGTCTTCAATCTCAATATTAACTTGAGGAATAAACGTAATTTCGTCTACTTCAAAGTTAATACCTTCAAAGGCACCTTCAAGGGCTGTTTTAGCTTTAAAGTATTCTGTTGGCGGCGCAAATACCGATATTTTACCGTCCTCGGCTTCAACATCACTTACATCAACATCAGCCATCATTAACGCGTCGAGTACTACTTCGTCGTCATCCCCTGCAAAGCCAAGTACTGCATAATGATCAAACATATGCGCGACACAACCGGGTGTACCAATTTTTGAGTCAGTTTTTGTAAATGGTAAGCGTACATCTTTAATGGTACGATTTGGGTTGTCAGTCAAACAATCAACAATAACCATGCAATTGCCAGGTCCATAGCCTTCATATCTCGCAACAGAATAGTCTTCCCCTGCCCCACCGGCTGCTTTCTCAATTGCTTTTTCAATAACGTGCGCTGGAACTTGATCTTTTTTAGCTTTTTCGATTAGGCGGCGCAAGGTTTGATTTACTTCCGGATCGGGTTCGCCATTTTTTGCTGCTACATAAATCTCTTTACCATACTTTGAGTTTATTTTCGTTTTCGCATTAGCTGTTTTGATCATAGAACTTTGACGAACTACAAATGCTCTGCCCATTTTGTGCCCCTAATGAATACGTTACGTTTTGCGGTATTTTACCAATTCGAAACGTATTGGGCTAGCTCCACCATGGGCAAAAATCAATTAATAAAATTTGTATAACTAAAGACTAAACTTAAGAATAAAAAAACAATACGCTATTTAACATAACGCTACTTTTTTGGAATAACTTTCTACTAGCCCTACCAACTCATAAAAATTATGCAATATGTAATCGGCTTGATCGGCATAAGCAGGTGCTATATCTGGAGCATATAAACATGCACGCATATTAGCGTTGTGCGCGGCTTGTATGTCATACAAGTAATCGCCTACATAAAGTATATTTGCAGGGCTAATATCCCAAAGTGTTGCAATGGCATTCAATGCACTTGGATCGGGCTTTGCTGGTGCATCACTTCTGGTTAAAACCGTGCTGATTGGCAGTGGATTATTTTGTAATTTAATTGCAGCAGCCTTGTCAAAATTACGCGTTACTATGGCCATCGGAATTTTTTTTGCGTCTAATTGTGCAATAGCTTCACTGACGCCAGGCAATATAGTCGCGTGCTGGGCATCGAGTAACTCGTGCTGATGCACAATGTTCATGGCTTCCTCGCGCATATAAGCCGAAGGGAGTTGCGCTATAAAGTCGAGCAGGTCTTGCTCACAAGGGCAGCCTATTTGTGCTTTTATAAGTGAAAAATCTAACTCTGATGATACTAACGTACCGTCTAAATCAAAAATAACACCGTTAATAGCCTCTACCTGAGTCATCATATCATTCCTTGAATGTGGTAATAATTAGTTAAACGTACTTTAAACATAAATGATCTACTGCTTATACTCAATATTTTGGATAAATGATGCTAAGTAACCTGAACTCTGGATAATAAATCTGCTAATAGATTGCGTAAAATAAAGTAAATATACAATATAACTTCAGAAATTTTACGTAACTTTACATAGTACAGATCAATTATGAGGGTATCTAAAATAATAGAGGGAAGTACGCGCACATTAATTACAGTGCGCGTAAAAAGAAATATTAGCTAATTTTTCTCGAAGCGTGCTTCAAGCCAAGTATCATCTTGCGCAAAGTTTAAGGTTTTAATTTTCCCTTTGCCCTCAATATTAACCATATTTACTTGAGCAGGCCACAGATCACGCAGTGCACCATTACTCATTTTAATTCCTTCAATCCCTTTTGGAATAGGTGCTTCTTGATAAACCCAAAAAAACTTACCGTCAACTTGTGCCCCTACAAAGCTAAGTGGCAAAGGTTCACCACTTAACGTTTGTAGCGCAATGTGCGATTCAACATACTTAGCAAAACGTTGCTGATCTACTTTATTACTAATAATATCGATTTTGCCATTAAACAATGTGCCTACAGCATGTTCGGTATCGTGTAAGTAAAAGCGATGCATTAGCTCAACATTATGCGTTCGTTTATTAAAAAGCACGGTTGTAATTGACGATTTCAATTGATGCGCCATGCTTGGCGCAGCAACTAAAAGGCAAACAATAATAAGCAAAAAGCGCATTATTGTTGCTCCTCACCGTCATCCTTTTGGTCTTTTTTATCATCACTTTTAAGCTCAGTTTTAATATCTTGCATGATATCGCGACTTACTTTAGCTTTGCTTTTTTTCTTTTTAAACACTTCAATACGTGAAGGAATAATACGACGAGGGTAGTTATTATTTTCAACGTCTACGTCAGCTGTTTCCCAACCTGGGTCAACGGTCACTGAAACAAGTGGTTTGTTTTTATCGGTAACAATCAGCTTTTGAACGTTTTTGTAATTACGACGCCAAATTTCAGCCGGAATATAACGCTCTTCTTTAGTGCCATCTTCATATGTTAGCTCAAGTAGAATAGGCATTACCAAACCACCTAGGTTTGAAAACTCCATAACGTAGTAGTTTTTATCTTCTTCTAATGCACGTTCAAGCGTTTTACGCTCCCACGGCTCTAAGCCTTTTAAAAACTTATTGTACGCATTACGTTCTTTGTTAGTTACTGTAAAGCGGTCGTTCTCGTCGTAAAAATCGGTCACGTCAGAGTTTTGCTCAACCCACGTTTTTTTACCTTCTGCACGGTTACGCTCAACAAATAATGACGTTGGCTTATCAGCTTCAATATCGCGTAGACGACTGTAATCAATATCAGGATTTTTAGTATCTAAACGCAGCTGATACACTTTATCTAAAGAAATATCGACATGGTCTGTGGTGTAAAACCAGCCACGCCAAAACCAATCTAAATCAACACCTGAGGCTTCTTCCATTGTACGGAAAAAGTCAGCAGGAGTAGGGCGCTTGTATTTCCAACGCTGCGCATATTCTTTAAATGCAAAGTCAAATAAATCACGGCCTAAAATAACTTCACGTAGAATATTTAGCGCTGCTGCTGGTTTTGTATAAGCATTAGGACCTAAACGTAATACACTGTCTGACTGAGTCATAACAGGGACTTGGTTTTCAGACTTCATGTAGCTCACTATATCGCGAGGCTCTACGCCCCAAGGAATAGTAGGATCCCATTCACGACCAGCAACGCCATCTAAAAAGCTGTTTAAACCTTCATCCATCCACGTCCATTGGCGCTCATCTGAGTTCACAATCATTGGAAAGTAAATATGGCCAACTTCATGAATTACTACGCCAATTAAAAAGCGTTTTTCTGATTGAGAGTAAGTTCGTGTGCCATCATCTTGTAACTTAGTACGCGGACCATTAAACGTGATCATTGGGTATTCCATACCACCAACAGGACCGTTTACCGACTGTGCTGTTGGATACGGATAATCAAAAGAGTACTTAGAGTACACTTCCATAGTGTGCACTACAGATTCAGTTGAGTATTTTTCCCATAAATCGCCACCTTCTTTAGGAAAAAACGACATAGCCATTACTAATGGTTGAACATCACCACCTTGTTGATAGCCTTTTGCATCCCACATAAATTTACGAGACGACGCCCAAGCAAAGTCACGTACGTTTTGCGCTTTAAAGTGCCACGTTTTAGTTTTGTCAGTGCCTTCTTTTTCGTTTTCTAACGCTTCTTCTGCGTTAACAATAAACACAGGGCGTTTTGATGTTTCAGCTTCTTTTAAACGTTTACGCTGAGTACTTGTTAGTACTTTGCTCGCGTTATCAAGCTTACCTGTTGCCGATACAATATGATCCGCAGGAACAGTGATCTCAACGTCGTAATCACCAAACTCAAGTGTAAACTCACCAGATCCTAAAAATGGTTTGTTTGTCCATGCTTCGTAATCAGTGTAGGCCGCTAAACGAGGAAACCACTGCGCAATTAAGAATATGTCGTTGCCATCTTCTTCAAAGTGCTCATAACCAGAGCGCGCACCTACAGCATCTTCTTCTACAATATTGAAGGCAAAGTTCATGCTAAATTCGACTTCTTTACCCGGTTTTAATGGCTCATTTAAATCAATGCGCATTAAAGTATCAACTACAGTTACACGAAGTTCTTTACCGTCTTCATCTTTAACACCATTAATTGTATAACCAAGCTCGTTGTCGCTCATAAATTGCTGACGGCGTAAGTCACCTAAACTTAACTTCGCTGGCTTTTGGGCTGGCAAGCTTTTTAACGTACTTTTAAACGTTTTAGTTGTCTCGGCAATAGAATCGCTTTTGAAAATATTTTGATCTAGCTGTAACCATAAATATTTGAGTGTATGCGGAGAGTTATTTTTATATTCAATGCTTTGGCTACCAGTAATACGGCGCTTTTTTTCATCTAGCTTTACATCAATATCGTAATTAACGCGCTGTTGCCAGTATTTTTCCCCAGGTTCGCCTGCGGCACTACGATAAACATTGGGTGTTGGAAGGGCTTCATCTAATTGACGAAATTTATCAACGTAAGAACCTTTTGTTTGTTCAACTGAAGACGCTATAACAGCACTCGACATTGCCAATGGCAACACAAAAGCGCTTAGCGTAAGAACTGTTTTTTTCATTGTTAGTCCTAATAGATTTTAGTAATGGTACTTTGACAAAATAACAGCTTGGCTTCAATAAATTAGCGATAAAGTGCTGCTTTTATACGTTGATATTCACTATTTTTTCACATCATTTTTTTATCGTTATCAATATACCTAAAATACACAGAAAAAACTGTAAAGGGGGTTTACAAAACACATTCAGTGGAATCAAAAAAAGGAGAAATACCTCAACTTAAAAGTTCAGGCCTAATTCATTCCTATTCGTTACAGTGAGTATGTATTTTTAAATAGCGGAGATTGCTATGAAGTTTTATATTGTAAAAAAGAGCAGCAACTCGAAGCAATTCCTGCACAAAGGTTAATCCTTGAAAGTTACCAAGCTAACAACTACAAATTTGTAAATGTGGTATCTGCATGCAATAAACAAGATGCACTAAAAAGGTTCCCATCCATACAAAAAAGCAATAAGAAACGTGTTATTGTTGGCGTAAATATTGCTGTACTCTCAATAATATTGGCTATTTATACGATAAATTAAAAATAGTTAATATTTTTATTGATCTTTAATGCTGTTTGTATTTAAAATCGCCCACCCTTTTATTTGAGGCAAATAAATTCGTCACATTTATCCTCAAATAAATATAGATTAGTAGCAATAAATGCGGTGGACTCATGGATTTTTATATCCTAAAAAAACAACAAGAACTAATTGCAATTCCAGCAAATGAGAACAATTGCAAAGAGTATCTTGATTCTGGTTATTTCTACATTGATAAAGTAGCGGCTTGTAACGAAACTAATGCGTTAAAAGCATTGCAAACAAAACAAACCAGAACATTGAAAATTCCATTACTGGTCGCATTTTTAACATTACCGATTATTTTTACCGCTTGGTACAGTTTAACCTAAGTTAAAGGTTACCCTAGGCTTGCATCTTTAAATGCCTTGGGTATATTGGCGCTCTTATTGGTTTTTTAAGAGCGCAGCATGAAAGTCCTCCACACCTCAGATTGGCACCTTGGCCAACAATTTTATGAACACGACCGCCGTGTTGAACACCAAGCCTTTTTTACATGGTTATTAGCCACTCTTGTTGAACAACAAATAGACTTACTTTTAGTTGCTGGCGACATTTATCATACAGCAACACCCAGTGCTAATGCCGAGAACCAATTATACCAATTTATTAAAGACGCAAAAAAACAGTGCCCAGCATTACACATAATTATTATTGCCGGTAACCACGACTCTGCAAATCGTATTTTGGCAGCTCAGCCATTACTAGCACAATTTGATACACATGTAGTAGGGCGCTTTGATGTCGCAACACCCAATGAAGCAGTTATTACCATAAATACCAATGGTAAACATGCTGTAATCGTTGCTATGCCCTTTTTGCGCGCAAGCGATGTAAGTTCAATTAGCCAAACTCAAAACGGCCCTAGCTATGCACAAGGCGTTGCAAAAGCTTACGAACTTGCCCTAGAGCATGCTGCTCATATAAATGAGCAACACTCACCATTAATAGTTATGGGGCACTTACATGCAAAAGGCGGGGATATTTCTAGTGATTCTGAGCGTAATTTAGTAATTGGTGGTGAAGAGTCCATTTCAGCCAATATATTTGGTAAACAGGCCAACTACATCGCCCTTGGCCATTTACACAAAGCGCAACAAGTCGCTAAAAGTGATGTTATTCGTTACAGCGGCACACCAATACCTATGTCGTTTTCAGAGCGTAATTACACGCACCAAGTAAATATTATTGAGTTTATAACTGATGAAAAACAACATATTAGTACGACTGTAAACCCCCTTTACATTCCGCGCTCTGCCGATGTAATTATTTTACCAGAAGGGGAGTGTGTACCATTAAGCGAACTATGCGAGCAAATTAAAGTGCTCGACACGACACAAAATACAATAGCGCCTTATTTGCGGGTAAAGCTTAAATCAAGCGATACCGACACCACCTTCAGAGAACAAATAGAACAAGCACTTGAAGGCAAGCATATTAAATTTTGTGGTATTGAACGCGTACGTGAGCAATCCGCTAATAATGAAGATGACACCGTATTTGAAGATTTAAGCGAAGTTGAAATGCTCAATCCACTTAATTTATTAGAACAAGCATTTGCAAACGATAAAGACATGGCAGGGCAAAGTGTTCCCGATGAACTAAAAGCACTTTTAAGTGACGTGATCAACGAGCTTACGGAGCAAGAGCAACTATGAAAATAACCGCAGTTCGTATTCATAATTTAGCCTCCATTGTTGACGCTGAAATAGACTTTACTAAAGCCCCATTAAAAGATGCAGGCTTGTTTGCGATAACAGGCGATACCGGTGCAGGTAAAAGTACCTTTTTAGATACCATTTGTTTAGCGCTTTATACTAAAACAGCACGTTTACGTGGCGATAAAGGTAATTTAATTGAGTTTAACGGCGACAGCATAAAGCTCAATGACGCGCGTAATTTACTGCGCAGAGGTACCTGGGAAGGCTACGCCGAAGTTGACTTTTTAGGCCAAGATAAACAGCTTTATCGCGCGCGCTATACAATTTCACGCACTCATAAAAAGGTAACAGGCAAACTTAAAGTAGCAGAGCACACCTTAGTAACTTTGCCAGACGAAACCCTTATAGCTGACAAAAGTCACACAATAAAAGAAGTAGAGAGTAAAATAGGGCTTAACTTTGAGCAGTTCTCCCGTGCCGTACTTTTAGCACAACATGAGTTTGCTGCATTTTTAAAAGCCACTGGCGATGAGCGAGCGCAACTTTTAGAGTGCTTAACAGGCACCGATAAATTTAGCCATATTGGCGTGCGTATTTTTGAACGCCATAAAGAGCAAGTAGCAAAGCTTGAAGCGCTTAAAGCAGGCCTTCAAAGCTATACCTTGTTAACACCTGAAGAACTTGAGCTACAACAAACCAAGTTAACCGATTTAAAAGCGCAAACCGAACACACTAAAAAAGAGCTAACCAAAACCGAAAAAGCACTTAACTGGTATCAACAAGCTACAGTGCTTGAACAAAATCTACTACAAGCACAGCAAACCCAGCAACAAGCAAGCTCAGCGCTTGAAAGTATTACCTCACAAAGCGAGCAGGCAAAACAAGCTAAACAAGCGCTTGAAATAAAAGATAACCGCAGCCGCTTTACTCAATTAACTGATCAAAACACAACGTTAAATCAGCAAATTTCATCGCTTAAAAGTGTTGATCATTTAGCGGTCATTAACGAGCGTAATACAGCACTTGTTAAGCATACCGAGCTGCTTAATAACGCCAATGAGCAAAAACAAAATGCAGCGCCCGTTATAGTTAAAGCGAGAGAGCTCGACAGCAACATTGCTTTGCAAACCCAAACGGTAAAAGGCACTGAGTCACAAATAACTAAAGAGCAATCTCAGTTTGATGATCTCAAACAACAGCTTAAGCAAAGCAATAACGAGCTAGAAATTGCCAATCTCGACTCAACTAAAAGCCAGCAATGGCTTAATGAGCATGCACAGCTGCACGTTTTAGCAAAAGACTGGAGCTACTATCAGCAAAGCTTTAATACCTACTTAAATGCACAGCAGCAATTAACCGCAAACGCTGCGCAAAACCAAACTCTTAATAATGAGCTTGCAAATCAGAGTGATCGTTTAAATACGCAAAATAATAAAGTGCAGCAGTGCGAGGCGGTGCTCACCAGTGAGCAGTCTGCTTTGCAGGTATTAAATAATCAGCTTAATGAATTTAATGCAGAGCACTGCGACGCGCAGCTAAAAAATATTGATTACCTAAAAGAGCAGCGAGAGCGTTACGGGCAATTTAACGCAGAACTAAAACAAAGCACTCAACGCCAACAAGTGCTCAATCAGCAGTTAAATGAAAGCCAGCAAGCCCATGTTTTACTTAATCAGCATTTAATAACCAGCGAGCAAGCGCTTAAAGGCAACGAGTACGCACTTAACCAAGCGCGTTTAAGAGCCAGCGAAAACGTAGAGCATTTACGTACTGAACTTCGTCCTAATGAGCCTTGTTTAGTGTGCGGCGCAACTGAGCACCCGTATGCGGTAAATCAAAATCAGCAATTAAGTAACTTAATTGCTGATTTTGAAAATGCTTTTAATACTGCTAAAAAGCAATTTGAGCATGCACAAAGTGAGCTGCATAAGCATCAAACTCAACATGCAGTATTAACCGCAGAGCACGGACAACTTGATCAAGTAATACAAACGGCAAAAGCTAAACAGCTCGACATTAAAAATACCATGCAAGGCGCACGTAGTGAGCTTAACGACTTAACGCCTGATCAGCTTGAAGTGACTTATAAGCAATTAAACAATCAGAAAGCGCAGTACTTTGAGCAACAAAAACGCCAACGTACTCTTCAAACTAAAGTAAATGAGTTACAAGCAGCATTTAAAGCAGAGCAGCAGGCTCAGCAGCAACTGAGTAATAAACACCTTGAACTTACACACCAGCAAAACCAAATAACGAGTAAACATAGCGAGCTAAGTGCGCAAATTAACGAGCTGGGTACAACGCTCAATATTCAATTTGAAAACTGTGATTTTTGGCAACAACTACAGGCCAATACGCTTGAGCTTATCCAGTTGCACGAGCTGGTTACGCAGTATCAGCAAACTCAAATGCAACTTGAGCAAAGCCAAAAACATCAACACACAGCTAATGAGCAAATAAAGCAGCTCACCCCACTTATAAGTAAAAGCGAACTGTCGTTAAAAACGCTTAATGAAGAACTCGCAAAAGCTAAAGCGCTATTAAACGCTACGCAAAGTGAGCGCTTAGCTTTATTTAATAACCAGCCAATAAGCGCAGACGACTACCAAGCAAAAATTATAAGTGAGCAAGAGCAAAGCCAAACGCAAGTTCAAGCGAGTCAAAAAGCCTATGACGACGCTATAAAACAAAGAGATGAGCACGCTATAACGCTTAAAAATGTAGAGCAACGCTTACTTGAAAACAGCCAAGAGCTAGCAACGCTTGAAGAACGTTATAACGAGTGGTTTACTGACTTTAAAGCGCAATACAGCAATGCAACGCACGAACAGGTCAAAATTTTACTAACGCTTAGTAGTGATACTATTAAAGCGCATTTAACTCAACACGAGCAGTTAACTCAGGCGCTAACAGATGTGAATGCCGCATTAAAACAGCAGCAACTTACTCTTGATAAACACAACAATAGTGATAAGCCAACGCAAGACGCAGAGGCTTTAAATACGCAATTAAATAGCTTAAACGAGCAACAAACGCAGCTGCAAAATTCACTACTAACAACTAATACCGCTATTGAACAACATAACCAAAATGCGAAAGCGCTTGAAGGCAAACAAGCTGTGTTAGCTACGCTTAAATCGCAGGTTGAGCAGTGGCATTTGCTTAATAAAGTATTGGGTGATGCAACGGGTAAAACCATGCGTAACTTAGCGCAAACACAAACGTTAAAAATATTACTGCACTATGCCAACAGCCATTTAAAAACACTCAACAAACGCTACGAGCTTACTGCTATTGCGCAATCGCTAGACATTGCTATTATCGACCGCGACATGGCCGACGAGCAACGCTCTGTTAATACACTCTCAGGCGGTGAATCGTTTTTAGTATCGCTAGCGCTTGCACTTGGTTTAGCATCGCTTTCGTCAAACAAAGTACAAATCAATTCTTTGTTTATTGACGAAGGGTTTGGTACGTTAGACAGCGAAACCCTAAGCATTGCAATGGACGCTTTGGATTCTTTGCAAGCACAGGGTAGAAAAGTAGGCGTTATTTCGCACGTTAGCGAAATGAGTGAACGCGTAGCCACGCAAGTATATGTAAGTAAAAAACCAGGTGGATACTCCACCGTTGAAGTTTTATAACAAATTAGTAGGAGTTTAAAGTGCCAACATTTACAGGCGAAGAAGCAACTCAGTACGATAGCCGCATTACCCGTTTAGTACCTGGTTACGAGCTATTACATCAACTTACTAATGCACAATTACAAGCAACGCTGAGCGACAATGCACATGTTTTAGTAGTAGGGGCAGGCACTGGCAAAGAAATTTTGACACTGGCCTCCCAGAACCCTACGTGGCAATTTACCGCGCAAGATTTATCTGCTGATATGCTGGCGATCGCAAAACAACGCTTTGACGAGCAAGGCATAACAAACCGAGTGACTATTCATAGCGGTTCAGTTGAGACGTTAAACACACAAGCTGATGCCGTTTTATGTTTACTCGTTATGCATTTTTTAGAAGATAACGGCGATAAAAAAGAGTTATTAAAAGCAATTAAAGGAAGCCTTAAAAAAGACGCGAACCTATATATTGCCGATTTAATGCGCCCCGAAACTTCATTTGAGCGCGAAGCACAACTTACAACATGCGCGCAGCTTGGTTTAACAGCAGCAGGGCAAACACAAATGGGGCACAACCTAGAAAGCGAGTTTTACCCGCTTGATAGAATGCGCTTTAGCGAACTGCTAAATGAGTGCAAATTTGGTATTCCAAAGCTGTATTTTAAAGCGCTAGGTTTTAGTGGGTATGTTGTTTAAGTTTATACAAGGCCAAACAAGCTAAATCAGCACCCGCTGTTAAAAATAATTAAACACCGAGCAAATTAGCTCGGTGTTTTTGTATAAATTTCACTACAAGCCAGCACCGCGTTTGTAGGTGAAATATATAATGAAAGCGCTATTTGCAGTTAATAATAGTCTGTAAAGTAAGTTATGCCTTGCCTAAAAAACCACACTCACAGCGACAAGCTCAATTAAAAGTTCAGCCGTCTCAAGTCGAACACACCTAATTAGTGAAGCCTATTTGGTTACTTTTTAAAGTGGTTTGGTATAAGCTCAAATACTCTATCTTTATTTTATCAAAGGACCGTTATGAAATTTGAGCAATTATTAAATAATTTTGATATGGGTATCTGTGTCGAACAACTACAAAAAGAATCACTTCTAGATCTTGCTTTGCTTTTTGTTACCGTGGATGGATCTATTGCTGATGAAGAGCTAAATGTAGTTGAAGCATGGGCACATAAGATAGAGTGGAACTCAGCTATTGAGCTTGATAATTATATGGTAGATATGACTAGGAAATGTGTTTTAGCCGTGCAGAGCGGTGAAATAGATTCATTTATTCAACATCGGATGACACATATTATTGATCAACCAATGAGGGTATTTGTATTAGAACTTCTCAAACAAGTGATTGAAGCTGATGGCATTACCGATGAAAACGAGCTTAAAGCATTAAAAATTGTTGAATCGATTGTTTAATCAATTTTAATTATCAAAAAAATCACTCAGTGGCTGAGCTAAGTTCACAACCTCAGTTATGAGTGATTTAATCATTAACACTCAAATTTCTTACAAAAATAAGTTTTACTGATTAAAATTTGCAGCCAGTTCAAACTTTAACTTATTATGGTTGTTTAATTAAATCTAATTACATTACATAGCTTAAAATAATATGGCCGAATAACAAACTATTCGGCCTGTAACATATATCAATTAAGCTTGGTTTCTGGCCTACAAAGCTTAATATGTGTTTTATGCCTAGGTACCCTTTTACACGTTTTTTTTGTACCAGCAGGGCTTTCAACAGTACTATTTACACTACTTACTGGCACGCTACTGCAGCCAGAAAGAGCGATAGTAGTTAGTATTAATATCAGTACATGACTTTTCATTAGATTTCTCTCAATAACAGACTACTAATTAGACTTTAGGTATGGGCCGTTATGCGTCTACAAAAATAACTTCACCAGAGATAAAGCCATCAACCGAACGCTCAAACGCTTTACCTACAAGTTTACCTGGTACTGGCTGAAAACCTGGCATCATTTCACCGTAAACGCCCCATGCTTCTTCTAGTACGGTAGGGTTAACCACGTTAATACGTGTGCCACGAGACATTTCTAGTGATACACATCTAACAAAGGTATCTATTGCACCGCTAGTTGTTGCATCAGCAATCGCAAACGGAATAGGCTTAACGTTTAAAATACCGCTAATTAACGTAAATGAACCGCCATCAGCAATGTACTTTTGGCCTATGCGTACAAGGTTAATTTGCCCCATCATTTTACTCATAATAGTGCTCATCCACTGGGCTTCGCTCATATCTGCAAACGTTTCGTACTCACATAAACCCACTGTATTAACTACGGCATCAAAATAGCCTACCTTTTTATACAGTTCAGCAATTGACTGCTCACTGGTAATATCAACAATATGATCTACATCGCCAGAGCGACCTGCGGTAATTACTTTGTGCTTAGATAAACCAGTTAATGCCGCTTGACCCATTTTGCCTTGTGTGCCTATTAAAATTACTGTTTTCATTGTTTTATCCAATCATTCGATTCATTGTGTAGGGGCATAGTAAGGGGGTATCTCAACAACTAAAAACAACCATTTCATGTAAGTGGTACAAAAATAATTGGTAATGTAATACGTTAATCATGCTTAAACAACAAGGGCATTACCATGAGTAAGTTAGACAGGCTAGATATAAAACAGCTGCGTATTTTCCAAGCGCTCATTCGCGAAAAAAACGCATCAAAAGCGGCGAGTAAGTTGGGCTTAACCCAGCAAGCAGTGAGTGAGCAACTTAAAAAGCTACGTGATGTGTTTAACGACCAGTTGTTTTTAAGAAAAACAACTGGTTTTGTGCCTACGCCCTATGCTGAGGAGCTATCAGTAGATATAGACAAGCTGCTAAACGACTTTCAGGCATTATTGGCACCTAAAATATTTGACTCAAAAACGGTTAACGGTGCGTTTGTAATAGCCGCTACTGATTACGCACAACAAGTTGTTTTGCCTGCACTTGTAAAAGAGCTAAGAGAACAAGCGCCCAATTTAAAGCTAATAATAAGAGACTTTGAACTCGACAGTCTGCACGATTTAATGGAAAACGGTAAAGTCGATTTAGCAATAGCTTTCCCTGACTACATTCCAAGTACTTACCCCATTGTTAAGCTATTTGAAGAACAACATATTTGCGTTACCTCGCCGAATTCATCAATAGCAGGGACTAGGCCAACCCTTGCACAAATAGCCAGCTATCCAAGCATTATTGCCTCACCTTCGCGTCCAAATTTTAAAGGCTCTATTGACGATTGGTTTAAAAGCTTTGATTTAACACGCAATGTTGTTATATCGGCACCATGTTTTTCTATCGTGCCGATGTATCTAGAAACTACAGACTCCATCGCATTCTTACCCACACGCGCAGTAAGCTCAGAGCTGGTAAAAATTGATTTGCAACAGTTACCAGCCCCGTTTGACGTAATAGCCGCATGGCACCCGCGTTACAGTAAAAATCCGCTTCATAAATGGGTGGTATCAAAGCTAGTTGTTGAGTAAAAAAGAGTATGTTTAATTTCACTACATACTTTTACAGTTTCTGACAGCTACAAACAAAGTTCCCACATATTTTTTATGCTCTAATGCTTATTATTTCCCTATTAAAATGATCAAAAGGAACTCAACATGAAAAAATATTTAATCGCTGTATTACTGCTAACCGGTTGTGCTTCACAAGGTGTTGACCGCAACAATCAAAATCATATCGTTAAGCGCTACTATGCATCACTGCAATCAGTCCAAAAAGTAACTCTTTCATCAGAGGTAGGAACTGGTATTGCTGCTGGGGCAGGGTTTGGTTTTGTTGATGGCTTAGATGGTAACACTGAAGACATGGTGGGTGGTGCAATCATCGGTGGCCTAGTTGGAGGTTTGTTTACTGCTCTATTTGAAGGCGGTAACACAGCATACGAATATAAATTATATGCAGCTAAAGAAGGGGAGTTTACTGTTATTCAAAAACAAAAACTCGATAACAGTACGCAATGTGTAGTCATAAACGCAGGCAAAAAAATAACGCTTGAACCTGTAGACAATAAATATTGTACACCAAACCTAATCATCAATAAAACGGCTGGTATATAATAGTATTAGCCATTTTATTTAAGGTTACTAAGAGCTCAGTAATCCATTAAGCACTTAAAATACAACCTAGTGAGAGATTGAATCTTGAACGCCCTCCAGTACTGAGCACTGCATATTACTTTACTATTTCATGCGGTTTAATTTATTAAGCTTTATTTGCATAGGCTGATATATTAGTCCCGCAGATTCAGAAATATTACCTACACACTCGAACCCATAATTAAGATAAGCTTGTACCGAAGTTAAAGAGGCACTTACTGTTATTGTGTCACTTCTAGCATGTGCAAGCACTCTTAAAATCAACGATTTACCGATCCCCTTTTTTTGACAACTAGGTGCAACAAAAAGCATCGCAATGTGACGACCAGCTTTGAGCTCTATAAACCCAACTACCTTGCTATTACTTTCGTAAACACACATTTCATTGTCTGCCGCCATACGAGCTTCTAAATTTTCTAAAGATATAATGCTTTGAAACGTCTTAATACCTTCAGCTTGAAGTGTAGGTGCCACAGAGCTCATAAATGCATCAGTACATACAGTTCTAATGGAATATAGATCCATTGAGCAAACTTTTCTTATAAACATTAAAGAGCCTTTTAAACTTAACTAATTTTAAAACTATTTTTCTTATAGCTAAACCATATCCGAGTTTATTTATTGATTCAATTACTTAGTTGTCTCTTCATTAGGATGTAGTTATTCCCCATAAATAGACGATAACGTAGCATTAATGCCAAACAGTCTGCTGCAAAATAAATCATGAAAGGTCAACACGGCCTAATCTCTTTTAGCGCATCCAACGCAGCTTGTGCTTTATCTGTTTGCACAAAAATATGGTCGTGATAAAACGCAGCTACCACATTAGCGCTAATGCCATGCTCAGTTAGCTTTGCAGATACCGCAGCCGTTAACCCAACGGCCTCTAAGCTTGAATGTACGTTAAGGGTAATTAAATTATATTTACCCTCGTAAGTAATACCTGCTTTATCGGCGGTTTCAGCTTTCAAAATAAGGGTTAGCCCTTCTTCTTCAACGTAAGTGGCCAGTGGCTCTAAGTGAACATAATCAGCCAATTTTCCTACTAAGCAACAAAAAATATACTCGCCTTGCTTAAGCGCTGGCTGCATTGATTTTAATAATTCGTTTAACTCTAAAATTCCGGCCATGGTCGTTCCCTACAATATATTATTTAGTGACTTTTAGCTGCGCGACTAGCTCGCTTAATCTCGCTATTTTTATATTACTTAGTTGCCTGTAATCAAAATACGGGCACACAATAATGTTGTTACTGGTGTCTATTGCAAACTCATCGTCAAGCCAATCAAAGTGTGCATGTAACTTACCTTGTTGTAATAAGTTTTTAGCGTGCGTACGACCGGCAATTATGTGTAGCTGATTTTTATTACTAGGAGCTTTATCTGCACAAGTACTAGTAATGTTCGGCGCGCTAAATAGCAGGGCGGTTTTACTGTTTTTTTGTAGTAAATACTCATCGCGATATTGTTGCCAAGTAGATGCTTGTTTGGCAAATGAGTAATGCTCACTTGGCAGAGCGAACAACACTTTGGCGTAGACGTTAAATACCTTGCGCCAACCATTACCACAGTGCTGGTTTATGGTATCTATTTGTTCATTTTGGACCGGCTCAAGGCATTTAAGGGTTTCAAAAAACGGCATTGGCGGCGCTTTTGCTATGTATACAGCCACGCTAAATTGCGTATCACCTAAGCCAACTAATTGTGTGTTCAAGTTAGTTAGCCTTGTTTTGCGCTAAAATACGGTCGAGGTTATTTGCAAAGTTTTGACGGTCGGTTTGGCTAAGTGGCGGCGGCCCACCACTCATTTCTACGCCACTTGAGCGCATGGTATCCATAAAGTCGCGCACGTTAAGTATTGAGCGGATATTCTCAGTGGTATAAAGCTCGCCACGTGGATTAAGCGCTTGCCCGCCGTTATAAATTACTTCACTTGCTAGCGGAATATCGCCTGTAATAACTAAATCACCTTTTTCAACACGTTTTACTATTTCGTCGTCGGCTACATCAAATCCCGACGATACTTGAACGCGGCTTATGTATTTTGACGGCGGAATACGCATTGCGTGATTAGCCACTAAAATAGTCTCGATTTTCATACGCTCTGCAGCTCTAAAAAGTATTTCTTTTATAACAACAGGACACGCGTCTGCATCTACCCAAATTTTCATGCTATGGTCATTTTTATTGCTTTAGAATTAATATGATCCTATAGCAAATTTTTTTAATCGGCTAGCAAACTTTATATCCATCTATATTTAGATAATACGTACGATTTATGTAATTAAAAAAGGAGCTTACATGAAGGCTATAAAATACGGTTTACTTATTACGGGGTTGTTTTTTCTTAGTGCCTGCACCAGCCCTCCTGAGGGAATAACACCCGTTAAAAACTTTGATATACAAAAATATAAAGGCAAATGGTTTGAAATAGCGCGTCTTAATCACTCATTCGAAGAAGGTATGGAGCAAGTTACCGCGACTTATTCAATTAACGACGACGGCACAGTAAAGGTCCTTAACAAAGGGTATTTAACGGATGATAAAAAATGGGATGACGCTGAAGGCTTAGCCAAGTTTGTTGAGGGCACTGACACTGGACATTTTAAAGTCTCGTTTTTTGGTCCATTTTATGGCGCTTACGTGATTTTTGAGCTTGACCAACCCGATTATCAATATGCATTTATAACCAGTTACAACAAAGATTACTTGTGGTTTTTGTCGCGTACACCAACGGTTAGCAAAAAACTTAAAAAGCACTTTTTAACTAAAGCTAAAGAGCTAGGGTTTGCTACCGATAAAATAATTTGGGTAAATCATTAGGGTCTGTTTATCTTTCGAGGCTGAATTTGCAGCAGACTGCTTGGTATTTAGGCAAGGCAGAGCCTATATAGTGTGGTATTCCCCATAAATAGGCGATAACGCAGCATAAATGCCAAACATGCGCTGCCCGAAGGGCTGACGAATCCCCAAAACGTGACAGGCACAGCAATTTATGATCTTATGTAAATCACCACAACCCACATAAGTCACAACTGCTATGCCTGACACATCAGTTTGCCATAAGTACTTTAAACATGCATTAGCCAAGCAAGTCATAAAGCTATGTAAGAGACGTATTACACAAAGCTATATAGAAAAAAGTTTAAAAAACTTTATTTCTAATTATCAAAAAGAGGCCGCTGGATAAAGTGGGGATCCCTCAGCCCGAAGGGTTCTGCCTAGGGGGAATTTACTCTTTGTTGCTCGGTTTTTATTTATTCTTACAAGGATGTAAGCCATTAGAGTAACGCAGGAGCAGTTACCGAGCCCACTAGGTTACAAACCTCGCGCCGCAATTAAATCGCCCCCTAGATAGAACGAATTTCAATCCTGAAAGGTCAACAGACCCTACTATGTAAAGGGAGTTTACAGTGAGTTGTAGACGCTTTTAAAGTATTAATAAAAGAGTTACCTAACTGTAAAGTAACTTAAATATATTATGGTTATATTGTGTACTTGCCGTGAGACAGCAAGTATTGGAAACACTAAATATCCCCTATTGTTGGCAAGCTATATAGCTTGCCATTTTTTTTGCCTAATATGTGGAAAAATAACGGATCACGTTTTTACTAACTAAGGCTAGTTTAACGCTAAATACAACCCGCTTAGTACAACTAATACGCTATTTAAAACACTAAACAACTTTACGTAGCCTACTAAAAAATTATAAAAAACCATTATAATCAATACACTCAAGCTCATGAATCCACAAAACAACAAAGCCCCGTAGCTTCCTTGCGTTACTACACAAAACACTAAACTTAGTAAAATACTGATCCAAGCGATGAGTAACAGCTTTTTACTCTGTAACTCAGTGGGGCGTTTTTTAAATACATCTTTAAAATGATTGAATTTAGCCAATGCAAAACAGTTAAAAGCAAACAAACAAAGGCTAAAAAGTAATAAATCAATCATATATTTTGATCCTTTCGCTTTTTATTTACAATGTGATTGCTTCGCTTTGTAGGTTGTTTATGAGTACGTAATTTTTCGGTTTGTATAAAAAACAATATACTAAATAGTAAAAATAGTGCATCAAAAGTAAATAAAGCCCACTGTTTGTGCAGTAAATAACTAACTATATTGTCGTTGGTGGTAAGCGCATTCACAACAGGTACGCTTAAACACGCTATACCATTTATAACCGCCATAATTTGCCACTGACCTTTACCACGCTTTAATAACGCAATAACAGCAACTGCTAACCACGTTAAGAAAAATGCGAGAACTTCTTTATCTGCACGTGCTGTAATTTCTGGGTTTAGTATTCTGTTAGCTAAAAAGAATGCGCAGGTCGCCAATGGTAACCCCATTAATGTAGCCAAGTTTAATCCTTCAACCAGCTTTAAACCAAGTGACGGTTTTGCATCGGCTTTCATACGATCGCGTATGCGCTTTGCCCACATTATACAACCGGAGCCAATCATTACGCAGCCAGCAACACCGCCTAAAAAATAGAGCCACCGCAATAGTGGATCGGCCAAACGACCGGTATGAAGCGAGTTCAACGATTCGTAAAGTGCTTTACTGGCTGTTAAGTCATCATCAGTTTTAGCAACGAGCTCTCCCGAGGCCCCACTAAATATTAAACGTGGGGCTTGATCTCGGAGTGTTTTACCTGAACTGACCAATACTGTGATTGTTGATGACGCCATATTAGGATTGCTCACTTGTACACGGGTAATATCAGCATTTGGCCACTTAGTATAAACCTGATCCAAAATACGCTGTATTGGTACCATTGCCGATCCGCCTTTGGCTTTATCTGTAATGGTATTGCGAGGCGTTACATCATTAAAAAAATCGCGCATGCCGTTATCATACGTCGTTTGCGCAGGGTAGGGGAACAACATAAATATAAGTGTAATCATACCAGTGTAGGTAATCATTAAATGAAAAGGCAGGGCAAGCACAGAACTTAAATTATGAGCATCCAGCCATGTGCGGCTGCCTTTATTGCGTCTAAAACTAAACATATCTTTAAAAATACGTTTATGAATAACTACACCCGATATAATCGCAATTAGCATAAATAAGCTTGCAAAGCACACAAGCCATCGCGCGGTTATTACATCAATGTAATGTAAATCAAAATGTAGACGATAAAAAAAGTTACCGCCTTTGGTCTCTATAAATGGCTCAAGCTTTTGCATTGTATTAGGGTTTAACTGGGTGTTTTCAAATTTACTGCGGCGCTGGCCTGGCTCTTTTGGTTTTGCATAGCCATATACTAGATAAGGAATACGCGACTCTGGAAGCGTAATACGCCAGCTTTGTGAATTAGCCCCTTGAGTAGCTAAGTAATCAAACCCTGTAATTATTTGCTGTTGTTGCGCTTCAATACGTTGTGCCTGAGTTTGCACATTATGAATAGCTGGTTGGTTCCATAAGCTTATCTCGTCTCTAAAAAAACTAAGTGTTCCAGAAAAAAATATTAAATAGAGTAACCAACATACCAATAACCCTACCCACGTATGCAACCAAGTCATTGACCGAAAAAAACTGTCCTTCATAGCCAGTCCTTCAATGCAGCTAATAAACTAACTTGTGTCCCCGTGCTTAGTAAAATACTGATCCAAACTGTTTTTAAAGATTTTACATAAAATGCATAAATAAAAACGAGTGCATAAATCAAAATACTTAACGATACACATAGCAACACCGCATCCGATTTAGCCAGTGGTAATAAAAAACTTAACAAAGACGTGCTCGCTGCTGTAAAAAAATAGCCGCCTACAATGGCAATAAAAAAGCGTGATAGCACTAAAAACTGGTAGTTAAAGCTAGAAGAACGTTTGAAAATTTGTGAAAACTGCGCACTAAGCGATTGTGCCTGCATAATGAGTTAGTCCCTTAAATACAGAGAGTAAAAATTTAGGCGCTATTATATAGCTTATAAATACAAAAGATAGTTATTCTCATTTGAAGCATTTAAGCTTTCACGATTCAAACTTAGTAAAATACTGATCTAAAATATAAAGGGGATATTTGATTAGCAGCCCACTAAGGTTTAAGGTGGTTTACCATTAATTTATAAATGCTTTAATAACGATGAACAATAATGAAAAACTAAATTATGTTGAGTTTCCTGCATGCGATTTATTAGCCACTAAATCTTTTTTTAGCCGTGTATTTAATTGGCAATTTACCGATTACGGCCCTGAATATACGGCGTTTAGCGGCCAAGGGCTTGATGGTGGTTTTTTTTACGCACCGCTTAAATCGCTCACTCAAAATGGCGCTGCACTATTGGTTTTTTATAGTAACGACATTCACGCCACATATCAAAAAGTAGAGTTACATGGAGGTAAAATTTTAAAACCCATTTTTGAGTTTCCTGGTGGTTGCCGCTTTCACTTTACAGAGCCAAGTGGCAACGAATTTGCTGTATGGGCTGATAAGCAATAGATTTTTAAAGGCTTACAGCTTGGTAGCGGTTAAAGATCACGATTTTACTAACTAAAGCCCGTTTAAATTAAAATAAACCGATTTTTTACCAACTCATTTGTTCTAAACGGCTATTTAGAACAAATATTGAGCATTTAAGGCCAAATAAACATGAATACCCGCCAATTATTAGAACAAGTTAGTAAATGCGTGATCTGTGCTCCTCACTTGCCTTTAGGCGCTCGCCCTGTAATACAATTTAACCCAAATGCACGTATTTTAATTGCAGGCCAAGCCCCAGGGATAAAAGTTCACGAAACAGGGGTTCCATTTAACGACGCAAGCGGAAATCGCCTACGAGAATGGCTTGGCCTCACAAATGATGAATTTTATAATGAAAACAATATTGCAATTTTACCTATGGGGTTTTGCTACCCAGGGAAAGGAAGGTCGGGGGACTTGCCGCCCCGTAAAGAATGCGCATCCGCATGGCGCGAAAAATTATTAGCTCAACTGCCAAATATTGAACTAACAATAATACTTGGCAAGCATGCTCAGGCATACCATTTACCCCATACTAAAAAACAGCCATTAACGCAGTTAGTAAAATCGTGGCGTGAGTATTGGCCAAGCTATTTAGTACTCCCCCATCCAAGTCCGCGCAACAATATTTGGCTTAAAAAGAACCCGTGGTTCGCACAAGAGGTGCTGCCAGAAATTAGTGAAAGAGTGAGCTCAATACTTACACTATAGGGCATTTCAAACTGTTAAATAAAAGCTGAGTACAGGTGCATTTTCATTGTTCTGCATAATATTGAGTAATCAAAATGCCTCATTCAAAGCATGTTTTTTTGCAGCTCATTATTTAGTGTTCACGAGAATGTTAAAATAATAGTTCCTTTCTAACCTTAAATTACTCCGTAAAACAGAGTCAATAAATAGATACGAAACATTTTTACATTCGTTTGTTAATACTTTACTATTAATAACTGATCTATAAGTACAATTAGTTAACAAATAAATTGAATATTGTATTCATTAAAGTTAAGTTAGCATTAATGGATTACAGCCGCTTATCTAATTAAGTCCGCATATGGAATACAAGGAAGTAGTAGTAAGTATAATAATTATTTAAAAAACGGATAAATTATGAATAAAAAAATTTTTGCAGCAACTGCTTTACTAGCAATGACGTCTACTTCTTTACTAGCATCTAGCGAAACATTACAAGCAAGTGTAAATGGCTGGAGCGAACCAACTTTTGTAGAAGATAACGCTGTTCATTTTGGTAAAATTCGTTTAGCAACGGGTTCAACTTGTACAATGGATAATGCCGGTGCAGTAACAGGCGATTGTGACGCTTCAGATGCAAACATTCAATTGGGTGGCGTAACCGTTTCTGGTTTGGCTCCAAATTCAGCAATGAACATCACTGTATCTGGTAGCACAAGTGCAAACCTTACTTTTGCTCCAGTAACGACTGCCACTGATGGTACTACATCTGTAACAACTGCAAATACTGTTGCTTCTCCATTTACTACTGATGCAAGCGCAACAGATATCGTAATTGGTGTTTATGGCGCTATGACTGTAGCAGCCGATCTTACAGCGGGCGATCTTTATGCTGTAGATTACACGGTTGATGTATCTTTCCAGTAATATTATTTATTATATTGTTATAGCCCTCGGTTATTAATAATATAAATTGTGTGGAGCATAACGCTCCACATTTTTTTTATCATGTTGTTGAGTTGTCTCATGAGTTTTAAATTTTTTCGTTGGGCAACGTTTTGCCTAACCCTCCTATTGCCTCAAATTTGCAGTGCAAACCTTTCTTTATCTGAATATCGTTTATATTTTGATGGACGTACTAAAAATAATTCATTAATGATTAGAAACACTTCTGATAAAAATCTCGATTTCAAACTTAGTCTCACGCACAAAGATATGACCGAAGAAGGCTCACTAATCGATGCAACGCCTAAGCAAGTAGAAGGGCGATCTGCAGCTGGCATGTTACGATTTTCTCCACGCCGTGGTTCTATTGCACCAAAAGGTATGCAAGCGATAAGAATGACGGTGCGAAAAAAAGCAGAATTACCCGCAGGAGAATACAGAGCAGTACTTAAAATAGTTGCATCTGAAGCTCCCGATCCTAATGCCGTAGGTATAACTATACGCCCTAAAATTTCTTACAGCGTACCGGTTATTGTTCGCCATGGTCAGTTAGAAGCTGACTCACAATTAATAAACCCACAGCTAATTAGCCAAAATGGTCGACCGACTATTATGTTTTGGCAAACACTAACAGGTAATCGTTCGCTATATGGCAACTTTGAACTGACAGATAGCAATAACTTACCTGTCGGAGAAGTAACAAACGTAGCTGTTTATACGCCTTTATCGCGTCGTAAAGTCTATATATCGTTGCAACAGCCTATTGTCGGTCCGCTGACACTTAAATACACAGAAAACCCCCAATATGGTGGCAATATTGAGTTAGCAATACCCGTTAATATTCAATAGCACGTGTTTAAGCTAAACGCCTTGCGTTATAGCGCGTTAATTAGTTTGTTGCTCTGTGTTGTTATGCCTCAAACATTATTCGCTAATGAGCAAATGCCTCTTCATCAATGGCCTATTGATGAAGAGGCATTCGTGATCGTAAATGTAAAAGTAAATGGCCGATCGGTTGTATCCGACTTAGAAGCTTACTACACGCCATCAAATAAGCTGTTGCTACCAATAAGTGTTCTTAAATCAACGATGGGCATTAACTTTAGCGTTACCGAAAATAGCTTAACTGCAACAGTTGACGCAACTGAGCTAACGCTAAGTTCAACTTTGCTAACAAAACTACCGGTAACACCAACAGCATTTTTTTGGGCTAAAGATGATTACGACTACTACGTAGACTTATCCGTTATTAATACGCTTTTACAAACCGACTCAATATTTGATTACTCGCTCATGCAAGTCACCTTTATGAGTGATTTATTAAGCACCACAAATGATAAAAAAAGCACAACAGTCACACATAAGCAGGCTATAGCCCCGCAATATGATCACTTTATTGAAGATCAATACCGTTTACTAACATACCCAATTTCTGAGTACACGGTTTCATCAAGTGCCACATCTAAGCAAGCACGTTATAAGGGTTTAATTAGGCTCAACAGCTATTTTGATTTATTTCACCATCGAGCAGAGGTTCGGTTTAATAAAAATGAAAACAGCGATAATACGTTTTTTAAAATTAGCAAAGACTTTAGCTTAACCGATGAAGATCATTCATTAGCACGCATTCATTACCAATTAGGTGATATTCAATCTCAATCAGATCAACTCACAACAGCTTCAAGCCAAGGTCGGGGCATTTATATCTCAAATGCCGATCCACGCTCAGCACAAAATTTTTCATCAATCACCATTGAAGAACCCGCTTTACCCGGCTGGCAAGCTGAGCTATACCGCAATGGGCAATTTTTAGCGACCACACAAGCAAATGACGATAACTTAGTTAAGTTTATCGATATAGAAACATTTTACGGCAATAATATTTTTGAAATAAAGCTCTTTGGCCCACAAGGTGAGCAAATCACACGCACTCAAAAATATACAATAGGGCAAGATGCTCTAGCACCAGGAAAAATAAGCTACCAAGTTGAGTTACTTGAAACAGATAAAAGCGTATTTAATAACAAGCAAAGCACTCAAAATAAATTTAGTGACACGTTTAAAGCCAGTGTTTCATATGGGATCAGTGAAAATTTAACCTATGATGCGCAAATCACTCAACTAGGTACTGATGAGCACACTCGCTATATATCATCAGGGTTAAATATACTTACCGAGCATGGCAGCTATCGACTCTTATCTACCAAACAGCTTAATGCTGGCAATGCTTATTATGCAGGCTTCAGGGGGTTATTCTCTAGCGATTTTTATAACGATGTCAACGTCAATTTAGAATATACCGCCTTAGATGATTTTTCGAGTGCATTGTTTTTGCCACAAAGTAATGCACTTAAAAATAGATTGTCGGTTAGTTTAAATGACCGTTCTGATTCGTTTGACTCTTTAAATTGGAATATGAAATGGCTTAACGAAACCCGTGAAAGTAAATCAAACAAAAATACATTTTCATTTGGTATCAATAAAAATCATATTGGTGGCACATGGGCTGGACGCCTTTTTTATGATGACCAAGAGGATAAGCTAACCAATCAGCTTTATTCATCTATCGATATTGCTTCTTGGAAATGGACAAATACACTTGATTGGCTGCCTATAAATGGGGGAGACCTAATTAGTCTGCGCAGTAATTTACGTTGGCCGCAAACACAAGATTCCTTCAATCAAACCCAATTGTCGTATAACCCCAACTCATCAGCGACCACGCAATTAAGCCATCAATATACTTACCGCTATGATATTTTTAATGTTCAAGTTTCAGGTCAATACGATAGTCGTGGAGACTGGCGCGTGTCATTAGGTTTAAACGGCACATTTAGCTTTGATCATCTTGAGTTAGATATGGTATTTGACACTCCAAGAGCTCTTAGCGGCGGACAACTTGAAGCATCTGCTTTTATTGACTGGAACGAAAATCGAATATTTGATCAAGGTGATGAAGCATTAGAAGACGTACGCTTTACCGGTAATTATTTATGGCGAAATAAATTCACAAACAATACAGGCAAAACACTACTGCCAAGCAGTCACGGCGGGCAAGTTTTAGAGGTCGATTTACGCACTTTACCAAATCCATATTTGCAGCCTGTACTTGGAAAAATAAAAACCTACGCTCACCGAGGGGGTCAGACTAAAGTTAATGTACCAATGGTTATTTTTAATGAAGTAGAAGGGACTGTTTATTTTGCAAATAATGATAAAAGCAAACCTGTTTCAGGCGTAACCGTTTTTTTAAAGCAGACCAATGGCGACAAAGAATACACAACAACTACCGAATACGACGGATATTATTATTTTTCTGATGTAAGCCACGGAAGTTACAAAATTGAAGTTGAAGCAAATACATTAAATATAAAAAATCTCGTTGCTAAAAACTTACCCGAGCGCGTTATTACCTCTAAAACGGGTGATACTATTATTTTAAAAGATATCGTTCTACAACCTAAAAACAATACAATAAACTCAATAGAGTTAGCTGATAAGCCATCAGAAAAATCTTACTTTGTTCAGCTTGGTGTATTTAAAAAGTTTGAATCGGCAGTAATAGTAGCAAAAGAGGTTGACTGGCAAGCGCATCCTTTAAAATTATATAAACATCAAAGCCGAGACAGTTACTACTTGGTGACAGGCCCTTATGCAAACGCCCAAGACGCGCAAAAAACGATTAACCATGTCTACTCAACGCCTGCATTACATGGCAGTTTTATGGTCGATGCTAGACGATATGCATCCACTGATTGGCAACTGATAGGCGCATGGGGAGAGCAAAAAAGGACACGCAAGGGCTGTACTTTTGCCAATACGCCGCGTACACCTCTAAAAAAGCAATAAAACCTCAATTGATAAAAGCTGATTTTCCATTGTTCACTATCAACAGAAATATTAGGGCGTGTTGACCTTTCGTGATTAATTTTGCAGCAGTACGTTTGGTATTTAGGCAAGGCAGAGCCTGTGGTGTGTGGTTGTTCCCCATAAATAGGCGATAACGCAGCATAGATACCAAACATGCGCTGCCCTTTGGGTTCTTTCTAGGGGCAATTTACTCTTTGTTGCTCGGTTTTTACTTATTCTTACAGGGATGTAAGCCATTAGAGTAACGCAGGAGCAGTTACCGAGCCCACTAGGTTACAAACCTCGCGCCGCGATTAAATCGCCCCTAGATTGAACAAATTTCAATCCACAAAGGTCAACACGCCCTAATGGTAAAAAGTATTTTTTATTACTCTCAGGCCCACACATACAACAGTCACAGAGCGCATGTAGCACTTTAACTAGTCGGCAAATAAACGAAAGCTCTAAACCAATAAAAAAACATTGGAACGACTTATACAAATTGCCTTAAATGAGCGTGCTATTTAGCGCTTGAAATAAGCATACTTTAAATAAGATTAGTATTATTGAGCTGTAAAGTATGTCGTTTGTGAGTGACCATTTTTGTCGAGATACGTTGTGCACTTTATTTCGCAACGCGCACCCGCCGATTCAGCAAGCCAATTGGATTGAGGCTGTTTTTTTAAGTAACAAGCCGAATAAAAAGCATCTTCTTTTTGTGCGGAAACTAAAATACAGCGAGCATAGTAACCAAGTTGTAACTCTTTAATTGGAAAAATTTGCTCTTGAGCAATAACCCCCGCACTAAATGTCTGGCTGGATTTTGCATAAGCAGATAAAGAAATATACGTGATACTCACCAATAATATACTAATAAATACATACCATCGCTTCATGTTATTACCCAAAAAAATAAGCATGTTACAAGTGTAGATGCAAACAAGTTAGTTCGTTAATTTATAAATAATTTTCTAGCTGATACGCACTCGCTAAATTAGGCTGAGCAGAACGCTTAATACCAATCTGCTTATATATGGGGTCTATTTAACGTTAAGAAAATTACGCTAGAACTAGGCAAAAATTTTTGTATCTAGTTTTTCTAAATAAAAAATTTTTAACGACGTTATAGTGCAATTTAATTCGTTAAATTGATCAAAGATTTATGCAGTTTGGTGTAAGGCAAAGCATAAACTTTGTAATCACTTGCTGTTATTAAAAGATATTATATAGGTAGAAACCAAAAAGGCGGCAAATGCCACCTTTTTATATAAAGCAATACAGCTTATAAAAGAGCGAAAAGCTTTTTAAGTTGCGGCATGTATTCACTCACAAGCTCAAGATTACTTTCGCTAACGACTGGCTCACTCGATTTAGCGGCACTTGATGCATTGCCTAGTGACCCCATTAACGAACTAGCGCCTTTATCTTTAACGCTTTTCATACTTTGAAAACCACCCATTAATTTATTAGCGGTTTCTTTGTTTTCGTCAGATAAACCCGACTTAAGGTTTTCAATGTAAGCCATAGACACTTCTGAACCAACAGTAATTAGCTGCTCTGGTGTAAAACCGTAACGACTCGTCACACCTTCAAAACTTTTATACAAGTCGTACTCTTTAATCATACTTAGTGCACTGTTAGCTAACGAACTTTGCTCTGATGTTGTTTGATCAGCAGATGCACCTAACATGCTTCCTAAATCAATACCTTTTAAAGAATCTTGAGCGCTCGCCCAGCTTGTTACCGCTGGTAGTGCTTTCATGTAGCTTTGTAAATCACCTTCGGTGATGTCTTTTGCAAAACCAGAGAAGCTCATTGCTAACAAACTAAGTGATACGAGTATTTTTTTCATATGGGTATTTCCTATTATCGGGGGCTATTTTATAAAGCCCTAAATAAATAGGGCAGTTCAATTAGAAACTAAATACCTGCATGTGCCAACACAAAACAATACATTAGCGAATTTTACAGTACAATTCATGGAAGTTAACGAAAGTACTAGGATTTTAGTTGATTCACCCTAAGTCTATGTGCAGGTGATATAATGCATTTTTAACAACGAGAGCTAAATACAATGTTAACAATTTCAAATACAGTCACAATTGATGAGTGGGAGCTAGAGCTAACCGCTATTCGCTCTCAGGGTGCCGGTGGTCAAAATGTTAACAAGGTAGCAAGTGCTATACATTTACGTTTTGACATTAACCGCTCTAAATTACCTGACTTTTACAAAGAACGCTTACTCGCTTTAAAAGATTCTAGAATAACTAAAGATGGCGTGTTAATCATTAAAGCGCAAAGTCATCGTACACAAGAGCTTAATCGAGACGATGCACTTAAACGTTTAAAAGACCTTATTTTAAGCGCGACAGTAGTAAACAAGGCTCGAAGAGCCACCAAGCCAAGTCGAAACTCTCAACGTAAACGCATGGATAAAAAAACCAAACACGGCCAAAATAAAGCATTGCGTGGCAGTGTGAAAATTTAACATGTAAACGCGAAGCCTTTAAATAACTCAATAATTAGAAGCCTTGCTTCTCACGTGAGCAAGCTCTACGTCTACAAAATTTGCAACCTTATTAACTGGTAGACGTGCAACTTGCTGACATGTAAACGCGAAGCCTTTAAATAACTCAATAATTAGAAGCCTTGCTTCTTACGTGAACAAGCTCTACGTCTACAAATGTGCATATTTACTGACTGGTAGACGCATAGCTTGCTGGCGTGTAAAAACGCAGTTTTTAAAATAACTCAATAATTAGAAGCCTTGCTTCTTACGTGAGCAAGCTCTACGTCTACAAATGTGCAACCTTTTTGACTGGTAGACGCATAGCTTGCTGGCGTGTAAAAACGTAGTTTTTAAAATAACTCAATAATTAGAAGCTTTGCTTCTTACGTGAGTAAGCTCTACGTCTACAAAATTTGCATATTTACTGACTGATAGACACGCAGCCTATTGCCGTGTAAAAACGCAGTTTTTAAAATAACTCAATAATTAGAAGCTTTGCTTCTCACGCGAGCAAGCTCTACGTCTACAAAATTTGCAACCTTTTTGACTGGTAGACGCACAGCTTGCTGGCGTGTAAAAACGCAGTTTTTAAAATGGCCTAATAATTAAAATTTATTTAATCAAAGGTATGATGGCGCGTTGCACTAAAACGATTAAGCAAATGATGCATAACATATACAGCACATAAACTTAAAATAATCGCCACCGATACCGAACTAAATCGATACAACGCACTGTAAATTAAGTCTTGCCCTGGGCCTAATGACTGACCAAATAAAATACCAAATGTGGTTAATACACCAAATCCTATACCAGGTATACCGCCGCCTAAAATATGAAACCGTGCAAATACAAACGATAAAATCCACAATATAGCCGCCGGAAATAGTAAAAAATCGGTGTGATTGTACAAAAACAACTGCGATAACATCGCGGCATTACAACCAATCAATGTACCAGTCGCACGTTGCCAGCCTGCCATACCTGCTGCTTTCCAACACAATGAAAATAAAATAAGTACTGAGGCCGCTTGTGCTGAAATTGAATCTTGTAAATCAAGCACCTGAAAAACTACAAACGAAAGCGTTGCCACACTGGCGCATAGTAATACTTCGTGGCGGATGCTTTCTTTAGGTTTAGCTGGCATTACTCGCCCAGGGCGTGCGGTTACATCTGGAAACACCCCATGCATTATCGCGGCAATAATTACGGTTAAAATAATAGCCAAACCGTTACTTAAAATCAGCGGGTAGATACTACTACCTTGATCAACATAGCTCGAAAAATGCAGTTGAATTGAAAGGCTAACCACGCCTAAAGCACCAAATAAAAAGGCGCTACCGCGACTCATTTTATGAAATAAAAAACAAAATATGCCAAATACAAGTAGCGTCATAACGACAGGCAAGTGAGAAAATAGCCCCTGTATTATAAGCACTATAAATGCACTAAAAGCCGCCGACGCTATAAATTGGTTAATAACGTCACGGCTTAAGGTAGGTACCATGCCGAGTAACAACATAGGATAAACAGTAAAAAATATACCGTTTGGCCAATTCATCAATTTACTAATAGCAAAACCAATAGTGCATCCGCCGGCAATACGCAGTGCTTGGCGAAGGCCATTAGAATCTAATTGTGGGCCTTGGCTAACAACTTGAGTCATACCTTCTCCATTAATAAATGTAGTGCAACCAACTAATAAACCTAATTTGCGCTGCGCCAAACCACTGCCCAATAGCTGACTCTGGCAGTAATTGCACTGTAGCACGTGCACCACTTGGCATATTTTCAATTAAACTTTGATTGTTAACTAATGTTAGATGAATACGTTGACGCTGCGCATCACGCACCCAACGGTTACTAGTCTCAGTAGTACTTAATAAGCCATTGGCACTTAATTGACCATTACTGACACCGGCCTCAAATGTTTCAAGTGTTGCATCGTAAACCTCTCCTGGGCGACTATCAAAAACGACTTTGGCTAGGCTACCGCGCTTCATGTGCAGAAGTGACTTTTCTCTAAAATCGGCAACTAAGTCCGCTTTTTTAGCCACAATCGCTAATAACGGTTTACCTGCAACGGCATATGCACCATCAAGCAATTGTAAGTTAGCAACTATGCCATCACTCAAGGCACGCACTTGCGTATACGATAAATTTAACTCGGCTTGTGCTAACTGATTTGCAGCATGGCGCATTGCTAAATTTTGCTCACCCAACTCACCACGGGCTAAAATAGCTTCTGCTAATTGCGCCTCATACGCTGCTACATTGGCTTTGCTTGCTTGATAATTAGCACGAATGCTTTCAAGCTTTTGCTCTGATATAGAGTTTTGTTTGTAGAGTCTTTCGCCTCGACTTTTTAGTAATTTTTGCTCATGTTGTTTAGCTTTTGCTGCACTTATTTGCGCTTCAAGTGCTTTAACATTTGTATCGAGTCGCTTGTTTTGTAATTTAGCATCGTCAAGCGCCAGCTGAGCCTGTTCGTACGCTAAATTATAAGGACCTGGGTCAATGTCAAACAATACATCACCAGACTTTACAGGTTGGTTGTTACTTACTAACACATTGGTTACTCGACCACTTATTTGTGGTGATATTTGCACAACAGGATGATATACGCGCGCTTGAGGTGTTACAGGTAAAAAAATATCAGCCATTAAATAATAAATAAACACTAAAGCAAACCCAATGAGGGAGAGTCTTACATAGCGGGCAAATTTTTGATCAGGTGTCATTTTTAGCCTTTGCTTGAGAGTTAATGCAATTTAGAGCGTTTTCTTCCATTTTTACCAAACCGTATGCCATCGCATCTAACTGTGCATGGCTAAAACCGCTATATAATTGTGCTTTAATATCTGTTATTCGCTCATTTAAGGTGTATAAAATACTGCGACCTTGCTCGGTAAAATAAAGTTTTTTACTGCGTTTATCGTGCTCATCTACACGGCGCACAATCAGCGATTGCTCTTCTAACTGTTTAAGTGTGCGGGTAAGCGACGGCATCTCTATGCCTAAACTCTGTGCCAGTGCTAACTGAGTAATGCCTTCTTTGAGCATATTTATATGCATTAGGGCTGTCCAGCGCGACTGCGTTAACCCTAAAGGCTCAACAGCAATAGTTATCGCCTCACGGCATAAGCGGTGCACACGGCCCATATTGCCGCAAAGTGTTAAATCAAGAGTTTCATAAAATGGAATGTTTTTAACCATAGCGCGCTTAATTAGTTAGCAGGCTAACTATAATATCACTACTTAATAAACAACGTAAATATATTAGTTAAAAATGAATTAAAGATGTGTAGTAAGAAATATAAGCGAGGTATAAAACCTCACCTAAATAAAAATAAACGCCATACTTGTCGGTGCTATTTTACATCGCGCTCAAGTAACTAATTTATTATTTACAGCTTTATAAAGCATCTTAAAAATTAAGTAGGTTGGCTGGCGAGTATTGATCGGTGAGTACTTTGGTATCAGCAGGCCAATCTTGACCGTCTTTTGTAAAATACATAAATTCGCTAATTGCTTTTATATCAATGCCGTATTTTGCCAAACGAAGCTCAAGTATTTTAACCCGTGCCTTTATTTGCTCGTTAGTAGGCGGCGCTTTAAGTCCCGCTAAAATAATACGATTACTGCGATTTTCACGGCTTACATTTATAAAATCGCCAAATACAGCGTGGTAAGTTGCCGATTCATGCTCGTATAGTTTACTGCTAGAAAACGTATTAGCAGCAATTATACCGCCGTCGGCCAATACACTTTGTACTTCTTCAAAAAACTCTTTAGTGAGTAAATGCTCTGGAATATAGTCGCCATTAAAGGCATCTAAAATAATCCAATCGTATTGTTGTTTTTTTATTGCAGCGCGCTTTATAAAAATACGACCATCTTGAACGCTTGATGTCACCAAATCATTTTCTATAAAGTTAAAGTAGTCGCGGGCAACTTTAGTCACTGCGGGGTCTATTTCTACATTATGAATTTTTGCCTCTGGATATAGTTCATGAATAACATTAGAAAGCGTACCGCCACCTAACCCTATAATAAGTACATTTTTAGGATTATCGGCTACTAAAAGACTGGAAAAAGTAAGTTTAGTGTAGTTAAAAACAAGTTTGTCGGGGTCATTTTTGTACATGCAGCTTTGGCTTGTTTGACTGCTTTTAGTATTAAATTTAAGACAACGTAGGTCCCGAGTTTCTTCAACAATAATATTACGGTAAAGCGAGCGCTCTTCATGAATAACTTTGCTAAACGTCGATCCCGAAAACACGATTAACGGCAGTAAAAAATATTTAAGCATGGGCAAGTTCCTTATTACTCGCCAAGGTATTAATAACCATAGCCACCAAACCTAACGACCCTAGTGTCAAAGCAAAAGCGCCAATAATGGTATTTACGTCAAACGCGAGTACAAAGTAAAAAGAAGTGATAATAGTACCCAGCGCACTGCCAAGCGTACTTACAAAGTATAAACGGCCCGCTACTTGACCACTTTTATCACTATCGGTTACCAGTAAGCGTACAGAGTAGGGCGAAATCATGCCTAAAATAACGGTTGGAATAAAAAATAATGCCGTTGAAGCTAACAGCGAACCATAGCGGCTATCTTCAATATGCGTGAATATAAACTCCATTATTGGCTGCGAAAATAACGTAATAGGCACCACCATAATACTGGCGACTAAAAATATTAAACCATATTTAGTAAGCGATGCATTTTTAGTACTTAACTTACCGCCAAGTAAATAGCCAAATGATAAACTGAGCATAAACACCGTTATTATGCTGCCCCAAATATGTACACTGCTCCCAAAAAAAGGCGCAAGTATTCGCCCTCCTAAAAGCTCAATCCCCATAATGCAAAAACCACTGCAAAAGGCTAAAAAATAAATTAATGCGTTTGTTTTTAAAGTCATGTAATTATCGTTTTGTAACTTAATAGAGCTCCATACTAACGTGATGTAAACATGCCCGCTAGTATAAAAACCACTCAATAAAAACCTTTAAAAGCAAATTCGCCGTGTTTAATAATAGCGGCGCGCAACAAGGGAACTCAGTAATAACCTAAGTTTGTCGTGGCTAAACTCATAGCGCAGGCAAAAGTAACTCGTCGTAAATGTTTTAGAGTAATCGTTACTTAATAAAAAAAATACGATCGTGTTGAGCTACCCAGCACTATGATTTTTGGTGGTATTTATATAACGTCTTCATGCTAAAGCGATAAGCCGACATTGCTCCTAACTAAATGCAATAATTAATTGGATAAACAAACGGTTGTGTGCTTACATATTTAGGGAAATGAGCAAGGGACACATCTTGTTCCATTTAGCTTTGCCTAAAAATAATTAAAAACTCAGTAATAGCAATATCTTAGGTGATTTATTAAAACTATATAAAGTAGAAAAGTGAGCGTTACATCGGCAGAAATATGCACGAACGCGATAAATTGTTAGCAGCATAGGGAATTACATGACCATTAGAGAGGCTATTCAGAACGATGCAAGTCAAATTAGTTTACTAATTTCAACACTAGCTGAAAAGTATATTTTGCCTAGTTGTTCGAATGAAGGTGGTAAATTATTGCTTGCTTCAATGGCACCGGATTCTATCAAACAGTATATTAATGATGGCTATCAATACCATGTTGTTGAATATGATAGCAGAGTCATCGGAGTAATAGGTATCAAGAATAATTGCCACCTTTATCATTTATTTGTTTCAGACTCTCACCAAGGCAGAGGATTATCTAAAAAGCTTTGGTTGCACGCAAAAAATATTTGTCATCAAAATGGCAATGAAGGTGTTTTTACTGTTAATTCGGCCTTAAATGCTAAGAATGTATATCTTAAGTTAGGTTTCACACCTACCGGTGAAGTAAGAGAAAAATCAGGTATTAAAGATATACCCATGAAAATTTACTGCTAACCGAGTAGCTGGAGGGCTCTAACCTCCAGCCCACATAACACCCGTCATGCGCTTTTTATTAGCAGGAAGTGTAATGAGCGGTTCGCCTCCTGTAATGAAAGACCAATAAACAATACACCCATGCTAAATTTTGCACTTTTTAATCAGGGGGCTGTACTGTTCCTTCAACTAGCGTGGTTGTCTGGTTTAGTAATTATACCTTCTAAGATATCAATTAAAACAATATCAAACTCTTTTTATATTCTGCGTAAAAGTACAGTAATCGATTGAACCAGAATAGGAACTCAGTTATGGTTAAACCATTAATGAAAATGAGTTAATCGGCAGACTCGTTAGGACTGTAGAATTTCTCTTTGTAAGGCAAACAGCTTGTTTTATGGGTTTCAAATGCATTACTAAATGCTTTAAAAAGCTTAGAGTTAACTAAAAGAGCTCGTTTTAAATTAAATTTGGCTCTAGTTAAATCAGACTACCCACTACTTAAAATTAACTAAAGGATTAGTAATGTCTACCATTTCTATTGTAGCAAGAAAAAAAGCACTCGATTTATATCTCAATCATCAAAATGAGGTTGGCTCTGAACTTAAAAAAAAATACCCAAAGCAATATGAAAAATATGAATCTACAGATTGTATTACTTATGTCCTAAATGTCCTCTCGTATGCCTATAAGGAAGTTGGGAATAATCAAATGGCAAAAGACATTTGGTTTATGGGGAAAGAAAATAGGCAAGCCGACTTTAAAGGAACCATTCTAGCAAAACGCTTAGTTAATAATAAAAATTGGACTGGAATATATGTTTCTCCTGATAGTATTCATCCAACCGATGGTGATAAAGAACATACATTTGCTGCAGTTATGGCTAAAAGAAACTGTACATTTAGCCCTGATAAAGTTCCTTTAAAACATCGAGTAGTAAACTATAAACCAACGTCTAAAAACGATCCTAAATTTCAATCTTTGTATCCTAATTTTGGAGTTTCTACGCTTAATGAAATTGACTATAAAGTACTAGAGAAGATCCCTTTCGGTTTTGGCCTTTCTCGGGGAGGGATGCATTGTTGGATATTTGTGGAAGGTTTTGTGTATGAAGTTCACTGGGACTCTATAGGCTCTGGTTTGTATGAGAAAACAGCATTAAGAGACTTCCCTTGGCTTTCAAGCGCCATATTTGTACCAAATGATATTGGCGCAAATCTTAACCTGGCTAAATTAAAATGTGCTTTAGGTGCCTAAAGATGAAATATATAGTTAATATTTGTCTAAGTTTAGTATTCATTCTTAATGGCTGCTCTACTTATGCCGAAGATCGAAAGCAATCATTAGTTTTGCCATATTCTGCTTTTGGACCACCAACAATGAGCGGGACCCTCATAGGAGTTGAGTGGTTTCAGTGGCTTCCTCATGGAGAATCTAGACCTAGAGAATACGATATTAATGTTATAATTTACCGTGAGATCCCACTGAAAGATGTGAAAAATCTCTACCCTATATCACAAAAGAAAAGCGTTGATTATAGATATATTAGTTACTCAGATGCTGTATCTTATTTTGATCACAATATAACTGAGGTAATAAGGATGAAAAAAGAAGGGTATCCAATGGGAAGTCTTTCAGAGGAGTTAAAATCCGTTAAAATTCAAATAATAAATGAGTTAGGTGACTGACCTTTTATAGAGGTGGAGTGCATAACAACACGCCCTGAGGTGGACAGCAAGCGCTAAAGCTCACTTTCCACCGCAAATTTTAACAGCGGTGCTCACTTACTTTTCAAAGCGAAAAAATTTATCAATGCCCCCTAAATACCGTGAGTTTAATACAGGCGTAGTTACTTTTCTTCCTAAGCTAGTTTTATTTATATAATTAAATTTTTGAAGTATTAAAGTATAAGTAAGACACACATCTTCATTACCAGAATTACATTCATCTTGCTAAGGTAAGTGGTTTGAAAAACAATAACATGCATAAGCTAGGGTGGGTTTATCTATCTATATTTTTAATAGCCTCTCTACTGTTATGTACTCTCGGTTATTTTTACAATAAAGCGTCGGATCCACCGACTTCAGCAGAGCAAACCTCTAATTATTTAACTGTATTACCTCAAAAAACTCCTAAAAAAGCAGTCAATACTGACTTACTGACCAACAAAAAGGTGACTAACAGTGCCCTTTCATCAAGCGAAGGTAAGTATCAGCGAGTTATTATGACCAGACCGCAATGGAAACTTCAAGGGGAGTTTAGGGAGCACTTTAAACGCTTACAAGCGGCAGCAAACGATGGTGATAACGAAGCAAAATATATCATCGCTACAAACTTAAGGTATTGTTTGTCGGCACCAATTGATGACAACGCTCTACAAGCTGAGTTAGAACAAATCTCTCAGTACAGTGATGTCGGCGAAGCTGCTGATAGTAAAATAGAAAAGTTTGATTATTGTAAGGGCATTAATAGTATTGAGCGTCACCAATTTTATGCGTATTTAGAAGATGCAGCGAAAAATGGGTTTGTCGCCGCACAAGAGTCATTTGTTAATCTAACGGCTGAGTTTTTTATGAAGTCGCAAGGTTTTTCGACACTAAAACGCGCTGAGTTCATTCAAAAAAGGGATAATTTTAATAAACAAAAAATAGTATTTTTAGAATACGCTGCTCAACATGGTAGTGAAAAAGCATTAATCGCTTTATCTAATGTGTATTATTCACAGCAACTTGGTGAAAAAAGTTTTGCAAAGTCTTACGCGCTAAACCGATTAATTATGGAAATCACCAATAATAATGATATTTATAATCGCTATGCGTGGTTTGAGCAGCGACAGTATCCGCAACTTAGCGAAAGTGAACTTGCCAGTGCAAATGAAATAATAGAGCAGTGGAGCGCGATCATAAATAAAAACGGCACCGTATACCCTCACGATTAGTAAAAATAAAAGCGCTATAACTGAAAAAAAGGCCGCAGTAATAAATACGGCGGCCTTTGTTTTTAGCTAAATGCTTTTAATAAGCGCCTGCGCTGTATATAAGCTCGTAGCTGTGGCTGTAAATTTCAAGGATGTTGCCAAACGGGTCTTCCATGTAGATCATGCGGTATGGCTTTTCGCCAGGGTAGTAATAGCGCGGGGCTTGCATACGTTTTTTACCGCCAGCTTCTACAATACGCTCAGCTAAGCCTTCTACATCAGGGTCTTGAACACAGAAATGGAAGATGCCTGTTTTCCAGTATTCAAAGTTATCTTTTGGGTTTTCTTGGTTTTTAAATTCAAAAATTTCTACACCAATACGATCGCCTGTTGAAAGGTGCGCTATTTTGAATTTTTCCCATTTTTCACCAAATACTTCGGTACACATTTCGCCAATGGGGCTTTTGTCTTCGGTTATTAAAGTGGGTTCCATTATTGTGTACCAACCCATAACCTTAGTGTAAAACTCAACGGCTTTTTCAACGTCGGGGACCGAAATACCAATGTGCGAAAAACTACGTGGGTATGTATGACTCATAATGCTTCCTCTTTAACTTATCTTGTGACTAGTTGATGGAGTTAGTTTACGAACTGAACAACATTAAGTAAAATTATCATTAATCATCATTTTGAGTACGTTTTGTAATGATAAATCCGACATGGTTAAACACATTTTGCACCTTGGTTGAGGTAAATCACTTTACTCAAACGGCTGAACGCTTATTTATGACGCAGTCTGGCGTAAGCCAGCATATTAAAAAGCTAGAGCAACAAGTTAACTGCGCTTTACTTGAGCGCCACGGTAAGCAGTTTTCGCTCACCGTGCATGGACAAAACTTATATCAGCAAGGCAGTTTGTTATTAAAAGAATGGCAATTTTTAGAACAACAATTAAAAGATGATTTGCCTTACAGCGGGCTGGTAAAAATACAATCACCGGGGAGTTGTGGGCTACAATTTTACAGCCAGTTATTAGCGCTACAAGCTACGCACCCAAAGCTAACTATTGATTACCGCTTTGCACCAAACACAAGTGTAGAGCAAGCCGTGGCAAACTATAGCGCCGATATAGGTTTTTTAACCCAAATGCCGACGCTTAGTGAAGTTACCAGCCACAAAATAGGCGAAGAAGCTTTATTATTAGTGACCCCCGCAAATATTGAAAACCCAACGTGGGAGGTTTTATGCGAGCTTGGCTTTATTGGCCACCCCGATGCAAAACACCATGCACAGCTTTTACTTAGCGAAAACTACAGTGAATTTGAACATGTTGATCAAATAAAGCAGACGGGGTTTTCTAACCAAATAAGTTTAATATTGGAACCTGTAAGTTTAGGGCTAGGCTTTACCGTTTTACCTGCTCATGCAGTTAGTGCATTTAATAAACCTGCGCTTATAAAAACGCACCATTTAGCCAACCCAATTAGCGAGAATATTTATGTGTGCCATCATCGCAATAGGCCAATGGCAAAGCGCATGCACACAGTTATCGAATCGATAAAAACAAACTAGGGCGTGTTGACCTTTAGTGGTTGAATTTGCAGCAGTGTGTTTGGTATTTAAGCAAGGCAGAGCCTGTGATGTGTGGTTGTTCCCCATAAATAGGCGATAACGCAGCATAAATGCCAAACATGCGCTGCCCTTTGGGTTCTTTATAGGGACGATTAACTCTTTGTTGCTCGGTTTTTACTTAGCCCACTAGGTTACAAACCTCGCGCCACGATTAAATCGCCCCTAGATTGAACAAATTTCAATCCACAAAGGTCAACACGCCCTAGGGCGCTTAAAGTCGCGCCCGTAAAGCCCCTTTACAGTTTTAAGCAGTGCGTTTAGTTTTTTGCATAACGCCTATAGTAGTGCGTTTGCTTTGCAAATAGAGTTTATGTACTGCAAAGGTAAGTAAACTCACAAGCACCATTAAGTACAACGTTGGCCAAAGCGTAAGAGTATGGTAACCAAATACTCCCATCAGCCAGCAAATAAGTACCCATTGAATAACATAAAGAGCCGTTACATGTTTGCTCGCATATAAAAGAGCACGTGTAATAGGTCCACTACTTTTATTGGCAAATAGGTATTGTAATAACGCAAGTGCACATAAATTTAAACCGATTAAATAACTAATGCCCCCACCGTTTAAATGAAAGAAATTCCCAAACTGACCTTTAAAATCAACGGCTAGCCAAGCAGCACCAACAATAAGTAAAGCTCCACCAAGCCAAGTACATACTTTGTATAAGTATTGCTCATCCTTTTGCTTTTGCTGATATATTCGCCCTAGAACATAGCCCGTTAATATGGCGCTTATCCATGGAAATACCGGAAAGTATACTTGATAATTATTAGCAAAAAACACATCACTTACATAGGGTAAAAGCGCAAATTGAGACCCTCTAACAAACTCACTACTTAATGCAATCGCAACAGCTAAAGTGGCAATCCAATGTGTTTTCCAGCGCGCAATATTAAGCACTGCAAACAGGAGTAAACTAACACCGGCAAGCTGTAAAATATCACCCGTTAGTAACATAAATTTTAGTTGCTCTGAATTTAAAGGGCTTTGCCATCCGTAAGCATTAATAAATGACTCAGGCATAGTGTTAAACACCTCAATAGGCAGCCAAAATTTAGCCGCGTTCATAATATACCCAAGTAACAATAATTGAACGCCGCGCTTTGCTAAAAGCCATGGCGCTTGTCTGCGCGAAAGCGCCATTGAGATCCCCATTGCGACTAAAAAAGACGCCGTGCCTTTTCCTAATATGTGAATAACAGTACCAAATAGACTGCTACCTTGCAGATCTGGTGTTGCGAACATCCACAAGGTATGCACGATGATCATTATAAAAACGCTCGCACCACGGGCAAGATCGATGGTTTTAAGACGTTGGTTCATTATTTCTAGAATCCTTTTTTGGACAGGTTTGGCACTTGTCATATCCAGCCAAATAATAACGACAACACGTTAAACGCAAAGGTAAAGGCTCAAATAAAATAGTGAGATCAAATCCTTGGCAAATAAGTGAATGTAATTGCTTATGGCAGTAAGTAATATGTGTGGTGTGTGCTATAGCTAAGCTATTTGCGCGCTGTATAGCGTTATTTAATGTGTCGAGCAATAATCGCCCTTGCTCTTTTTGACTAAGCGCTAGGTCGGTATTAATCCATTGCCCTACCTGCGTGAAAAAGCGGATAAGCGCAGCAAATTGCATCTTTTTATTCGCAGTTGATGCATGGCTAAAACTTAAACCCCGACAATACGCGCCATGTAAATGCACTAAGGTGTGTGTGGGCATAACGGGACTTTGCTTTTTTGTTAACCAATAGGTGTAAGCGTAAATACTTTGCCAGCATAGCTGCAAAAATAAATGTCGACTTACAAATTGATCAGGAGCACTTGGGTAGTGCTCCTTACAACGTTGAGCTAATAAACGCACCAATGTTAAGCTAGGAACAAGGCCATTTTCAGGCTCATTACTACTAAACAAAAAGTGCGCTAGTGTACCGTGTTTAGCCATAAAGCGAAGACGCCACAGGGTTATTTAAACTTCCTGCAAACTGCAAGCTACCGGCAGGGTCTGCTAAATCAACCATTTGCTTGTTATTGCCAAGCTGTAAACGGTTTAAACATGAATGAGCAAACTCGTCACTAAAAAAGTCATACTCTTTAAATCGCTCATTTAGCGCAGGGGTTGCATGCTGATACGCTTTAACACTTTGCGATACACATTGCCAAAATTCATGCTCCGTAATGCGTTTTTCACGTACTAAAATAGCCACTAAATATCTAAAAAAGCAGCCAAACACATCAGTAAAAATACTCAATAACTCATGCTCTTTAGGCATAGTAATATGAATACGTTTTACGCCTTCAGGAAGTTGTTCATCACTGTTGAGCAGTGCTACTTCTTCGCCAATGTCTTTCATGTAAGCACCTACCGGCACTGAGTTTTTAAGCTTTAATATAAGGTTTTCGCCATGCGGCATAAACACTAATTTATGTGCGTAAAAACAATGAACTAAAGGAATAAGGTACACATTAAAGTAAGCTTGTAACCAATTGTTTGTACTCAAACCACTTTGTTCTAGCCATGCCCCGACCATACTTTGGCCGTTATTATCTAAGTGTAATAAGGCTGCCATAGTCGTTAATTGTTCATCACTGTTGAGGTTATGATTTGGGTTTTCACGCCAAAGGCATGCAAACATTTTTCGATACGCGGTATCACCCAATGCGCTTTGCTCAAACGTGTGGTGTGCGTAGCCTAGCGTAGCGTACTCTCTAAGGGCGACAAAGTTAGTCGCCTTCAGTTGTGTATCTTGACTTACTTTATCAAACACCCAATCGTTAATAAGAGGCGTTACTGCCATGTACGCACGAGAAAGCCCTCGCATAAAGCCCATATTTAAAATTGATAATGCCACTTTTAAATAAGGTTTGTGCGGGTGCGAGCTATTATATAAAGTACGAATAGATTGCTGCGCTTGATACAAGTCATCACCTTGGCCTAAATACACTAATCGCTCACTGGCCAACTCGTTGGCAAATACAACACTTAGCTTATTTTGCCATTGCCAAGGGTGTGCAGGCATTAATAGATAGTCGTCTAAATTTAGGTTTTTATTTTTTAAAGCGGCACTAAAATGATCGCGAGTAGTTAAATCAAGTTCACCGTTTATATGACTCTCGTAATCAGCAAAATATTTACTATGCGCAAATGTACACACACTTTTGTGCGCTGCTAACCAAATTACTTTAAAGTGCTTACCAACCTCTGGTGCATAGCGTAAAAAATCGCTTTTGCTAAACCCAATACGACCATTATTAGCGATAAAAGCAGGGTGCCCTTCGCTCATTGCTGATTCTATTTGTTGTAAACCTTGTTGCGCTAATTGCTCTGCACTGGTTGTATTATTTTCACGTTTAAAGCATGCACTGGCAAGTGTGGCATTCAATTCCTCAAGATACGTTGCCAAACGCTCGCCCGTTAAGCCAAGTAAAGGCCCTTGCATACTAAAAAAGCGAAGTACATCGAGTGGCTTTTGCTCGTTACTTGAGTTGTAAAAACATAAGCTTGGTTCATCTATGTCTATGTGGTTAAGCACCATAGCGCGGCCACTAAAGGTAAAATACCCTCCCTCAACATTTACTTGCCACGTTTGATTTATTTGCTCAGCTATTAAAAGGCGCTCGTGTACAAGCTCTGTTAATGCCTTGCTTTGTAAATGCCGATTAGCCCACTGCCAATGTGAATGCTTAACATAATCAGTATTTAACGGTATTAGCATTTGCGAAAATAACTGGGTGTGCCTGTCAAAAGCAGCCTTCTCGCAAAAACCTAAATAAGCTTGCTTTTTGCCAAGCTGAATGTGCTGCGTATGCACAAATCCTAAGCGTTTATTTAGGGTATGAATTTTATTATTCGCTATATCGGGTTCTACGACCACTCGCGCTGCTGCGTTGTTAGCAAAAATACTCTGTAGCACGCACTGCATCATTTCAAAACTAAAATGGCGTTTTGGTGAAGTATTTGGCGAGAGTAAAATATGCATACCCACATCGTGTTTTTGCGCTTTGTAAGCCGCTGTCATTAAACTATCTTGCGCTGGATCGTATAGCTCAACAAGCGCTAATAACTCATTATTTTGCTCTATAGCATATGCATGATGATGAGCATTACTAATAATGTCTTGATAGGCGTTACGCATTTGCTGTTCTGTTTGGTTATTCATACCCCAAAAGTGCGCATAAGGTTGCTTAAGCCAAGTACAAATAATTGACATATCAGTTGGCTGTAATAAACGTATGGTTACCTTGCCGGTATGCTCAAGCGTGGTTGAAAATGATGAAAAATACATAAAATCTCCGAAAAATTAAGACGCAATACGTGCAGTGCGACCTGCAAACTTAACTCGCCACAATAAAAGTAATGCAAGCCCAGTAAAGCCAATGGCTGCAAGGTAAAAGGGCACTGTGCTAGAAAACTGCTCTACGCTTACACCCACAAGTAATGAGGCAAAAATAACCCCAACATTTTGCGCTATGTGTACTTTAGAAAAGTCACTGCCATAATGCGCGGGCTCACTTTTTGCAAACAGCATTACTTCTAAAAGCACCATGACTTGAAATAACGCAATGCCATATAAAACCCGAGCCAAAATAACTAACATCACTTGTTGCTGAGCCTGAAAGTAAAGCCCAAGCGCTGCAAATGCCATTGCACACAACAGCGTAGAATTGCGGCTCATTGTCGGCCATAGCAAACGGTGTCTAAAGTGATTAAAAATAAGCATAGAAAGCGCAGCAAAAGCAGGAATGGCATAAACAAGTGCGCTTTCAAATGGGCTACTTTGCACGCTTAATGTTTGCCAATGGGTTGTAAAAAATGGCCGAATTAAAAATGCGCTAAAGTAAACCACCACACTTAAAAAGCAAAACTGCCAAATAAAGTAAGGAGTACGTGTACGCGGTTTTTCAGATTCGATTGCCTGTTGGTGTATACCTATTTTTAACGAAACCATTAAATAGGCACATAAAAGTACTTGTATTAAATCGCCTGCACCACTTAGCAATAACGCATAACGTGGCTCACCTAACCCTAAAAAATAGCCGCCAATTAACGCGCCACCAATAGCGCCAAAGTGCATAAGAACCGAAAACAAACCTATAATCGATAAATGCTGACGCTGCTGCGCTAGTCGCAGTGCAAAAGGGTAAATGAGTAAATAACTGGCTTTAAAAACAAGCATTAACTGGTAGTAAAGCCAAAACTCCCAAGCCGTGTTTGCAAAATAGCAAAGCACGCCAAGCAGGGCAGCAATAACTTGTGTTACTAGCCATAAGGCCAGCTCATGGTATTTTTTAGCTACTTTAGCCCAAAGAGGTAAAGCAAGCATGACTGTTACGCAGCAGTTAGCTACAAATAAACCAATCAGGGAAGGGTCTTGTATAGCAAATTCGCTGGCAAAAAATTGCGGGTAAAACGGCAGTAGCAAGGTATCGCATACAACCGAAATAAGCGTCAGCAAAATAAGGGCAATGCGTAAACTCATGCGGCATTACTCTTTTGCTGTTCAATAGTATCAACATCACTTAAATCAAAGCACTGAAACGCAATTTTTTGTTCTACTTGGTATGGCGCATAACCCAAAATCTCACGTAAAATAATGCTGTTTCGATAACACGCCATGCCTAAGTCTGGCGTTACAAAACCATGCGTATGTTGCTCTGCGTTTTGTACAAAAATCTGCTTTTGCGCTTTATCAACCGCATACTCACGACTCACAATGTAGCGCCCGTGCGCATCTTTTGGTAGCTGCTCAGAAATACCATTTAAAAACGCAGGTCGAGAATATTTAAACCCAGTAGCACAAAGTAAATAATCGGTTTCTATTTCAAAGTGTTGATCAAGCTCATGATGATAAAAATCTGTAAGTAATCGCTCACCTATTTTTTTCACGCCGCTGAGCTTGCTGTTAGTTTTAAAGGTGGTTGTAATTGGGCCATCTAGGCTTTGCTCGTAGAGCGTGTCAAAAATGTTGTTAATTAAATCGCCGTTAATGCCCTTAAACAGATTTTTTTGGCTTTGATTGAGCCAATCACGTTGCTCGGTTTTTAAATTATAAAAATAATCTACATACTCAGGAGAGGTCATTTCCAGCGTCAGTTTAGTGTATTCAAGCGGAAAGTAACGCGGTGAACGCGCAATCCAATCTAGCTGCAATCCATTGGGTACAGCTTGCTGTAATAATGTTTGATAAATTTCAGCGGCACTTTGCCCTGCACCCACAACTGTTACGCGCTTTGCTTGCTTTAATTCGTCAAGGCGATGACAAAAATCACTACTGTGCATTACATTAGCCGAGTTACTTGCCGTTGCGCACTCTGGAATATATGGCGCAGGGCCAGTTCCTAGCACCAAGTGACGAGTAACATAACTTTGCACGCCATTTAGTGTGTTGCAAGTTACCGTATAACATTTACTTTGCTCACAAAATTGTACTTGTGTAACCGTTTGTTCAAAAGCCACATTTGAAAGTTGAGAACACACCCATTGGCAATATAAATTGTACTCACGTCTTAATAAAAAAAAGCTCTCACGAATATAAAACGGGTAAAGGCGATTATTAAGTTTAGCGTAATTTAAAAAGCTATATTTGCTCGTTGGATCGGCAAGCGTCACCAAATCCGACATAAATGGCGTTTGCAATGTAACCCCTTCAAGCATCATACCTGGGTGCCAATCAAATAGACTGCGTTGTTCTAAAAACAAACTCTTAACTTCACCCAGAGGTTCGCTTAAACAAGCTAGCGATAAGTTAAATGGACCCAAGCCAATAGCAATAAAATCGTAAGGTTCAGTATTCATTACACTTGCTCCTGTTTATAAGCCTGCCAAGCAATATCACTTATTTGATCAATAACGGCACGTATATCACTAAGCTGGCATAAAGCGTTAAGTAACGTAAATTTAAGGTAGTGACGCCCGCCAACTTTAGTGCGAGCAATCATGGCTTCGCCGGTTTTTAAAAAAGTGCTGCGTACGTGTAAATTTAACGCATCGAGTAAGTCTGGGTCAGTTTGTAAATCAGCGGGGGCAAAGCGAAATACCAAGGCGCTAAGTTCAGGATAATTAATAACTTCAAAATCGGGATGATCGTTCAATACAATATGCGTTTGGCGCGCAAGCCCGATAACTTTATCAAACGCATACCCAAGAGGCGCTTCGCCTATTGTTCGTAGCGTAAGCCATAATTTTAATGCGTCAAATCGGCGGGTGGTTTGTAAGCTTTTATCAACCAAATTAGGCACGCCGTTACCAGCCTCAGCCAACGGGTTTAAGTAATCGGCATATAATGTAATATGGCTAAAGTAGCGCTTATTGCTTAATAAAAATGCACTGCAACTAACTGGCTGCATAAATGATTTATGATAATCGATTGTGATTGAATCGACCTTTTCAATGCCATTTAAAGCATTTCGGTGGTTTTCGCTAACTAATAATCCGCCACCATACGCTCCATCTACATGACACCATAGCTGCTCTTGCTTAGCCAAAAGTGCAATGTCGTTTATGGGATCTATAGAGCCAAAATCAGTAGTACCAGCGGTGATCACCACTGCAATAGGTAATTCACCTTGCGCCTTGCTAGTTGAAACCGCTGTTTTAAGTGCATCTAAATCCATTTGCATTTTACTGTTGGTTGCAACGGGTACAACCGCGTCGTAACCGAGCCCTAATAACGCAGCGGCTTTTTGAATACTAAAGTGCGCCACCTCAGAGCAATAAATACGAAAGCGAGATGCAATTGCTGGTAACCCTTGCAGCTTTACTTCATGCCCTGGCGCATAGCGTTCAACGGCTACCTCACGTGCAACAAGCATTGCCATTAAATTCGATTGTGTGCCACCACTGGTAAATACACCATCAGCGGTACTAGGAAAATCTGCTTTTTGACAAGTCCAATCTATTAGCTTTTGCTCTATCAGCGTTGCCCCTGCACTTTGATCCCACGTATCTACCGAGGTATTAATAGCAGCAATAATATGCTCAGCCACAACTGCAGGATAAGTAACAGGGCAATTTAAATGTGCCATATAGCGAGGGTGGTGAAAGTACACAGCATGATCTAAATAAACACTTTTTAGCTCGTCAAGCACTGCCGGAAAATCGGCAAGTGGTTTTGACAAATCAACATCGTTAAGTGTTTTAGCCAATGTACTTACCGACACTCCAGAAAACGGCTTTTGTGCTTTGGCCATAGCCTGCTGCACTGCAGATAACCCTTGTAGTGATGCTATTTGGTAATTAATAAACTGCTCTAAATTAAACTGAGGGGGTAATTCGTTTTGCTCAAAAAGGGGTTGGTTCTCGACTGCATTTAGTTGCAAGCTTTGTGACTGGGACACGTTCGCTCCTTAAAGGTACTCATTTTGGGTGCGGCGATCTTAATGGTAACGATTTTCATTTGCAATAGTTAAAATGGATGAGTTACTGTATTTTTATATTCTAAAAAATATTAAACTCTTTCAATAAAATCTATTTTTAACAGTGACTTGTAAAAAATAAAGAGGATGAAAAATATAACTAAATAAAATAAAAATTATTTTTAAATGATTTGATGCTCTTATTTAAAATAAAAAACAGTCTGAATCCTGTCAAAAAACCACTAAAACTTAAATTTTAATGGCATTGATAGCTTTCTAGGATTAAATATACGAGGTTATTTGGGGTTGCTGAAGGTTTAGTATGTAAACCCCCTTTACACCTATCGTGCGTGCACAATAAGTGTAAAGGTTATTACTAGGGCGAGTTGACCTTTCGTGATTTATTTTGCAGCAGACTGTTTGGTATTTAGGCAAGGCAGAGCCTGTGTCGTGTGGTTATTCCCCATAAATAGGCGATAACGCAGCATAAATGCCAAACATGCGCTGCCCTTTGGGTTCTTTCTAGAGACGATTAACTCTTTGTTGCTCGATTTTTACTTAGCCCACTAGGTTACAAACCTCGCGCCGCGATTAAATCGTCCCTAGATTGAACAAATTTCAATCCACAAAGGTCAACACGCCCTAGAATCTTATTTATCTATTAAATCAGAGGGCTTATTTTACGAGTTAAATTAGTTCAAATATTTATGCTAATTACCGTTAGTTAACGCTTTTTAGCTTTTCTTTTAAGTCGAGTAAGTCGGTTGCAATAGTGGTCGGTTGTATTTCCCATGGATCAAAAATAGCCCCGTCAGAGCGCTTAATCCACGCGGCGCGCATACCATGCGATATTGCGCCAGTTACATCAAACGGGTTGCTTGATATAAGCCAAGTATTAGCACCCGTTGAATTTGCTTCACGTAAAAAATGGCTATACACACCAGGGTTTGGTTTAAAGGTTTTAATATCATCGGCGCTGATAACGCCTTCAAAAAGATCACTAATATCGGCTGTTTCTAACAAAGTATGAACCGCACTGGCAGCACCATTAGAAAACGCAAATAAGCGATAGCCTTGTGCTTTTAAGCTCTCAAGGCCCGCTTTTACATCGTCGAATGCGGGGAGGGTTTTATAACGCTCTAGTAGCTGTACTTTTTGTTCCTCACTCAGCTCAGTTTTATGCGCTAGGCAGGCATAATCGAGGGCGTGTTTTGTACATAGCGAAAAGGGAATATAATTTTGCATTAAGCCACGTCTAAATGAATACTCTAATTGCTTTTCGCGCCACGTATTTGAAAATACTTGGGCGTTGTTGCCTATCATGTCGTCGAGTAACGTAAGTACGCCATGAGTATTTATTAGCGTACCGTATACGTCAAATGCCAGTGTAGTTGCCATGTTTGCTCCGCAATAAATTAAGTTAGATTTAGCTTATATACCCGCAGCTTAACTTATTTTGAACAAACGCTCAAATAAGGTGAGTTAATCATATTTATAAATGCTCACGTCATCAAAAAGCGAACATTTATAAACTATACTGGTATACCATTAGCAACCATTTATTGTTGTAACAGCGCAATAAGTCTGTTTTTACGAGCTAGGTAAACATCGTAACCAAGGTAATTTTTATCAACAAGAGCTAATGCTTTTTTTACTTGCTCAAGAGACTCTTGGTACATTCCGCTACTTTCATAACCATATGCTAAGCCATTGTAAGCATCTGCTGTATTTGGATAAAGAGAGATCCCATACTTAAAAATCTTTATGGCTTGATCTAATTCACCTATATTTACAAAATGATAGCCGAGCTCTCTGATCATTGATTCCTGAGGGGCAATTTTCTCACCATGTTGAGCAGATAAACGCTGATAATATGTAGCAATTGAATGAGTTTCGCCTGTGTATGCACTAACTGGCATTTGTAGCGGTAAAAACAGCTTTTGATAGGCATCAAATGCTCCCGCTGCAAATGTAAGGCCATGAGGCACGTTATCAAACGATTCACTAATAAAAGTAAGCGCCTTTGGAGTATTCGCCTTTAAAAACATATTCATATCGTCGTAGCGTTCTCGCATTATGCCGCTCTCTTGACCTATATTCATATACAAATAATTAGGCAATGTTTTGCTATTAGCAAAAAATGCTTTGGTGCTTTTTGCCGTAGCGCCGTAATTCCACCACACTGCTGGGCTATAAGCTATGTGAGCTTGAAATAAATCTGGGTTCGTTTGAAGGGCATAAAGTACAAATACGCCAGCAGCAGACGCACCTGAAATTACTTTAAAATCATGAGTACGGTACTTCTCATTAACCAATGGAATAAGCTCAGTTTCAATAAATTCAAGAAACCTTGCCGCGCCGCCGCCCAAACCAACGGGGCCTGCTGGTTCCTCATTTTTAGTTGGGTACAAGTCTCTTAACCTATCCGTATTTTCAATTGCCACAATAATCACTTCAGGCGCGGCCTTAGTAAAAGCGGTATGTAAATGCGCTAAAACTGGCGTCATATAAGCAAGGTTTTCTTTACCATCGAGTCGATAAATTACGGGGTATTTTTTATCAGGATTTTTATGGTAACTTTTAGGGAGTTGAATCGTTACAGTTCGCTCTTGTGCAAGTGCTTTAGAGGCTAATACTTGGGTATGTTGCTCATAGCCATTACTCGTATTTGTTACTTGCACAGCAACAACGGGAGCTGCAAACAATGACGCAAAAATAAAAGCCGCAATAAGCTGATAAACATTCCTGCACTTCATACTAATTAGTCCATTTATTCAATTGATTCTTGAAGTTAGCACACTATATGGTGTTTTTAAATCGTTGAATTTTCATCCATAAAGTAATATTGCCTCTGTGTAAGTTTTATTTATTTAGTCAGTTTTACAACCTATAGCTACGGTATAGTTATTTTGATGCTGGCTATTTAGCTTTTAAAAGTGTAATTGTCTATCTCAATCGTGGAGTAAGTTGGCTGCCTATTTTATACCTGTGTCACATAATCTCATCTGCAAAATAAGGAAATGTAATGTTTATTAATCAGGCATCTAAACTATCTGGTGCAACTCAAAGAGCAATTAGGTTATATGAAGAGCTTGGGTTAATGAAAGTCTCTAGAACAGGAAAATACCGTATTTATAACCAAGATAATATAAGCCAAATCAAAATGATTAAAGAAGCCCAAGTTCTAGGTATTACACTTGCCGATATGGTTACTTTAAGAGGTAGTCAGGAAGATTTTGATTGGAAATTAGTGAGTAGCTACTTGATTGAAAAACAATGGCAGGTTGAAGAAAAAATCAAAGAATTGGAATTACAAAAGCAGCGTATTAAAGAATACAAAATTTCGATTGATATTTGTATTCAGGAGCTTGACTCTAACCTTTAGGTAAGAGTTTAAACTGCATATCCTACTCAACAAGGATATATAAGTTTATGAAAAAAATTTTAATTATCAATGCAAACCCTAAGTCGACAAGTTTGTGTAGGTCTTTAGCAGAACAATACGCATTAGCAGCTAAAAATAAACATAACGTTGAGAAAATCAATATAAGTGAGCTAAATTTCAAAATAAGTTTAGACGAAGGGTATGATCGAGTCACTAACTTAGAAGCTGATTTAGTCGACTTGCAAAATAAAATCCGATGGGCAGATCATCTAGTTATTGTAAGCCCTGTTTGGTGGGGAGCAATGCCAGCAAAATTCAAAGGTGTTATTGATAGAACGTTCTTACCTGGGTTTGCATTTAAATATGTAAAGGGTAAATCAATTCCTGAAAAGCTATTAAAAGGGCGCACTTCTGAACTCATTTTTACCCTTGATACTCCTGTATTTTGGTATAAATATATCCAAGGTAATACCATACATAAACAGTTAAAGCACTGTATTTTAAACTTCTCTGGAATTAAAAATACGTGTTCAACATACTTTGCTCCGGTTATTAACTCTAAAAGTGACAACAGACAAGCTTGGCTTAACAAAGTGACTAAGCGAGCGGCTAACTTAAAGTGAGTTTAACTATGCTGATTGTGGCATAAAAAATATACAAGCTGTTTAGAATTTTAGAGGTGGTATGCTTTTATATAAAGAGCCTGCAATAATTACACTGTAATTTTGTAAACCCCCATTACGGTTTGGTTGAAAATACCGCAGTTGAGAGTGTGATATTGCACTTCTCTAAACAACCTATGTATTACGAGCTAAATTTGAGAGCTAATTAATAAGTGAAGCAGACCACCATGTAGGCTGAAATATAACGACAGGAGTGAGGGCTAATGCTAAAAGCCAAAATATAGCAGCTTGAGCTCGGCTTTTACTAATACGGTAAGACAGTAGCCATAAAAAGAAACTAACTATCATCACAACAAAATTAATAATACTCCATAAACGCCAATACCTTTACCGGCTAAAATAAACTCACTAAATGTGAGGGTTAAGTAAACTTCCGTCCCCACGGCCAATAAAACAGCAACTAAAAATAAGAAACTTCCCATAAAATATCTGTTCATTATCGTAACCCTAAATCATATAATGGCTTGGCTAACTCTTTTTAGTTATGTTGTGATGAGTTGGCTTCTAATTTAACCAGTGGCAATATTAACCGCCATTTTGCTGCGTTATAAACCACCAAAATGATGCTTTGTAAACTGCCACGTGTATAAGGATAGTATGAAGTACCTATTAAATAGCTTGGTGTTATTAATCTCATTTCAACTTAATGCTCAAGAGATCAAAGTTAATACCGGAAAGTATTCCGATTATTATCACATGAAATACGAACTTACTTCAGGCAATTATTCTGTAAACTCTGAATATGGATTTTCTAAAGGTGGTCAATTTGAAGTATTTGTTCCTAAGGAACGCTTTCCAATCGCCGCTCCAAGTTGCAAAAAGGATATCATAATTCGTATGCCGCACTCGGGCTCCGAAAAACGTAAACGAGCCCTATACAATGAGCTATTGCTGTCCAAAACTATTACAGTTACATTGGAGCTGAATCCATATGTTAAGGTCTTAAAAAAAGATCCATTACAAGTTGAGTTAAAGTATTGCAATGTATTTTTCAGACAAAGAGCTGGCGACTATTTTGATCAGCTTTAATGCATATAATGAGGGTAAAAACACTAGATTATTACCCTCTCGTTGCTTATATCAGCCAGCTGCTTTTAGCCCATTATTGGGGCATTATATTTCTCTATGAATTCTAGGTGAAATTTACTTATGAAAGAAAATCGTTTTATTTTTTCAAACCATGATGAACTAGTTTTGTTGTTTGATGAGTCTCAGCCAGCATATGAATCATTCAAAGGAGACTATACTAAGAGTCGGTACGGGAGTTATCAAAACTTACTCGATATGCCTGAATATCAACTAGACTATTCACCTTTCGTAGAATTAGCCCTTGAATGTGGAATGAGTTCGTTTAGTTTGAAGCGCAGTAACAAAACGGGGCTTATTTATGCTTGGAATACAAACATTGGAGGACATGCTCCAAAGCTTGAACTTCGACCTGTGAAAATTCAACAAGTAATGGATATGCATCTTATGAAAAAGTACCATGAAAATGGGGCTTATGAACTAGGTTGTAATATCGATATTGATGCAACGTATGAAATATAACGAGAGATTATGTTGCATCGACTCCCTCTTGGTAGTTCCCTTTCAATCGATAATACCAAGCGGCTCAATTAAACTTAACTAATAGTGCTGGGGTTTCATTATCCCAAATAACACTCAACCAACCTAAAGCCTTTTTCTAGCACTTTCAACTTTGTAATTTAACTAAAAACCGCTTTTACGGTTTGGTTAAAAATAACGCATGGTAAATTGGTTTTTCGATCAAGTAACAAATCAGCAGCGCTTTTAACTCCGAGATGCACGCTTTGTTTTTGATGGATAGGAAGGTTGTTGAATTAATAAATGCTAGTTGCAAGTCAAACTAAGTAATAGCTAAAAAAGCAGGGAGTCTGGATTTTACTGATAAGCAAAATATTGGTAATTGGTCAGCCAAAGCATTTATGTCTGAAGTCAAGATTTGGCCCTAGACTTGGCTAACTCATTTCGGCGATTATCCCCTTTGCTTCGGGGTAATGTATATAAAAAAGTTATTCGGTTTACATAAGTCATGGCTATTAAATATAAAATAAGACTCAGTTTCAGCTAACTTTTCTATAAAATATTAAAAATTCATAACGAGATTAAAATTGACGAATAAAGATAAATTTAAATTTATATTACAACAGGAAGTTATATACCTCCCCTTATCATTACTAGTTGCTTTAGCATCATTGCATAATCATGATATTTATGCAGCAGGAAGGGTTTTTCTTTATACAGCACTATTTTTTCAACTTATTATTCTTATTATAGGCTGGGATGTAATAACAAAAAGAAATGATAAAAATATAAAGTAATCTCATGTAAATTCACACTAAGCAATTAGAGGTTATTCATTCTTTCGAAATGATCTTTTTTGCCTGCTATTACAGTGGCACAGAATTCTGAACACCCTCTTCATCTTATGGTAATCATTAGCAGCCCGTTAAACATGGCGCTATAAATATGTTACTTTATCCGCTGATATATTTAATAGCTATGGAAAGATAAATGAAAATACTCATATGGATTGGAATTATATTTTTAGCCATCCCCCTTGTTGGTGCCTTAATTGCTCTTATTATTGGCTTATATGTTAATAGCCCTAGCACACATAACGCGACTGCTTTTGATAGTAAAATTAGCAATCAATATTACCTACGAGACGGTAAAGTTGTTTATGTTTTAGATGGCAATTTTTTCCAAATTGGAGGCTCCCCAATAGAAGGAGCTGACCCTGATACATTCAGTGTGATTAGTCAGTCTTACGCTAAAGATAATAATAGTGTTTATTACGACGGAAGACGAGTTGAGGGTGCAGATCCTAGCTCAATTCAGTTGGTAACATCGGGTATTAATACGAGTAAATATGAATCTGGCTATCTTATTAGTGGTGGCAAAGTTTTTTGTTATGGGCAAGTGATAGAAGATGCAGACGCCGCTTCGTTTTCTTATTTGCTTGGCTCATACGCCATGGATAAAGAATATTTATATTACTACATCGATGTTAAATTTCCACGTAAAACAATGCCAGAAGCGATTAAAAATGCGAACGAGCGTTATCTTCGTCATGGTGAGCAGGTAATTTATCAGGGAAAAATAATTAGTAACGAAGCCAGTCGTTTTAAAATTATAAATGATGAGTATGCCGTAGACGGACAGCATGTTTATTCACATGGTGAGATTGTTGAAGGCATGGTAGCCGATGGCTTTACGGTGATTACGCCTTACTACAGAAAAGATAAAAACCAAGCGTACTACTTTAATACACCCATACCAGAAAGTGATCCATCTACATTTAAAGTATTAAATGATTCTGTTGCCAAAGATATTAAGCATGTTTATTACAGAGGTTATATTGTTGACAATAGAACGGTGGAAGAAGTGAGTCGATCTGATGCCAGCGAGCTTGAGAAGATGTGGAAATGGAACTCTCTTCACTTAAGCCCAACGCGGGTGATTTTGGTCCCTACTGATGATGTTAAAGACATTACAAATAATTTTTATGCTTACAATAACGAAGTGTATAGCAGAAATAATAAGCTGCTCGGTGTTAAACCTGAAGATGTGGTTATTCTTGATGATGGAAAAACGTTTGTCCGTATAGGCTCTCAAATTTTTTATTATAATGCCGTAGTTGAGGGTGCAGATCCAAACACTTTCACAGTAATAGCCGATCGTTTCTCAAAAGATGCAAAGCATGTTTATTGGGAAGTGTATAAGGTTGTCGATGCCGACCCGTTAACCTTTGAATATGAAGAGAATTTATATGCAGACGAGAACGATGCGGGTAAGTACGACTTAAAAAGATGGGAATAAACGCTCAAAGGTATAGGGTATATACTCTGTATCTTTATTGTGTATTCGACTATGACTTTCAAACAGCATGATAGTGCTCTCGTAACAATATCGACTCTCAATAGATATTGCCAAGTTTTGGGGGTATAGTGCAACAAACAGGCATAATTAAGCACATGCTCGGTACACTCCTAAAACGGCACATTGATATCTGAAGTCAAGATTGGACTCCTTTGTAGACCCTTTTCACTTTGTGTCGGAGTGATAACCTCAGATATTGCGACGAATGAAATAGTCCGAACGAGTTAGCGCCTAGCTTTTTCATAAAATCAATAATTTAACCCACTTAATTACTTAGGCTAATAGCTGCTGTGCGAGCAAATAACATCCTTGCTTAACGGTTAAACATTAATTAGGTTTAATAAGGACATAATAAACGCTGAGCAATGCAGGTAAGCTTATTAAATTAGCGGACTTAGCTAGAACCTCTAAAAAGCCTTTCTTTTATATGAAAGTCCATAGCATAACCAACTCTGACACACCGAGCAGGAAGCGACTCAGTCCAATAAGCGATTATGCAACACAAACTGCGTGTCGCATAAATCTTCTAACCATGGAGTTGTCTATGAGAAAAATACAATTGAATGTACTTCCTAATGAAGTTGTGAAATTAATAACGGAAGAAAATCCTATATATGAAGATATAGGTATCTTAGGTGAAAAAGGAGAATTAAAAGAAGTTGTTATTACTCCTAAAGCATATTCTTATTTTCTAAAAAAAGTAGAAGAAGATGAAGATAAGGAAGACTTAGAGTTTTTAAATAACTTTGATAGTAAAAATGAGTTGGATTCTGCTCAAACTCTTGATGATTTCTTAAAGGATGAGGATTTATAATACCTATTAATTATGAACACGATATTGATTATACAAATAATAGTGAAGAAATGCAGGATGTTACTGATGCTGTTAATGCAAAAGTACAAATAACTAATAATGAAAACGTCATGGATTTTGACGAATTTTTACTTAAAGAAGGAATTTCAAATGGCATTCACAGTAAAGATAGCAAATAAAGCACAAAAGAATTAAAAAAAGTATCTCCTCCTTATCAGTAAAAAATAATAAAAGCTGTTAAAGAGTTAAGCTTCAAACCCTATGCCTATTGGTGTTAAAAAACTAAAAGGCAGGCTCAATGAGTATAGGGTAAGGGTAGCTGATTACCGTATAATTTATGAGATACACGACCCTGAAATGATCATATTAGTGGTAAAAGTTGGTCACAGAAAGGCTATATATAAATAATAGATCTAATTAAGTAATAGCTAGAAGTAGGGGGTTACTGGTTTATCTTATTGCTTTAGACTTTATCTAATAGGCAAAATAAGGATAACGGGTCAGTCAATAAATTTGATGTCTGAAGTCAAGATTTGACCCCTTTGGTCCGACCCCTTTGGTCCTTTGGTCCTTTGGTCTGCTTTGGTCCGACCCCTTTGGTCCTTTGGTCTGCTTTGGTCTGACCCCTTTGGTCTGCTTTGGTCTGACCGACCCCTTTGGTCTGACCCCTTTGGTCTGACCCCTTTGGTCTGACCCCTTTGGTCTGACCCCTTTGGTCTGACCCCTTTGGTCCTTTGGTCTTGACCCCTTTGGTCTTTGGTCTTTTGACCCCTTTGGTCTTTTAGATTTGACCCCTTTGGTCTTTTTGACCCCTTTGGTCTTTTCCTACCAAATAATCAGAATCTGATATTGAAACTAATAAACCATCAATCCCACTTTTCATCATGTCATTAATAATTAAAGCTTGGGTTCGAATATCTTGATAATCATCAGGCCCATCATATTTACAGGTAACGTCAGGCTTTGACTTTGCAAACTCGGTACACCCTTTGTACGCCTGAATATAAAAGCTATCGTTTTTAGTTTTTCCTACTATGCCAATGACAAATTGAGCATTTGCAAAAAATGGCAAACACAGCAGCACAAAAAATAATGAAAACGATATTTTAGGTTTGTAAATAGAACAAGAGCTGTAAATAAACTTAGGTTTAATAAAAAACAACGACTAGTATCCTTAATTAAAACGGCATTAATTACAAATTGATATATCAGAATAGCACTTCAAAACAATATAGCGACCACATTGAATATAAATTAAAAAACCAAAAAATAATCCTTAACCGCAATGCTTTTACACAAAGCAATGGCAATAGTAACCTTTTGCTAACGAACAGCTTTGCATTCAGTTGAATACTGTAAACCCCCGTTACGGTTTGGTTAAAAATACCGCATGGCGAGATGGTATTTGCTCAAGTAATTAATCAGTATCGCTTTCTAATACAGAATACTCGCTTTGTTTTAGAGTAGGCGGAAGATTTTTGAGTTTATAAATGCAATTTAGAAATCTAACTAAGTAATAGCTAAAAGTAGAGTTTATTAGCCTATCTTTTCGGGGTAGGCTTGTGAGCAGTCAGGTGTGTACAAAAAACGATCATTGAGATTGGATAAATATAATAGCTAATCAATTCATCAAACAGCTCTTTGCTCACATATTTTTAAAAATGAGCAAAGAGCACATCTTGTTCTATTTAACTTTACTTTAAATTTTTAGAAAACTTAATGATAGTAATACCTTAGGTTATTTGCTAAAACTATATAAAGTAGAAAAATGAGCGTGGCGTCGGCAGAAATATGCGCGATGAGCGCACTATTAAATTGTTAGAGGCTTCGGGTCACCGGTGCCAGTTTAGAGTTATCATCAAGGAGTTGTAATGGCATTATTGAAAGAGTCAGACCTTAGAACATACAAAGCTAAAAGTTTAGCAAGTAATGAAAGTTATAGTGGTGAAAGTTACAGTAGTGAAAAGTTTGATATATTTTTATCTCATAGTTACTTAGATCAAAATATTGTTTTAGGTCTGAAAGGTTATTTAGAAGAGAATGGTTTATCCGTTTATATTGATTGGATCGATGATAGTCAGCTAGAACGAGACTCCGTGAATGAAGAAACAGCCGAAACTCTAAGAACAAGAATGAAGCAATGCGAATCTTTATTGTTTGCTACATCCTCAAATTCATCTACAAGTAAATGGATGCCTTGGGAATGTGGTTACTTTGACGGTATGAATGGAAAGATTGCAATATTACCAATATCTACGACAGATGAAGAATCATTTAAAGGACAGGAATATTTAGGGCTATATCCTTATATTGATGTTGCTGGCTCAACAATATGGGTTAACGATGTTAAATCTGGTTTTTGTAACATAAAGGACTGGTTAAATGGCAGATCTCCAAGAAGTTAATGAAATTCATTTAACCTTAATTCAAACCAATATTGGGAGGCTTGCTACAACCTCATTTTTAATTAAAGGTTGGGGGGTGACTTTAGTATCTGCTATTTTTGCACTAGCAGCTAAAGATACAAATCCTGCATTTGTTCTAGTTGCTTACTTCCCTTCTATTATGTTTTGGCTACTAGATGGATACTTTCTTGGTATGGAGCGTAGGTTCGTAGAAATGTACAACCAAGCTAGCCAAGGTTTAATTTCAAAGTTTGAGATAAAACCGCATAATTTTACAAGTAAAAGAGCTTGTATGTCAGCTGCATGTCTATCTAGAACTCTTTTATTATTTCATGGGGCTATTTTTGCAACAATTCTGGTTGTTATGTTTGGAGTGAGTCGCCTCTAACAAGGGTTTTCAAGTCGGACAAATTACAGTTGGCTTTTTGTTCGTGCCTCACTTATTTTAGCCAACTGCAATTTGCCGCTTAAAACAGCGTTAGCACTCTCTCAAATTTTTCGTCAATTTCTGGCATAAGGATAATGAATGAAGCTTGTATCTCTAAAAATGAATAACTTTCGCGCCATTAATGGCGAAGGGAATGTAATTGAATTCAAAGATAATAATATTGTTTTTCTTTTCGGAAAAAATAATATTGGGAAATCTAGCGTCTTACATGCCTACAAGTACTTTACATCACCTTCTCAAAAAGCCTTGATTACAGATTTTTATGAACAAGGTACAACCAAGGGAATCGTAATAGAAGCTACTTTTCTTAAAGAAGATAGTGATATTGATAATTTCAATGAAAAGGGTTTGGATAAATGGGTGGATGCTAATGGTTTAGTCAAGTTTAGAAAAGTGTGGAGCGAAGTTGATAAAGCTGCAACTAAAATGACTTATAGCATTGAGGAAAGTGATTTTGTTGCCGGTGGGTTTGGAGGATTAGAACCTATTCTGACAAACGCTACGCCGAATATCATTTTTATTGAGGCTATGCCGAGTGTCAAATCATTAACTGATTGGTTAGAAAAAGAAATAAAAAATAAGTTACTGAAAAAATTAAAAGATAATCATCAAGCTGAATATAGTAGTGCTCTTACGGCTATCAAGTCGTTGCAAGAAAAGGTTGAGAATGAAGGTTATCTTGGAGAAATAAGCCAGAAAGCTAATCGTTACTTTAGTGAAACATTTCCCGAGCTTCAGTTAAATATACAATCAACGCCTTATAAGGAAGCTGATTTAAGCAAGGCTTTTGAAAAAGATTTCAGTGTCACTATCGGCGATAAGAAAGATGAAGAAATTAAACTTGCCGAAGCTGTTGAAGCCGCTGAAGAGCTATTAGGTGGCGATGAAAACGTTTCTAAAATAGATCGTAAATTTGATCTGCATGGTCATGGGTTAATTAGACAGGCAATAATTAATATATTGTCTTTGTTTAAAGATACCAAAGATGGTGAAAAACACATTATTTTGTTTGAAGAGCCAGAGTTGTACTTGCATCCAAGTAATAAAAGGAAGTTCAGGAATACTCTATACCAAATAGCAGAACAAGATGATTATCAAATAATTTGTGTGTCTCATGACCCTCAATTAATTGATATGAGCAGAGAGCATACCTCTTTAGCTCGGTTTGTGAAGAAAGAGAATGGCGAAACAATTATTTATCAAGCAGGCGATAATGTTTTCTCAAAAGATGAGGAAACGAAAGATCGAGTTCTAATGCTTAATCGTTTTAACCCTCACATCTGTGAAACATTTTTTTCTGATGAAGTGATTTTGGTTGAAGGTGATACAGAAGCAATAGTTTTGCGTGGATTAATATATGAGCATTACCCAAATAGTGATTTATTTGTACTAAACACAGGGACAAAGAATAACATTCCATTTTTCATAGAAGTATTAAGCCATTTTAAAATAAACCAACACGTAATACATGATTCTGATGAAAGGTATCTTTACACCGAAGGACAGCGGAGGTTGAAAAAAGATGGAGATCCCAAAGCTAATAGTGCTTGGACATTAAATGCTAAGATTTGGGATGCTATGGAAGCAGCAAAATCAAATGGATCATCTGTTAAGCGCTATGTGTCAGTCAGAAATTTTGAGCATAGTCATGATTATTCTCACGATCCCGATAAGGGAAAACCTTTGTCAGCATATGAGTTTGCCCAAACTCTAGATATTAGTGATGAGGAAAAAAGCATTGTGAATTTCTTAAAACAGGTTGCTGGTGATAAGCCTTATAACAATGAATATACGCAAGAGCACCTCGAAGAGATTGTTGAGGAACCGTTTTAAATAGTGCTAACAAGCCAATTCAAAGGACACAAGGAATTGATTAATGCCAACTGCAATTTTATGCTTATTCGAAGGTGAAAAAATCACCGTCGCGAAAGCTTTAAAGATTAAAGCCACGCAAAATCACTGGTCTTTCGGTTGTATTGAATGCCAGGAGCCGGTTAACCCGCATGGTGGCGAATCCGCTCATTTTGAACATTTATCACGAAACCCGGATTGTTCACTTAGTCATAAAAAACGGAAGAGGAAGTCGCTTAAACCAGATTACAACTTTGATGACAGTGAAGCCTTTGAAGGCTATAGAATCGATAAAAAATGGGCGTCGTTGTCTCGCAATAAAAAAATTATAGAGCAATGCAAAATAAGGGATAAACATACATGCCAAGCTTGTGGTTTCATATTAAAAGTTGGAAAAAAATTCGTAATCGAGTGTCATCATAAAACACCTCTTCACATTAAAGGTGAGGGTATAGTAACTTTGAAAGACTTAGTTTGTTTATGTCCAACATGTCATAGGGTTGCTCATACAAGAGAAAAACCTTTTACCCCAAAAGAGATCAAAGCTCTATTAAAAAATGGGCTATAACAAACCGCTGTAGTCGGTCGCAAGCTCCCTGGGACAATATCAGTCGCTTCGCTCCAAACTTTATTAGCCCACGTGTTATTGCCCCTGAGCGGGGCGTTGCCGTTCTCTGTAAATGTGGTACTTTCAAATCAATAATACCAAGCGGTTAAGTTAGGTTTAATTATTTTGACTAGGTTTGTTGCACTCTACCCAACCAATATTCGGTAATCCCCCCATTTTTAATGGAGGCTATCTGTAGAATTTCCGTTGTTTAACTTTTCCAGTTTTTGTATGGGTGTTATCCCACCTATGCCCATGTTAGGGCGTTCATTATTATAAGTCCATAACCTCTGCTTGTTTTAAAATGGCAAGGATCTGACTGTCTGTAAAATGTGCTTTTTTCATAATTTTCTCCTGTGTTTACAATAAGAGAAAATTCTACATTTGGCATCTATTATTTTTAGGGAGGATTACCTTCAACTAACTTAAAACCTTTAACCTAACACCTTTTGCCTTTAACCTTATAATTTAACTGTAAACCCCCATGACATTTTGATTAAAAAAGCCACACTTTAACTTATGTTTAGGTGTGGCTTTTTTGCAGCAGCTGTAATTAAAGTTAAGCGACATTCGCTGCTAACAGTTCGTTACGAACTAGCTCTGCGCCTTTGCTAAGAGCGTTGAGTTTGCCGTTTGCGATGTCGCGCGGCAGGGGGGCCATGCCGCAGTTGGTGCAGGGGTATAGTTTGTCGGCATCTACATATTTAAGCGCTTCGCGTAGGGTTTTTGCCACCTCTTCAGGGGTTTCTATGGTATTGGTGGCTACATCGATTGCGCCTACCATTATTTTTTTACCGCGTACCAGTTCTAGTAGCTCTATGGGTACATGTGAGTTTTGGCATTCGAGCGAAATAATATCAATATTCGATTTTTGCAGCTTAGGGAATACTTCTTCGTATTGTCGCCACTCGGTGCCGAGGGTTTTCTTCCAATCGGTGTTGGCTTTAATGCCGTAGCCGTAGCAAATATGCACGGCAGTTTCGCATTTTAACCCTTCTATGGCTCGCTCTAGGCAGGCTATGCCCCAGTCGTTTACCTCGTCAAAAAACACGTTAAAAGCGGGTTCATCAAATTGAATTATGTCGACCCCTGCGGCTTCTAGCTCTTTGGCTTCTTGGTTGAGTATTTTAGCAAATTCCCATGCTAGTTTTTCACGGCTTTTATAATGATTGTCATACAGGGTGTCGATCATGGTCATGGGCCCTGGTAATGCCCATTTAATTGGTTGGCTGGTTTGCTGGCGTAAAAACTTGGCGTCTTCAACAAATACCGATTTAGTGCGAGACACAGGGCCAACCACTGTGGGTACGCTGGCGTCGTAACGGTCGCGAATTTTAACTGTTTTACGGTTTTCAAAATCAACGCCATTTAAATGTTCAATAAAGGTGGTTACAAAGTGTTGGCGGGTTTGTTCGCCGTCGCTGACTATATCTACGCCTGCGGTTTGTTGCTCGTGTAGGGAAATACGCAGGGCGTCGTGTTTGCCATCTACCAGCTCACTGCCTTGTAATTTCCACGGTGACCATAAGGTTTCGGGCTCAGCAAGCCATGACGGTTTTGGCAAGCTGCCTGCTGATGATGTGAGTAATAGTTTTTTCATAATAAATGCTGCCTTTAATTTTGTTGTGTGATTAAGCGATACTTGCCGAGAACTGCTGCAGCACTGACTGATAAGGCTTAATAAAGTGCTGCTCAGTAAATTTGCCTTGCTCAACCGCTAATTGACCTCGTTCTGCGCGGTCATACACAATTTGCGTTAACGAATGGTCGTCATTTTTTAAATTCGGTTTATAACGGCTACCTGCGGCGGCGTTGGCGTTATAAATTTCTGGACGATAAATTTTTTGAAACGTTTCCATGGTGCTAATAGTGCTAATTAGTTCAAGGTTGCTGTAGTCGTTAAGTAGGTCACCAAAAAAGTAAAACGCTAATGGTGCAACGCTGTTTGGTGGCATAAAGTAGCGCACTTGTAAGCCCATTTTTTTAAAATATTGCTCTGTTAACGACGACGCATTAGGCTGATACTCTACGCCTAAAATGGGGTGTAAGTTTTCGGTTTGCTGATAGGTTTTGTTATCAGACACGCTTAAACAAATAACCGGTGGCTTTTTAAAGTGCTGTTTATAGGTATTTGAGTTTACAAAGCATTTAAACAACTTGCCGTGTAAGTCACCAAAGTTATCGGGAATGCTAAATTGCGGTTTGCTTTTGTTATGCTCAAGTAGTAACACGCTAAAGTCGTAGTCGCGTACATACGATGAAAAGTTATTACCCACCATGCCCTCAATTCGCTCGTTGGTTTGACGGTCAATAATATTGGTTTTTAATACCTCAATTGACGGAAATGCCTGGCCACTGCCTGCAATGTCTAAATCAACCGAAATGATCTTGAGCTCAACCTCGTAACGATCCCCTTGTGGGTTATCCCAACTGGCCAGTGCATTAAAACGATTGTTGATCATTTTTAGGGTATTACGCAGGTTTTGTTGGCGGCTTTCACCCCTTGCTAAATTAGCGAAATTGGTCGTAATACGTGTGTTATTTGATGGATGGTAGTTTTCATCCAAGTTAGTGCTTTTAATAGTAAATGTAAGATCAGTGCTCATAGCCGTATCCTTTCAATTTGAGTTGTTACTGCTTTTATCAATGACACATTACTTGCTGTTAAAACCAAACTAACGGGATAACTGTAATGGTGCTTTGCAGAGTTAATAAATTTATACGCGCTATGTGGCATGAAGAAAAACGGTATTATTTCAGGTAAAACATGAGCCAGATTCATTCTTTAACAAAGTTGAATGGATAAATTAGGCTAGTAGACGCTCCCACTCAGACAAAACCCAATTTAGAAGTCTAGATTTCTAGATGCCTTTACGGTTGTTGTGATTTATTCATACAAAACGTGAGTATTATTCAATGCTCATAAGTACTTAAAGTCCAATTTGCATAAACGGTTGTTGATATACTCGAATAAACTTGGGTGAGCTTAAGCACTTTATTAAGCAGCTCGCCGTCGCAGAACTTTCCACAACATAAGAAGAGACAAAAGGAATGAGTGATTTAATAGTGTTAATTATATACTGCGCCATATTAGGTAGCGGTGTTGGTTTTTTAGCAGGCTTATTAGGAGTAGGGGGCGGGCTGGTTATTGTACCCATACTCAGCATGATATTACTGCACTTTAATGCTTTGCCACCTGAACAAGTAGTGGTGGTTGCCATTGCGACCTCGCTGGCCTCTATTTTATTTACCTCGACCTCGTCGGCTATTGCGCATCATAAAAATGGCAATGTACCCTGGGATATTGCACCTTGGGTTATGGCAGGCGTTGCCTTTGGTGCGCTTATTAGTGGCTTTATGGCTGCGCTGTTACCTGAGCATGTAGTGCGTTTGGTATTTGCAGTAAGTGTGGTGCTAATTGCACTAAAAATGATTTTTTCAGGTAAAAGTGATTCAGCAATAGCGCGCCCGTTGCCAAGCAAAGGGCTACTCAGTGTTTATACGACCATAACCGGTGGCTTGTCTGCCATGATAGGTATTGGCGGCGGGGCAGTATTAGTGCCGTTACTGACGTTTTTTTCTGTTGATATGAAAAAAGCCATAGGCTGCGCATCGGCCTCAGGCATTGTGATAGCGTTGTTTGGTTCAATGGGTTATATCAGCTCAGGCACCCAACTATTTAGCCTAAAAGAAGGATTTGCGGGCTTTGTGTATTTGCCCGCTTTATTGGGTATTGTATGCACCTCATGGTTTACCGCACCACTAGGCGCTAAAGCTACCCATTATTTACCGGTCTCAACCATTAAAAAAATATTTGCCGGATTGCTAATTGTAATGGCAATCAATATGTTTACTCGATAAGGTTAAAGTTCGCAGGCTTGCTTGCGAATATATTTTGAAATAAAAAATTTTAAGGCAAGGATGCTATGAAAATAGTTAAATTAAGGGATAAAGTTGATAAAACAATCTTAAGTGTTGCTTTGTTCTTTTTGATATCACCTATCATAGGGTTAATTACAGGAACTGCTCATCAGCTTGGAACGACGGGCAGCGACTATCAACAAGCATCGTTAATTGATGACCCTGAGCAATACTGGCAAATTATTATCATGCAACTTACTATTACTTTAGCTATCGGTATCCAAGGGTTTATTACATTCCCAGCCTTAATTGCCGCACGCCAAAAAGTATTAAAGTTTAGAGATAACAATAAAATAGTAGCCAATATCATATTTTATTTGCTCACTCCGGTATTCTTTATCGCTTTGTTGATATTTTTAATATATTTATTTGAACTGTAAGGTTTTAGATCCGTAACCCGCACCCCGACGCCCGTCAATCTTAAAGCGATTAACTAAAATCTACGTCATTTGCGCATGCTTTATAAATTCATCATAAATACTGTCTTTAATGAGCCTGTCGGGTGTAAAGGCATAATAATGCTGATAAACATTATCAATTGTACCAATGTAATTAACGCCGTAATGGCGCTCTACTTCGGCTCTTACCAAAATAGGCGCAGGGAATATCCCAAACCCTTGTTCACCTAACGACTTCATTAATGCGCTGTCGTCAACATGGCCAGCTATTGTCATTTCAATATCTTGCTCTTGCAGCCAATAATAAATAGCACGCGCGACGGGGCTTTCTTTTGCGGGGAGCACTAAAGGCTTGTTGTTTAAAGACTGCAGAAACTGCTTATGTAACTGCGAATGCCATGTTTCGTTACCAAAAAGAGCGATTTGGCTTTTGCCTATTTCATGACAAAACGCCTTAAATGGCAAGGTGGTATCGAGTGGTTTATCAGCTAACACTAAGTCGAGCTTATGAATCGCCATTTGCGCCAGCAGTTCATCTTGTTGGCCGTCAACACAATGTAAGTTGGTAATACGGTCGTTATTAATTAAAGGCGCTAGCCACTTCGACACCAGTGATTTAGGCAACACATCTGAAATACCCACCTTTAACGTTCGTGAGTATTGCGTGGTATCGCCTTGCGTAGTTTCTAGCCATTCGTGAGCTATGGCAAACATATCATTGGTGTACTGCTGAGTTACATGGCCAAACTCCGTTAACTGTAGGCCTCGGCCTTGGCGAACAAATAGCGGTTTTCCTAATCGTTGTTCTAGGTTAGTAATTTGTGAGCTCACCGTTTGCGGCGTTAAATTAAGTATTTTACTCGCCGCTGCAATACTGCAGTGCTTACTTACCTGCCAAAAATAATATAAGTGATTGTAGTTAATGTTGGTAATCATTCGAAAATACCTGTTTTAAAGTAAGAAATAATCAGCTTTTTCCTTTGCCACTAAGTTAGTAGATTACAGTCATGCCTGCAACATAGTTACTATTAAAAGGTGTAATTGCATGAAGCTAAAACTTACAGTTAAAAATAAGATAATTAACGCAAGTGAAAAGATGTCGCTTTTGAAGTTGATAAAAAGCCAATTGGCAAAACATGCTTTAAATATTCGTAAAGTAGAGATTCAAATAAATGATCTTTCGAGTGAGCGCCACGGCACTTTGCAGCAATGCAAAATTAATATTCTTTTGCCTGGGCTACCCAGTATTAATGTAAATACAAAAGGAAGAAGTATGCTGCAAGCGATAAAGCGGGCACTTAAAAGTTTGCAGCACATTCTCGTTAATAAGTATCAACCTTCGCAACCAAGCTCTTAATTTTTATTAATATCGCACTTGCAGTGGCATGGATGCTACTCTTTTAATACGACTCTAATTCCAAGCCATGTTTAGTATTAAACGATTCACTTATTACCTGTTGAGCCTTTAGCGCATTGCTATTGAGCAAAGCCGCCTTTCTTTGTTGGGTTTCGTTACACTCTACCCAACTTACCGTAACTAAAAATCTTTGACCTTGTTCCTTTAACCTTTGACCTCAGCTGTAAACCCCTCACACCATTTTGATTAAAAAGAGAGTGAAATTTTCAATTACCTAAATCCATAAAACTTAGATAAAAAAGTAACTCAAAGTCGTAACTAAGCACTAAATTTGGGTTTTGATTAATAAGCAAGTGTCTACCTAATACCAAACAGATTTATTTACTCGAGAAAATTGAGGTGGATAGAAGATACTGTTAAGGTACTTTGAAATAATAAAAAAATGCCTAACTAACGGCTAAAACCTCCTCCACCTCATAGGACGTTATCGGAGTTTTTCAAGTTAGTTGTCGCATCAAGTTAAATTTTATGCCGCCCGCACTTCTTCTTTTTTCTCTGGATTCAAATTTACTTCATTGATCATTGTCCAATCTCTAGACTTTCCTGACCAACGAC
>NZ_JBISHA010000007.1:0-1637 GCF_045064135.1 Pseudoalteromonas sp. Ld19 | reverse complement strand
CGGAGTTTTTCAAGTTAGTTGTCGCATCAAGTTAAATTTTATGCCGCCCGCACTTCTTCTTTTTTCTCTGGATTCAAATTTACTTCATTGATCATTGTCCAATCTCTAGACTTTCCTGACCAACGACTTGGATTCTGTAATTTCGCCATTTCATTTACCCGATGACGTTTCGCTAGTATCGCTTTATCTAATCCTAAATGGCGCTGGTTTGGCGTGACAAATTTAATACCGCTGTGCAAGTGCTCATCGTTGTACCAATCTACAAATCCGTTAACCCATTTCCTTGCGCTCGCGATATCTTCAAAGGCTTTCTCAGGGTATTCTGGACGATACTTTAACGTCTTAAATAGCGATTCAGAATAAGGGTTATCATTACTCACAGACGGTCGGCTAAATGAAGGAACAATACCTAACTCCTGCAATGTCGCTAATAACGTTGCCCCTTTCATTGGACTGCCATTATCCGAGTGCAATGTGACTTGCGCTGGCTTTACCTGCTCTCGTCTGCAAATATCTACCATTAAATCAGCTGCCAGTGTACTTAGCTGTGTGTCATAAACCTGCCAACCAACTATTTTTCGACTATAAATATCCATCACTAAATATAAGTATAAAAACTGACCTTTAATAGCTGTTGGCAAATAGGTAATATCCCATGTATAAATTTCGTTTACACGTGTTGCCTTGAGTGCTTTTGGCTTTTTTATCTTTTTATTTGGTTTAACTTTTTCTCTGTGTGTTAATAATTTATGTGATTTCATAACGCGATAAAACGAGCTTTCTGAGGCTATCCATACACCTTTATCCAATAGTTTAGGCACTATCTTGCTGGGTGGCAAATGTCCGTATTCTATTGAATTAACAGTCTTAATTATACGCTGTTGCTCTAATTCAGTTAGCCTGTTAGGTGGTTTTTTTATCGTACTCGTTCGCTTATCTGTCATATCATCAGCTTCAATCCAGCGTTGAATTGTTCTTGCCGTTAGACCCAGTAACTCACATGCTTTTTCTTGTCTTGCCCCTGATTTTTGCGCGTCTGTAATGAGCTTTATCAATTTATGACGTTCAGTTGAGTTGGTTAATCGTCCTCGTTGAAGCCCCAAAGCGCATCTGCTTTTTTTTTGAGCACAAGTAAAGCGGCTGTTTCTGCTAACGCTTTGTCTTTACGATTAAGCTCTTTTTGAAGCTGCTTAATTTCTTGTTTGAGCTGTTTACTGTCTGATTTTACGGCCTTCGTTAAAGGCCCTTTAGCAAAATCGTGCTTCCATTTTTTGATATGATGTGGGTAAAGCCCCTTAGCACGGCAATATTCGTTAAGAGCAGCTTCATCTAAACTAGCAGATTCAATAATGGCGTTAAGCCTTTCTTCTAAGCTCCAGTCATGAGGGCGTTTTTCTGTTGTCATGTGACTACCATTATTTTTAGTTTCAAGTTCATGGTTTTTAGCAAGCGCGATCCATCGTTGCAAGGTTGAATAACCGATACCTAAATCAAGCGCAACATCTTCTAAGCGAACATCATCACATTGAGATAATGCTTTTTCAACAGCTTGAACTTTAAATTCTTGTGTAAATCGACGTCTCATTTTATCTGCCTCTATTAAAAGTTAGAAGCGACAACTATCCTGACACAGGGGG
>NZ_JBISHA010000006.1:0-1283 GCF_045064135.1 Pseudoalteromonas sp. Ld19 | reverse complement strand
GGGCTGAGGGATCCCCACTTTATCCAGCGGCCTCTTTTTGATAATTAGAAATAAAGTTTTTTAAACTTTTTTCTATATAGCTTTGTGTAATACGTCTCTTACATAGCTTTATGACTTGCTTGGCTAAGGTTAAAAATGAAAGAACTCGGCGATTCTTAACACTATTTGCTTGAAATTTTATATGCCACTTCCTTTTTTCTGCTTCACACCCTATAAACCATAACGCAGTGCTCGCTATTGTGGCTATCAAGCATAATATTCCTATTCTATTTATGCCGGTGCTTTTACTAAAACGCCACGAAAAACCATATCTCAAACTTTTGTCATCGCGGAAATTTTGCTCTATTTGCATTCTTTTACTATATAAACCAACTACTCGCTTACTCGTCATTGTATTGTCTGATGTCGCGAGTAACCATGGCTCTTTCGCTAAGTTTTGATACATTTTTGTATCTTTCGTAAATCTGCTTTTTCCTTTTCTTCCTTTATTTTTTCCATGATATACGTGTAAAAATGCATCGCATGCTGTCGGGCTGGACTGAGTTAGTCGTGCTTGACCTAACGCCTTTGGTATATCGCTGGCACCAGCCCTAAGTTGTTTTAATGTATGCCATTGTGATTGCATGGCTAGTTTACACTTCATTGAGCCTCTTAATCGACCTATCATATGCCAACCAAGTTCGCGTACTTTACTATACCAAGGCGTAAGAAAGCCGCCGTCTGTTACAATATAGACACTAGGATGTCGTCCAAGCACTTCATAAAGTTCATCTAAAAACAGGCTGTTGGTTGCTGGGCTATCAAAATTCTTCTGCTCAACAATCATGTTATAAATCACGATAGAGCGCCCATCCACAAGTAAGCTTGCTCGCAGTAAGTAATAGTCGTGACCACAGGCACCGCTCCAGTCAACGGCAATTGCAAGCATTGGTAAAGAGTCGATAATAGGATGAGCTAATGCTTTATAGATAGCGACCCTTTCATTGTAGAGGTGAGTATTTTTTAAGAAGCGATCAACGCGTTTTATTTTATGTTTTACATCCACAGCGCCAGACAAATTTCTGCCGATTTCAGTTAAGGTAAGTTTATTGCCCGAAATTAATGCATTACTGCAGCTTAGTAATGTTTTTACTCTGGCATTATTGAATGGCGCTAATGCATGTTTAAAGTACTTATGGCAAACTGATGTGTCAGGCATAGCAGTTGTGACTTATGTGGGTTGTGGTGATTTACATAAGATCATAAATTGCTGTGCCTGTCACGTTTTGGGGATTCGTCAGCCC
>NZ_JBISHA010000005.1:0-2158 GCF_045064135.1 Pseudoalteromonas sp. Ld19 | reverse complement strand
GCGAACATCATCACATTGAGATAATGCTTTTTCAACAGCTTGAACTTTAAATTCTTGTGTAAATCGACGTCTCATTTTATCTGCCTCTATTAAAAGTTAGAAGCGACAACTATCCTGACACAGGGGGGTAAATATATAAAAAGCAAGCACCTTTCTAGCCTTAAAAGTTTTTTCCCTAATGTAAATGAAGAAAAGATTGTCGAGATTGAAGAGTTTCATTGCGATATTACTCGCATACTTAAATCAGAATTAAGAACAAGTGAACGCGAACTTCAAGAAGATCTCGATTCAATTACAAATGAAATTTTGAAGCTCGATGAAAGAATTGGTCAAAAAATATCAAAATTCGACAACCCAGAAATTATCGTTGATCGAGTTTATGATCTTTCTAATTCACATAAAGAAACAATCTCTGAAAATGGTTTTTTTGAAACAGAAGTAGATATAAGAGAGTCCGTAAAAGATATTAAAGTTGATTTAAAGAATGAAAAAGAAAAAATATTAAAGTTCATTGAAGATTTAATTAACGACAAGATTAAAAGTTTGGTTACGTTTACATATAGTAAAAATCATAAAAGCCCAGAATTAATATTGAATGATAAAAGCTATCATTACAAGATAATTGATAACACAGGGACAGGCACTGCCTATTCAAACTTATTACTTCTAGATATTGCGATATTTGAAACAACAAAATTACCTATATTAGTCCACGACTCTTTGCTTTATAAAAATATAGAATATGATGCAGTTTCTAACTTTATCGACCTTTATCTAAAGCAAGAAAAGCAATCTTTTATAGCAATTGATGAAATAGAAAAGTACGGTAAAGAAACTAAAACCAAACTAGAGAAGCAGAAAGTCGTTAAACTTTCTAATCAAGAGGTCTTATATATCACAGACTGGAGAGAAAGAAGAGTTCCAATGAGTTGATTAATAAAGGTTAAAAGTAGCTAGATAGCCTTACTGAGTGATCCTAGCAACAAATTTAAACTATTATGATAAAAATAAAATAAATTTTAATACTGTGAAAAGTAAAAATATATTTAATGTTGATTTCGAGGCTGTCGAGGCCGTAGTGACGCATAAATAAAACTACTTTTTCTTAGTTTATATTGCGGATCTTATTAACTGTAGTGTAGGTCTAAATAACAGGCATAGTTGATCGAATAGACTAGACATTATACAAAGGAAATACTGACTTGACTGACATACATGAAGACTTAAAAATTGCTTTGGATTATCGTGGGCAGCTTCAAGAGAAGACCCACAAATCAGTAGAAGTAGATGATGAACTTTTAAAAAGATTACAAGAACATCTTGATAAAGTCTTTCCAGGTGCAAAGCAAGATGACCCATTTAAAATAGGTGCTCTACGTGAATTTCTTGCTGATAAATCAGCTGATTATAAAATTAGTGCGGTAGAAATAAAAAATTTACTCAAGGCGGAAGGTTTTGAAGAAAGTCATCCTTTATTTGAAATTCAAGCAACTGGCGAGACTAGTAGTTTTGATGATTTTATGACTGCCTCATTCTCCGAAGTACATTCTAAAACTCTAGTTACTGCTTGTGAAGAGATTGGGTTTAAATTAAGAGGTGGGTTCTCAATCGGCCTGATTGATTCTGAAGGCTTACAAGCTGAGCAGATCCCAGTATGGATGACTGAAGCGAGTGTAATTAATATTACTCAACAAATGTTAATTACTAGCAATCGGCTTTCAAAGCTCTTGGCTAAGAGTATGTGTTTCAGCATAAATGAAGGTAGCCAATATCAACTGTCTGATAACATAAATGACTATAAGAGTAAGCTTATCAATGATGAAAACCTACAAAAGGATTGGAGTCTTTTTTTTGCTGACTGTGGTTTCAATCCAAAAAACTCTTATAGAGGAGAGCGTGTTGAATTATCAAATGAATACGACCAAAGTTGTCATATCGATTTTTCGGACTCGATAATAAATTTTATTTTAGGCCATGAATGTGGCCACCATATTGCAAAACACTCAATAAATGGTACCGCTTCAGTCGGTAGTTTCCCCCTGTGTCAGGATAGTTGTCGCTTCTAACTTTTAATAGAGGCAGATAAAATGAGACGTCGATTTACACAAGAATTTAAAGTTCAAGCTGTTGAAAAAGCATTATCTCAATGTGATGATGT
>NZ_JBISHA010000004.1:0-1278 GCF_045064135.1 Pseudoalteromonas sp. Ld19 | reverse complement strand
CTGTCAGAAAAAGGAGGAGGAGGGAGGAAAAAGAGGGAAAAAAAGAGGGAAAGAAGGGGGAAAGGAAGAAGAGAAGAAAGAAGAAAAGGGAAAGAGGAAAAAAAAAGAAAGAGAAGAAGAAAAAGAGAAGGGAAAAAGGAAAAAAGAAGGAGAGAAAAGAAAGGAAAAGGGGAGGAAGAAAAGGGGGGGGAGGAGAGAAGGGGGAAGGAGAGGGAAGGAAGGAAGAGGAAAGGGAGAAAAGGAAGGAGAAAAAGGGAAAAGGAGGGGAGAAGGAAAAAAGGGGGAGGGGGGGAGGAAGAAGGGGGAGAAGGGAGGAGGGAAAGAGAGAGGGAGAAAGGAAGGGAGGAGAGGAGGGAAGAGGGAAAAAAAAAAGAAAGCCAGCTAAGGGAAAAAAGGAAGAGGGAAGGGGGAAAAGAGGGGGAAAGGAAAAGAAAGAAAGGAGGGGGGGAAAAAAGAGAAAAAAGGGGGGGGAGAGGAAAGAGGAGGAGGAAGGGGAGGGAAAAGGAGGAGGGAAGGAAAAGAGGAAAGAAGAGGAGGGGGAAGAGAGGGGAGGAGAGGGGAAGGGAAAAGAGGGGACAGAGAGGAGGAAAAAAAGAGAGAGAGAGGGGGAAAAAAGAGGGAAAGGAAAAGAAGGGAGAGGAGAGAAAGAGGGAGGGAGAAAAGAGAAAAAAAGAAAGACAAGAAAAGGGAGAAGGACAGGGAGCGAGGAAGGGGAAAGAAAAAACGGACAAAAGGACGGAAAAGGAAAAAAGGAAGAAGGAGAAAGAGAAGGAGGAAGAAGAAAAGAAGAAAAAAAGGGGGAGGGAGGGAAGAAAAAAGGAAGGGAGGAAAGAGAGGAGGGAGAAAAAAAAAAAAAGAAAAAAGAAGGAAGAGAGAAAAGGAGGGAGAAGGAAGGAAGGGAGGAAGGGAGAAAAGAAGAGAAAGAGGGAAGGAGAGGGGAGGAAGAAAAAGAAGAAAAGAAGGGGGAGAAGAGGGGAGAAAAAAAGGAGGGGAAGAGGAGGGAGGAGGGGAGGAGGGAGAAGGAAGAGGGGGAGGAAAGGAGGAGAAGAGGGGAAAGGGAGGGGGGGAAGAGAGGAGAGAAAAAAGGGAAGAAAAAGAAAAGGGAAAAAGGGGAGGAAAAGAAAGGGGAAGGGAAGAGGAAGAAAGAGAGGGGGGGGGAGGGAGAAGAAGAAGAGGAGAAAGAGGGAGAGGGAAAAAAGAGAGAAAAAGAAAGGAAAGAAAGGAAAGGGGGAGAGAGAAGGAAGAGAGGGAAAAGGAAGAAAAGAAGAAGAGGAGGAA
>NZ_JBISHA010000003.1:0-2132 GCF_045064135.1 Pseudoalteromonas sp. Ld19 | reverse complement strand
ATTTTGAAGATGGTTGAAGAGTTTTCAGATCAAACCAACTTATTAGCATTAAATGCGGCTAGGGAAGCAGCAAGAGAAGGCGAAGAGGGAAGAGGAAGGGAGGGGGGAGGGAAAAGAAGAGAGAAGAGAGGGGGGAAGGAAAAAGAAAAAAAGAAGGAAGGGAAGAGAGAAAGAAAAAAGAAGGAAAGGGAAAGAGGGAAAAGGGGAAAGAGGGGGAAGAGAAGAAAGGGAAAGAGAAAAAAGGGGAAAGGGAGGGAAGAAGAAGGGGAGAAAAAAAAAAAAGAAGGAGAAAGAAAGAAGGGAGAGAGGACAGAAAGAAATAAACAGAAAAGAGGAGAAAAGAAGAGAGAAGAGAGAGAAAAGGAAAAAAGAAGAGGAAAAAAGAAGAAAAGGAAGGAAAAGAGGAAGAAAGGAAAGAAGGAAGGAAAAAGGAGAAAAGGGGGGAGAAGGGGGGGAGAGGGAAAAAGAGAGAGGAGGAGGAAGAGGAAGAGGGGGAGAAGAGAAAGAGAGAAAAGAGAAAAAGAAAAGGGAGGAAAGGGGAGAGGGAAGGAAAGGAGAGAAGAGGGGAGAAAAGAAGGGAAAAAAGAGAAGAGAGAGGAAAGAGAGGAAAGAGAAGGGGGAAGAAAGAAAAGGGAGAGGGGAAGGAAGAAGGAGGGGGGGGAGAAAGAGAAAGGAGAAAGGGAGAGAAAGGGGGAAGAGAGAAAAGGGGGAAAGAGAGAAAAGAGAGGGGGAGAGAAGGGGGAGGGGGGGAGGAGAAAGGGAGGAAGAAAAGGGAAGGAAAGGAGAAGGAGAGGAAGAAGAAGAGAAAAAAAAGAAAGGAGAGAAAGGAGAAAGAAAGGGGAGAAAGGAAGGAGGGGGGAGAGAAGAAAGAAAAGAAGGAGAGAGGGAAAAAGAAGGGGGGGAAAGAAAAAGGAGGAAAAAGGAAAGAAAGGAGGAAAGGAAGGGAGAGAGAAGAGAAGAAAAGGGGGGGGAGGGAGAAAGAAGAGAAGAGGGGGGGGGAGGGGGAAGAAGAGAGGGAAAAGGGAAGGGGAGGGGAAAAGGAAAAGAAGAGGAAGAAGAAAAAAGGGAGAGAAAGGGGGAAAGAAGGGAAGAAGGGGGAGGAAGGGGGAGGGAAAAAAGAGGGAAGAGAGGAAAGGAAAGGGGGAAAGAAAGGAGAGAAAGAAAAGGAAAGGAGAAGAGGGAGAAAGAAAGAAGAAAGAGAGAGAAACAAGAAAAAAAGAAAAGGGAAGGGGAAAGAACTAAGGGGAAGAAAACAAAAGGGGAAAAGGGGGAAAGAAGGAAGAAAAAGGAGGGGAGGAGAAGAAAGAGAGGGGAAAAAAAAAGAAGGAGAGAGGAAAGAGGGGGAGGGAGAAGAAGGGGAGAAAAGGAGGAAAGGGGAGAGAAAAAGGAGGAAGAGAGGGAGAGAGGGGAGGAAAGGGAGAGGGAAAGGGGGAAAGGGAAGGAGGGGGGGAAGGAGAAGGAGGAAAAAAGGAAAAAGAAGGAGGGGAGAAGAAAAAAGGAAGAAAGAAAGGGGGGAAGGAAAGAAAGGGGAGAGAAAGGGGAAGAGAAAAGAGAGAGCAAGGGAAAAGAGGGGGAGGAGGAAAGGGGGGGAAGAAGGGGAAGAGAGGAGAGGAGAAAAAGGGGAGAGAAAAAGGGAAAGGAGAGAGAGGGGAGGGGAAGAGAGGAAAAAGAGAGAAAGAAGGGAAAAGAGGGAGGGGGGGAGGGGAGGGGAGGGAGGGAAGGGGGGAAAGAGAGGAGGAAGAGGAGGAGGGGGGAAGGGAAGACAAGGGCAAAGAAAAAGAGAAAGGTTGAGAGACCAGGAAAGGAAAAGAAAGGGAAACGGAAAGAGAGGAGGGAGGAGAAAGGGAAAAGGGGACAGAATAGAGGGGGAAAAGAAGAGAAGGAGAGGAAGAGAGAAGGAGGGGGGAGGAGGGAGGGAAAAAGAGGGAGGGAGGAAGAGAGGAAAGGAAAAGAAAGGAAGGAAGGAGGGGAGAAAAAGGAGAGAAGAGGAGGGGGAGAGGGGGAAGAGGAGAAGGAAGGGGAAGGGGGAGAGGGAGAAGGGGGGAAGAGAGAGGAGGGAGAAAAAGAGAGAGGAAGGGAGAAGAAGAGGGGGAGGAGGGGAGAGAGAGAGGGAGAAGGGGAAAAAAGAAGAG
>NZ_JBISHA010000002.1:0-1177 GCF_045064135.1 Pseudoalteromonas sp. Ld19 | reverse complement strand
TGTCTGCAGTGGCCAACCGATCATGGTCCCCTTCTTTCTCCTTTCCTTCTTTCTCCTCCTTTTTCTCCCTCCCTTCCCCCCTTTTCTTTTTCCTCTTCTCTCTCCCTTTCTCCCTTCCCTTCTTTCTCCCCCCTCCTTTCTTTTCTTTTTCTTCCTTCCTCCCTCCCCCCTCTTCTTTTTTTTTTTCCTTCTTTCCCTCTTCTCCCTTTTCTTCCTTTCTTTCCTCCTCTCTTTTTTTTCGCTGTTGTTTTCCTTCCCTCCCCTCTCTCCCCCCCTCTCCTTCGTTGCTCTCCTTTCCTTCTTCGCCCTCTCCTTCTCCTTCCTTTTCTCCCCCTTCCTCTCTTCTCCCTTCTCTCTTCCCCCTTTTCCCCTCTTTCTTTTCCCTCCTCCCCCTTTCTCTCCTCTCCTTCCTCCCCTCCCCCCCTCCCTTTCCCTCCTCTCTCCTTCCCTTCCCCTCCTTTCTTTTCCCCTCTCTCCCCCCCTCCTTTCCCTTTCCCTCTTCCCTTTTTCTCCCTTCCTTTCCTCCCCCTTCTCCTTTTCCTCCCCTTCCTCCCTCCTCTTTCCTTCCTCTTCTCTCCTTCTCCCTTCTTCCCCTTCCCCTCTCCTTCCTCTTTCCTCTTTTTCTTCCCTCCTTTTTTTCTCTCCTCCTTTCCCCCCCTTCTTCCCCCCTTCCTCCCTCTTTTCTTTCCCCTCCTCCCCTTTCTCTTCTCCCCCTCTCCTCTCCCCCTCTCCTCCTTCTCCTCTCTTCTTCCTTCTTCTTCTTTCCCCCCCCCCCCCCCCCTCTTTTCCTCTTCCCCTCCCTCCTCCCTTCCTTCTCTCCCCTTTCTCTTCCTCCTCCCTTTTTCCTCTTTTCTTTTCTCCCCCTCTTCCCCCTTCTCCCCCTCCCCTTTCTTTTCCTTCTCTTTCCTTCCTCCTCTTCTCTTTTCCCTCCCCCTTTCTTTTCCTCCCTTTTTTCTTCCTTCCCCTCTCTCTTCCCCTCTTTCTCCCCTCCCCCCTCCCCTTTTTTTCCTTTCTCTTCCCCCTCCTTCTCCCTTTTCTTTTTCCCTTTCTCTCCTTCTTTCTTCCCTTCTCTCCCCCCTCCTTTCCCCCCTTCCCTCTCTCTCTCTTCCTTTCTCCTTCCTTTTCCCTCCTTCCCCCTTCTCTCTCTTTCCTCCTTCTGTTCTCCCCCCCTTTTTTC
>NZ_JBISHA010000001.1:0-1337 GCF_045064135.1 Pseudoalteromonas sp. Ld19 | reverse complement strand
CTTTTTCCCTCCCTTCCCCTTTTTCCTTTTCTCTTTCCCTCTCCTTCCTCTTTCCCCTTTTCTTCTTCCCCCTCCTCCTTTTTTTCCCCCCTTCTCTCCCCTTCCCTTCTCTCCCCTCTCTTCCCTCCTTTTTCCTCTCTCCCCCTTCCTTCTCTTTCCCTCCCCCCTCTTTCTTCCCCCTCCCCTTCCCCCCCTTTCCCCCCTTCCCCCTCCTCCCCTTTTTCTTCTCTTTCCTCCCCCCCTTTTTTTCTTTTCTCCTCCTTTCTTTCCCCTCCTCTCCCCTTTCCCTCCCCCTTTCCCCCCTCTTCTTTCTCTCTTTCCCTCTTTCCCCTCCCCTTCCTCCCCTTTCCTCTTCCCCTCTCCCCCTCCTTCTCTCCTTCTCCTCTTCTTTTCCTCCCCCCTTCCTTCCTCCCCCTCCTTTCTCCTTCCTTCTTTCCCTTTTCCCCCCCCTTCCTCTTCCCCTCTCTTCTCTTCTCCCTCTTTTCCTTTCTTCCCCCCCTCTCTCCCCCTTCTTCCTTCTTTTTCTCCTCCCCCCTCCTTCCTCTCCTTCTTTTTTCTCTCCTTCCTCTTCCTTCTTCCTTCCTCCTCCCCCCTTCCTTTTCTTTCCCTTTCTTCCTTTTTCTCTTCCTCCTTCCCCTTCCCCCCTTTTTTCCTTCCCCCTCCTTTTCCCCCCCTCTCCTCTCCTTCTCCTCCCCTCCTTCTTCCCCCTTTTTTCTTTTTCTTTTCCCCTCCCCCCCTCTCTTTCCTCTTTTTTTTCCTTTTTTCCCTTTTTTTTTTCCCCCCCCCTCCCCTTCCCTCTCTCTCCTTCTTCCTTTCCCCTCTCCCCTTCCTTCTTTTTCTCTCTTTTCCCTTTTTTCTTTCTTCCCTCTCCTTTCTTTCCCCCTCTCCTCTTCCCCTTTTCCTTCTCTTTCCCTCTTCTTCTTTCTTTCCCCCTTTCCCCTTTTTCCTCTTTCCTTTCCTTCTTCCCCCCCTTCCCCTCCTCTCTTTTTTTTTCCTTCCCTTCTTTCCCTCCCTCCCTCTCCTTCCCCTTTCCTCCCCCTCCCTCTTTCCCCCTTTTCCCTTCCCTCCCTTTCTCCCCCCCTTTCTCTTTTTCCCCTTCCCCTCTTTTCCTCTCCTTTCCCCTTTCCCTTTCCCTTTTCTCCTCCCTCCTCTCCCTTTCTCCTTTTCCCTCTTTCTCCTTCCTTTCTCTCCCCTCCCCTCTTTTTTTCTCTCCCTTCTTTCCCCCTTCCCTGTTTCTCCTCTCCTCTTCTCTCTTCTTCTTTCTTTCTTTCCCTCCTCCCTCCCCCCCCTTCCCTCCCTTTTCCCTTTTTTCCTTTTTCCTCCCCCTCTTTTTTTTC